>JAAYDJ010000009.1 GCA_012729335.1 Bacteroidales bacterium | reverse complement strand
GAAAGTGACCTCATCAGTCAAGGACAAAAGAGTATTGCCTAGAGCATGAAAATGAAAATTTAAACTACCTGACTGATATTTTTAAATATTGAAAATGAATCATTAATCTATAATATATCCAAATGAATGTATTGATTATCGTGGGCATTGTGGTGGTGCTTTTTGTGGGGTGGATCGCCTGGTCGTACCGTAGAATGAAAAATGCGCCGCCAGTGGCTGATCATCCCCATGTCAAGAATCTGACCCAGAATAATTTCAAACAGATGACGGCGGGCGGACTGGTGTTGGTCGATTTTTGGGCGCCCTGGTGCGGCCCCTGCAAGATGGTGGCCCCCATCCTCAATGAGATTGCCGAAGAACAGCAGGGCAAGGTACGCATTGGAAAAGTCAACGTAGATAACCAACAAGCCCTGGCGGCCAAATTCAAAGTCCGCAATATTCCCACGCTCGTCCTACTGAAAAACGGAAAGGAAGTTAAGCGTTTCGTGGGGGTCAAACCCAAGAAGACCCTCCTGGAAGGCATCGCGGAATTTTAGCGTGACAAGGTGCTGCCAGCCGTCCACAAAGCGCCTTCAGAATTTTCACGCAGGGCATCGCAGAATTCGCTAACCGACGCTGTGTGCCACTTAGTAAAACAATTATCCAGGGCACCTGCCCTTACCTCCACCTGTCACTGTTCATTCCAGTGCACCCGCCTCCTACCTCCATCTGTCAGTGTTTATTATTTATTTGCAAAGAGCAGATTACCTTTTTGTTATTCCTCCTGCGACGGATCGAACTGGTACACATACATGGTGGGATCATCGTAGAACAAAGTGAACTCCCCGACGACATACCCTTTTCCCCCGATGGAGAAAGCGGCATAGACCGCCAGCCCTTTGGGGGCACTCCTGAAGGGCTTCCACATTTCCTTTTCCGGCTCGTACGCGTCTATGGCCGGCGTGACATCGCCTGACCACCCTGTAAAATAGTCTCCCAATCCCAGGTAGGCCTTGCCCCCGATGACCATGGCCGCCCATAAATAGCTGGCCCCGGAAGGGAAATCGGGTTTCCGGTTCCAGCTGTCGGCCGCCGGATCATATTGCCAGAACTGCTTCTGGAAACCTGCACTACGGCTTATCCCCAGGTACCCTTTCTCCCCGAGGGTGAAGGCAAAATGGCCCCAGGGCGGATCTGCAGGATGGAACCCTCCCGGGAACGGGGCCGCCTGACTCCAGTCATCCGCAGCGGGATCATAACGCCAGAACTGCCTGTCCATGTGGCAACTCCCTGCAAATACAGAGCCCCCGCAGGCAAAACCAAAGTGATGAGGACCAACTTCCACCGGAAATGCAGCTTTCCCGTTCCACCGGTTCTGCACAGGGTCCCATTCGAACAATTGCCTCCCGGCCAACAGGTACCCTTTATCCTGCGAGGCGAAGGCCACCGGAATATTGGTCGTTATCGGAAGCATCTGTTCGCTCCAGTGGTCGGCCACCGGATCGTACACATACATCGACGTGCTTTCGGGGGGGATGAGGTATCCCTTTCCGGACAGCGAAAAACTGGCCACCTGCGGCCACAACCGCACCGGAAAGTCCTTTTTCCTGAGCCAGGGATACCTGATCGAAAAGTACCCGGCTGAAGCCGCCGGCATGCCCGCCGTCTCCACCGTGATTCTGACGCTGTCGGGAGCCTTCACCGGCGGGATGGTCACAAAAATCTCATTTTCATTGCACGAGTCCACGGCTATCCTCAGGGTTCCGAAATGCACCTTGTTCCCCTCCGGAAGCAATCCGAAGTTCTTGCCGGTGATCCGTACCTGGGTGCCGATTACTCCGTGGAGGGGGGTGAACCCTGAAATTTCCGGGGGAAGACTCCCTTGTCCGGTGAATGCCAGCACGTTGCTGTAGGTCAGGTAACCGCCCGTGCGGGCGTAAGCCCTTACATAATAGGTGGTATCAGGGGCGATTCCGAAGGAGAGACGGTAAGAAAAGGTGGTTCCGGGGGAGTGTCCCAGGGATTTGCGGTTACTTTGCAGGGTGGGATTGTCGGAGTGCTGGTCCCACAAAAAGCCGTAGTCGGAAATCGGTTCTCCGCCGGGGTGCACCAGTTCGGCGTCAAAGCTGGCGCCGTCACCCGATATGCCGCTGATTTCCCTCAATACCAGGAAGGGATAGGGCGCGGGTTCGGGTTGCGGCTCTTCATTGCAGGAGAAAAGCAGTGCAAGAAGTAAAAAAGGGAGGATAAAGTCTCTGCGCATGGCTACAGGTTGAAGGAGAGGTGAAGGTAAAGGGAACTGAGGTGCATCCGGTTGCGCTGGAGAGGGTAGGAGCCGTTGTGCCTGATTTCCAGGAAAAGGGAGCGCCGGTGATCGAGGGCGACCTGGAGACCTCCGCCGATGGCATACCCAGCCATATCACGGGCCGTGAGGGTTTCACCTGTGGTCATGGCGATTGTGGCTACTCCGTCGTTCACCGTGGTCCTGTAAATGGTGTTGTCGTTGCGCAAATGGCGGGTGAGGGTTCCCCCTATATTGAAGAAGGGGCGCCATCGCAGGGCAGGAAGGGTATACCTGACCAGCAGGGGTACCTGCAGGGAGGCGGTGCTGATCAGGAAGTCAAAGTTCGCTTCCTTGTATCCGGAATAGGCCGACCAGCTGTTTTCGGAGTAGAGGATTTCGGGGTGAAAGGTGAGGCCGTCGGCGAAGACGGGAAGGTCGGCAAAGAGTCCGGCCGCCAGGGCGGGATCATCGTTGAAACCGGCCCGGGCCAGGCCTTCCATTTCAGGGCGCCCGTTGCCCGGGTGGGTAAAGCTGACTGCGGTGGTCACTCCGAAGCGGGCGATGGGCATCGGCCTGGAACTGCAGGTGTTGTAACGCGACATGAAGGCAGCGAGCGACTTCCTGTTGAAGCGCACCACCTTCAGGGCTTCGGCCACCTGATCACAGTCTGCAGTGAAGGAGGTCAGCAGCGCCCTGAAGGGGCCCCCCCTGCCATCCTCCTCCGGAAGTTCAATGAGCGAGGATTCTGGCTGCTGCCCCGATGGCCATACGTACTGCCCGGAAGCTGCTTGCCTCTCTGACGGCCGTTCCAGGAAGAACCGGTCGCCGTCATATCCTGCAAAAAACCACAGATCCAGCTTCCCGTGGCCTATCCGCTCCAGGAATACCCTCTGCGGCCGGCCGTCTACGGAAATGACCCTGGAAAAGAAAACCCTTCCGTCGGGAAAACCATATTCAAAGATCTCTTCCGGAGTGAAGCGTTCGGTTCTGGTTTTGTAATTAATAACCATCTCAAGGGCATTTTTCCGGGGACCCTGGTCGACCGGCTTCACCCCGGCCTGTATCGTCGTGTCTTTAACATAATAGCCCAACTGGGCGGAAATTTTTCCGCCAGGGAAAAGACCACAACAGATGAGCAGGATGCCCCAGAGAAAGGCCGGGTATTTCGTGGCCTTAACCCCGGCTTCAGTTGTGGTGGCTCTCCTGAATGCGGCCACGGTTCCTGAAGATTTTGTTGCTATATCTTCAACTCCGGTGGCTCTCCGGAATGCGGCCACGGTTCCTG
>JAAYDJ010000040.1 GCA_012729335.1 Bacteroidales bacterium | reverse complement strand
TAAGCACCAACAGATTAAGGTGACTATAGCGGCGGGGTTCCACCTCTTCCCATTCCGAACAGAGAAGTTAAGCCTGCCAGCGCCGATGGTACTGCGAAAGTGGGAGAGTAGGTCGTTGCCCAACTTAACAAACTCCGGTTCTTCATTGAGCCGGAGTTTTTTGTTTTTGTTAAATATTTAGAAAAAAGGAGGTTACACAAGGCCTGGTCACCCCTATTTTCATACCTTTGCGTCTGATTACTTTAAAGACTGCATGTTGAGGTTTCATAAAGTACTGTTATTGGCGGCCCTGTTCTGCTCCTTTTCTTCTTACGGCCAATTCCGGCCCGGCGAAGAACAACTCTCCGGGCAGCCCGGGCAGGGGGAACAACCCGCTGAAAAGCAGATCCCTTCCCATGTGGTGGCCTGGAAAACACGCAGTTTCGGGGCGTTTGCCGATTCCGTCCAGATAGATACCCTCTGGCGAAATTTCCACAATTACCATCCCGCCTACAAAACGGGAATCACCCACACCTACACCGGCAATTACGGTGGGGCTTATCTTTCCAATGATTTTAATAAAAGGTTGTATCACACTGATTTCTATTTTCTCAGGGGCCACGATGCCTACCTGTTGACCCCTTCCCAAATCGAGTATTACAACACTACAACTCCGTACACGCTCCTCGATTACAGCCAGAGTGAGAACAAAAACCGCAGCAATGAAACGCGGTTTAATGTACTCCATTCCCAGAATATCTCTCCCCGCCTGAATGTGACTTTCCGTTATGATCAGGCCAAATCCGACGGACAGTATAATTTCCAGCAACATAAGAACCATTTTATTACGCTATATTCGAGTTACAGCAGCGATAAGGCCGATCTTTACGGGGGGGTTATTTTCAACCGGATTTTCAACACCGTAAACGGAGGAATGGCCAACGATGAGGATCTTCTGAATACGGAAACCAAATACGTGGTCATGCGGCTGACCGATGCCTCCGTGGCCTTCCGGAACACGTATGTTTTCCTTAACGGGGAGTACCGGCTGGGCATTCGTGATTCGTCGGATCAGAAGCCTGCATTCCGGCCAGTGGCAGGGCTTCTCTATTCTTTTCTCTATTCCGGGAATTTGCGTCTATTCCGGGAAGGTGAGGAGCAAAACAACCAGCTTTTCTTTCCGGATTCCTGGCTCGGAACCAATGTGACCCGTGATTCCACCCGGTTGGTTACAGTCACCAACCAGGTTCAGCTGAAGTTTTATGAGTCGGCTCAGAAGAAGTACAGTTTCGGGCAACGGGTATTTGCGGGTGTGGATGTGGTGAAGAACAGCTATGCTGCCCCTGGTTACAGGGATGCCGTATTCCCCTTTCACCCCGGGGTATACCAGGGGGCTGTTTATCAGGGGCCTGAAGGGCGGTGGTACAGTCCCACCTGGTCGAATGCCTATCTGGGAGGAGGAATTTTCCGTGAAAAGGGAAAATTCTGGAACTGGCATTTTGACGGGCGTCAGTATTTCACGGGGTACAAGGCGGGTCAAACCGAACTGAACGGCGTGGTGACCAAACCGGTCAGAATGGCCGGAGATTCCCTGGCCTCCATCAGGATCGCGGGAAACCTCTGGAACAGAGTACCCGATTATTACCAGAAACGCTATTTCTCCAACCGCAGGAAATGGGACCATGACATGGTCAACGAGCAGCTGATGAATGCCTCCTTCACCTGGTTCTCGCCGGTGCGGAACCTGGAAGCCGGAGCAAGCTACGCGCTGATCAACAATTATATCTATCATGATACCACGGGCATTCCGGCCCAAACCAAAGACGAAATGCTGGTCCTCGCAGCATGGATTAATAAAGAATTCAAAGTCAGAAACTTCACCCTCCTGACCCATCTGCTCTGGCAGAAGGCTTCCGCTCCCCGGTACCTTCATCTGCCCGACCTGTCAGCCAGGGTATCCCTCAGCTACGAACTGCTTCTGTCCAAAGTGCTTCACGTTCAGCTGGGCGCCGATGTGCGTTACAATACCCTCTATTATGCCGATGCTTACGATCCCGCAACCGGTTTCTTCTACCTCCAGGAAGAAAAGAAGCTGGGGAATTATCCCTATATCGACGGTTTTGCCAATCTTAAGCTGAAAAGAACCCGCGTATTTGCCCAATATATGAATGCGGGCTCACTTTTTATGAACAAATCTTATTTTACTGCGTTACATTATCCCATGAACCAGGCCACTTTCCGGTTAGGCATCGCCTGGTCTTTCTACAACTGACCCCCATCCCTTTTTATTAACTAATTTGTATTAATATGATTTTGAAATACAGGAATGTTTTCCTGCTGATACTTATGTTGTTTCTGTTTTCGACCTGTATCGAGCAGACGCGGAGTGCCAGCGTATGGGAGAACGGACGATTTGAGGCGCCTCTCCGTGACCTGGAGACCATCAGGAAGGAAGGACGACTCAGGGTGGTGGTGGATTATGGTTCCACCTCCTATTATGTATACCGTGGCAAGCCCATGGGGTTTAAATATTCACTCCTCAGGGAGTTGGCGCGAGACCTCAATGTGGAGTTGGATATCTATGTCAGCAACGACCTGGAGAACACTTTCCGGGGATTGGAGACGGGGCGCTATGATGTGGCGGCCAAGAATCTGACAGTGACGGGCGAGCGGGCCCGGAGGGTTGATTTCACCCTGCCCCTGGAACAGACCCGTCAGGTGCTTGTTCAGCGCAAGGGGCCCTCCGGGAGTCGCGAAGACTCCCTGCTGGTCCACAACGTCCTGGCCCTTCGCAACCGTGAAATTGTGGTCCCGCGGAATTCCGCTTTTCATGAAAGACTGAAAAACCTCGGGGAGGAGATCGGAGAACCCCTGCAGATGGTCGTCGATTCGGTTTCCGATACCGAGCAGCTCGTCAGGCAGGTGGCCGAGGGGAGCATCTCCCTGACGGTATGCGATGAGATGATGGTCCGGGTATACCGGCAACACTATCCCCAACTTGACTTTTCCATGCCGGTGAGTTTCCGGCAGAATGTGGCCTGGGCTGTGCGTAAGGATGCCCGCAGACTGAAAGAATACCTCGACGGCTGGCTGGCGGAATTCATGGGAACTCCCCGTTACAGAGCCCTCTATGCCTCCTATTTCCGGAGTAACCGGAACGGGCAGGGCGTATCGGCTCCCCTGAGCTCCCGTGGCGGCAGGCTTTCACCCTATGATGATCTCATTAAGCAGGAAGCCGCCGACGCAGGCTGGGACTGGAGGCTGGTAGCGGCCATCATCCACAAGGAGTCGGGTTTTAATCCGGCCGCGGTTTCCTTTGCCGGCGCCTCCGGACTGATGCAGCTCATGCCCGAAACGGCCGAATCCCTTGGCGTGGAGGACATCTTTGACCCTGTCCAGAATATCAGGGGGGGCATCGCTCTCCTTTCCTGGCTCGACAAGCAATTCGAACGTGAGATCCCTGACAGGGAGGAGCGCCTCCGGTTTGTGCTGGCCTCCTACAATGTGGGACTGGGCCACGTAAAGGATGCTCAGCGGCTCGCCCTCAAATATGGGAAGAATCCCCTCCTTTGGGAAGACCATGTCGATTATTTTCTCCTTAACAAGTCGGAAGAGAAATATTTCTCCGATGAAGTGGTGCGCTGGGGATTTGCCAATGGCCGGGAGACCTTTGATTTTGTCAGAACGGTTCTGGGCAATTACGCATCGCTGACCTCCGTGGCCTCGCGCTGACCTGCCAAACTACACGCTGACTTCCTGGCCTCGCGCTGACCTGCCAAGCTACATGCTGACCTCCGTGGCCTCGCGCTGACCTGCCATGCTACACGCTGACTTCCTGGCCTCGCGCTGACCTGCCATACTACACGCTGAGCCGTATGATCCAGCGGAGACGGGCCGGAATTCAGGACGGCTGGCGGTTACCGGAGGGGCCTGATCCGGGCCATGACCTCCGCCACTTCGCTTAAGATCATGGAGGTGGCTCCCCAGATGGTTTCTCCATCGAAGGAGAACGCGGGTACCCCGAGCCTGCCGGTAACGCTATCGGTGAAGGTAGTGATCACCTGTAATGCTTCTCCTGCGGAAGGAAGCGGGAAAAGAATTATTTTTTCCGCTTCTTCGCGGTTAAGGAGAAACCGGGGAATGGAGGGGCTCCAGGCCAGCCAGGGGTAGATCACAAACCGGCTCACGGGGATGTAGAGGGGGGTCAGGGGCCCCACCACCGCGACGGTTTCAGGCTGAATTCCTGTTTCTTCAAAGGCTTCCCGGAGGGCGGTATCCAGGGTGTTGGTATCAGAGGGCTCCCTGCGCCCCCCGGGAAAGCCCACCTGGCCGGCGTGCACCTTCATGTGTGCCGGCCTTTTAATCAGGCAGGTGTATATCCTTTCCCCGTCCTCAAAGAGCACGACCAGCACCCCGCTTTCCAGGGCTTCTGCAGGCACCTCTCCGGCTTCCACGTAGGCCCTTCCGGGCGGGAGCATCCGCAGGTGGGCTGTAGCACCGGGAAGACCCGCCGCCAGAGCCTCCATGATTTCTCCATGGCCTATGCCTCTTGTTGCCTGATTCCTCTGCATGGTCATCCCTTTCTAATCGAATCGCAGGGTTTTGTCGGGTGAAATCCGGCTGATGTACAGGGTGGGAAGGATCATCATCAGCAGGGTGATCCCCAGCGCTCCCCCGTTGAGGGCCAGAACCTGCCCCAGGGTAAGATGAACCGGCACGATCTCCATGTAATAGGAGGCGGGGTCCAGCCTGATGATCCCCGTGAATTTCTGCAGGTAGAAGAGGGCCAGTCCCAGCAGGTTCCCCCAGAAGAGTCCCCTGGCAATAAGAAATCCCGAAAGGTAAAGGAATATCCGGCGAATACTTTTATCGGGAGATCCCAGGGACTTGAGGGTGCCGATCATGCGGCTCCGTTCGAGGATCAGCACCAGCAGGGCTGAAATCATATTAAATCCGGCCACCATGACCATCAGGGTGAGGATTACCCACACATTCATATCGAGGATGGAGAGCCAGTCGAAAATCTGTGGGAACTTCTGCCTGACCGAGAGGGTGCGGAGGGTACTCCCCGGTTCGGTATTATAGGACGTGACACTCTCCCTGACCCTCATGGTTGTGGCATCCAATTGTGAAAAATCGGCGGTCATGATTTCGAAGCCACTGATTTGCAGGGAATCCCAGTTGTTAATATGCCTGACTTGCCTCAGATCGCCGATCACAAAAAGGTTGTCGAACTCCTGAAGGTTGGTCCTGTATACGCCACTGATCCGGAATTGCCTGATCCGGGGGATTCTTTCATTCTCGTTGATAAAATAGATGTAAAGGGTGTCTTCTGTCTTCAGGCGAAGGAGAGCGCAGAGGTTTTCCGACACCAGGACTTCAGGGGAACGTTCTCCCTGGAAGGAGGGAATTTTACCCTGGGTGAGGTGCGTTTTGAAGAATTCCCACGGATAGGTGTTGTCCACTCCTTTGAGTACGACGCCCTGGATATTTTCGCCGGTTTTAATAATGCCGGGTTTGGTGGCAAAGGGGACTACTGATCTGATGTTGCCGATGGAGGCCAGCCGGGAAAGAAACGGTTGCTGGCAGCTCACGGGTGCTGTCTCATAGGAGAGGTTGGTGTCAAAATTGACCACCTGGATATGGCCGCCAAAGCCGGTGACCTTGTTGCGGATCTCCTTTTTAAACCCGGTGACCACGGCTACAGCCAGCAACATCAGCGTCATGCCCAAGGCGATGCCTGTCAGGGCGATGGCGATGATCCGGCCTGACAGGTGTTCTTTATTTTCTCTTCCCCCGAAGAGTCTGCGTGCGATAAATAGCTCAGTGTCCATGGTTCCGGGAAAAGACTATTTTTCACGGTTTGCCCAGGGCAGAGCCATCAGGGAGAGGAGCCCCAGGATGATGAGCAGCAGGTTCATAGTGGTGTGGGCCACAAAGGCGAAGATGATTCCGTTTTCGTTGCTGACCCCATAGAGCGCCAGCGACTCCTTGGTCATGAAATGCCAGGTTCCCAGTCCGCCCTGTACCGGCGCTAACATCCCGAAACTCCCCATCACGAAGGTGGTCAGCCCGGCCAGGGGCGACAATCCTTTGGTGAAGTCAAAGGCAAAGAAGGCGGTGTAGAGCATCAGGTAGTACATGATCCAGATGAAAAAAGAGTGAAAAACCATGGCTCCTTTTTTGCGGACATGCCTGAAGGAGATGATGCCTTCTTTGAGGTGGTCGATGGTGGTACCTATCTTCCGGTATAAACGGGTGCGCATGAGGCGTTTCCGGAGGGTCACCACCAGTATGATGGTCGCCACCAATCCGCCGATCAGCACCGGAGAAGTGATCATGTCCGTTACTTTCTGTTCCACGGCCGGATTCTGGCGCAGGAAACTTAAGATATATCCCGACTGGGCCAGCAGGGCCAGCAGGGTCATGAACAACAACATCAGCACATCGATGATCCTTTCGGTGACCACCGTCCCGATCAGGCGGGCAAAGGAGATTTTTTCATACCTTGCCAGGACCCCGCAGCGGGAGATCTCCCCCATGCGGGGGATGACCAGGTTCATCAGGTAGCCGGTCATTACAGCCAGAAAGGTGTTGAACAATCCCGGCTTCGAACCCAGCGGCTCGATTAGCAGGTTCCATCTCACCGCCCTTGAGATATGGCTCAGAATCCCGATCAGCAGGGAGACCCAAACCCAGAAATAATTCACATCCTCACGAAGCACCTTTTTCATCATTGCGAGATCCTGGTCTTTGTATATCAACCAGAAAATTCCTGCTCCCACGGCGAAGAAAAAGAGGTATTTGAGTGTTGCTTTAACCTTTTTTTTCAAACTTTCCCTATTAAATATCCAAAAAATCCCACGGAAAAAAGCAGCAAAAGTTGTTATTTTTACCGTTTGGGCTGATGCCGGCGGTATAGAGCCCGCATCGGATGCAAATTTAGCAAAACCTTTGATTTGGCGGGCAGCCCTGTTGTCCGTCGCAGGATTAAAACGGGGAAAATGCCAATGGATTATGTTCGGGCAAAAAAGAATCTGGGTCAACATTTTCTGAAGGATCAGAATATTGCCCGAAAGATTGTGGAGAGCCTGCCCACGAGGGAGGGAAGCCCGGGAATCCTCGAGGTTGGGCCGGGTATGGGGGTACTCACCCGTTACCTGGCAGAGCGCCCCGGCGCAGACCTCAAGGTGATTGAGATTGACCGTGAATCGGTGGCTTATCTCAGGCAGCACTTTCCAGGTTTGGGAGATAGCCTGGTGGAGGGGGATTTCCTGAAGCTGCCCCTGAGGGATCTCTTCCCGGGGCCTTTTTCGATCATCGGCAATTTTCCCTATCATATTTCCAGCCAGATCTTTTTCAGGGTATTGGAGCACCGTGACCTGATCCATGGGGTGGTGGGCATGGTGCAAAAGGAGGTGGCCGAAAGAATCAGTGCCCCTCCCGGCAGCAAGACTTATGGAATCCTGAGCGTATTGTTGCAGGCCTGGTACCGCATTGAATATCTCTTTACGGTGGGAGAACAGGTATTTGCACCCCCTCCGAAGGTGAAGTCGGCGGTCATCAGGCTGCGGCGCAACGACCGGGAAGCCCTGGACTGCGATGAATCCTTATTCTTTGAGGTGGTAAAATGCGCCTTCAACCAGCGCCGGAAAATGCTTGGGAACGCCCTTAAACCCCTTGGGAAACCGGTGCCCGAAGCCTACGCCGGTAAAAGGGCGGAGCAACTCTCACCCCTTGATTTTGAATCATTAACCAGGCTAATCGGCCAATGGAAAGGAGGAGACCAATGAGTTTTGACATCACCAGAAACTATGCGGAAGAGATCAGACTGCTGGTAGAGCAGAAAAACGACCCCGAAATCAAATCCCTGCTGCAGGATCTGCATCCTGCCGACATCGCCGAGATCCTGGCGGCCCTCGAGCTGGAAACGGCCATGTACATCTATCTGCTTCTCGATCCTGAGATGGCCTCCGATGTGCTGGTGGAAATCCCTGAAGAGGAACGGAACAAACTCCTCAACGCCCTCGCTCCCGACGTCATTGCCCGTCAGTATATCGAATACATGGACTCCGACGACGCGGCCGATATTCTGGGGAGCCTCGACGAGGAGGTCAAACTCTCAGTGCTCAATGAAATTGAGGACATGGAGGTGGCCGGCGACATTGTAGACCTTCTGGAATACGATGAGGATACAGCCGGGGGGATCATGGCCAAAGAGTTGGTGACCGTCAATGAGAACTGGACTGTAGCCACCTGTCTGAAGGAGATCAGCCGTCAGGCTGAAGATGTGGATGACATATATTACGTGTATGTGGTAGACGACAGCAACAAACTGAAAGGGATTCTCTCCTTCAAGAAATTGTTACTTAACAACACCAATACGAGGATCAGCAATCTTTACAATCCGGATGTGATCTCGGTGGGCACCGACACCCCGCAGGAGGAGGTAGCCCGGATGATGGAGAAGTATGACCTGGTGGCCATTCCTGTCCTGGATGAGATCGGACGGCTTAAAGGCCGGATCACCTTTGACGACGTCATAGACGTGATGCGTGAGGAAGCCGAGCGGGATTACCAGATGGTGTCGGGTATCGTGGGAGATGTGGTTCCCGGTGACAAGGTGTGGACCCTGACGCGGGCACGTTTCCCCTGGTTGCTGATCGGCCTGACGGGTGGAATTCTGGGGGCCCGGGTGATCGGCGCCAATGAAGAAGCCCTCAGGGTGGTCCCTGCCATGGCCTTCTTCATTCCCCTGATTGCGGCCATGGCCGGTAATGTGGGGGTCCAGTCGAGCTCCATCGTGGTGCAGAGCATCGCCAGCGGAGTCCGCGACTTCGAATCCACCGGAAGAAAACTGCTTAAGGAGTTTGCCGTCGCCCTGATCATCGGACTGGCTTTTGCCGGACTTATCTTCGGGTACAATTTTTTCTTCAGCGACAGTATACACCTGACCTGGGCTGTGTCCATCTCCCTGTTGATTGTGATTCTCTTTGCCTCGGTTTTTGGGACGGTCATTCCCCTGGTTCTGAACCGGCTTAAGATCGATCCGGCCCTGGCTACGGGGCCTTTTATCACGACCATGAACGACATCCTGGGGTTAACCATATACCTGCTGATCAGCAAGTTTTTCTTTGACATCCTCTGAGAGGAGGGGGCTCACAGGGCGTTGATGGCGACCACCGGGTCGAGGCGGGC
The DNA here is from genome assembly GCA_012729335.1 of Bacteroidales bacterium. GTDB lineage: Bacteria > Bacteroidota > Bacteroidia > Bacteroidales > Prolixibacteraceae > UBA1413. Next base: position 23,879 of record JAAYDJ010000040.1, on the reverse strand, counting down.
GGCGGCCGAGGCAGGCAGCATCCCGGCCAGAAAACCAATCACTCCCGAAATGGTCAGTCCCAGAAGGATGTTCCCCAGGGTAAGCACGACCGACATGTCGGAGACATAATTGAAGACCAGGGTTCCGGCAAAGATGAGCACCAGCCCTGCCAATCCGCCGATTACCGAAAGGATGACCGCTTCGAAGATGAATTCCAGCAGGATGAAAATCCGTTTGGCTCCCAGGGATTTCTGGATGCCGATAATCCGGGTGCGTTCCTTCACCGAAACGAACATGATGTTGGCAATTCCGAAGCCTCCCACCAGGATGGAAAAACCACCGATGATCCAACCTGCCATGTTGAACACCTTGAAGAAAGCGTCAAACTGGGTGGAGATCAGGTTGACTTCGTTGATGGCGAAGTTGTTCTCATCCATGGGTTTCAGGCGCCTCGATGACCGAATGATCGCCCTGATTTCGGCTGTCAGCTCTTCCTGGTCGGCTCCGGGCCGCCCCGTAATGCAAATGGTCTGCCCCTGGTCGCGATGACGGAAATCCCCCATCCCCTGTGCCCCGTTCAGAGAGAGATGTATTCTCTTGTCCATGCTGGTGCCGAACATATCCTGTCCCGTTCGCGCATACACCCCGATGACCCTGAAACGGATGCCCTGGATCCGGATCTCCTTCTCCAGGGGGGAGAGTTCCCCGAATAGCTGTTCCGCGATCTCATGGCCGATCAGGGCCACGGGAACCGCTGCATGCATCTCCTGAACCGTGAAGTAGCGCCCACGCTCCACTTTCAGGTTCCAGACCTCCGCCAGAGGGTAGGTGGTGGGCATGACCTCTACGTTGCTGAGATGCACCGCGCCAAATTCCACTGCCCTGTTGAACCCATAGAAAAATGCCGCATTCCCGGCCTGACGCGACTTGCGCAGGATCTCTTCCGCCTCTTCAGGGGTGGGAACCGGCCGGTTCAGGTATTTCCACCAGGGATATTCCGTCTCTCCCTCGGGAGGCGTCCAGGGCCACTTCGCCACATAAACCATGTTGCTCCCCAGCGATTGCAGACTGTTCCGGATATACCGCTCCAGAGAATCGATCACCGTGAAAACCGAGATTATGGCGAAAATCCCAATGGTAATCCCCAATAAAGACAGTAATGTCCTCAGCTTATTTACCTTCAGGGAATTGACCGCTGATGAGAAACTTTCGTATATGACCCTTAACCACAGCATGGGCAGACTTTATAAAGGATAAAGTTAAGGGTTGTTCCTCACCAAATATAAAATTTGTTAAAATTTTTACCTGAATGGGTAGTGTCTATTCCGGATGTGAGAAGTAGATTAATTTTACGGTTGTTAAGTATAACCATGATGTCAAATTGCTTTTAATTATCAAACTGGCAGGGGTAATATGGCCTTATTGCTAAGGTGTTTTTGCTATCTTTGCCGTCTAATCGGAAAGGGTGATGGCTGAAAGAAAAAAGATCAGGACCGCTTTGATCTCGGTTTTCCATAAGGAGAACCTTGATGGGATCGTGATGGCCCTTAATGAATTGGGAGTTAGGATCTTTAGTACGGGCGGAACGCAGCAATTCATTGCCTCCCTGGGGGTACCCGTGGAGGCGGTGGAGGGGCTTACCGGATATCCCAGTATTTTAGGGGGAAGGGTAAAGACATTACACCCCAAGGTTTTCGGGGGGATTCTGGCCCGCCGGGAAGTCGGGGAGGATCTGGATCAGCTGGCCACCTATGACATTCCGGAGATCGATCTGGTCATCGTCGACCTCTATCCTTTTGAGGCTACTGTGGCCTCCGGAGCGTCGCCCTCCGAAATCGTCGAGAAGATTGACATCGGGGGGATTTCCCTGATCAGGGCGGCTGCCAAGAATTTTTCCGACGTGGTGGTGGTTGCTTCCTCCGGGGAGTATCTTCCTTTCCTGGAGATGCTCAGGATCGATGGCGGGGCGACCACTGTGGAACAGCGGAAGTGGTTTGCCACGAGAGCGTTTGCCGTCACTTCGCGTTACGATGCCTCGATTTTCTCCTGGTTTTCGCCGGCTGATTCCCATGATCTGAGGCTTACCGCGGGGGATGGTCAGCTTCTCCGGTACGGGGAGAATCCTCATCAAAGGGCAGCATTTTACAGGTTACAGGGATCTGCGGCAAAGGGCACCCTCGCAGGAGCGGAAGTCCTTCAGGGTAAAGAGCTCTCTTATAATAATTTGCTTGATGCCGATGCGGCCTGGAAATCGGCTGGGGATGCCTATCATGCCGCCGCGCTCCCGGGTGAGAAAGTGGCCGTGGCCGTGGTCAAGCACCTCAATCCCTGTGGGCTGGCCGTGGCCTCCACCACTGCGGAGGCCCTGGAACTCGCCTGGGCCGGGGATCCTGTGTCGGCCTACGGGGGTATCGTCTGTTTTACCTCCACGGTGGATGCGCACACCGCCGCCTGGTTCGAAAAACGCTTTATTGAAATCCTCATAGCTCCTGCTTTCACGCCTGAAGCCAGGGAAATCCTGGCACGCAAGAAAAACCTGCGCCTTTTGGTGGCCGGGATCAAACCTGCCGTCACCGGGGAACAGGTGATCAGGTCGGTGAGCGGAGGCCTTCTGGTCCAGGATGAGGACGAAGGAGGCGATACCCGTTTTGATGTGGTGACCACCACCCGCTTTGACGAAGGACAGATGGCATTGGCCCGCTTCGGGGTGATGGCCTGCAAGCATCTTAAGAGCAATGCCATTGCCCTGGTGTCGAGGAGCAGTGGCGGGGCCTTCTGGCTGACCGGGGCGGGCATGGGGCAACCCAACAGGCTCGACAGCCTGCGCCAGCTCACCATCCCCCGTTTCAGGCTCAAGGAGGGAGTCTCCATCGAAGAATCGGTCCTGATCTCCGATGCCTTTTTCCCCTTCCGCGACAGCGTGGAGGCCGCCGCAGAGTTCGGTATCCGCTATGTGGTACAGCCCGGGGGAAGCATCCGCGACCAGGAGGTGATTGAGGCCTGTAACGAAGCGGGAATAGCCATGCTTTTCACCGGGCGCCGCCATTTCAGACATTGACGTTCTTTACACACAAACAAACGCATAAAGACAACTAAAAATGGGATTATTTTCATTTCTCACACAGGAGATCGCTATAGACCTGGGGACTGCCAATACCATCATCATTCACAATGACAAGATTGTGGTGGATGAGCCTTCCATCGTTGCCATCGATATCAAAACCGAGAAACTGGTGGCCATTGGGGAGAAGGCCCGCCAGATGCAGGGGAAAACCCATGCCAACCTAAAGACCATCAGGCCCCTGCGTGACGGGGTGATCGCTGATTTCAATGCTGCGGAGCAGATGATCAGGGGTATGATCAGGATGATCAGTCCCAAGTCGAAGCTTTTTTCCCCGGCACTGAAGATGGTGGTTTGCATTCCTTCGGGGAGTACAGAAGTGGAGATCCGTGCAGTACGTGACTCTTCTGAACATGCGGGAGGCCGGGAGGTGTACATGATCTACGAACCCCTGGCTGCTGCCATAGGCATCGGCCTTGACGTGGAAGCCCCCGAAGGAAACATGGTGGTGGACATCGGTGGGGGAACCACCGAGATCGCGGTGATCTCCCTGGGGGGCATCGTAACCAACAAATCGATCAGGATCGCCGGTGACGATCTGACCCTTGACATCATGGAATATATGCGCCACCAGCATAACATCAAGATTGGCGAGCGCACCGCCGAGGAAATCAAAATCCAGGTCGGCTCTTCCCTCCCGGTCCTTGAGAATCCCCCCAAGGATTTTGTGGTACAGGGTCCCAATCAGATGACCGCCCTCCCCATTGAGGTGCCCGTCTCCTACAAGGAGATTGCCCATTGTCTTGAGAAATCGCTTTCCAAGATTGATGCGGCCATTCTGAGTGCTCTGGAACAGACTCCTCCCGAATTGTATGCCGACATTGTCAAGAACGGCATCTGGCTGGCCGGCGGCGGATCGCTTCTGCGCGGCCTCGACAAACGCCTTAGCGCGAAAATCGGTATTCCCTTTAACATCGCCGATGACCCCCTCCGGGCCGTGGTCCGCGGAACCGGTATCGCCCTGAAAAATGTAGACAAATTCTCCTTCCTGATCAGGTAAGCGACAAGGGCGGCTCATGAGAAATCTCTTCAGGTTCATTCTGCAAAACCATGTATTCCTGCTCTTTCTGCTTCTGGAGGTGGTTTCCCTGGTCTTTATCTTTAATTTCAACAGGGTGCAGAAATCGAGATTCCTGAATACCTCTGGCCGGATTACAGGAACGATCTATGAGAGTTACAGCAAGATCGAGGATTTCTTCAGGCTGCCCTCCGTCAACCGTGAACTGGCTGAAGAAAATGCCCGGTTAAGGATGCTCCTTGCGCACTCCCCCGGAGGCCCGGTGATTTCTGATTCGCTGCTGACACTTCGGTCGGGCGGCGAACTTCAGTACCGTTACATCGCCGCCAGGGTGATCAGTACCACCGTCAACCGCCAGCAAAACTTCATCACCATCGACAAGGGACTGAACGACGGCATTCGCCCCGACATGGGAGTGATTACCGTTGGGGGAGTGGCCGGAATCATCACCCATGTCTCCCCTTCCTATGCCACCGGATTGTCCCTGCTGAACACCCGCTGGAACGTCTCGGCCAAACTTGCCCGGAATAACTATTTTGGTTCCCTGGTCTGGGATGGCAGGGATTACCGTAAAGCCGCCCTGAACGAGATCCCCTTCCATGTGGAACTGGCCGTGGGCGATACCGTAGTCACCAGCGGTTATTCCTCCTTCTTCCCCGAAGGCGTCCTCCTGGGAACCGTCGAATCGTTCGAAAAGGGCGGTGGTGACAACTTTTACAGCATCAGGGTAAATCTCTCGGTGGACTTCAGGTCCCTGACTTATGTGGAGGTCATTGAAAACACCCGGAAGGACGAAATTGAACGTATTAACAGATTACATTCCGGCGATGAGGACATGGATTAGATACCCGGTCATGTTTGTGGTCCTGGTCCTTCTCCAGGTGCTGTTGTTCAATCAGATCCATCTGGGAGGATTCCTGAATCCCTTCATGTATGTGCTGTTCATCCTCCTCCTGCCCCTTTCCATGCCCCGGTACGCTGTGCTGCTTCTCTCCTTTTTCCTGGGAATGACCATTGACTGGTTCTCCAATTCCCCGGGTCTCCATGCCTCCGCCTCGGTATTGATGGGATTTCTCAGGTCACCGGTGATCTCTCTGATCACCCAAAAGGAATCAGAACAGTCGGATTACCCCGGGCTCCAACAGACCGGATGGAGGTGGTTCCTCACCTATGCCGTCTTCCTGGTGGTGATTCACCATCTTTTTCTTTTCTTTATAGAAGTATTCAGTTTTGAGAATTTCTTCAGAACGCTGCTGAGAAGCTTAGCCAGTTCGGTATTTACACTGGTGATGATCTTCCTGAGTCAGTTTATCATTTTCAGAGAGTAAAGGGGGGAGGTGACGTGGCTGCTTTTTCAGACCGGAAAACACTGATAACCGGGATCTTCGTGGTGGTGGGGATCATTTTTCTGTTGCGGTTGTTTCAGCTTCAGGTGGCCGATTCCACCTATAAGCGGTTTGCCGACAACAATGCCTTGCGTAAGGTGGTGCAATATCCGGCCCGCGGGTTGATCTATGACCGCAATCACGAGCTCCTGGTCTATAACAAGGCGGCTTACGATCTGCTGGTGATTCCGAGGGAGACCGGCAGGTTCGACACCCTGGCCTTTGCAGCCATGCTTGATGTGCCCGCCGATCTTTTCACTGCTGAGCTGAAAAAGGCTTCCGCCTATTCCCGGTATAAACCATCGGTCATCGTCAAGCAGATCTCGCATGAAAAGTATGCCTCCATTCAGGAGCAGCTTTATAAGATGAAGGGATTTTATATCCAGTCCAGGACCCTTCGGGAGTATCCCCGGCGGATCGCGGCCCATGCCCTGGGATATGTCGGGGAGGTCACCCAGGCCATGATTGATTCCAACGCCTACTACCAATCGGGAGATTATATCGGGATCAGCGGGATTGAGGCTGCCTATGAGGAGGAGCTGCGGGGCGAAAAGGGCGTGAAGTATTACATGGTTGATGTGCACAACCGTATCCAGGGGAGTTACCTGGAGGGGGAGATGGACACCATTGCCCGGATCGGGCGCAATCTGACCACGACGATTGATTACCGTCTTCAGGAATATGCCGAGAAGCTGATGCAAAACAAAAGGGGAAGTGTGGTGGCCATAGAACCCTCTACAGGGGAGGTCCTGGCTCTGGTCAATGCTCCCTCCTATGATCCCAATCTTCTGGTGGGGCGTGCACGGGGCAGGAACTACTCCCTTCTGTTGTCTGATCCGGTGAAACCCCTGTTTAACAGGGCGCTCATGGCTCAGTACCCGCCGGGTTCGACCTTTAAGATGGCCCAGGCGCTGGTCGCCCTCGAGGAAGGGGCGATTACCCCCCAAACCCGGTTTCACTGCGCCGGTGGATACAGCTCCGGAAGTTTCAGGGTAGCCTGCCACCACAACCAGTCGTTCGAGGTGGTCGAATCCATTGCCCGCTCCTGCAACGCCTACTATGTGTATGCCTTCAGGGCCATCCTTGAGAATCCGCGATACGCTTCCATCAGGGAGGCCTATGATGCCTGGAGGGAATATATGCTCAAATTCGGCTTCGGAAGAACCCTGGGCTCTGACCTCAAAAATGAACTGAAAGGAATGGTTCCCACTTCCGATTATTACCAGAGGTATGTTTTCGGCACTGCCAGGTGGAGGGCCCTGCCCATCATCTCCCTGTCGATCGGGCAGGGGGAACTCGGCATCACCCCTTTTCAGCTTGCCAATTACTGTGCCATGCTGGCCAACCGGGGGTATTACTACATTCCTCACATTGTCAGGGAAATTGAGGGGCGTGAAATTCCTGAAAAGTTCAGGGTCAGGCAGGAAAGCGGTATCAGCAGGTCCTATTTTGAACCGGTGATCGAAGGCATGGAGCAGGTGATGACGGCGGGTACCGGTGCCCGGTCGGCGATCCCGGGTATCGCGGTCTGCGGAAAAACCGGGACTGCCCAGAACCCCCATGGCGCCGACCATTCGGTGTTCATGGCCTTCGCCCCCAGGGAAAACCCCCGCATTGCCGTCTCCGTATATGTGGAAAACGGTATCTGGGGTGCCACATACGCAGCCCCCATCTCCAGCCTGGTAATCGAAAAATATCTCAACGATACCATTTCCAGCCAAAGACTGTGGCTCGAGGAGTCCATGCTCAAGGCCAACCTGATGAACCCTTCTGTGATCCCTGTGAACGATGGCGACGAGGAATAAACTGTGGGCAAACATAGACTGGATCACTTTCTTTGTGTTCCTGCTCCTGGCCCTTCTGGGATGGATCAATATTTATGCGGCCGTTTATGACGATTCCCACAAAAGTATTCTGGATATTTCCCAGCGCTACGGAAAACAGATGCTCTGGATCCTGGCTGCTCTGGTTATCGGGTTTGCCATCCTGATCATCGAGTCGAACTTCTATGTTTTCTTTGCCTGGGCGTTTTACGGGCTGACCATCTTTTTGCTCATCCTGGTCTTGTTTGTGGGGGTAGAGATCAATGGCAGCAAATCGTGGTTCATCATCGGGGATTTTCAGATCCAGCCTTCGGAGTTTGCCAAGTTCTCCACCTCTCTGGCGGTAGCCAAGCTGATGAGCGGCTATAACTTCAGGTTTGGCTCTCCGGCGGGTCTCCTCAGGGTGGGGGTAGTTATTCTGCTTCCGGCCCTTCTTATTCTGTTGCAACCCGATACCGGAAGCGCCATTGTCTTTGCCTCCTTTCTGCTCGTGCTTTACCGCGAAGGGCTTTCGGGCGTGGTTCTTTTCTTTGCCGCCCTTACGGTCGTGCTGTTCCTCCTCTCCCTTCTGGTCCCCAATTACCTGCTGCTGGTCATTCTTTTCCTGGGTGCACTCGCCGCCCATTATATCCTCAACCAACGCTTCCGGATGGTTTATATGGCCCTGGGGATCACATCGGGAATGGTGCTTCTGGTAGCCCTGGCCGACCGGATTACCGGCGCCGGACTGGATCCGGAAGTGATCGTACTGGGAGGAATGATCCCTGCCCTCGCCTGGTTCCTCTTCTGGATCTCCCGCCACCGCATTAAAAGAACGATGGTCATCATCCTGGTCTTCGTCTCCTCGGTGGCCTTCACCTATTCTGTCGATTTCGTGTTCAATGAAATCCTGGAGAAACACCACCGCGACAGGATCAATGAACTCCTGGGAATTCAGTCCGATCCCCTCGGGGCAGGCTATAATGTCAACCAGAGCAAAATCGCCATCGGCTCGGGAGGATTCCTGGGAAAAGGATTCCTCAGGGGAACCCAGACCAAGTATAATTTTGTTCCTGAACAAAGCACCGACTTTATATTTTGTACCGTGGGTGAAGAATGGGGTTTTGCCGGCTCCGCCGTGGTCATTTTTCTTTTTATCTTTTTGTTTATCCGGCTCATCATTCTGGCTGAAAGACAGCGGTCGGCCTTCTCCCGCATCTACGGCTATTCGGTGGCGATCATCCTCTTTTTTCATTTCATGGTCAATATTGGAATGACCATCGGTTTGATGCCTGTGATCGGGATTCCCCTGCCATTTTTCAGTTACGGGGGCTCTTCCCTCTGGGCCTTCACCGTCTTGCTATTCATATTCCTGAGGCTCGATGCCAGCCGTCTTGACAAACTGGTGTAAAAAATGTTGTTTAACAACACTTCCTGCAGTCACCCCTGAGTTTTGTCGTTTTTTTTACGGTCTCAGCGCTCTATTTTTCTGCATAAAAAGATGACCTATGAGACGTGAAAATGTAATTATCATCGGCGCTGCCGGAAGGGATTTTCATAATTTCAACACCTATTTCCGGAATAATCCAGATTTTCAGGTGGTTGCCTTTACGGCGGCCCAGATTCCCGACATTGACGGGCGCATGTATCCTGCTGATCTGGCGGGGACCCTCTATCCTGAAGGCATACCCATTTATCATCAGAGTCAGTTGAAGGAGTTGATCAAAACCCTGGGGGTCGATATTTGTGTTTTTGCGTACAGTGATGTGCCCAACCAGTATGTGATGAGGATAGCGGCCCAGGTCAATGCCTTGGGGGCTGAGTTTTTGTTGCTGGGGCCCCGGCAGACTGAACTGAGCAGCACCAAGCCGGTGATCTCGGTTTGTGCCACCCGCACAGGGTCGGGGAAAAGCCAGACCAGCCGAAAGATCGTTCAGATGCTGATGGCCAGGGGCCTTAAGGTGGTGGCCGTAAGGCATCCTATGCCCTATGGCGACTTGTCGGCACAGAAGGTCCAGCGATTTGCCACCCTTCAGGATCTGGTGAAACACAAATGCACCATCGAAGAGATTGAAGAGTATGAACCGCATATTGTCAGGGGAAATGTCATTTACTCGGGTGTGGATTATGAGGCCATCCTGCACGCTGCCGAGAACGACCCTGACGGGTGTGATGTCATTCTCTGGGATGGGGGCAACAACGATTTTCCCTTTTACCGTCCCGACCTGTCGATTGTGGTGGCTGATCCGCACCGTGCCGGGGCAGAGGTGAGTTACTATCCCAGTGAGATCAACATTCTGACCGCCGATGTGGTGATCATCAACAAAATCGATACCGCCGACCCTGAGTCTGTAGATGTGGTGCGGCGCAACATTGCGGCGGTCAACCCCGGAGCGGTGGTTCTTGACGGGGTAAGCCCCATTCATGTCGAAGATCCTTCGCTGATCAGGGGAAAACGGGTGCTAGCGGTGGAGGACGGACCGACACTGACCCACGGGGAGATGAAGATCGGAGCCGCCGTGGTCGCAGCCCGCAAGTATGGCGCGGCTGCCCTGGTCGATCCCAGACCCTTTCTGGCCGGAAGTCTCCAGGGAACCTTCCGCACCTATCCCGGAATAGGTACCCTTCTGCCAGCCATGGGATACAGCCCCGCACAGGTGAAAGACCTGGAAACCACCATCAACAATACAGACTGCGATGCGGTTCTTATCGGAACACCCATCGACCTGACCCGGCTGATTAAAATCAATAAACCTGTCACCCGGGTCTATTACGACCTCGAGGAGATTGGCCACCCCAAATTGGCAGAGGTACTTGACCAGTTCCTCATGAAAACGGAGCTGGCACCAAAGGGTTGAATATTTCTTATTTTTGTGTCGGTAACACATCGGCCATGAATAAGAAAATAGTCGCTTTCGGGGAGTTGGTCTGGGACATTTTCCAGGACGGCCGCAAAATGGGAGGGGCTCCCGTAAACCTGGTATACAGGGTAAATACGCTGGGGGACCAGGGATTTCTGGTGTCGCGTGTAGGCAACGACCAGGATGGGGCAGAAGCCCTGAAAATGCTTGACAAGCTGGTCATCACACGTGATTATGTGCAGATAGACCCTGATTATCATACTGGTACGGCGCGTGTGAAGGTGGGAAGTGAGGGGAGGCCCGACTATCTGATAGACGGGGATCTGGCTTTCGACCGTATCGCGCTGACGCCGGAAATGGTCAGCCTGGCAGGAACAGCTGATTGTATATGTTTTGGCACCCTGGTACAGCGCTCCGGAATTTCGGGGAATACCCTGAAACAACTCATTGCTGCCGCACCCGGCGCCCTGAAGATGCTTGACCTGAAACTGCGCAAAAACTGTTATACCAGGCAAACCGTTGACGATAGCCTCAGGATGGCCAATGTACTGCGCGTCAAGGAGAATGAACTTTACTTGCTCAAGAACCTGCTGGGCCTCTTTGAATACGAATCGAGGGCACTCGCCGGCGAGCTGGCCAGCGAATACCACCTTGATGTGGTACTGGTCACGCGCAGCAAGGCGGGAGCCTTTGGTGTCGACAGCGGAGGTAATTATTTCGAGGACAAGGGATATGTCATTGACCTGGTCGACACCGTGGGGTCGGGGGTAGCCTTTTCCGCCGGGTTTCTTCACCTTTATCTGGAGGAGAAGGATCCGGAAGCGGCCCTCCGCTTCGGAAACGCTGCAGGAGCCCTCACCGCCGAAACCCACGGGGCCACCATCCCCATTTCCAAAAAACAGATCACCGAACTGATCAGAACGGGCAAACGGCGCGGCTGAACAGCGAGAATATAAGGAAAGGTAATCTTTGTCAGGGACATCTATGGAGCTGAAATCATCCCGGCAGGGAGGGGTGTCGCATGTGGTGAGACGGGCTGTAAGCCTGCCGGTGCCTCTTTTGCTTTTGGCGGCGGCTGCGGTTATGGCATTCCTGCCGGCGTGCATGACCCCCCGGAAGGGATTTATCGGCGAAACCCGGGTCTGGGAACATAAGATCAGGAGCGGGGAGGTGGCTGTCGATACGGTATTAAGGCAGGCTGCTTATGGCAGGGAGGAGCTGGAAAGGGAGGCCCTCCGTTTGGGGGCGCAGTTCCCGGCGGGGCATGCGGGGGTTTTCACCGCCACATCGATTAACGGCCTCTATGGAAACCTGCAGAGGCAGATGCAACGCGATTCGCTTCTGCAGGCGGCCGTACGTGCCGGCAGGGATTCCCGGGCTGTAGCCTCCCTCCTGGAATCGGCGGGGCATTATGACCGGCTCCTGCGGCCCAATCCCAGGTTGCGGCGCATGGTCAACCGGGGCAACCAGGCCTACGGCATCCCCCGGGGGTTTCTCGACAAAACCCACCGTTACCTGCTCTCACCCCGCGTGAGGCAATATGCAAAGGAGCATCTTGCTGAGGATTTTCCACACTCCGCCTCCCGTGGTGCCCTGGTCTGCTATGCATTTGACAGGGAAGGTGACAGGGCCAACGAAGCCGGATACGATATGGTCAACTGGTTCAGCGGCCTCTTCGGAAATTCCGTGGGCACCTTTAATCCGGAGGTTCGCCGCCCCCGGGAACAGGCCCTCCTCCAAAAACATGTGCGCCCTCTTGACATCCTTCTGGTGAAATCCCCCACCCATATCACCGACAAATTCATTCCCGGTTTCTTTGGACACGCCGCCATATATACCGGTACCCGGGAGGAACTGGAAGCCGCCGGATGGTGGTCATTGCCTGAGGTGGTCCCCTTCAGGGGTGTGTCGGCAGCCGGCGGGGCATATGCCGAAGCCCTGAGAAGTGGTGTCAGGCTCTCTACCCCGGAAGATTTTACCGACGGAGATTTTTTCCTGGTCCTGCGGGTAACCGGTCTTTCACCTGCCGAAAAAGCCGCCACCACCGGCCGGATATTCAGGTATATCACCCAGAAGTATGATTTTAATTTCGACATTCAGTCGCCCGACAGACTGTACTGCACAGAGCTGATTTTTCTGGCTTTTGAAATGATCAGATGGCGTTCGCACCACCTGTGGAACCGCGAAACCATCTCCCCTGATGAGCTGGTATGGACCGCCCTGGAGAATGGCCGGATCGAACCGGTGGTTCTCATTGGGCCTGAAACGGAAGTGTTGAGTCCTTCTCCGGAACGGATCAGGGAATTCATGGGACAATGACCGGCGAGGAGGGGTTCAGACCTTTTGAGGTGCCTTTTTCCCGAAGCGGAGGAGCCGGGCCTGGGCCAGAGTCATGACCAGCACTCCGGCTACGGTGAGCAACCCGCCCCAGATCTGGTGCGGCAAAGGAAAGGTCCCAAAATAAAGCCAGGCTCCGATGAGCACCACAATGCCCTTGAGGCTCTGAACAATCGACGAACGGCTGGCTTCAATATATTTGAAGGAATAGTATATCATCAGTACCCCCAGAAAGGGCCCCAGAAATGCCCCCACCACGATGTTGAAGACCGCTGTGGAGGGAATGGCCAGGGGTTTGCCTGTGACGGCCATCAGAATGGCACTGAAAACAAAAAGCCAGACGGTATGGTTGAGGGTGATCAGCTCCGGAGAGAGTTTTCTGATGTTGACTTTTCCGATGAGGGAGGCCGAGGAGGCCATAACGGCATTGAAAAGCACGACGAGGGTGCCCGGAATGAACATGCTTTTGAGGGTGGATCCCCCGGTATAGCTGATGATAAAGGCGCCGGCCAGGGCCAGGAGCACCCCCAGTGATTCGGTGAGGGTGAACCTTTCCCTGAGCAGGAGCACGCCCCCGAGGGTGAGCATCACCGGGTAGAGGTTCCCCAGAAAGGAGGTGACCGCCGGATCGGGAATGATGTGGATCGAGAGATAAAAAGAGGTGTTGGTGAGGATTTCCAGGACTCCCAGGAGGAGGAGGATTTTCAGCTGGGGCCCATTAAGCATCCTCACCCTTTGCAGCTGTCCGTTGCGGGCCGCCCATGCCCCGTTCAGGAGCATGGCGATCAAAAACCAGTAAAAGCCGAATTGGATGAGGTGAACCTCATTCAATGCGGCTTTGCTGAAAATGTAAACGTTGGAAAAGGATACCGTGGCCAGAATGGCGAAAAGATATCCCTTGAATTGGTCAGATTTCGTCATGCCCTCTTTTACACATTAATGGCTGGTTATTCCCCGAGCCTGTCCATGATGGCTCTGGTCTCGTTTTCGAACCCGGGTTTCCCCAGCAAGGCGAACATGTTCTTTTTATACGCTTCCACACCAGGCTGGTCGAAGGGATTTACCTTCAGGGTGTATCCGCTGATGCCACAGGCGAGTTCGAAGAAATAGATGAGCTGCCCCAGGTAATATTCATTCAGGCGGGGAATTTCAATGCGGATATTGGGGACGCCTCCGTCGACATGGGCCAGGGTGGTTCCCAGTTCAGCCATCTTGTTCACCTCGTCGACCCTTTTTCCGGCCAGGAAGTTAAGACCGTCGAGGTCGTCTGCATCGGCGGGAATCACCACTTCATGGTCGGGTGACTTGATGGAAAGCACCGTCTCAAAGAGTTTTCTTTCTCCCTCCTGGATATATTGGCCCATGGAGTGGAGGTCGGAGGTGAAATCGACGCTGGCGGGGAAAATGCCTTTGCCTTCCTTGCCTTCGCTCTCCCCGAAGAGTTGTTTCCACCATTCGCTGAAGTAGTGGAGTTTGGGGTTATAGTTGACCAGTATCTCGACCATCCGGCCCTGGCGGTAGAGGAGGTTTCTGACGGCGGCATACTGTGCGGGGAGGTTTTGGCTGAAGGGGACCTGCGGGCCTGAGTTTACGGCCATGTCGGCGGCGCCCCTGACCAGGGCCCTGATGTCAAATCCCGCTGTGGCGATGGCCACCAGTCCCACCGGCGTCAGCACCGAATAACGGCCTCCCACATCATCGGGGATGACAAAGGTCTGATACCCTTCGGATAGTGCCAGTTTACGCAGGGCACCCCGTGAGGCGTCGGTGACGGCAATGATTCTGGTCCGGGCTTCTTCCCTGCCGTACTTCTCCTCGATGTCCTGTTTGAGCAGCCTGAAGGCAATGGCCGGTTCGGTGGTGGTCCCTGATTTGGAAATGACCATCAGGGCATAATCCTTTCCCTTGAGCAGCCCGCGCAACTCAAAGAGGTAGTCCTCGCCGATATTCTGTCCGGCAAAAAGCACCAGGGGAGCCTGCTGCGGCTTCATCGCCGCGAAACTGTCGGAAAGGGCGTCGATCACGGCCTTCGCTCCCAGGTAGGAACCGCCGATCCCGATCACCACCAGCAGATCGATCTTCTTGTCGCGGAGAAGCTGCCCCGTCTCATCCATTTGCTTCAGGTCGGCGTCGGCAATCGCTCCGGGAAGGTGGACCCACCCCAGAAAATCATTCCCCTTGCCCGTTTTTTCCCAAAGCGCCCTGTGGTGCAATTCCACATCCCCTGAAAGGGCATCGATACAGGCCTGATCGATGAAACTCAATGTCCGTGCGTAATTCAGCGTGATCTTTTCCATGGTCATTTTATGTTAATTTTTCTGTGAGCTTGAGAATTTCCTTGCGCGGGGAGCGCCCGTTGTAAAGAATCTGGTATACGGCTTCGCATATGGGCATGTCGACCTTATACTTTTCATTGATCTCCCTGATGATTTTCACAGAGTAATATCCTTCGGCCACCATGTGCATTTCGAGTTGTGCGGTTCTGACCGAGTAGCCTTTGCCGATCATGTTTCCGAAGGTGCGGTTCCGGCTGAACTGACTGTACCCGGTGACCAGGAGGTCACCCAGGTAGACTGAGCTTTTGATGTCGCGGGTGATGGGGTGGACGGTGTCGACAAAGCGTTTGATTTCCTGTATGGCATTGGAAATCAGCACGGCCTGGAAATTGTCGCCGTACATCAGTCCGTGGCAGATGCCGGCGGCAATTGCGATGATGTTCTTCAGCACCGAACTGTATTCGGTTCCCCAGATGTCATCGATGGTGTTGGCCTTGATATAGCTGCACTGCAGGAGGGAAGCGAACTCCCTGCCGCGGTCTTCGTTGCCGCAGGCTACCGTCAGGTAGGAGAGTTTCTCCAGGGCGACCTCCTCGGCATGACAGGGACCTGCCAATACCCCGACCGACTCATACGGCAGGTGGTAAGCCTGGTGCAGAAACTCCCCCACGACGATGTTTTCCCCAGGCACCAACCCCTTGATTCCCGAAACCACGAATTTATCTGAAATGTCGACGGTAAGCTGTGCCAGGGTGTCCCTCAGGAATGCGGCGGGAATGACGATCACCAGGATGTCGCAGGCTGCGGCCACCTGGTTGATGTCGGAGGTGAAGTGAATGCGGTCGGTATCGAATTCCACGCCGCGGAGATACCCCGGATTGTTCTTGTATTGCCGGAAGAGCTCGATGGTTTCATCACTCCTGATGAACCAGTGGATGGCCGGGAGGTTTTCCAGCAGTATCTTGGCGATGGCTGTAGCCCAGCTGCCGCTTCCGATGACCCCTACTTTCCTGCTTTTCAAAACTGATATATTAGGTGATAAACCTGTCATGCAAAGCTACTCTCTTTTCCGGAACGGTGTGCGTTGCAGCCTGCTATTTCAGGGCGCTTTCCTCCCGGTGTCCCCCTGGGTGGGTCAGCCTGCTTTTTCGAGCCATTCCTTTACCTGGTCGGGAGTAGGATTGGGCAGCCCCAGCTTGTTTTTTTTGTTGAATCCGCAGATCTCCTGGTGGAGTTTCGTGAATTTGCCGGCCTCCCGGAGTTTGGCCACGGAAGTGTATCCCAGCTTCAAAAGGAGCTCCTCCCATTCCGGGGAAATCCCCAGGTGGCGGAATTCTTCGGCGGGAGCCGCGGCTTCCTGCTTGCGGATTTCCGGTTTCATCTGGGGAAAGAAAAGGACATCCTGGATCGACAGGTTATTGGTCATGAACATGGTGAGCCGGTCGATGCCAATGCCCATGCCCGAGGTGGGGGGCATGCCGTATTCCAGGGCGCGCAGAAAATCATGATCGATGAACATGGCTTCGTCATCGCCCTTTTCGGAGAGCCGGAGCTGCTCCTCGAACCTCTCCCGCTGATCGATGGGGTCGTTCAGCTCGGAGTAAGCATTGGCCAGTTCCTTGCCGAAAACCATCAGTTCAAATCTTTCGGTGACCCCCGGTTCCGACCGGTGCATTTTGGTCAGGGGAGACATCTCCACAGGGTAGTCGATGATAAAGGTGGGCTGTATGTAATGGTGTTCACATTTCTCGCCGAATAGGGCGTCGATGAGCTTACCCTTGCCCATGTCAGGGGTGGTGTCGATACCCAGAAGGTCGCAGATCCCTCTCAGTTCCTGCTCGCTTTTTCCCCTGATGTCATATCCGGTGTGGGTTTTGATGGCCTCGTACATGGTCACCCGCGGATAGGGCGCCTTGAAATCGATGATCTGGTCGCCCAGGGGGACCCTGGTGGTTCCATGGAGTGCCAGGGCAACCCGTTCGACCATTTTTTCCGTGAAATCCATCATCCAGAAATAATCCTTATAGGCCACATAGATTTCCAGGACCGTAAACTCAGGATTGTGGGTGCGGTCCATCCCCTCATTGCGGAAATCGCGGGCGAATTCGTAGACGCCGTCGAAACCTCCGACGATCAGTCTTTTAAGGTAGAGTTCATTGGCGATGCGCAGATAGAGGGGAATGTCGAGGGTGTTGTGATGGGTGATGAAGGGGCGTGCCGCAGCCCCCCCCGGGATGGGCTGGAGAATGGGGGTTTCCACTTCGAGGTACCCCTGTTCGTTGAACATCTCCCGCATGGTATTGATGATCTTGCTCCTTTTTACAAAGACCTCCCTGATGTGGGGGTTGACGATCAGATCGACGTATCGCATCCGGTACCGCTGTTCCACATCGGTAAAGGCATCAAAGAGAATCCCCTCTTTTTCCTTGACCACCGGCAAAGGGCGCAACGCCTTGCTCAGAAGGGAAAGCTCTCTGACATGGACTGAGATTTCACCCATCTGGGTGATGAATACATGACCTTTCACCCCGATGGTATCCCCGATATCAAGCAGTTTGCGGAAGACTTCGTTGTAAAGGGTTTTGTCCTCTCCGGGGCAAAGTTCATCGCGGTTGACATAAAGCTGGATGCGGCCCGAAGAGTCCTGAAGCTCGGCGAAGGAGGCCTTGCCCATAATCCGCTGGTTCATCAGCCTTCCGGCAAGGCATACGTCACTGTAATTCCCAGCCCCGGGATCATATCCCGCCTTGATCTCTGCCGCCAGGGCATTGACGGGATATTGGGCGGCAGGATAGGGATCCACGCCCAGTTCACGCAACCTGCGGAGCGAGTTCCTGCGGATCTCCTCCTGTTCACTCAAAGTCATTTGGCTCATCTCTCGTATTGAAAAAACGCCCAAAGATAAGAAAAAAGAATCTGACGGGATGGTTATGGCACAACCAGTTAGGCCGGAGGAGCGAAAAATGGGCTTTTGAAATTCATTGTAATACCTTGATTTTCAGTTAATAAAAAATTGTCGGACTGGGCTGGGTTTTATTATGCTTATCATTTTTCAATTCTTATCTTTGCATTAAATATATATGGTAGGCTACGGCAGAAAGGTGAGGAATGGATAAAATCTGGAGTATAAAGCCGCAGGGCGATAACAATGATATCAAACACCTGTCCGCAGCGTTGAATGTTAACATGGTGATAGCCAACCTGCTGGCACAGCGGGGGGTGAAGACATTCAACGAGGCCAGGAGTTTCTTCCGCCCCAGGTTGTCCGATCTTCATGATCCTTTTCTGATGAAGGATATGGACAGGGCGGTAGAGCGGCTGGAGCGGGCCATCAGGAACCAGGAGAAGGTTTTGATATACGGGGATTATGATGTGGACGGCACCACCTCAGTGGCCATGCTTTATCTGTTTCTGAAGGATTACCTCACCCATATTGATTATTACATACCCGACCGCTATACCGAGGGGTACGGGATTTCACCCCAGAGTATTGAGTTTGCTGCCAGGGAGGATTTTTCGCTGGTCATCGTGCTGGATTGCGGTATCAAGGCGGTGGAGAAGGTGAAGATGGCGCGTGATCAGGGATTGGATTTCATCATTTGTGATCATCACAACCCCGGGGAGTCGATTCCCGAGGCCGTGGCGGTTCTGGATCCCAAGCGGCCCGACTGTCCGTACCCCTACAAGGAGTTATCGGGGTGCGGCGTGGGGTTCAAGCTGCTGCAGGCGTATACCCTGAAAAACAACATCAATCCTGAAAAGCTCCATGACCTTCTCGATCTGGTGGTGGTCAGCATCGCCTCCGACATTGTTCCCATCACTGGTGAGAACAGGGTTTTAGCCTGGTATGGGCTGAAGAAACTCAATACCGACCCGGGGATGGGATTACAGACCATCATCAATTTTGCAGGGCTGAAAGGGGAGGAAATCTCCATCAGCGACATTGTCTTTAAGATAGGGCCACGGCTGAACGCCTCAGGGCGTATCGAACACGGCAAAAAGTCGGTCCAGATCCTGGTATCGGTCGATACGGTCAGTT
The DNA here is from genome assembly GCA_012729335.1 of Bacteroidales bacterium. Taxonomy (GTDB): domain Bacteria; phylum Bacteroidota; class Bacteroidia; order Bacteroidales; family Prolixibacteraceae; genus UBA1413. The sequence continues at coordinate 5,060 of JAAYDJ010000040.1, read as the reverse complement.
CCGATGCCCTGGGTGAAGAAATTGACTCTTTCAATGAGATCCGCAAGACGCTGGACCGCGACATTACGCAGGATGCCCTCGACATGATCGAACGGGACGAAGCGATGCGAAGCCGGAACAGTACGGTCATATATAACCGTGACTGGCACAAGGGGGTGGTGGGCATCGTGGCTTCGCGGCTCACAGAGTTTTATTACCGGCCGACGGTGGTACTCACTGAATCGAACGGTTTGGCCACGGGTTCTGCGCGTTCGGTGAAGGATTTCGATCTTTACGAAGCCATCGGGGCCTGCAGTGATCTTCTGGAGTCGTATGGGGGTCATATGTATGCCGCCGGGCTGACCATGAGAATCGAGAACGTGAGGGCCTTTTCGGAACGCTTTGAGGAGATCGTCACCAAAACAGTCACCTCCCGGCAGCAGCTGCAGACCGTGGAGGTAGATGCCAAACTGGCCCTGCATGAGATCACTCCCCGCTTCTTCAGGGTGCTCAAGCAGTTCGCCCCCTTCGGTCCCCACAACAACATTCCCGTTTTTGTGACCGAAGATGTCATAGATGCCGGGACCAGCCGCCTGGTGGGCAAGAACCTCGAACACATCAAACTCGATCTGATGGAACCTGATGCCTCCTCAGGAATCTTTGCGGGGATCGCTTTTAACATGGCCTCCAAATTTCCGGTGATCCAGTCGGGGACTCCCTTTGACATCTGCTATTCCGTGGAACTGAACGAATTCCGGGGAAAGACCAACCTGCAGCTTAATATCAAGGATATCAGGATCAAGCCTTGATCATGACCTGAAGACTTCTTCGGCGATGAGGGCGTTTTCGACGGGCCGCGCATACATTTTTACGAATCGGCGGGCCACCTCTTCCGGTTTATAGGCGATGGATTCCTGTGCCTTGGCAATCATATTCTTAAAATCCACGATATCGGCTGACGTATAGTAGTCGTTGAACTCGCCGGTACCGTTTTGCAGTTCATAGGCCACGTAATTATATGGCCACAGTTTGTAGTATTGGTGGATGCGGTGGTCGATACGTTCGGCGAGGAGTTGCAGGAATTCGTTGATAGGCAGGTCGTTGTTCTTCTCGAGGAAGCTGGTTAAAATGGGGCGGCCAAAGGAGAAGTGGACTCTGCCCTTGGGGTTGGCCACCCCGTTGGCCATGCTCCGGAGGTCATCCTCCGGGGTTTTTTGGTAGCCGTCGGTGTCCTTTCTGATCAGTTCGGAGACCTTGGCAATGCCGCAGGGCTCCAGTTCATAGGAGATGGAGAGGGGGACCACGGTAAGTTCCCCGAACCCGTCGGCAAGTCCCCTGGTGTTGCTGAGATTGAGCATCTTCAGGATGGCAAGGTGGGTCTGGTCATTGCCGTCCTTGGTTCTCCCCTCACGCTGGGCTATCCATACCGACATGTTTTCCCTGGTGATGGAGTTCCGGATGTATCCCGACAGTTTTTTAGAGGCTTCCAGCAACTCCCGGGCCGTGATGTTGCGTTTGACGACAAAGGCTCTGTTCAGCTTGACCACATGCGTGATCCAATCGTAAATCAGCAGGTTGTCGCCTATGGCGATCTGGGTCGTGTTCATTCCCGTCTGGAACATCACATAGTTCAGAAAGGCCGAATCCAGGATGATATCCCTGTGGTTTGAAATGAACAGATACGACTTGTTTTTGTCGAGATATTCCAGTCCGCTCGTGGTTAATCCGTTGGTGGTCCCTTTGATGATTCTCTCCACAAGGCGTGACACGAAATCATGCTGCAGCTGCCCTATGGTTTTAACTTCCAGCAGGAGTTTGCGCATGTGCATCTCCTTGTGTTCGTCGGGGAAGATGAGCCTGAAGACCTCCGTAAAGGCCGGATCGTCCAGAAGAAGTCTGATCTTTTCCGGGACTTCGGCATCGCAATACGGTCGAATGTCCTCGTATTCACTCAATTCCATGATAAGTATGGTTTAATCCCTGACAAAGTAACTAAAATAGTCGTTAAAAGCGGTATCTCATTTGCAATTTTAACTCTTCTTTAGATTTGCCCTCACGTTCGTCGTTTCCCGAGCCTGTGGTTTCCCTGCCGGGCCAGGTGGTGAGGCCCACTTTCATCCAAGCTTCGAGATGGTGGGCCAGGGTGACTTTGAGGTTTAGGTAATGGCGGAAGCCATGGCCGAAGCAGGTCAGGGAGGAGAAGGCGTAGAGGAGGTCATTTTCGAAGGTATAGATGGCTGAAGCGTAGGAGTCGGTATGGAACCAGGCTGTTCTGACGCTGGCGGTCAGGGGGAGTGTTCCGGGTTTCCAGGCGACATCGCCGGCGATGAGGAGCCCTTTTTCGGGGGTAGGGGCGTTAAGGAGGAGGCCTTCGAAGCGGGCGCGGAAGGTAAGGGGAGGTGTGGGAGTCCAGTCGGCTTGGAGCCTGAGGTTATGCTGGCGGGTGGTGACCTGACGGTAGAGGAAGGGCTCTTTCATTTTGGATTCCTCTGATTTAAAGCGGTAGCGGAGGTATCCCACCCATCGGGCGGAGGGGTGGTAGTCGGCGCGCAGGGTGCACAGGTTTCCCGAAGCGGGGGCGGCGGTGTGGAAAAGAATCCAGGGTGAGCGGTGCCAGTCGGCACTGGCCGTGAGGGTGACTCCCGGTGCCGGGAGGAGTCGCAGGGCGGTGTAGAGGCCGGTTTCGTTCATGCAGCGACCTGCGGAGACCTGTGCTCCTGCCCACATGGCCTGGTAGTCGCGGTCAAAGTGCCGGAAGGAGATCACCAACCCCAGCTGGTCATGGAGCCGGGCTTCCAGTCCCTGTACCAGGGCCATTCCACCGGGATGCGACCACGCAGCCTCCCCGAAAAGCTGAATGCCCCCCGTGATCCAGCGGTAATCGGCTCCCATGTTAAGGAGATCCTTCCCCCTGAAAAAGTACTTCTCATACAGCTGGTCACCCGGGTCGAGGGGTGTTCCAAAACGGGCGGCCATGACCGTCATGCCCGCTTTCACTCCCGGCCGGGCATAGTGGTAGAGGAGGGCTCCCGTGGTTTCCCTGACCTGGTGCCTGCCATCCCTTTCCGGGAGGGTACGATGGTAACCCGAGGCGGGCAGGGAGGTGACCACCCGCAGGGAGTCGGCGGTCGTTTCCAGGTGAGCGTCCCTTTTCCGGGAGGAGAGGAAGAGGTGAACCCGGTGATTGCCGAAATGAAACGAGGTGGCCGCCCCTCTGAAGAAGCGGTTTTCCTCGGAGGAGGAGTGGGGTTTAATGTAGGTCAGGTTTTTGGAGGCCTGCAGGATATCGGCGCTCCCCGGCATGGAAAAGCCTTGCCAGATCACCGCCCCCTGGCCGGTACCGGCGGTGAAATCGCCCAGAATGACCCGGGGCATCCATTTGCAGACGCCGAAGCTGACCCAGCCGGAGGTGTAATCAAATCCTGTTTTATGGTGCGCGCTGAAAAAGGGTTCTCCGGGGTCCTTGTCGGCGGTCAGCCCTGCCTCAAACCTTCCCTTTTTGTCGTAGCGGTAACGAACGTACCATCTCCCGGGGCTTCCGGGGTATGCCGGGGGCTTTCCGCCGTTTTCCTGGTAGCCACGGGCCAGGGGAAACGTGCGGCTGCCCCTGATCAGAAGGTCATGATATCCACGGTAGCGGAGGGTATCCCCCCGGGTAAGGGTTTCCGCAGGCCCCGCCATGATGAAAAAGGAGATTTTTTCAGCCATTTCCCTGCCGATCCCCGGCAGGGAAGAGAGCTCGAACACCGAGTAGTAGGGGCCATATTTCTCCCTGAAGGAAATAATGGAGGTCACAGCTTCTTCCGTGATGAAGGGGATTTCCAGGAGTTCCTCCCTGGAGGCGGAGTTGATATTGAGGGGATGTTCTGATTTTTCCTGCAGTTCCTCCAGCAGGACTGTGGGTTCCTCCTCGGCGGGGTTTTCCCCGGCCACCGATTCCAGGAGGTCGTAGAAATCTCTGAACCGTGGGGCAGGGGTTTGCCCCGGGAGGGTGCCGGCCAGGAGGAGCATTGCCGGCAGGAGCGCCAGGGGAAGCGGGGGTTTCATAGTGTCCAGGTGAAAGCAGCCGAGGGGGAGAATCCCAGGAGGCCATGGTACCCGAAGGCGATGTCAAAAGTTGTTTTACGGAAGAGAAAGCCGGCACCCAGGGAGAAGGTCAGCGGAGCGGAGGCCACTCCGCAGCGCAGGGCAGCGTACCCGGGTATGAGGATTTCCAAACCGGTTTTTACCCGGAGGGGGGTGTCTGAGTGTTTCTCGGTTTCGGTGCAGAGGAGGAGTTCCGGGGTGAGGTGCCAGCAGGTACCTCCGCGCAGGGTGGTGAGGGGCTTTTCGTGGCCCCAGGGGGTAGGGAGGCGTGCCCTGACGGGATTGAAGAGGTGCAAGCCCGCATGCAGGTGCGGGGAGAGGGTGGCCACCATGCCTCCCTCGATGGTGGCCATCAGGCAGGGGTCGCGGTTTTCGGGGAGGCTCTGCGCGATCAGGTCAAACTGGATGCCGGCGGCGAGTGCCCTGCCCAAAGACATGGAATAGGAGAGGGCCGCTTTTCTCTCGCACCAGCTTGCCACCCCTGATTGGCTGTATGCAAGTCCGAAGGTCCCGGGTTTCAGGGGGAGCACCACCCCTGCGGCCAACAGGGAGAGTTCTCTGACCAGGAACGGGGAGTCGTAGCTGACCAGTGCCGACACCCGTTTTTCAAAGGCTGCCGCTGCAGGATTGCCAAAGAGCAGTTCAGCACCGGGGTAGGCCACCGTAGCTTGCGACAAAGCCGCCGAACGGGCCCCCGGTATCCGGTGGGTGACCGCCTGGTTAACAACAGGGATGGACAGCGCCCATGCGGAAATCAAAAAATGTAACGCCCATTTTTTCATTTCGCGGGGAGGGTGGGTTTCGTGAAAAGGGTTATCCCAATTTACGAAAAAACAATGTACGACCCGCCCTCAGGGCCCTCACTTAAACGTTTATTATGCCGCCCCGGCGAAGTTGATTATGCTGCCACGGTGAAGTTGATTATGCTGCCCCGGTGAAGTTTATTATGCTGCCCCGGTGAACCAGGCTGCTTGCCTTGGTGCAGACCAGGCTGC
>JAAYDJ010000039.1 GCA_012729335.1 Bacteroidales bacterium | reverse complement strand
TTCAACAAGCCTCCCTGTTCACTCCACAATTGTATCTGATAATTTCCAAAACCGTTGTTTGAACCCGTTTGTTCAATTTTTGTTTTTCCGGCCACCTCCGAAACATCTGCTTCCGGAATCAGGGTAAGCTCGATGTAACTACCGGCGGGGTTGGGTGAAGCTACCAGGTAATATCCTCCGCACGAAACGCCATTAAGGATAATCGCCGGAGCCAGATAATTTCCCCACCCGCACTGGTTGCGTGCCCTGACGGTAAATGACACCGGGTTATCATACCCATAATATGGGGCTGTGAGCTGGACATTTTGTTTCGGAATATCAGGAAAAGGATCCATCGGGTGTTGAACCACCTGCCAATTCCCTGCCTGCCAGTCATACTCCAAAATTCCTCCTAATGGATTCCAGTTGATAATGCCATCGTTAGGCCGGTTGGTACAAATCTGATTACCTCCCGGATAATAAGGGCCAATGTTAATGATGTCTATGGCCTCAGGAGTTGGAGTCCCTGCCCATATCTCTTTTCGTGGCAGGTTAATGCTTCCGCAGGCATTAACCAGCCTGGCCTGTACCCAACTGTTGCCGTTGCTGGTAGCTTTTATTATAGATGAGTTTGTGTTCTGCCCCGAATACACGGTAAGATACGGTCCGCAACTCCAAATTATGGAATCCACCGGGGGAAGGTTGCTAATGGTAAACTGGGCGCCCGAAGAACAAACGACGGATGGGCCGGAATAGGAAGCTAATGAGTTACACCAAACATCTATAATAGGATTTGTCACAAAACATTCTCTAAATCCATCTAAAAAAAATAATGCTCTCATCCTGTTCTTTTGCCCTGCTGTAAATAGATTCATACAAACATCATCTGTATAATCCATAAAATTCATAAACATAACTCCTGGTGATGCAGGCGTACAACAATCAGTTTGCGGGAATGAAGGACAACCAGAACTACGTTCTCCTTGATTTGGAGTATCCGCGACATTGTCATTCCCAGAACACTCATTTGAAGTACATATTTCATTCGCATTATCATCATCTCCCCAAATATGAATCAGGTTTAACCAATGTCCAATTTCATGGGTAGTTGTACGTCCCATGTTGTATATTGGATCTAAGACTCCAATTCTCCCGAAACAATTGTACTTAATTACCACACCGTCAGTAGTGGCTTGACCGATTCCAGGAAACTGTGCATACCCAAGCAATGTGCCAGATAGATTACAAGTCCAAATATTAAGATACCTGTCAGAAGGCCAAGCATCATGTCCTCCAAGCGAAGTGTATTTTATCCCTGTTGATATTTCATTCGTAGTATTATCTGGATTGAGTATTTGGGTAAACTGAACACTATCAGTATAGGTTCGAGTAATTCCATTAGTAGTATTTCCATTGGGATCAATACAGGCAAGAAAAAATTCAATTTCAGGATCAGATGCTATAGATAAAAAAACACTTGGAGTATTAGAATTATCAGCGTTCCTCCTTCTAAAATCTTCATTTAATACTTCGATTTGAGAAAATATCTGTGCATCAGAAATATTTTCGTTTGAAGTATGATACAAAACATGTACAACAACCGGTATTCTAATGATGTTATTGGTGGAGGTCATTGATTTTAATGATTCGTTTTTAATAAAAGTTTTTGTGTGGTTTTCAATCTGCAAAAGCTTATTGTACAATACGGGATTCTCTTGTTGTATTAATTGCATGTTTAACGATGAACCACACTTTTGAGCCATCATGTTAATATGTAAAAAACTAAATGCAATGAATAGAAAAACTGGTATATTCTTCATAATGCACTATTTAAATTTTTCAATAGCTGTTATCTCAAAAACAAAACCATAACCACCTCTTTCAAATGGAATGGATAATGCCCGATTCAATTGGATATATTTTTTTCCGCTTACTTTTATCTTCAACCCTTCAATTTTGAATTCATCAGACAGATTTAAAGGAGCCAAAATATTGTCATCAAGTGGGGTATATACAGTATCAAGAAAAGCAGAATTTGTTGAAATAGCCCAATCATAAAATTTAAGCTGATTGTTTTCATCAAATCTTCTGAAAAATTTAAACACTTTGGCATCAATATTTTCGACTAAAACATAGTCTTCTGTTACGAGTTTCTGTTTCTCGCACCCCGTCCCCAACCAGACCACACACAGCGGTAACAGGACCAGGAAGAGAACTGTCAGGTTAAATTTCTTAGTTTTCATACGCTTCATTTTTGACTGGTAATTATAAATTGTTTTTCATATTCCCGGGAGCGGGCTCTGAACGAGCACCGGGGTGGCGATCAGGGCTTCAGGAGCGGGAGTGTTTTTGATGGATTCATTTCTGTCAGTTCGGGGTAGTTACATATGTTTGCAATGTTACCCAATTAATCGTTGTATTTGGCATTTAAATACCTGTTTTATAACAGGTTTGATTAGTGCATGCAGCAATCTGCTGGTTTGTTTATTAAATAAGATGGCCATAACCGGAAAAGGTTGCGTGAGGCAGGAAGAAATTAATCACCCAATAGCCTGTCGTATTACGGCAAAAAGTTTCTCTCAGGCAATAGCCAGAGAGACCTGTCTTTTTAAATGCGTAGAAGGGAAAAAACTGTCTGGGCAAGCTGGTTTCTGCTCTGTTCTAACAGGCTTTTAATTTCTCCAAGGAGGGTCTTTGACTGCTTTATGAAAATGTTGTTCATTAACTTTTCTTTGTTTATACTTATCAGTTACACCTGAAAAACAGTCATTTCTTCCCTTACCTGGAAGTCAAGTTATAACTCTAGCTGGTGGATGATGGCATCTGCCATCCCGATGGTGGAGGCGGCGCCCTGGCTGAGGACGGCGGGGCTGCCGGTGAGCTTCATCATATCGTAGGTGCGGACTTCCCCATTGGCGACTACGGAAGCGATGGCCTTCCGGATACGGGAGGAAATCTCCTGCTCACCTAAATATTCGAGCATCATACAGGCCGACTCGATCATGGCGATGGGATTGACGATCGATACGGGGTAGTTGGCATATTTGGGTGCCGAGCCGTGGGTGGGCTCGAACACCGCCACACCCGTATCGGGGTTGACCTGGGCGCTGCAAGCAAATCCCAGTCCGCCGATCAACCCCGCAAATGCGTCGGAGACGATATCTCCGAACATGTTTCCGGCGACGATGACCCCGTAATCTTCGGGATTCTTGGTGAGCCACATCATCTGGGCGTCAATGTTGGTATTCCAGAGTTCGATCTGCGGAAACTCCGATTTCTGCATCTCCTGGGCCATTTTATACATCATGCCCGAAGTTTCCCTGATGACATTGGGCTTCTCACAAAGGGTCACCGAGCGGTAGCCATACCGGGCGGCATGGGTGAAAGCCGCATGGAGGATGCGGTGGGTCATCTTTTTTGTGAAGATGCGCGTGGAGACTGAAACTTCCTCCTTGGGGGCCCAGGCGAAGTTCTGCCTGAATTTGGGGTGCGTCATCAGGGCGTCGTAGACCTGCTGCGGGGGATTGGTCCATTCGACGCCGCCATAAAGTCCTTCGGTATTCTGGCGGAAGATGGCCACGTCGACCACCGGCTCTTCAATTTCTCCGGAAGCTCCCCTGCGGATGAAGTTCAGAGGATTCCCGGGATAGGATTTGCAGGGGCGCAGGCAGATGTCGAGGCCGAAATGCTGGCGCAGGCCCACGATCGGACTGGCATAGACGAGGTTTTTGGACTGGAGTTCGGGGGCCAGTTCGGCAAAGGCGGCATCCTTGGGTTTGGAGGTGATGGCTCCGAAAAGGCCGACTTTGTGTTTTTCAAGCAGGTCGATGGTGCGTTGCGGCAGGGGGTTCCCCTCGCGGCACCAAAACTCCCAGCCGATGTCCCCTTCGGCATAGTCCGCTTCAAATCCGGCAGCCTTCAGCACGCGGAGGGCTTGTTCCAGCACCACCCGGCCTATTCCGTCGCCGGGGAGAGTTACGATGGTTCTTTTGGTCATCTCCTGTTATTTTTTTGAAGTGTTTTAAATTCTAAGTTATGATATTCTAAACTTCTGATATTGAAGCCGTAGGCTTAATAGTCGGTTACTTGTCTGACCACGTCGATAACGGTTCCGTCGACCCATTTGATGGCGGCGACGATTTTATCGGTGAACCGGGGTTTGTCGGGTTTTCCGCAGATGGCTTCGGCCTCTTCCTTCAGTTCATGAATGGTTTTCACCGGCAATCCCGACCCTTTGACCTTTTCGAGCAGGTCGGTCCGCAGGGGATTAATGGCGATGCCCCTTTCGGTGACAATCACATCGATGAGTTCCCCCGGTCCGCAGAGGGTAGTCACCTCGTCGACAATGACAGGGATGCGGTCACGGAAGAGAGGCAGGGCGATAATCGTGTTTTTGGCGAAGAGACAGTTCTGCCATCCGCCGATGCCGTGGAGAAGTAGTCCGTCGGAGTGGGTCACCACATTCCCGTTGAAGTGGACGTCGATTTCGGTGGCGCCCAGGGAGACCACATCGATAAACTGGGCGAAGTTGCCCTTGGAGTGATAGTTGTAAATGTTGTTGAGGGTAAAGGGCTTGTGGTTCCGGTTTTCATTGATTGAGCGGATAGATTCGGTGTCGAAAACCTGGGCGTCGAGGATGTACTCCATGGTGCCGTCGCGGAGCATTTCCGTCATGTAGCGGGTGGTTCCGCCGAAGCCGACCCTGATTTTCCAGCCGTTGCGTTTCATGATCTGGTGCATGTATTCGGCGATGGCCAGGGAGATGCCTCCGGCGCCGGCCTGGACGACACATCCATCGTAGATGATGCCTGTATGTTCGCAGAAGCGGGCGGTCATCTCGGCAATGATAAGGCGGTCGGGACTGCGGGTGATCTGGGTAGTGCCGCTGATGATCTTCTCAGGAAGGCCCAGTTTGTCGACCTTTACCACCGCATCGACGTAGTTGCCTTCGATTTGCATGGGGAGACAGGGAAAAGAGACCAGGTTGTCTGTGACCATGATGACATGGGTGGCGTAACGCACGTCCATGTCGGCATAGCTGAGGACTCCCGTGGCTGAGGGGCCGGTCAGTCCGTTGGCGTTTCCGAAGGGATCGGCCGAAGGGGCGGCGATGACGGCGATGTCGATTTTCACCTCCCCGTCCTGGATGGCCTGGACGCGGCCCCCGTGTGAGCGCAAGACCGCTGTTTTCTGCATCTTCCCGCGGGAGGTGAATTCGCCCAGGGGACCGTTCATGCTGCCTTCGATATGGCTGATGGTGCCCTCTTCGAGGTAGGGAATGAGGTGGTTGTTGCAGGGAAAGGAGGCCGAGGGAAACCAGCGCAGATTTTTGACTCCCATTTCGTGGGCGATGTCGAAGACCATGTTGGCCACGAAGTCGCCGTCGCGCAGATGGTGGTGGGTTGAGATGGTCATACCGTCGCGGAGCCCCGCTTTCTCCAGGGCTTCCCTCAGGGAACCCACCATTTTGTTGCCATCACCAGGGTAGAGGGCGCAGGAGGGGAGGGGCGGCGCGTATTTATAGCCCAGGGGGATGTATTTCCCTACACCCTGGTAGGGGATGACCGGTTCCCCGTTGATTTCGAGGGGGACCCAGCGGCCTGCTTCATTTTTTACCAGTTTATCCTTCATCGCTTTCTCTCCAGTCAGGGTTCAACAAACCGTTCTGTTCGGCCAGGCGGATGGTCCGCAGGGCCCGTTTGACCACAGGGGCATCTATCATCTTGGAGCCCAGGGCGATCACCCCAATGCCCGCTTTTTCGGCGGCTTCAAAGGCTTTCACGATTTTCGCAGCTTTAGCGATCTCTTTCTCCCCGGGGTTGAACCCTTCGTGGACCACGGCGATCTGGGCGGGATGGATGCATCCCATCCCCTCGAAGCCCATGGCTTTGGCGTGGGAGGCCACGGTGCGGAGTTCTTCCAGGTCTTCAAACCCGGAAAAGACCGAGTCGATGGGCTGAATGCCGGCGGCGCGTGCCGCATTGACGAGGGCGCTCCGGGCAAAGAACGACTCGTGGCCTTCGGGACTCCTTTCAGCGCCGATATCGGCGGTATAGTCCTCCAGGCCGATGGCCAGGGCCACCACGTTTTCGGAGGCGGAAGCGATTTCAAAGGCCCTGAGGACACCACGAGCACTTTCGATAATGGGCATCAGCCAGATCTTACGGTGGGGGTCGGGGTTCAACTCAGCGATCCTTTCATCCACGGCCTTCACTTCGGCAGCCGATTCGCATTTGGGGATGAGGATCAGGTTAAGGGGTTGTGGTACCACAAACGGGAGGTCCTCCAGTCCGGCCGGCAGCTGGTTGATGCGCACCATCAGTTCGGCTCCCCGTAAGTCGTTGTTACGGAGGGCATTGCGGACCAGGTAGCGGGCGTCTTCTTTTCGGGAGGGGGCCACGGCATCTTCCAGGTCAAGGATGATTCCGTCGGCGCCATAGAGCCCGGCATTGATCATCAGTTTGGGCTGGTCACCGGGGAGGTAGAGGCGCGAGCGGCGCTGGCGGTCGCGGGCTGTCTCCTGCCGGTTTCGGGGCAGTTCGGGGAGGAGAAACTCCTTTTGTGCGGGGGCTATTTGTTTTATGGCAGCCTCAAGGCGGGCCGCCATGACCCACGGCAGGGCACCGGCGTCTTCCACCGCCACCCTGGCATGCTCCATTCCGTAATAGAGGAGCACCTCCCTGACCAAATTCTCAATATGGCGGCCAAAGAGAACGCGCGATTTACTTTTAATTTCTGTGACGATCCCCCCTGACGTGGCCGGCGTAATGGCCACGTAACAGTCGGACCGCACCGAAGGCCCCCGGTTGCCTGAAGTCCCTTCCATGTTTCACGGTTTTATAGGTTTGACGCTATAAAATTAACCCATCTGCCCCTGAGAAAATATGAGTTTAAGCAGGAATGTATATGCCACTTAACAGGGGATGTGAGCTGTTAGTCACCATTCCGGAGGAGATTTAAAAGTTGTATAAGGGCGCTTTGGGAGTTTCAGGCGGGGAGCTGTTGAAAAGTAGCCGTGGCCATAGTCTGGCGCAGAGATGCTTCTACAGAAGCTTACAACCAGCAAGGACAGATTAGGATGATGCAGGGGTTATTTTACCGATAGAAGTTCATCTTATCGATATATTCCCAGACTTTTTCCGGAAAGAAACAGCGCATGTTATGGCCTTCACGAATGGCATTCCGCAGAAAAGTGGAGGAGATTTCCATCAGTGGGGCATCGTTCGTCAGGATCGTTTCATGGGTGAAGGGGGATTCCGGAGAACCCGGACGGGGATAGACCATAATGGGGTAGTGGTTCAGGATTTCCTGATAGTTTTTCCACTGGGTGAATTTGGTGAGGTTGTCAGATCCCATGATGAGGCTGAAGTGGTGGGTGGGATACTTTCCGGAGAGGTGGGTCAGGGTGTCGATGGTGTACGAGGGTTTGGGCATCCGGAATTCGGCATCGCTGACGCGGAAGCGGGGATCATCGCCTATAGCCAGGCGGACCAGTTCGAGCCGGTCGAAATCGTTGAGCAAATCCTCCTTCTTCTTAAAGGGGTTCTGGGGGGAGACCACGAACCATACCTGCTGCAGACCGGCATATTCGGCCATGTAGTTGGCGATGGCCATGTGCCCGATATGGATGGGGTTAAAGGAACCGAAAAAGAGACCCACTTTAAGGGTGATTTTCTCAGGTGGCAGGAATATGTTGATAAAGCCGGTCATGGGATTTCGGATTTCGGAATGCGGATATGAGATTTGGGATTTAATCTGACGTTTCAGTTTCCGGCTTTAAAGACCGGTCAGGGGATTGGTCGGTCAGAAACTCCCCGACCACTTTTTCCGCTTCCAGGAAGGCTGAGGTAAGGTCGTCGTTGACGATGATTTTGTCGAATTGGGGAGCGAAGCTCAGTTCATAGTCGGCCTTGGCGATGCGGGTGGCGATTTTCTCCTCTGAATCGGTCGATCGTCCGCGGAGGCGCTGGTGGAGAACTTCCACTGAGGGAGGCATAACGAAAAGGGCCAGGGCTTTGTCGCCGAAGATCCTTTTCAGGTGGAGTCCGCCGACCACATCAACATCGAAGATCACCGCATGGCCTTTCTGCCAGATGCGCTCGATTTCACTTTGCAGGGTGCCGTAGAAAATTCCGGGGTAGACCTCTTCCCATTCCACGAAGGCTTGTTCATCGATTTTCTGGCGGAATTCTGTTTCAGTGAGGAAAAAATAGTCGTGGCCGTGGATCTCTCCCGATCTGGGACTCCTGCTGGTGGCCGACACCGAGAATTCAAGGCCCAGCGGGCGGGAAAGCAGATGGTGAACGATGGTCGTTTTCCCAGCCCCCGAAGGTGCCGACACAATAATCAATTTATTTCTGGTGCTATTCATCAATCACTCTGCTTTTCTTTATCTGCGTTTATTACCCCTGTTCAATTCCTCTCCCATTCCTTAAATTCTGACATTCCGACATTCTAATATCCTGATATTTAAAAGGTCTCTTCGTCTCTCATTATCACAATCTCCGGCTATAGCACATTCAGTACCTGTTCCTTGATCCTTTCGAGGGCATCTTTCATCTGGACCACAATGCGCTGGATATTGCTTTCGTTGGCTTTGCTGCCGATGGTGTTGATTTCGCGGCCGATTTCCTGGGCGATGAAGGAGAGTTTCCGGCCGTTGGATTCCGTTTCGTTCATGGTTTCGGTGAAATAGCGGCAGTGGTTGGCCAGGCGTACTTTTTCCTCATTGAAATCGAGGCGCTCGAGATAAAAGATCAGTTCCTGTTCAAAACGGTTGGGGTCAGTGTTGCCGTTGATCCGGAGGCTTTCCAGATTTTCGTTCAGCCGGTTTTTGATGGTTTCAATCCGCTGCTGTTCAAAAGGTTCTATCTCCTTCAGCAGTTGTTCAACTGCCTTCAGGTTTGACAACAGGTCGGCGGCCATGGCCTTCCCTTCCTGCAGGCGGAACTGTTCTACGGCATCTATGGCTGTGCTGATATGGGTATGGAGAAGCTGCCATTCCTCCTCTTCCAGGGTTTCATAGTTGACTTTTACCGTGTCGGGCAGGCGCATGATGATCTGAAGCAAACGCTCGTTGACCGGGAGTTGGAGCTCATGACTGATTTTGCTGAGGTCAGCAAAATATCCTTTCACCACGCCTGAATTAATCACGGCACTGCCTGATTCCCCGAGGTTCTCGACGTAAACTGTGAAATCGATTTTTCCTCTTACCAGCCTGTCGGAGAGTTCACGACGGATTTCAAGTTCCTTTTCCCGGTATAGGGGAGGAATCCGGGTGGAGATATCGGATTGCTTGCTGTTGAGCGATTTTATTTCGACGGTGACCTTTTTGTTGTTGATCTCGAATGCGGACTTTCCGAATCCGGTCATAGACTTAATCATGGTGGATTATTTTCGGTAAAAATAGTAATTCTTTGGCACAGGAAGAGTAGCTGGCTGGGGAATGGCCATCCAGTACAGTGCGCTCCGGTGGAGTCGCCCTTCTAAGGGGCAATAATCTTCTGGCCAGATAAAATGAGTGTTATAGCAAGGAAATGTGGGTCAGGATGTCGTCGAGGTAACTCCGGATATGCATGCTGAAATGACGCATCCGGCCGGCGATGGCTTCGGTGACTTTTTCCACCGATTCAGGGCCGTTGGTTTCGGTCATGAAGGCCACGATCCGATCGGTTTCCGGAAGGTCGTTGGTTTCCACCTTTGGGTCTGAGACCAGCATATCAGGCATTTGCCGGGCAAGAATTTTGTCGATCTCCTTTCCGGAAGCTGCCGACTCCCTGGTGGCCACATTCAGGAAGAAATCTTCAGAGAAGGGAACGGCAGGCGTGGGATTGGCCAGGGCTTGAAGAAATGGATGGTCATTGTTCATATCGCGGAGGGCGCTTCGGAGCACCTGGACCTGGAACTCCTCGAAGGCAGTATGGCGGTTGGAGACCAGCTGGACGGCGTTATCCTTGGCTTTGGGGAAGCCCATCATGGCCTTGAGGTTGATCCACATCATGCGGGTGGTGCTGACCCCCGGAAGGGGCCGCATATGGTAGGGCATGGAGACGTCGCCCATGTAATGCATGCCCCAGCCCATAAAGCGCCATCCCCAATAAGGCTGGTTCTGGCTGAAGGCAAATTCCGACAGGGCTTTATAAAGATACAGCCGGTAATCCAGGTAGGTCTGCTTAAGGAAGGGACCAAATTTGTAAAGAATTTTCGCTTCATGGTAAAATCCCATGTGGAAGGGTGCCTGGCTGCCGTATTCAAGGTTGGGATTTCCGAAGGGCTGGGCGCCAAATCCGTATTTTTGTCCGTAAGAAGTCATGTTGTCGATAAACAGCCCCAGGTCAAAGCCGTAATCGGGTTCATCGCTGGCGGTGACCAGCACTTCGAGGGGGGGCAGCAATTCATTCTCTTCCACGCGGGTATAAACGGTATTGAGCATGAAGGAGATGTCTTCCAATGTGCAGATCTCCCTGGGATCAGCTACCGGTCTGCCCATGTCGGTATCGTGGGGCAGCAGATGAAGGTACAGGGGGATTTTAACGTTGGGATTGATGCGGATGGCTGTGTAAAACCGGAGCAGGATGTCATCGGGATTTCCGGTGGCCTTAAAGGCCAGGTCAGCCGGACAGGGAACATAGTTGGGGAGGTGAGCCACTGACCAGGCTTCCTGCTCTGCCAGAAATTTCTCCAGCTCTTTTTCTGTTTCGAGCAGAAAGGTTTTGAGGTTTCTGGCCTCGACGGGTTTGGCTTTTTGCCAGATAGGGTGGTTGATCAGGGCGGGGCGCACCAGCATAGGGTGCTCCGACCATGCAGATACTTTAAGTACGCTAAAGGGACCCGTCAGGAAAATCAGGATCAAAGCCAGAGGAAACAGGTTTCTGTTCATTGGAAAATATGCATTTAGTAATTTCGCTTTTGTAAATCTTGAATATTAATCGTTCCTGGTCCTATTCTAAGATATCCGGGATGTAAAGCAGGGTTTTGAAATGCTGCTTTTATCCCATTTCTCCGATAAAGTTCATTAATGTTCAGAGTCATCCTCAAAGGTAATAAATATAATTATCCCCGGCAGTGCAAAGAACTATTTACCACATACTTCTGCCTTTCCGGTTGGATGAATTCTGACCGGAGATCCATGCAAAAATATAAAATAGCGGCTCTTCAGGCAGCGTCGCCAGGGGCGATTTTGCCCGGAGACCTAAAACTGGAATGGCTAAGCCCTGAACAGCATCAGGAAACGAGATATCCCCACACGGTGACTTTTCTGGCCACAGCAGCCCTGTTGTAGGTAAATATTTCGATGAAAGGCCCCATGATGGGGATCCGTGCCACATAGGTGCTGATGTTATGCGGATTGCCATGCCAGCTTCCACTGCCCGAGACCTCGATGAAGTGAGTGCCTTGCGGACTATTCACATTATGGGTGAGGTTAACATACCGCCGGGCCCCCATGGTCCCATTGGTGTCAAAGGCAAAGATCACCCCCAGGTCAACCGGTGGTTCATTTGCGGTTGTTTGGGTGAAACCAAGTAACTGAGTCAGAATTGGCATTGATGGTATAAACAGAAAGGCGTCCAATGCCATTCCCGGCATTAAAGATCAATTTACGAAAAATTGAGCAGAAAAGCAACAGCCTGGATGGCAACAGGTTTTTTAACTGATTATCCCCGAGCCGGTTAATTCTTCTCCGTCGTACCAGGCGGCAAACTGGCCGGGAGTGATGCCGCGCTGCTCCTGGCGGAAGATGATCCAGAGTCCTTCTTCCCGCATGTGGAGGGTAGCATCTTCGAGGGGTTGGCGGTAGCGCACCCTGACCAGATAGTCGCGGTGCTCACCAGGAGTCAGTCTGAGATCCTCCCTGATCCAGTGAATCTGTTCCCGGGAAATGAAAAGCCCCCGGCGATAGAGCCCCGGATGTTCCTGACCTTCACCCACGTAAATGATGTTACGGTGTACATCGGTGGAGAGCACAAAGAGCGGTTCGGTATGTCCGCCAATATGGAGCCCTTTCCGTTGTCCGATCGTGTAGAAGTGGGCCCCCTGGTGCGTGCCGATCACCTTTCCGTTCCAGGGTTTGAAAGGGTAAGGGAAGCAGATTTTCTTCCAGTTATCTTCGGAAGCATCCTCCACCTTTTTCTTCTCCATGAAACCGGCGGGGATTTCGATGACGTTTCCTGGCCGGGCCTCCAGTTGTTGCTGGAGGAAGGTGGGGAGGTCCACCTTTCCCACAAAACAGATGCCCTGGGAATCTTTTCTTCCGGCGGTAGGGAGGTTTTCGCGGCGGGCGATTTCCCTGACTTCCGGTTTCAGGAGGTGCCCTACGGGAAAAAGTGATTTGGCCAGTTGTTCCTGGTTAAGCTGACAGAGAAAATAGCTTTGGTCTTTGTTGGGATCGCTTCCGGCGAGAAGACGATAAACCGTATGACCGTTGGTGGTCAATTCCGCCCTTCGGCAGTAATGGCCAGTGGCGACATAGTCGGCTCCAGTTTTAAGGACCTCGTCAAGGAAAATGTCAAATTTGATTTCCCTGTTGCAGAGGACGTCGGGATTGGGGGTGCGCCCAGCCTGGTATTCGCTGAACATGTAGTCGACCACCCTTTTCCGGTAGTATTCGCTCAGGTCGACGATCCGGAAGGGGATGTCCAGTTTTTTGGCGACCATTTCCGCAATCAGGGCGTCGTCTTCCCAGGTGCAGGAGCCGGTAAGGGAACCTGTACGGTCGTGCCAATTGACCATAAAGAGTCCAGAAACCTCATGTCCCTGCTGTTTCAGCAGGAATGCGGCCACACTGGAATCTACTCCACCTGAAAGTCCGACAACCACACGGCTCATCTGATCAAATCTATGGCTGCAAAATTAGCACATTTGGCCGGAAAATTGACCGGGCCTTATCGCTGCCAGGGATTTCCGGCCAGGAAAGGCCGGCTGAAGTGATATCTCCGGGAGGGATGGCGGGAAATACTGCTCAGGTTGGTCACCTGGAATGGCTGTTAAGGGGAATAGTGACGCCCAGAAATGGCAGGGCATAAAAGGAATCCATTTCTGGGCCAAGGGGTATCCAGAGGCTGTAGTCTATTCCGATCCTGCGGATGATGCTGCGTCCTCCGGCAGAAATCACTACGGCAAAATCACCGTCAGCGCTGATGATATAATTCTCTGAGATGAAATAACCTTTGGGGCCTGTCCTGATCAGTGTACTTAAGTTAAAGATCGGTGTTTCGGCCCAGTAATCGTCCACAAATCCGTAGGCCATTCCGAAGCTGATGTTTTTGTCGCGGTTCCCTAAGGTCGCCGTTCCATAGAGAAGACCGAAAACACCCGACTCTTCTCCCAGGATGGTTCCTAGAAATGCACCGGCTCCCAGGTTAAAACGATCTTTGGAAACGGGAATGGAAAACTTGGGGACCGCCCAAATGGGAGTGGCAGTTCCTGATAAAAGAAACATCGGAACCATCCCGACCCCAATTGAGAAGTTGTTGGTCACGCCATAAGAGATCTGATTGTATAGAACCCAGATATTCTGGAAATAAGCTTCGCCTTTATTCAATCCGTAACCGTTGGGTGCCCAGAAATAGCGTGACGACTGTGGATTGGGAAGCCAGAAACAGTCTCCGACTTTCATCGCTCCGGTCAGTTGCTCTCTCATCGTGACGTCGGATAAGGGAATACGCAATTCTCCCAATTTGTCAGTTTTCAAAACCAGAAATCCTGCATCTTCTGAAACGATGGTTCCGGTATAGGTGTTCCCGTCTTTGGTTTCAATACGGTAAACCCTGACAGAATCGGATGTATCCTGGCCGGTTGCAGTCACCTGCAGGACAAGGAAAAAAAGTGTAATGACAAGGATTCTCATCTTTTTGGTATTTAGTTTGTCGGGCATGGCTGTTGAGCAAATGATGTGGTCAAATATTGATGAAAGCGGCTGATATATGGTATTATGTGAACAAGAATGAGATTTTTAAGTTGAAGATATATAAATCTGTTTATATATTTTAGATTATGGTTGTTTTTTTGGGTCGGACCTTCTTAAAGTTGTTTTTTGGGGAATTGATAATTAAACAATCGTTCTGTTTCGCCGATTTTTCTTAATTTAAGCAGCTCAAAGGGGAGGATAAGGCATTAATGAAAATAAAACTGTAGGATTATGAAAAAGGTGGTTTTTCTTCTGTTTGCAGGATTGTTATCATTCGGGTCGATGGCTCAGGGTGGTGTAAAGCCCGGGGATAAAGTGCCGGTGTTTACGGCGGTTACCGATGACGAAGGAACATGGAGCCTGAAGGATTTTCTGGGAAAGAAGAATGTGGTTCTTTATTTTTATCCGGCGGCCATGACGGGTGGTTGTACAAAACAGGCCTGCAGTTACCGGGATCATGTGGGTGATTTGAAGGGGTATGATGCCGTGGTTGCAGGAATCAGTGGTGACGATCCAGCCTCCTTGAAGATATTCCGGAAAGCCCATCAACTGAATTATGCGCTCTTGTCGGATCCCGATGGTGTAGTGGCCCGGTTATTCGGGGTGCCCGTGAGTGACGGAGGATCCATCTCCAGGATGGTTGGCGACACCGAAATTGTATTAAACAGAGGTGTCACAGCGCAGCGTTGGACCTTTATCATTGGTAAGGACGGAATTATTAAGTATGTTAATCAGCAAGTGGACGCCGAGAACGACTACAAGGCTGTGCTGGAAGTATTGTCCTCATTGTAAACGGGGTACGCAGGTTTCTTGCAGTGATTGTACGGAGCGGTCCAACCGGAGCCCCTATTCATTCTCCATTTAGATTTCTGATTGTTCCTGGGTGCAGGAATAAATACTGAAGTAATTGAACTCCAGGTGGGCGTGCGTGGTGCCTATATACCCGGGAGAACTTCATCTGGCTGGGTAGATGGGTATGATTTACCCGTGTCATGATAAAACCCGGGAGACATTGGCAGTTAACACAATTGATTGTAGAAGGCACTCCATGGAGTGTAAATAAATACTTAAGTTATTTATTTGACCTTAAAATGGTTAAGCCTTTTTTGGGCTTATATCTGAAAAACAGGGTCTTGCATATGCTCTGGCATTTGCATAAATTTAAATAGAGTATTTACAAACCTGAAACGTAATAGCAAGAAATGCAAGCCTGATTGGGTCATTATAATGATAACTATGTATAGGATGATGGATAACCTTGTGATGCTTGGGAAAAACAGGTTTATTAAAGAGCCTCCCCGGGGGTCCCACGCGTTACTTTGTTTCCGTCCCGGGGAGGATTGGCTTTGTGTAAAAGCCTAAACAAAGCTACGATACGGAAACCAATTTTGCAAGTGGCATATGCAAAACGGGGCTTAGTGCCGAGTTATTTACAAAAACCAAAATGAAAAGAAAGGTTATCGGAATATGCTTGCTTTTGGCTTTGTTCAGTGCCTGTCAGAAAGAGCCCGACCTGCCCGAAATAGGGCCTGAACCCTCTGCAGTAGGCAATGGGTTGACCACAGATGTGATTCACAATACACTCGCCAGGATTGTGGCTTTGTCGCTGGAAGACGTTAATGTCAGGGCTTTCCTTCATGAAGAGATCGGAAGAGAATTTACGGGTGATTATGACATTCTCTTTGAACTTATTAAGGATAAGGAGATCAGCTCCGGAAAATTCGGGAATGTCAGTTTCTCTGCATACCTTCAAAGCGTTGCCGCCGAAAAGGGAATTGATTTTTCTCCTGTCAGCGATTATCTGAATAAGTGTAAGAACCTGCAGATCTCATGTCCGGTTTATTACAATGACTGGGATCCTGCCTCAACTGTTCCTCTGGTAATCGGTTTACCTGTGGAATATAATGAAGGAGAGGGGATGCCGGTAAAAGGGTATGATTTGGGCGGAGGAGAGAATATCTGTTATGAAGAGGATATCACTGTACCTGTTTTACTGGTCAGGATTGCCGAACGGGTAGATGAGGAAGGCATGATGAGGGTGGATCCTGATGGTTTTGTGATTCCGGAGGAGGAACGCTTTGTCACGGCCAGGGAAGCATATGAATATACATTACAGCATATGAAGTCGGCCAGGACCCTGCAAGCGGAACCTGTCATTGAGGTTCTTGACAATCTGGAATTTGCGGAGAGATTGGCCTCAAGAAGATCCATGTATACCTATCCTGAAGGGAAGCCCTCTGTTGGATCAGGGAAAATTCTGGATCCCGGTCTCAAGTCCGCTGCAGCGACGGCAATTTCTGCGCCCTCTACATTTACCGTGCATCCGGCGGGGCCCTATACGATTCAGCTAAACTGGTCCCAGGTTCCCGGGGCTGTGTCCTATGAAATCTATCGCCAATACATGACCTATCCCAACTACCTGCTCGCCACTGTGGGTGGGGATCAAATTAATTATTACGACCAGTATCTAGCTACGGATTTTGGATATACATATTCCATTCGTTCAGTTGATGCTTCCGGAAATGCTTCACCCTTGACCAATGGTTTGGAGTCTTACGCAAGCTGGAGGACCAACGGGAACAGAGATGTGATTGACAAGATCTTTATCGATTCCGATTGCTGGAAATGGTGTTGTGGCTTATTTGACGGTAAAATCGAGCTGCAATACAAAACATCTTATCTGACCATACCAGGAAATACCAATACGGCCTATCCCGGTGTCGGGGTCAACAGTCTTGGGCAAAAAACCAAGGATCAACAAAAGAATAAGTGGTGTTATTACAATCACTATTTGTTCCCCTGGGATGTAAGGACCAAATCCTATTCATATAGATTCGTTATGGTTGAAGATGATGGCGCAGGCGATGGAACGACCATTAAGTTTGGTCTTACCTTCAAGGTGCAGATATTTAAGATCGTAGATATTAGCGCGCCTTTGAGTATTGAGTTTAAGATAGCTGACAAAGATGAAAGCTTTGGTGAAGTCATTATTCAATACTGGGAAAGAAAAGGAGGACCACTTGTTAATGGTATTCCTTCTGATGGATATAACTTAATGCCAGACAAAGGCAAAGCTCGTATGTACTTGAAACAATAAGAGAAAGGGGCTGGGAAACCAGCCCCTTCCCTAGAAAATTTCGGATATTGTGAAAAATAGATGTGGTATAAAAAGCCTTACAGTTTTTATAATACTAATTGTTTGCAACTGTGTAACTTCGGTAAATCCTGATTTTTGCGATTATCAAAGTTCTGTCGTTGTCAATTCTATTCTAGTTCCGGATTCATTTATAAAGGTCCATATTAGTTCATCATTAAGATCTGATTTGTCTGAAAGAATCATATCAATTGATGATGCGTTGGTATTGATATCAGGTGATAGTAGCAAATACATAACTACACACTTCGGAAATGGGATTTATGGAGATTCGATTTGTCCAACAGCAGGTAAAGGATATAAGTTGGAAATAGTAATGAAAAATGGGAATAGGTTATTCGGTTATACAAAAATTCCTGAAATACCTAATATTATCCTGACACCATTTCCTGATGAGAATCAAGTTAAAGTAACTATAGTTGATAATTCAAATGAGGATAATTTCTATTGGGTAGGTCAAAAGAGTTTTACATACTCTGGCTGGATGATGTACTATGAAACTTATGTTTCTTCTGATTTTAATCTTTTTGACGATTTTAATCGAACACGGAGTGCGGATATTACTGGGAGAATGAATAACTCATATCATTTTTATGCAAGATTACCAGATACAAAGTTTAAAGGTAAGGAGGTAAGCTTTAAAATTCCTCATTACTTTTCTGATTCTGAAGATTATAATAATCTCCCATTTAGAGTTTATCTGTATATCATCAATGCTGACGAGCATCTTGATCAGTACATGAAGTCTGCCCTTATACAGTATGATCTGGGGGTGATCGGGGATATGCCGGTATTCCATACTCCCGTGGACATGTATTCCAATATTGAAAACGGAAAAGGAATTTTCGGTTCCTATACGATCAGCCAGTTTGATATCACAACTCCCGAATCCATATACCAGAATAATGAGACTGGGAATACGAAATAGCCTGAAGACAAATTGCTGCAACAAGTATGTCTGAACTCCTCCCCGGCAACTAATTCGTTTGCCTTTGAATGGTGTCCGGGGAAGTAAATAAAGCTTGTCTGCTGACTTTCTTGTATGATATTGACCTTCTCATGCATCCTGTCTGCACCAACCACTATGATTAGCCATGCGGATATTGTATGTGTTCTGGAGGGACCTGTTACAATGAAATAATTCAACTATAATCACCCAACGTTACCCCTGTTAAAGTTAAAGCATCATGAAAGTATTGAATATCAGTGTTGTTATTTTGTTTGCCACCCTTTTGTTGCCAGGTTGCGGTATTCACACCGCGTTAGTGGGAAACATGGCAGGCCATATGACCAATGTGGAACTGGCCAGAAAGAATTTTAAAGTAGTCGACAAAATCAGCGGAACCTCCACCGCCACTTATATCATGGGAGTGGGTGGGCTGTCGCATAAAGCACTTATTGAAAAGGCCAAAGCTGATATGTTTGCCCGGAATGACCTGACCGGCAGTTCGAAAGCGGTAGTCAATGTTACCGTAGAGGAACATATTGCCGCATTCCTGATCTTCTATGTGAGGCGAACGGTGACGGTCAGCGCCCATG
This sequence comes from Bacteroidales bacterium, assembly GCA_012729335.1. Lineage (GTDB taxonomy): Bacteria > Bacteroidota > Bacteroidia > Bacteroidales > Prolixibacteraceae > UBA1413. The sequence goes on along the minus strand of JAAYDJ010000039.1, from coordinate 120,560 downwards.
TAATAGAGTTCACCGATTAGCTGTGCGATCAGATGACCATCCCGGTTATTTGCACCAGGGCCCGATTATCATAATGACAGATCCATCATGAACAGACGCTGGAACTGCACAGTGCTCTTTTTTTTCTGCCTGTCGGCGTTGTTCGCTCAGGAAGGACCCAGGATATCCGTCTCGGGCATCATCAGGGATGCGGTCTCAGGGGAGCACCTGGCCGGAGCCACGGTTTGGGTGCCGGCACTTCGCAAAGGGACTTCCGCAAACGCCTATGGCTACTATGCACTGACCCTCCCCCCCGGCCAGCAGGAGCTGGAAATCTCCTTCGTGGGCTACCGGAAACTCACCCTCTCCCTGATTATCTACAGCGATACGGTGATAAACTGGGAACTGGCTTCCGGACTGGAGGTGGGAGAGGTCAGTATCACCGGTCACTTAAAGGATAACACGATCATCCGGTCGGCTATACCCGGTGTGTATTACCTCTCATCCAACCGGGCAGAGCTCTCCCCCTCTCTGCTCGGTGAATCAGATGCCTTGAAAACCATTCAGTTGCTTCCAGGGGTCAAATCGGGAAATGAAGGAACCTCGGGAATCAATGTCCGCGGAGGCTCCCACGACCAGAACCTGATTCTTCTCGATGGCGTCCCCGTTTACAACACCAATCACCTCTTCGGGTACCTTTCCACCTTTAATACAGATGCCGTCAGGGACATGCGCTTCTTTAAGGGTGGCATCCCCGCCCGGTATGGCGGACGGCTTTCGTCTGTTCTGGATTTGTCTATGAAGGAGGGGAACCTGAAAGAAGCAGGCGGCCATTTTTCGGTGAGTCCCGTCTCGGGCCGGCTGATGCTGGAAGGCCCCCTTAAAAAGGATGTGGCCTCCTACATGATCTCAGGCCGCAGATCCTGGATCGATCTCCCTTTACGGTTGGAACAACTCATCTCGGGCGACCTGGAAACCCTGGGGTATACCTTCTACGACCTCAATGCCAAAATCAACTGGATCATCAGCCCCGGAAACCGCATTTACCTCAGCCACTACCAGGGCCGCGACCAGTATTTCGTGAACTCGAAGGATTCCCTGACCACTGACCGTTACAGCTTCAAATGGGGAAACCAGACTTCGGTCCTCCGCTGGAACCTGGTGCTGGCCCCTGCATGGTTCATGAATACATCTGTTTACCATAGTCTCTACAGATTCAATGAGCAGTTTGAAAACAGCCGGGATAAAGAAAAATCGGGGCAGTATACCAAAAGCGGACTGGAGGAGTTCTCCCTGAAAGGGGACCTGGATTTTTCTCCTGAAGGGCATGCTGTGAAATTCGGCTACCAGTTCTCCTGGCAAACTTTTACTCCCGAGCTGACCAGCTACTCCGGCTATTCAACCGGCTACTCCCCACCTTCTGCCCCTGCTGCAAAGTCCTTATCCGTCTCTGTATATGCCGAGGATGAAACGACCTTGGCCCAACGGTTAACCCTCATTGCAGGGGTGCGTCTGCTGACCTTTATCTCAGGTAATAAAACACGGTATTATACCGAACCACGGGTGTCAACCCGTTATGCCCTGTCGGAACATACCGACCTGAAAATCTCCTGGCAACGGATGGTTCAGACCATTCACCTTCTTACCAATAATGCACTGAATATGCCTACCGATTTGTGGGTTCCTGCCACCGAGACAACGTTCCCGGCAGAAGCCTGGCTGGCTGACCTGGGTGTGATGACTACTCCCATCAGTGGATGGACCTTCGAAGCCGATGCTTATTACAAGCCCATGAACCACCTCCTGGAATACCGCCCCGGGGTGATCCTGACCGCCGGTTCAGGGAAAACCTGGGAAGAACTTACCATAGCCGGCAAAGGCCTCAATTACGGAGCGGAATTCATGGCTGAAAAGACCACGGGCCGCCTGACAGGCTGGGCCGGATACTCCCTCTCCTGGTCTGAAAGAAAATTCCCTGATATAAACAGGGGCCGTTTCTTTCCCTTCAAATATGACCGGAGACACGACTTCACCCTGCTTGCCAATTACCGGCTTAAGGATAATCACATCAAAAAAAACACAGTGACCGTCGCCTTTGTTTTTGCCTCCGGAAACGCCATCACCATCCCCGATGAACATATTAAGGGAATGCTGCTGCCCGGACTGGACAAAGATTTTCCTTACCTGGAGCATTTCAGCTGGTTTGAATCCTTCCCCCATCCCAACAACTACAGAATGCCTCCTTTCCACCATCTTGATGCCGCCTATGCTGCTTCCAAAAAGCTGAGCAAAAACAGGGAACGTACCTGGAAAATCTCCGTGTATAATATATATAACCGGTTGAATCCTTATTTCTATTACAAGGACGGTGATTCTTTCATGCAAATCTCCATGCTTCCCGTCGTTCCCTCCGTGTCATGGTCCCTGAAGTTCTGATGGAGAGTGCATTTCCGAATTGAAGATAGGTAGGCCTTTACTGCTCACCCTGACCGGGTTTCTGCTGGTCTGTGAGGCCCGATCCCGGTTGTCTGCCTTTCTTGTTCCATCTTTTTTTACCGGAACTTCCTTCCGGTCGTGGCCCGGAATCAACTTTCCGGGCTTCCCTCCGGCCATCTCCGGGACCCTTGTCCCGGTTTCTGCCTGAAAAACCACCTGGTCTGGCCTGTTCCTTTTCCCTGGGTCTTCCTCCTTTCCTGCGGAAATGATCCCCGGGAGTCGAAGGCCGGAGCTTCCATTCAGGACCTCTCCCCAGTTCCCCGGGAAGCGGCGCCTTGGGAACCTCGTTCCCAATCAGCTTTTCAATCCGGTTCATCTTCTGCATATCGGCCTCATTGACCAGCGTGACGGCCATCCCCGTTGTATCGGCCCTTGCTGTACGGCCAACCCTGTGCACATAATCCTCCGCGTCTCCCGGCACATCATAATTGATCACCAGGTTGATGTCCTTGATGTCAATTCCCCGGCTCAACACATCGGTCGCTACCAACACCCTTGTTTCCCGCGACTTGAAACGCAACAAAATCTCTTCTCTCTCTCTTTGCTCCAGATCCGAGGAAATTCCTTCCGTTTTCCAGGATTTAGACCTCAAACCCCTGACAATCTCGTTGACCTTACGCTTGGTCGAGGAGAAAACCAGAATGCTCCTTAACTCAGGTTTGTCACTGATCAACATCCTGACCAGGGCGGTTTTCTGGATTTCATGGACCAGGTAGGCCGTTTGGGTCACCCCTTCGGCCGGTTTTGACATCTCCAGGGCGATTTCCACGGGATTCGTCAGTATTTGCCTGGAAAGCGCCCTGATCTTCGGGGGCATCGTGGCACTGAACATCAGGGTTTGCCTTTCCTTTGGAAGAAAGGAAATAATCTTCATGATGTCTTCGTGGAATCCGATGTCCAGCATCCGGTCGGCTTCGTCCAGAATAAGATGCTCTATCTTGTCGAACTTGACGTATCCCTGTGAAAGATGACTGATGAGCTTTCCTGGAGTGGCCACAATGATGTCGGCTCCTTTGGTGAGGGCGATTTTCTGCTGCCCCCATTCACTGCCATCGCCTCCCCCGTAGATCGCAATCGAGGTGATGTTCAGCGTGTAAGCCAGCCCCTGAATCTGCTGGTCGATCTGAATGGCAAGCTCCCTGGTGGGGACCAATATCAGCGTATTGGTGTCGGAAGTGGGTTTCCGTGCCTGAAAATCCAGGATGGGTAAGAGAAATGCCGCCGTCTTGCCGGTACCCGTCTGGGCACAGGCAATCAGATCGCGTCCTTCGGTAATCGGAGGGATGGCTTGCTCCTGGATGGGGGTGGCATCACGGTAGCCCATATACCAAATTGCATCCTGCAATTCGGGAGTGAGGTTAAATTCGTCGAATGTCATGAAATGATAGGGAAATGAATCAATTAATCAGGGCTCAAAGATACAACAATCGTTTGAACTATCGGAATTAAAATATCCCTGCCAGGCGGCTCCCGCAGTGCCGGCATGCTCCTCCGGGCCCCAATCCGTCAGTTGTGACCTGATAACCCTCCCTTCTGATCAGTTCCCGATGACATGCAGGGCAGAATGTGGACGAAAACCTGGTTTCTCCCACATTCCCCAGGTATACATAGCGCATCTTTTCCATTGCCAGACAGGCAAAACGCTCCAGTACCGGCACCGGAGTGGGGGGGAGATGTAGCTTCCACGCAGGAAAATAGCGCGATAAGTGAAGGGGAATGTCACTGCCCAGTTCCGAGGAAATCCATCCGATCATTTTTAAAAACTCTTCTTCGGAATCATTCAGGGTGGGGATGACTAAAAAAGTGATTTCCAAATGTTTTTCCCCGGCCACAATCGCTCTGAGCGTTTCCAGGACCGGCGCCAGTCTGCCTCCTGCCATTCTCCTGTAAAACCCGTCGTCGAACGATTTCAGGTCTACATTGAAGGCATCCATCTCTGGAAGCAACTCTGCAAGGGGAGCCTGGCTGATGAATCCATTGGTGACCGCCACATTCTTCAGTCCGGCCCTGCGGATTTCCCGTGCCGTTTCCAGCATGAATTCGTAGAAAACCGTGGGTTCGTTGTAAGTGTAGGCGATACCGGTGTTATTCTCCAGCGAAACGGCCATGGTGGCCAACTCCCCTGGGGACATCGTCAAATCGCGGCCGGTGGCGGAAGGAGCCTCCTGGGAAATATGGTAGTTCTGGCAAAATGCACATTTCAGATTGCAGCCCCTGGTACCGATTGAAAGAATCTGCCCCCCGGGATGAAAATGGTACAGAGGCTTCTTCTCCACCGGATCAGTATGCAGGGCAGCCAGTAGACCGTCTACCAGAGAAAATAGCCTTCCGTTCCGGTTTACCCGCACCCGGCAAATCCCTGCCTTTCCTTCCCCGATCAGGCATTCATGCGGACATAATCCACATCTGACCTTTCCGTCACTGGCCGGGGTCCAGTACATCGCCTCCCGCATGAGAGCTCTTTTCCTCAAATATACCCTTTTCAGGGCAAAAAAAAAAGGTACCCTAACGGATACCTTCCCATACTTATCCCAAAGGATATTTATTTCTTGGGTGCCGGAACCGGAGCAGCTTCCTTGCTCCCGCAACACGACTTACCCTTTTCAGCACAAGCGGCTTTGGCCTTTTCACTGCATCCACTCTTTGCTTCTTCCTTGCCTGTACATCCTGCATCGGTTTTCTTTTCAGCCTTCTTGGCCTTTTCTCCGTCAGGGGCATTGTCGTCAGCAACAATGGTTATTTTTGCCTTCTCAGCCGAAACTACACCGGCCTGGGCTGTGGTGATGGACAAACCGTAAACTGCAATAATCGCTAAGATGAATAACAACTTTTTCATAATGACTTATAATTTTAATTTGAACTAGGACAAAGATATTTAAAACGATTCCAAATAAGTGTTATTGCGATGTTAACACGATGTTAAAATGGAGTTTCTACTCTTTTATTTTGGTTAATTTTGCCGGATGAAGAAATCGCTGCGGAAATATCTCTTCTGGTTCACCATGGTCATGCTGGCAGCCTTGCTGGTTCTGCAGGTGAGATGGATCATGTATTCTGTAAGGTTTCAGGAGAAGGTCTTTAAGAACAGTGTGGACCTGGCTCTGGACAAGACCATTGCGAATTTGAACAACGACCGCCTGGTCTGTGATGCCATGCGCGAATGCATGGCCTGCGATTCCATCCATTCGGGAACAAAACTGATGTCGCCTGGGATATGGGGCCAGATCCACGCGACCATCGATGCCGAACTGGCCGTATATGGCATTGATCTCGACTACGATGTGTACATCACCCGTCACAACAGGGATACCATCAGAAGCGGTCCCGTAAACCTTTTCGTCAGGCAGGGAACCTGTTATACCCAGAGTCTGCGTGAAGTGCTCCAAACCAGTGGTTACCAGCTGGTGGTGAGCTTCCCCGACCGCTCCCGGTTCTTCTTCAGCCAGGCAGGATTGATGCTTTTTTCCTCGGTTTTACTGATACTCTTTATTGTGATCTCCATTCTTCAGATCATGGGTTGGTACCGTAATGAGCTGCGGCTTGCTAATAATATCAAGGAGCTGATCAATAACGTCACCCACGAGTTCAAAACACCTATTACCAGTATTGCCCTTGCAGCCAATCTGATCAGAAAGGGACGTGCCTCGGCAAATCATGATAAAGTCAGGGAATACGGAGACCTTATTTTCAGGGAAAACCAGAAACTTGAGAAACAGGTGGAGTCCCTCCTTGACCTGGCCGCCATTGAACGGGAGGACTTCGATTACCACTTCCAGTCCGAGAACCTGGGGGATATGCTGGCTGACGCCATGGCCTCTGTTCAGCTTCTCGCTGAAGAGAAAGGCGGAACCCTCACCTGTGACCTGGCTGCAGGGGAGATCCCCATCCTGGCCGACAGGTTGCATCTGACCAACGCCTTCAGTAATATCCTGGTCAATGCCCTTAAGTATACCACCGAATCTCCCCGTGTACGCATCCGCAGCTTCCTGACCGACCATTTCGCCGGAGTGGAGATCACAGACAACGGTATTGGTATTCCCCTTAAATTCCAGAAATACATTTTTGATAAGTATTACAGGGTTCCTACAGGCGATGTGCATAATATCAAGGGATTCGGTATCGGATTGTCTTATGTCAAAAATGTTGTCACCGCCCACCACGGGAAAATCACGGTTTCCAGTGAACCGGGAAAAGGAAGCAGTTTCACCCTTTTATTACCCCTGGCGCCTGTTTTACCATGAACGAGAAGAATCTCAGAATACTTTTAGTCGAGGACGATCTGAACCTCGGATTTCTCCTGGTGGAATTCCTCGAAAGCCATGGCCTCGATGTCAAGCTATACCGTGACGGGGAGTCGGCCCTGAAAGCCTTCAGGTCAGGCAGCTTTAACTTCTGCATCCTCGATGTGATGTTGCCAAAGGTGGATGGTTTTTCCCTGGCCAGGAACCTGAAAGCCCTCAATTCACAGGTTCCGGTGATCTTTCTTACCGCAAGATCCCTGAAAGAGGACAAACTTAAGGGGTACGGCCTCGGTGCCGATGATTACATCACCAAACCCTTTGATGAGGACGAACTCCTCTGTCGGATCAGGGCAGTCATCAACCGGGCCGTTCTGCCCGAGACACGGGAAACCGAAAATGTCTACAGCATTGGCTCCTTTACTTTTAACTACGCCAACCAGGCCCTCACACACGGGGAGGAGACCCGAAGACTCACCAGCCGTGAAGCCGAGGTCCTCCGCTTGTTGTGTTCCTCACGCAACAATATCGTCAAACGTGAACAGATCCTGACCGAAATCTGGGGCGAAAACGACTATTTCGCCGGCCGGAGCCTTGATGTATTTATCTCTAAACTACGCAAGTATTTTAACGGCGATACGTCGGTCAGAATCGAGAATATTCCCAAGGTCGGATTCATCCTCTCCTGTAAGTAACTCTGTGGTTTAAAGATGCTGTGCCGCCGGGAATGCCGGCTCGCCGGAGCACTAAACGGCTTGTTTCCGGTGAATGCCTCTGTAGAGCAGCTCCAGCCGCCGGAGCCATACTACCCCTATGGCCAGCAGAAATCGGGGGGCCACCAGCCAGGGGATGGAAAGTCCCATCGCCGCAAACAACAGGGTGTCTTCCAGTTGGGAATGGGAAATGGCGATATGGTGGTTCAGCAGGTCGGCTTCTTTTCGTGAAAGGGCCCCTTCAGCGGTCTGGCTGATCATGATAGCTCCCCCGTAAGAAAGTCCCAGCGTGTTGGCTACCAGCCACAGAAAACTGCTTGAAGCGGGAAGACCCATGATCCTGAGCAGCGGACGGAATGGCCGCTCCAGCCACCTGAGTATCCCCAGTTCGCTCAGAAACCGTTGCAAAACCAACAGGAGATTGACCAGCACCACAATCTTCAGCGAGGTGATCCCTATGGCCCTCAGCCACCCCAGAAAGTCGGGAATGAACCCTTCGGAAGTCACTTCATGTCGAAAAATAATTTTTCCTGGCATCTCTGGAAGAAGAAAGTTCAGTATCCAGGCTGCAAGAAAACCTGTCACCAGCCTCAGCAGGGCCATCCTCCATGGGGAGGATCCTGTTTTGGCCTGAATCCCTGATTCCACGATCAGGGCATGACCGATCAGACACATATTGGCCAGAATCAGGGCCTCTCTGACCGATAGATCCAGGGTCGCCATGACTGCAATGACAGAATAAATGTTGGTGAAATAGCCTGTGATCAGCACGATGGAGGCCTTCCCCGACAACCCGAAACCCCTGAACAGAGGCTCTGTGACTACGGCCAGGGCTTCCAGTACCCCAAACCAGTCAAGCAGGAATACCCCCAGTGACACGGGAATGGTGAGCTTCAGCAGCCACAGCGCGGTCTTCATCCCTTGCCTGAAGGCGGGTCTGAACACGCTTTCCTTTAGATCTTTTATTTCCAAAAGCACACGTCCCCCTTTGATTTTTTATTTTCACGCTTTCTGTTTATCCTGCTCTGGTTCCCTATAGCAGTCCATGTTGTATCCCAGGTTCCCTCCCTGGATCCCTCCCGGGAACCCGTCAGGGAGCCGGCACCTGAAGACTGGTTTTCACGGTACGGGACCGCGGTTCACCTGTCTCTTGTGGCTTCCCCAACCCCGGGAAGGTCATCAGCCATCGCATAGCCGTCCGGACGTTGTTGTTTCCACCGCCGGTGTGACCATAGATACCACGCCGGTTCCTCCCTGATGTACCTTTCCATGGCCCTGACATAAGTCAGCATGATCTCCTCCTCGGAAACCTCCCGTGGATCCATGATCAGCGGGATAAAGGAGACTTCGTAATGACCCCGGCTGATCTTTCTGGTCAGATGCAGAAATACGGGTTGGTTGGTTTTCTTGGCAATTTTACCCGGACCCTGGTTGAAAGACGCCTCCTGGTTCATGAAGGTTGCCCAGAAACGGGTAATGGCCGGCGGCCGTTGGTCTGCGGCCAGTACCAGCGCAACTGGTTCCTGCTTCCTGTCAAATTCCATGGTGGCCCGGGCCGATTTATGCACCGGGATGGTCTCGGCACCCCAACGCCTCCTGATCCCCAGCAGATACTCCTCAAACTGCGGATTACCCCGCATCGGATTGTAAACCACCAAATACCGGTGCTTCAAATATATCTGCGCAAATCCGCTCCACTCCCAATTGTTGTAATGAAACCCGAGCAACAAAACACTTTTCCCCTGCTCCGCCAGCGCATTCATCTCCTCCAAACCCTTGAATACCATCCTGGCATCAAAATCAGCCCGGGTCATGCCGTAACCCTTCACCGATTCCAGAGTGATGTCGGCAAAATGACGGTAGAATTTCCACGCCAACCGTCTGATCTCCGTCTCACTGAACTCCGGAAAAGAATTCCTGAGATTGCCGAAGATGACCTTCTTGCGGTACCTGACCACATAGCGTAGCAAAAATGCAAGGAAATCAGACAGGCCGTAAACAATCCAAAACGGGAGGAAGGCCATCCCTTTCAGAATCAGTATGCCTGTTGTGTGCAGAATACTTTTTTTATACGGTGCACCGGATTTATTCTCTGTCATTTCTGTCTGTGTATAAACTTGTCAGGGAAGGCCTTCTTTATCTTGCTTTTAATAGGAGGGTGGCGCTCCCCGGTAAGGGTATTTCCATCTTTTATGCGACCACAGGTAACAACAGGGATCTTCCCTGATGACCTCCTCTGCCTTCGCAATATAGTTTTTAATAATGGTCTCCTCCGGAACCTCCCGGGGATCTTCAAACAGCACCTCAAACCAGGTCTCATATCGTCCCCTGCTGATCCTGCGTACCCTTTGAAAGAGAACGGGATGGCCGAAACGCCGGGCCAGTTTGGCGGGACCGTTGAAGAAAATCGTTTCCTGGTTCAGAAAAGTGGTCCAGAAGGGATGGTTCCAGGGAGGGGCCTGGTCGGCGGCCAGCCAGGTCAGCACCCGCTCTCCACGCCTTTCGGCTTCCAGTAGCTTACGCAACACCAGCGACATCGAAACGGTCTCCCCCCCAAAACGGGCTCTCAACCTGTTGAGATAGCGGTCAAAAATAGGGTTGCTAAGAGGTTTGTACACAAAATAACAGTGATGCCTGAGCAACAGGGGCATGTGTAGGAGCCACTCCCAGTTGCCGTAATGCATGGCCAGAATGATGACACTTTTACCCTCCTCGTAAAACCGGTTGACTACCTCCGGATTGCGGAAAACCATCCTCTCCGACAGCTGCTCCCCGGTCATGGCTCCTGTTTTCATGCTCTCTGCCATGATGTCGCATAAATACCGGTAGTAATTCCGTGCGATCTGTTCCCTTTCCCCGGGGGTTTTCTCCGGAAATGACCTTTCCAGGTTCCTGCGGGTCACTGACCGGCGATAACCCGCTACAGTGTATACCATTCGGAAAAGAATGTCAGAGATCAAATACAATACAGCCATTGGCAACCTTGAAAAGAGCTTCATTGCTCCTATGGCAGCGTATGTGGCGATTCTGGAAACCATGGATTGATTAATGGAGCAAAACTAGGTTTTTTACCCGAATTGGTGAAAAATTTATGCAAAGCAGGTATCTTCGTGAAAAATAAATACGGCTATGAGATTCATGTCTGCTTTTCTTCTGTTTATGGCGGTTAACGTACTGCAGGCCCAGAATTATTATGTTGCCCATCGCGGTGCATCCTTTGATGCTCCTGAGAATACTGTGGCTGCAGCCCGGCTCGCCTGGGAAAACGGTGCCGATGCCGTAGAAATCGACATTCACCTGGCCGCCGACAACCGGGTTATGGTTATCCACGACAAAGACACCCACCGTACCTGCGGCGGTAAAAACCTGACCATCAAAAATACCCCTTCTCTTTTGCTCCGTGATCTGGATGCCGGCGGCTGGAAAGAGGAGCGTTTTAAAGGGGAGAAAATTCCCTTTCTGGAAGAAATTCTCGCCACCATCCCCGATGGGAAAACCCTGGTCGTGGAAATTAAATGCGATAAAGAGGTGATTCCCCATCTTACCCGCATCTTCTCAAAAGAAAAACATCTGGGCCAGGTGGCCTTTATCGGCTTCGATTGGGAGACCATCGTCGAAGTAAAGAAGAGCTTTCCCCACAACATGGCGTTGTGGCTTTCAGGTTCCCGGCAGGCCGCCCTCAAGAAACTCGACGAGGTTAAAGCAGCCGGACTGGCAGGAATTAACATGCAGTATTCGGCGATTGACCAGGAGCTGGTCACTGCCGCACGCGAAAAAGGGCTGGAAGTATGGGCCTGGACGGTCGACAACCCCGAAGAGGCCAAACGGCTCTCCAGCGTGGGGGTTACCCATTTTACCACTAACCGCCCGGCCTGGCTGAAAGAACAAGTAGGGAACTGAGATAACGATTGTCTCAACCTGACTTGAATTACCCAACCTGACTTGAATTACCCGACCTGACTTGAATTACCCACCCGGGAATAGGTATGGCATCCCAATGACCAGCCTGGCTGCCGGAATTGTCCGTAATCCGGAAAGATCACTCTCTTTTTCCCGCTGATTGTGCGTCGACCACGGCAATCGCGGCCATATTGACGATCTCCCTGACCTCGCTTTCCATCTGAAGAATGTGTACCGGCTTTTTCATCCCCAGCAGGATAGGCCCTATGGCCTCTGCAGCGCCCACCCCTTTCAGCGACTTATACAGGATATTGCCCGAAGTGAGATCCGGGAACAGAATCGTGTTCACATCTTTGTTTCCGATCCGGGTAAACGGAAACTTCTGCTGCCTCAACTCCGGATCGAAGATGTAGTTGGCCTGCATTTCCCCGTCGACCAGCAGGTCAGGATGGTCACGGTGCAAAAGGGCTACCGCTTCGCGCACCTCCCGGTGATCCCCGGGACCTTGATAGGATCCGAAGTTGGCAAAGGAGGCAAAGGCCATCACCGGCTCGATGTTGAACTTCCTGATCTCCCTGGCCGTGAGCAGGGTGATTTCTACCAGTTCTTTGGCCGATGGCCTGATGTTGACCGTGGTGTCGGCCAGGAAAAGTGGTCCCTTCTTGGTGATCATGATATACATCCCCGCAATCTGATTGAAGGTTTCCTCCACCCCCACCACATGAAGGGCCGGCCTGATGGTGTCGGAGTATTTTCTTGAGAATCCTGAAAGGAATGCATCGGCTTCCCCATTTTCCACCATCATGGTGCCGAAATAGTCGCGGTTCAGCATGCAATCGCGGGCATCTTCAAGGGTCATTCCCTTGCGGCTTCTTTTCTGGTAGAGCAGTTGTGCATAGGACTCCCGCCGCTCGGCCATTCCCGGGTCAAAAAGATCGACAATTTCCGGATCCGCTAGATGAATCTGGTGGTCAGCGATAAGCCTGTGTATGGTCTCCTTCTCCCCGATCAGGACAGGGTGGGCGATGCCTTCCCTGACTACGGCTTCAGCCGCCTTGAGGACCTTGAAATTGTTGGCTTCGGCGAAGACCACCCGTTTCGGATTTTGCTGGGCTTTGCTGCGTATGTGGAGAATCAGCATGTTGTCGATACCCAGCCGTTTCTGCAACTGATGCCGGTATTCCTCCCAGTCGGTGATGGGCTGCCGGGCCACTCCGGTTTCTATGGCGGCTTTGGCCACGGCGGGGGCTACCGTGGTGATGAGCCGCGGATCCAGGGGCTTGGGAATCAGATATTCCCTGCCAAAGGAGAGGTTGGTCAGGTTGTAAGCCTGGCACACCATATCAGGCACATCCTCCCTGGCCAGTTGCGCCAGGGCCCTGACCGCCGCAATCTTCATCTCTTCGTTGATGGCGGAAGCCCGCACATCCAGGGCTCCCCTGAAAATAAAGGGAAACCCCAGCACATTGTTGACCTGATTGGGAAAGTCACTCCTTCCCGTGGCCATGATGATATCGCTACGGGTGGCCACGGCCACGTCATAGGGAATCTCCGGATCTGGATTGGCCATGGCCATCACGATGGGCTGCGGAGCCATGCTCAGAATCATCTCCGGGGTCACAATGTTTCCGGCCGAAAGACCCAGAAAGACATCGGCACCGACCATGGCTTCCGCCAGGGTATTCACCTCGCGGTCGGTGACAAACTCCATTTTCACTTTATTGAGGTCGGTGCGCCGGCGGTTAAGCGCTCCCTTGCTGTCTACCATCACCACATTGCGGGGATGAACCCCGAGGGTGAAATACAGCCTGATGCAGGAAACGGCCGCGGCACCGGCACCACTTACCACTACCCTGATCTCCCCGGTCTCCTTCCCCACCAGCGAGAGGGCATTCAGCAGTGCTGCCGCCGATATAATGGCCGTCCCATGCTGGTCGTCATGAAAAACAGGGATATCCAGTTCCTTCTTTAACTGCTCTTCTACTTCAAAACACTCGGGCGCCTTGATGTCCTCCAGGTTGATCCCCCCAAAGGTAGGGGCAATGGCTTTGACCACTTCAATCAGCCGCTGAGGATCCTTTTCATTCACCTCAATGTCGAAAACATCGATGTCTGCAAAGGTCTTAAAAAGCAATCCCTTTCCTTCCATCACCGGTTTGCCGGCTTCCGGACCGATATCACCCAGTCCGAGCACTGCTGTGCCATTTGAGACCACCGCCACCAGGTTCCCCTTGGAGGTGTAGCGGTAGACCTCCTGCGGGTTGTTTTTGATTTCCAGGCAAGGTTGCGCAACCCCCGGCGTATAAGCCAGCGAAAGGTCATACTGGTTGCTGTGCGGTTTGGTGGGGACCACCTCTACCTTGCCCGGCCTGCCCTGTGAATGATAATCCAGGGCTTCCTGCCTGCTGATTTTTACCATGCTCCTTGGTTTTTTAGTGTCTTGTTAATTTAAGAATTTTCTCCGGAATATCAAACCATGTCTCCCTGATTTACTGAAGGGAAGAAGCACCCCCCTTCACAAGTTTCCTTTCAACCGGGATTTCCGGACGGCTTTTTTCTATTTTTGCCCCAAAATGAAAAACTATGATGCAGACCTGGTTTGAATGCAAGGTTAAATACCAGAAAGTCGACGACAACGGCAAGGAACGGATGGTCACCGAGAACTTCCTCCTCGATGCCGTTTCTTTTACCGATGCTGAAGCCCGGATTATCGCCATGATGCAAACCATGGTCCGCGGCGAGTTCACCGTGACCGACATCCGCAAGTCCAAAGTGGCGGAAGTCTTCCCCTATGAGGCCGGGGAGTGGTGGTACCGTTGCACGATCAACCTGGTGGCGATTGACGAGGAGGCCGGAAAAGAGAAGAAACTGCGCACCATTTATCTGGTGCAGGCCGATGAGGTCAGGGAAGCCCTGGACCGCCTCGAAGAAAGCCTTTCTTTTCTGATTGTGCCCTATGTCGTCTCCTCCCTTGCCGTGAGCACCATCGCCGATGTTTTTCCTTATGTTCCCGGGGAACAGATCCCTCCGGTGAGGATGCCCTTTGCCACACCAGGGCTGGGTGAAGAGGAGGAGATCTAAAAAAAGGCCTTCCGGCAGCTTATAAACCGCCGGAAGGCCTTCAGGTAGAAAGGGAGACTTCTCTCCTGTTCTTGCTATCTCAGATTGCGAAGCGCTTTGAAGAAATTGAAGGCTTCCCTTTTCTGCGGGTCGAAGTAATAGTAGGCGGTGGCTAGTCTGCTGATATCCCTGACCTCGCTGTATAGCTTTTCGATTTTTTCACGGTCTTCTTCGGAAATCACATTGGTGTCATTCATCAGGGAGAAACACTCTGAGAAATTCTCCAGTTCCCTGGCATTGTCGACCACCCTGTCCACAATGTGCGGATCCAGTCCGCCCGTTAAAATCTTTTCCCGAAGTTCAGGAGTCAGATTGTCCGCAAAAACCCTGACAAACCTGAACATGCTGTAATGATCTCCATTCTTGGCATCACTGAAGAAATCGTTGTATCCCAGTAACTGATAGAATTCTTTCTGGAAGGGTTTGTCATTCTTGTAATCGTTTTTGACCGATGCCCTGATGATCCCGATGTCGGTGAGCGAGGAGATCATCAGTTCCCGCCAGACCTTCAGTTTTTCCAGGGTGGCTTTGATGTTCCCTGTTGCGGCCATCTTGTCCACGATCTCCTGGGCCTCCCTCTTAAGGGAGTTGGCATAGGACACATTCCACTCTTTCCGGATGTGGGCCAGCTCGTAAATATTCTCCGCAAAGGAGTTCACGATCGACTGACAGGCGAAAACGGTTGCGGCGGTCGATGGACACAGATTTTTCGATTCCATAATTCAGGTTGTTTAGTTTGATAATAACTTACTGCTAAAAGTCAGAAAAAAATGTCAAACTACACGCCCCGGGAGCTATGTTATAAAAACAAACTCCGTATGTTATGCAACCATGTTTTATAAAATATGGTGATGGGATCTCTCTGGTGATCAGGGAAAAAGTTTCCCTGCAGGGTGAAATGAAAGGGTTACCTGTGTCGCTTTTTCAGTTCTGCGGCCAGATCCTCGATGCGGTATCCCTTTTGTGAGAGGAGTACAATCAGGTGATAAAGGAGGTCGGCGCCTTCATACAGGAAGTTCGCGTCATCTCCCGACACGGCACCCAGGATGGTTTCCACGGCTTCTTCGCCCACCTTCTGGGCGATTCTACGGGTGCCTGCCCTGAACAGGGTGGTCGTGTAGGATCCTTCTGGCATCTCTTTTTTTCGTTCATCGACCAGGTCCTGGAGGTATTCCAGGAAAAGAAGGTCGCTTTCCTCGTTGGGTTCATCCCAGCAGGTGTCTGCGCCGGTGTGGCAAACGGGCCCGGCCGGGTTGACCTTGATCAGCAGGGTGTCGTTGTCGCAGTCGGTGAGTATTTCTACCACCTCCAGAAAATGACCGCTCTCCTCTCCTTTGGTCCACAGCCTGTTGCGGCTCCGGCTGAAAAAGGTGACCCTTCCGCTTTCTTCGGTTTTGCGCCACGCCTCCTCGTTCATGAATCCCAGCATCAACACTTTCAGGGTGGTGTTGTCCTGGATTATGGCAGGTACCAGCCCGTTGAGTTTCGTAAAATCGGGGGTGGCGGGTTCATTGATGGTATCCATTGTGGTGGTTTTTTTAAGGTAATGAAATAGTGGGTTGACACCAGGGATTTTGCCGGTTTATCTGACGGTGATCCCCTGGTTGCGAAGGTAATCTTTCAGGTCGGGAATCGCAATCTCCCGGAAATGGAAAATGGAGGCCGCCAGTCCGGCGTCTGCTTTTCCCCGAGTGAAGACTTCTGCGAAATGTTCCATGGTGCCGGCCCCTCCCGAGGCGATGACGGGAATGGTGAGCTGCTCTGAGAGCCGGGCCAGTTCCTCGCAGGCGAATCCGTTTTTGGTCCCATCGTGGTTCATGGAGGTGAAGAGGATTTCACCGGCGCCCCGCTCTTCTCCTTCCCTGGCCCACGAAAACAGCTCCTTTTCGGTGGGGATGCGACCCCCGTTGACGGTCACCGTCCACTGCCCGTGGTCGTCGCCCCGGGCATCGATGGCCAGTACGACAAACTGGCTCCCGAAATGGGAGGCCATCTGGTCGATCAACCGGGGATTCCTGACTGCCGAGGAGTTGATGCTGATCTTGTCGGCCCCGGCGGCCAGAAGGGCCCCCGCATCACGCAGCTCACTGATGCCTCCCCCTACCGTGAAGGGAATGTTGATCTCCCTGGCGATCCTTTTGACGAGCTCCGTGAAGGTCTTGCGCCCTTCGTGGGTCGCCGTGATGTCTAAAAACACCAGTTCGTCGGCTCCCTGTGACGCATAATAAGCCCCCAGTTCTACGGGATCCCCCACATCCCGGATATCCACAAAACGAACCCCCTTGACGGTTTGTCCGTCACGGATGTCAAGACAGGGAATGATCCTTTTGGCCAGCATGTTATTTGTTGTAATGGTAAATCTCCTTCAGGTCAATTTTCCCTTCGTATATGGCTTTTCCGGTGATGGCTCCCGGAACGCCCGCTTCTGTCAGCCGGTAGATATCCTCCATGGAGGATATCCCTCCGCTGGCTATCAGTCCCAGTCCAGGCAACCTCTCCAGGATCTCCCGGTAAAGGTCGAGAGAAGGGCCGGTGAGCATCCCATCCCTGGTGATATCGGTGGAGATCACGGTTTGAATGCCTTGTTCCACCCATTTATTGATAAAGGGAAGGAGTTCCGTTTCCGAGGTCTCCTGCCAGCCTGTGACGGCGATTTTCCCCCCGCGGGCGTCGGCGCCCAGAATGATCTTCTCCGGTCCGTAATCCCTGATCCATGCCGCAAACACCTCCGGTTCCCTGACTGCAATGCTGCCACCGGTGACCATGGCGGCTCCCGATTCGAAGGCGATACGCAGGTCCTCACTGCTTTTGAGTCCTCCCCCGAAGTCGATGACCAACCCCGTTTTCAGGGCGATTCTTTCCAGCACCCCATGGTTGACGATGTGTTTCTCACGGGCCCCGTCCAGGTCTACCAGATGAAGCCTGGATATCCCCGCATCCTCAAACATGAGGGCCACCTCTACCGGATCGGCATTGTAGACCGTCGACCGGGCGTAATCGCCCTGGGAAAGCCTGACACACTTGCCTCCCAGAATGTCAAGGGCGGGTATGATTTCTGTTTTTCTCATGATCTGTTCACCTGACCGTTTCACGGCGGTGCCAAAGATAGTGATTTCACCGCTATCAGGGAGGTCAGGGATTGTTCTCCAGGATCATTTTGAGTACGGCCATGGCCGACCACTCCCGGTTGGCCGCCTCATGAATGACTACCGAGGCCGGACTGTCGATCACCTCATCGGTTACGATCATGTTGCGTCTGACAGGCAGGCAGTGCATGAAACGGGCATTCCGGGTCATGGCCATCTTCCGGGCATCGACGGTCCAGTTCATATCTTTGGAAAGAATCTGACCATAGCTGCTGTAGGAGGCCCAGTTTTTCGCATAGATGAAGTCGGCGTCTTTGAAGGCTTTTTCCTGGTCGTATTCCACCCGGAGGTCCTGCATGAATTCGGGGGCCAGCTCATAGCCCGCGGGATGGGTGACCACCAGGTCGTAATCAGCACGGCGCATCCATTCCACAAAGGAGTTGGCCACTGCCTGCGGCAGGGCCCTCGGATGCGGCGCCCAGGTGAGAACCACCCTGGGCCGCTCCCTGGTTTTCAGCTCCTCAATGGTCATCAGGTCGGCAAAACTCTGCAGCGGATGGCGCGTAGCCGCCTCCATGCTCACCACCGGTACTCCCGCATATTCGATGAACTGGTTGAGAATCTTCTCGCCGTAATCTTCTTCCCTGCTCTGAAAACGGGCAAATGAACGTACCCCTATGATGTCGCAGTAAGAACCAATGACCGGCACCGCCTCCCGCAGATGCTCCGGCTTGCTGCCATCCATCACTACCCCCATCTCTGTCTCCAGTTGCCAGCCGTCATCGTTGACATTCAGAACCATGGTGTTCATGCCCAGGTTCAAGGCTGCTTTTTGCGTACTCAGACGGGTACGCAGACTCGAATTAAAGAAAATCAACACCATGGTTTTGTTCCTTCCCAGGTGCCCGTATGCAAAAGGATGCTTTTTGACGTCAAAGGCCACATCCAACGCTTTCTTCAGGTCGGCAATGTCATCGACCGTTGTAAAATGTCTCATTTGTTCTGTTCTTATTCTGTGTAAATTACGTTCTGGCAATATCTTTTTTTCATATTTTATAGAGGGGAATTGCAGTGCATTACCCCCCCTAATCACGGTCTACTCACCGCCTAATCACGTTCCATTTATCCATGGAATCACGTTCCAATCATCCTGGAATCACGTTCCATTTATCCATGGAATCACGGTCCATTCACACCCTAATCACGTTCCATTCATACCCGGGATCAAGGTGCATTCATTTCTCCGAATGGCGATGTGCGTTTCCCGGAATCATCTCGTTTTCCTGTCGGGAAGGGAAACGCATGAGCGTGTTTTCCAACAGCAGGTTTCAGATCAGGGACGGACATGGCCGTTTCCGTTCACCAGCCACTTGTAGGTGGTGAGTTCCCTCAGGGCCATGGGCCCGCGGGCGTGCAGTTTCTGGGTGCTGATGCCGATTTCTGCACCCAGTCCGAATTGGGCCCCGTCGGTGAAAGCCGTGGAGGCATTGACATACACCACGGCGGCGTCGACCAGCCTCTGAAACCTTTCGGCAGTTACCGGGTTTCGGGTGATGATGGCTTCGCTGTGGCGGGAGCTGTAACGGGCAATGTGTTCCAGGGCTTCCTCCATGTCGCTGACGGTTTTTACGGCCATCTGCAGCGAAAGGAATTCGGTGCCCCAGGATCCGGGGGTGGCGGTCCTGACCAGATGCCCGGGATAGTGCCCCTCCAGAACCCCGAAGGTCTCTTCATCGGCGTGGAGTACCACCTCTTTTCCGGCCAGTGGTGCCATCAGCCGCGGAAGATCCCCGAGCCGGCCCCGGTGGATGAGCAGGCAGTCAAGGGCATTGCACACCGACGGCCGCCTGGTTTTGGCGTTGAAAACAATGCGTGCACCCTCCTCCGCATCCCCCTCCAGATCGAAAAAGGTATGACAGATCCCTGCTCCCGTCTCAATGACGGGCACCCGGGCATGCTCCCTGACATAGTCAATGAGTCCCTGGCTTCCGCGGGGAATAATCAGGTCAATGTACCCCCGTGCTTCCAGCATCTGTCGGGTTTCTTCTCTTCCTGCCGGAAGCAGGGTGACCACTTCCACGGGAAAGCCGTGCCTTTGAAGCACATCTCTGATGACCGACAGAATGGCCGTGTTCGAAGCCAGGGCATCACTCCCCCCCTTCAGGAGGCAGCCGTTGCCTGATTTCAGGCAAAGCGTGAAGACGTCGAAGGTGACATTGGGGCGGGCTTCGTAGATGATGCCGATTACCCCGAAGGGCACGGTAACCCTGCTGATCCGGAGCCCGTCAGGGCGGACGTGCTGCGACAGTATCTCTCCCAGAGGGGAGGGGAGGGCCGCCACCTGCCTGATCTCCCCGGCAATGGCCCCAATCCTTTCCGCCGTGAGCTGCAGCCTGTCATAACGGGGATCGCCAGGATCCATCCGCACCAGATCCTTTTTGTTTTCCTCAAGCAGGTAGGGAATGGCCCGCTCTGCGGCACCGGCCAGGTCGCGGAGCAGATCCGTCACCTGTTCCCCGGAAAAGAGGGCCAGACGTGAAGCCGCTTTCCGGGTCTCCTCCAGGAGGGGCAGAATATCCATGACACTTTTTTATTTTCCGTTTTCGAGATAGAGGTAATCATAATGGACCAGGGGTTGCTGGTGGGGGGCATTCCTTTCCCGTTCGAGACGGTCGGAACTGAAGCGGGCCTTGCCGATGCCCAGGAGGTGGTAATCCTCGTCGGTGATCCTGAGCAGGTCGCCGGTTTTGAACTCCCCGTCGACAGCCACCACCCCCACTGGAAGGAGGCTAACGGCCTTTTCAGACCGGAGGGCTTCAGCGGCTCCCCGGTTGACGGTCACTGTAGCTTTCGCGAAGGATCCCGAATAGGCAATCCAGCTCTTGACCCCGGAAACGCTTTTCCGGCCTGGCACAAAAAAGGTGTGTGGCACCTCTCGGGTGGTGTCCATCAGGTCGCGGAGAATGTTCTCGCGGCTGCCGTTGGCGACGTGAACTGCAATGCCGCTGCCGGCCGCCTTGCGGGCTATGCGCAGCTTGGTTTTCATGCCGCCACGGCCAAACCCCGACATCTCCCCTGTTATGTGGATCTCCTCATCCTCCAGATCACTGTCGATCACCGAAAGCATCTTCGAGGCGGGGTCAGATGGATCTCCGTCGTATACCCCGTCCACATTGCTCAGGATGATCAGCGCCTCACTGCCCGCCAGGGTGGCCATCAGCCCCGAAAGTTCATCATTGTCGGTGAACATCAGCTCGGTCACGGAAATGGTATCGTTCTCGTTGACGATGGGCACCACCCCGTTCTCCAGCAGGGTATTGATGCAGTTTTTCATGTTAAGGTAGTGGTTGCGGCTAGAGAAGTTCTCCTTGGTCAGGAGCACCTGTGCGCACACCAATCCGTATTCCCTGAAAAAGTCGGAATAGCGGCTCATCAGTTTCACCTGCCCCAGGGCGGCCCACAGCTGGCGGGCCGAGACGGCGTCGGTTTTCCGGGAAGGGGTGAGAATGGCCTTCCCGGAAGCCACTGCCCCCGAGGATACCAGAACTACCTCCACCCCCTGGTGGCGTAGGGTCGCAATCTGGTCGACCAGGTGGGCGATCCGTGCCACATGGAGGGTGCCGTCATCCCGGGCCAGGATGTTGCTGCCCGCCTTCACGGTGATCTTTTTGTAGCGGAGCGCCATCAGCCGGGATTTTCGAGTTTCTCAATCTTTTTGTAGGAGGCCAGCAATCCCTGGATGAGGGAGGCGCTGAAACCCTTGTTTTCCATTTCGTTAAGGCCGGTGATGGTCACGCCCCGGGGGGTGGTGACCTTGTCGATTTCCTTTTCGGGGTGGTTGCCGGTTTCGAGGACCAGGCGGGCGGCCCCCAGCACCGTCTGGGCGGTGATGAACTGGGCCAGTTCGGCGCCGAAACCGATCTCAACGCCCCCCTGCATGGCCGCACGGATGTACCGCAAGGCATAGGCGATTCCGCAGGAGGCCAGCACTGTGGCCGCCGCCATTAACTCGTCAGGAATAACGGCCGTCCGTCCCATTTTCTCGAACAACTCCACCACCATCTGTTTGTGGGCATCACTGCTTCCATTGGTCGAGATAAGGGTCATCGATTCCCGCAGGGCGATGGCTGTATTGGGCATCGCCCTGAATAGGGGAATGCCCGGCCCGGTCACTGCAGCCAGTTCACGCAGTTCCACCCCCGCCACCAGGGAGATCAACACCTTTTCCCCGCTGAGCTGAGGCGTGATCTGCCGCAGGATCTCCAGTACCTGGTAAGGCTTGACGGCCAGTAAAACCACATCGGCCTCCCTAACCGCCCCGGAATTGTCGGAAGTGGTGTTCACCCCCTTATCCCTGAGTCTCTGCAACAGTTCCGTCCGACGACGGGTGACCGTCAGATGACCGGACTGCACCTCACCCGAGTTGATGAGTCCCTCGGCAATCGCTGTCCCCAGGTTGCCGCCGCCTATAATCGTGATCTTTTTATGCTTCATGGTTTCCCGTTGATTTGTCATCATGGTTTTTTATGTTCACTTGCCAACATCCTGTGGCTGATCTCCCAGGGAGATGCCCAGACAAGGCATGGAAATCTTCTTATCCTTCAGGTGTGACCACACTGAACAGGGCGTTCACAAAAACCCGGGCCTGTTCCCGCGACAGGCACAGGGGCGGGAGGAGCCTGAGGGTGTGGGTGCCGCTGAACCCCGTAAAGATATGAAAATCATGGAGCAGACGATCCCTGATGTTTTTCACCGGATAGGGAAATTCAATCCCGGTCATCAATCCGCGCCCCCTGACCTCGCATTCCGGAGGAAGCCCGCGCAGCTGATCCATCAGGTAATGGCCGGTGGCAGCGGCGTTTTCGGTCAGTTTCTCTTCCTCCATCACTTCCAGGACGGCCAGGGCTGCCGCACAAGCCAGGTGGCTTCCCCCGAAGGTGGTCCCCAGCATACCGTAGTGGGCTTCGATTTCCGGAGAAATAAGCAATCCTCCTATGGGAAAACCATTTCCCATGCCTTTGGCCATGGTAATCAGGGCTGGGGTCACCCCATCGTACTGGTGGGCAAAGAATTTCCCGGTGCGGCCATAACCGCTCTGGATTTCATCGAGGATCAGCAGGGCCCCGTGTTCTTTACACAGTTGTTCCAGTCCGGCCAGAAAACCGGGTGCCGGAATCCTGATGCCCCCGATGCCCTGGATCCCCTCCACCAGTACACCTGCGATGTCGTTTTCTCTGAAGGCCCGGCCGACCGCTTCCAGGTCGTTAAAGGGAAGAATCAGGGCATTGTCGGTCAGGTTCACAGGAGCTGCGATCTTCGGGTTATCGGTGAGCGCCACTGCGGCCGATGTGCGGCCATGAAATCCCTTCCCGAAGGCTATGAATTTCTTCCGGCCGGTCACGAAGGAGGCCAGCTTGATGGCATTCTCATTGGCTTCGGCCCCCGAATTACAGAGAAAAAGCCGGTAGCCGGCATAGCCGCACTGGCGTCCCAGCAAACTGGCCAGCTCCCGCTGAAGCGGATTCTGTACCGAGTTGGAATAAAAACCGATCTTCGCCAGCTGACCGCTGATCCTTTCTACATAATGCGGATGGGTGTGCCCGATGGAGATCACCGCATGCCCCCCGTACAAATCAAGGTATTCCACCCCTTTGTCATCCCATACCGTACACCCTGAAGCACGCTCCGGCGTCACATCAAGCAGGGGATAGACATCAAACAATTCCATGGTTTCTTAAATGTTTACTATTTAGCAATTTACAGGTTCCCTTGTGCTGCAGACAGCGTCAGGATCATGGTCAGAAGGCCGATGGCTTCAGCTGTAGTCCGCAGGTCTCCTCAAAACCAGCCATCAGGTTCATGTTCTGGACGGCCTGTCCGGAGGCCCCCTTCAGAAGGTTGTCGGAGACCGTGATGATCACGAGCTGATTGCCATGTTTTTCGGTGTAGACCAGTGCCTTGTTGGTGTTGACCACCTGCTTCAGCGAAGGGTTGATATCGGTGACCACCGTGAAGGGATGTTCCCGGTAATACTCCTCGTAGAGTTCACGGGCATCCTCACCGGCCCCTGAAAACCGGGTGACCATTGACACAAAAATGCCGCGGGTGTGGTTGCCCCTGATGGGGATGAAGTGAAACCCGCTGCTGAACTGGGGCTGGAGTTGCAGCAGTGACTGGAGGATTTCGGCCTGGTGCTGGTGTTCAAAGATTTTGTAGGCACTCAGGTTTCCCTCACGATAACTGAAGTGGGTGGTTTCGGTGGGTTGCTGGCCGGCGCCTGTGGAACCGGTAATGGCCTGCACGTGGATATCCCCCTCGAGGAGGCCGGCGGCGGCCAGGGGCAGCAACCCCAGCTGGATCCCCGTGGCAAAACATCCCGGATTGGCCACCTGGCTTGCCCCGCGGACCGTCTCCCGCTGAAGCTCTGGCAATCCGTACACAAACCGGTGCCCCTCCCCGGCAATCCGGTAATCAGCACTCAGATCAATGAGCCTGGTTCCCGCCGGTAACGGGGTACGCTCCAGAAAGAGGCGGCTTTTTCCATGCCCCTGGCAGAGAAACAGCAGCTCCGCCTCCTCATACCGGGGTTCCCCCGTAAAAATGAGTCCGGTTTCCCCTACCAAATCGTTGTGGACATGTGTCACAGGTTGCCCGGAATGACTGGTGCTCTGCACAAAACCAATCTCCACCCGGGGATGGTTCACCAGGATCCTGAGGAGCTCACCGGCGGTATATCCTGCACCGCCAATGATTCCTATCCTTATTTTTTCCATTTGTTTACCGTATAATAGATTTTCTGGGCATTCCCGAGGATGGCCGTAAATCCTTTCACGTCTTCGCCACTCCAGGCTTTGCTCTCTTCGCCATAATGTCCGAAAGCGGAATTCATCAGGTCGTTGGGCGATTCGATGCCTCTCAGTTCGAAGCGATAGGGAAGCAACCTGAGAAATACCTTGCCATTGACCGTTTCCTGTGTGCTTTCCAGGAAGGTTTCCATGTTACGCATGACGGGATCGAGGTACATGGCCTCGTGAAGGAACATGCCATACCAGTTGGCGATCTGTTCCTTCCAATAGAGTTGCCATTTGGTCAGGGTATGCTTTTCGAGGAGGTGGTGGGCTTTGATGGTCATCAGGGGGGCCGCCGCTTCAAAGCCGACCCTTCCCTTGATGCCGATGATGGTGTCGCCGACATGCATGTCGCGGCCGATGGCCCACGGGGCGGCCATCTCTTCCAGGGCGCGGATGAGGGCCGGGCCGCTTTCATAGGTGCGGCCGTCGATGGCCTTCAGTTCCCCCTTCTCATAGGTCAGTTCCAGATCACATGATCCCTGGGCGGTAAGCTGCCGCGGATAGGCCTCCTCAGGAAGGGCCTGCGAAGAGGTCAGGGTTTCTTTACCCCCGATGCTGGTCCCCCACAATCCCTGGTTGATGGAGTATTGCATGCGCGTGAAATCCTCCTCCACGCCATGCTCCCTCAGATAAGCGATCTCCTGGTCACGGCTCAGCCCCAGATCCCTGATGGGAGTGATGATCTGGATCCCCGGGGCAAGAACCTGAAAGGTCAGGTCAAAACGGACCTGGTCATTACCTGCCCCCGTGCTGCCATGTGCCACATAACGGGCTCCCATTTTTCTGGCATACTCTATAATGGCAATGGCCTGGAAAACCCGCTCCGAACTGACCGACACGGGGTAGGTGTGGTTGCGCAACACATTCCCGTACACCATATACCTGATGCATTTGTCGTAATACTCCCGGGTGATGTCCAGGGTAACATGTTCCCTGGCTCCCAGGCGGTATGCCTTCTCCTCCACCTTCCGGAGTTCCTCTTCTGAGAACCCCCCGGTGTTGGCAATGGCCGTGTATACTTCAAATCCCTTCTCTTCCGTGAGATATTTGACGCAAAACGAGGTGTCGAGTCCGCCGCTGTAGGCGAGTACCAATTTCTCTTTCATTAGTATGGTTGTTTGTTAATGACTTGCTCTTCATTTATAAATCGAAGTGAAGCTGGTTTAAGTGCTTCACGCCCATGGAATTGGCTCCGCGGTGCTCCGCCGAACTTCGTTTCGCATGGGGCAAATATATATATGTCCTTATGTGGTCGAAGCACCATGCGACTTTCATATCTTGTTTTCTTTTTTGTGTTGCCGGTATTTTTCAAGAAGATGCAAGGCGTGCTTCGGATTGAGTTTGCTGAGGTATTCCAGCAGGGATCTCTTTTTGATTTCACTGCCGTTGCCGTTTTTCCCGGTTTCCCAGGCGGGGTCATAGAGCATTCCCGTGCAGAGGCATTTGGAACGGTTCATCCGTTGCAGGATGTCGTAATTGACGCATCCCTGGCATCCCTTCCAGAACTCCTCGTCATCGGTGAGTTCCGAATAGGTGACGGGGCGGTAACCCAGAGAATGGTTGATTTTCATCACGGCCAGCCCGGTGGTGAGCCCGAAAAGCTTGGCTTCCGGAAATTTGGTGCGCGAGAGCTCAAAAGCCTTCTTCTTGATCTCCTTGGCCAGGCCGATCCCCCGATACTCAGGACTGACAATCAATCCGGAATTGGCCACATAGCGGGCGGTACCCCACGATTCTATGTAACAGAAACCGGCAAACACCTCCCCCTCCAGGGCGATGATCGCCTTGCCCTCCTTCATCTTTGAGGCCAGGTAATCATAGGTGCGGCGGGCAATTCCCGTTCCACGCTGCCTGGCTGCCATGTCAATGGTGTCATTGATGGTGTCGACATACCGGAGATGCCGTTCCCCGGCCACCTCCACGGTGATGTGCTTCAGTTCCTTTGTCTTCTTCTCTTCTACCATGACTTCAGTGGCAAAATTATTGTTCACAGTACGGAATATTTTAAATTGGTTCTTTGTGTTTTATCTTTCTGGTGGTTCTTCCCCGATGGTTGCAAGTCAGAAACCCTCCCTGGTTTTCAGATAGGGCATGATCTTCACCAGCCTTGTGGTCAGTTGTTCCCGCGTGGTTCCCTCACTCAGGATCACGAGAATGGTGTCGTCGCCGGCAACGGTTCCCAGGATCTCTGCGGGCTGGGCGGCATCGATGACCGCGGCAATACTGCTGGCATACCCCGGGTAGGTACGGATCACCGCCAGGTTCCCCGATATACGCAGGTCACGGAAACCGTCGGCCAGGTAATTGACCCGTAACTGCTCTTCACTGCCGCGGAGCAACACCTCGTCGGGAAGCACGTACACATACCCGCTCACTCCCCCGGGCAGCTTGACCACCTTCATCTCATGCATATCACGCGAAAGGGTCGCCTGCGTACAGCTGAATCCCCTCTCCCGCAGCAAGGTCAGCAACTCCTCCTGGCTCCCCAGACGCCCTGCCCTGATCAGCTGCCTGACCATCTCCTGCCGCTCCTGCTTGTTTTTCTCCATTGAATTATTATGCATTAATATTGTGCAAAAATATACAATAATCACTCCGGAATCGATTTTTCTCTGCTTTTTTTATATTTTTGTCCCCGGAAATTAATATTGAATCCCGGGGTTATGGGTAGACATTTTCTTTTTCGGCCTGCTTCCGGCTTGCGGCAGCGATGCGTTTGATCCTGACAGACAGGGCAAACGCATTTTTTTTAACCTGTAAAGTGTGCATATGACAGCTATGAGTAAGGTAAGACTGGTCCTGGAAGACGGGAGTGTATTTGAGGGAAAGTCGTTTGGGTACCGCCGGTCGGTAGCCGGAGAGGTGGTTTTTTACACGGGGATGACGGGTTATCCTGAAAGCCTGACCGATCCATCCTATGTGGGGCAGATACTGGTGCCCACGTTTCCGATGATTGGCAACTACGGGGTTCCCGCAGCGGGCATGCACGACGGGCTAAGCCGTCATTATGAATCCCCGCGGATCATGGCTTCGGGGTTGGTGGTGGCCGATTATGCCGGGCTCTACAGCCACTGGAATGCTTCCTTCAGTCTGGCTGAGTGGTTGCAGGAGAGCGGAGTGCCCGGGATCACCGGCATCGACACGCGCTCCCTGACCAAAATCCTGCGCACCAAGGGGTCCATGCTTGGAAAAATCGAATTCCCCGGTGAGGCTGTGGATTTCTACGATCCCAACCTGGAAAACCTGGTGGCCCGTGTAAGCACTCCTGAAACGGTGGTGTACGGCCAGGGTTCGCGGCGGGTGGTCCTGGTAGATTGCGGTGTCAAGACCAACATCATCCGGTGTTTACTGCAACGGGATGCCACCGTGGTGAGGGTCCCCTGGGATTATGATTTCACCGGGGAGGAATACGACGGGGTTCTCCTCTCCAATGGACCGGGTGATCCGGCCCTTTGCGGCCCGGCCGTGGTCAACATCCGCAAGGCCCTGGCGCTGGGCAGGCCCGTGATGGGCATCTGCCTGGGCAACCAGCTTCTGGCGCGCGCCGCCGGCGCCGACACCTACAAACTGAAGTTCGGCCACCGCGGCCATAATCAGCCCGTATTGCTCAATGGTACCAACCGTTGCTTTATCACCTCCCAGAACCACGGCTACGCCGTCGACGACCATACCCTGCCCGACGACTGGAAACCCCTCTTTACCAACGTAAACGATGGCACCAATGAAGGTATCCGCCATCGGGAAAAACCTTTTTTCTCGGTGCAGTTCCATCCCGAAGCCGCCAGCGGTCCCGTCGATACAGAATTTCTCTTTGACGACTTCATGGGTTCCATGGTTCCAAATAGATAATCATCTTCAAACGAAAGACATGATGACAGATCCTAAAATAAAAAAAGTACTGCTTCTGGGTTCGGGGGCTCTTAAAATCGGAGAAGCGGGAGAATTCGACTATAGTGGCTCCCAGGCGCTCAAAGCCCTCAAGGAGGAAGGCATCTACACGGTGCTGATCAATCCCAATATCGCCACCATACAAACTTCGGAAGAGATTGCCGACAAGATCTACTTTTTGCCGGTGACTCCCTTTTTCGTGGAGGAGGTGATCAAAAAGGAGCAGCCTGAGGGGATCATGCTGGCCTTCGGGGGGCAGACGGCCCTCAACTGTGGGGTATCCCTGCATAAGGCGGGTGTACTGGAGAAGTATGGACTCAGGGTATTGGGTACGCCTGTGGAGGCCATCATGGAAACCGAGGATCGCGAGCTTTTTGCGCGCATGCTGGGAGAAATCGGGGTGAAGACGCCCCGCAGCATGGCGGCGGTTAATATGGAGGGGGCCCTGGCGGCGGCTGAAGAACTGGGGTTTCCGCTCATTATCAGGGCGGCCTACACCCTGGGCGGACTGGGGAGCGGGTTTTGCAGCAACGGCCAGGAGCTGCGGGAACTGGCTGCAAAGGCGTTTACCTACAGTCCCCAGATCCTGGTGGAGGAATCCCTCAAGGGATGGAAGGAAGTGGAGTATGAGGTGGTCCGCGACCGCTTTGACAACTGTATCACGGTCTGTAACATGGAAAATTTCGACCCTCTGGGGATCCATACCGGGGAGAGCATTGTGGTGGCTCCCTCCCAGACCCTGACCAATGCCGAGTACCATAAGCTGCGGGCCATTGCCATCCAAATCATCCGCAGAGTGGGGGTGGTCGGCGAATGCAATGTGCAGTTTGCCCTGGATCCGGCCTCCGAGGATTACCGCGTAATCGAGGTGAATGCCCGGCTCTCGCGCTCCTCCGCCCTGGCCTCCAAAGCCACAGGCTACCCCCTGGCTTTTGTGGCGGCCAAACTGGGCCTGGGCTATGGCCTCCACCAACTGAAAAATGCCGTCACCCGCGAAACCACAGCCTGCTTTGAACCCGCCCTCGACTACTGTGTGGTGAAAATACCCCGCTGGGACCTCAGTAAGTTTTACGGGGTGTCGCGGACCATCGGCAGTTCCATGAAAAGCGTGGGTGAAATCATGGCCATCGGCCGCACCTTTGAGGAAGCCATTCAAAAGGGAATCCGCATGACCGGTACCGGTATGCATGGCTTCGTGGCCAACCGCGAGGAAATCACCATTGAAGCCATCGAAGAGGAACTCGCCCATCCCACCGACCGCCGTATTTTTGCCATCGCCGAAGCTTTCCACAAGGGATATACCATCGACGAGATCCACGGCCGGACCCGCATCGACCGGTGGTTCCTGGGCAAACTGCACCAAATCTTCGCGATCCGCAACCAATTGCTGGCTTGTAGTACACTGGAAGCCCTCCCCCCGGAACTGCTCCGTGACGCCAAACAAAGCGGATTTTCCGATTTTCAGATTTCCCGGCTGGTGCTCAAGGGCGACAATGCCCATGTCGAGGAGAACCTTCTGAGGGTGAGGGAGTACCGCAAACAACTGGGAATTCTTCCCGTGGTCAGGCAGATCGACACCCTGGCAGGTGAGTACCCTGCCGTGACCAACTATCTCTATGTCACCTATCACGGGACACAGCACGACGTGGATTTTACCCACGACGGGCGCAGCGTGATTGTCCTCGGATCAGGAGCTTACCGCATCGGCAGTTCCGTCGAATTCGACTGGTGCTCGGTAAACGCCGTGAAGTCCATTCACAAACAGAACTACCGCTCAGTGATGATCAATTATAATCCTGAAACGGTAAGTACCGATTATGATACCTGTGACCGGCTTTACTTTGATGAACTCAGTTTTGAGCGGGTACTGGACATTACCGAGCTGGAACAGCCCCTGGGGGTGGTTCTGTCGGTGGGCGGTCAGATCCCCAATAACCTGGCCATGAAGCTGTGGCGCAGGAATGTGCCGATCCTGGGAACTTCCCCTGAGAATATCGACCGCGCTGAAGACCGCGATAAATTCTCCTCGCTGCTTGACCGGCTGGGTGTCGACCAGCCCCGGTGGGCCAAGCTCTCCACCACAGGTGATATCCGCCGCTTTATCGACCAGGTGGGTTATCCCGTACTCATCAGACCATCCTATGTGTTGTCGGGTGCCGCCATGAATGTGGTGGCCAACGATGAACAGCTCGAATATTTCCTGAATATGGCGGCTGCCGTCTCCAAAGAGCACCCTGTGGTAGTGAGCGAATTCATAGAGCAGGCCAAGGAGATTGAAATGGACGCCGTAGCTTCCAACGGGGAAATCATCGCCTACGCCATTTCGGAGCACGTAGAATTTGCCGGGGTTCATTCTGGCGATGCCACCATTGTCTTCCCCCCGCAAAAACTTTATGTGGAAACCATCCGCCGGGTCAAGAAAATCTCCCGCAAAATCGCCGGATCACTCCAGATCACCGGGCCTTTCAATATTCAGTTTCTGGCCCGTGACAACGATATCAAGGTAATCGAATGCAACCTCAGGGCCTCCCGCAGCTTCCCCTTTGTCTCCAAGGTGATGAAGATTAACCTG
This sequence comes from Bacteroidales bacterium, assembly GCA_012729335.1. Lineage (GTDB taxonomy): Bacteria > Bacteroidota > Bacteroidia > Bacteroidales > Prolixibacteraceae > UBA1413. The sequence goes on along the minus strand of JAAYDJ010000039.1, from coordinate 89,717 downwards.
ATCGACATTGCTGCCAGGGTGATGCTGGGGCAACATGTGGACAAACCCGATAAATCGCTCTTTGAGCTCGATTATGTAGGGGTGAAGGCCCCCCAGTTCTCCTTTGCGCGGCTGCTGAATGCCGACCCGGTACTGGGTGTGGACATGGCTTCCACAGGAGAGGTGGGATGCATCGGTGAGAACTACTACGAAGCCATTCTCAAAGCCATGCTTTCGGTGGGTTATACCATCCCGGAAAAGAACATCCTCATCTCGTCGGGGCCTTCCCGTTCCAAGGTGGAACTGCTGGCCAGCGCGCGCATGCTCAGGGAGCGGGGATTCCACCTCTACGCCACCGAGGGAACACACAGGTATTTCATGGACCACGGCGTGGAAAACACCCTGCTTCACTGGCCCGATGAGGAAGACCGGCACCCCAATACCATTGAATACCTCACCTCGAAAAAAATCGACCTGGTCATCAATATCCCCAAGAACTTCACCCGCAGGGAACTCCGCAACGGCTACCAGATCAGACGCAGCGCCATCGATTTCAATATCCCGTTGATCACCAACGCACGGGTGGCCTCAGCTTTCGTCTATGCCATCTGCAAATACGCCCCCGAAAAACTGGCCATAAAAAGCTGGGATGAATACTGACAGAGCTTGTGGTTTATAAAGATTTTTATATCTTTATCTGCCAATTTCAGGATGGGCCTGCACCCCATTCCCGTATAACTGTAACGGTTTGAATAACATAGCTTTTAAGTTAATTCATCATAAACGCACCGGTGATTGCGACCTGTGCCGCAACTTTTGCTGTAAGTCCTGCTTCAAGGGGGAAGAGGGTAACCTCTTTCAGAAATTGTCGGCTGAAGAGATGGATATGCTGGTGCAGAACAAACAGGAGGTAAGGTTCCGCACGGGGGAAACCATTTTCAAGCAAAACACGGGATCTTCCCACATCATCTGTTTTCGCAAGGGCATCGCAAAGGTATATGTGGAAGGGGACAATCATAAGAACCTGATCGTTAAGATTGTCAAAGATTCAGACATCATTGTTTCCGGGGAGATCCTGACCCAGAGCCTCAGACCTTTTACTGTGACGGCGGTAACCGATGTGGAATGCTGTTTTATCGATTCCGCCAGGATCGTGGAACTGCTCTTTTCAAACCTCCATTTCACCCTGGCCTTCCTTGAAAAGTATCATCAGCAGAGCCACCAGATGTTCAATACCCTGGTCATGCTCACCCAGAAATATATGCCCGGCAAAGTCGCCGACACCCTGCTCCGGCTCAAAAACGACATTTTTCTCCAGAATCCCTTTTATATTCCATTCAGCAGGCAGGAGCTGGCCGACATGTCGGCCATGACCAAGGAGAGCTTCGTCAGGGTTCTGTCGGAATTCAAGGATTCGGGACTGGTCGCTACCCATGGCAAGAGCTTCGAAATCCTCGACGAGGAGGGACTGGTGGCCCTCAGCCGTAACGGCTGATACACAAATCCCCCTTCCCCTGCAAAAAAAAGGAAATCTGAACGAAACTCCCGACTGCGGTACCCGGAAGTTCCGGACGGACCTTTGTTTGTTATATGTAAACCAAATAATTGACATTTATCAATTTGGAGGTTTCCAAATATCACCCTACATTTCAGAAGTCTAAAGGTGGAACGGGATATTTTTATTCCGTCATTTTACAAAGAGTGAAACCAGATACCAAATTACATGAACCTAAATCATATTGTTATGAGCTTCAGAAATTTATCGGGAATGGCAACCTTGGTGTTTTCCGTTTTGTTTATTCTGTCATCATGTGTGAAGGAGGGGCCCATGGGGCTTGCAGGCGCCGATGGCGTGGATGGCGTGGATGGTAAGGATGGGAAAGACGGGACGGCAGCCTGTTTGGTATGCCATAATGTGACTACCAAGAGTGCCGTAGTGGCGCAGTATGATGTGTCGCAGCATGCCGCCGGGGTGGCCACGGCCAGAAGTACGAGCAACCAGTGTGCCGTTTGCCATTCACATGAGGGTTTTGTGGAGCATACCGTAACGGGGCTGGATACCACCTATGTCGGGGTGGCCCATCCCACCGACATCGCCTGCAACACCTGTCATTCGACGCACAATACCTTTGATTTTGCCAAAGACGGGCAGGATTATGCCCTGCGGACGGTGGCAGCGGTTGACCTGATGCTCTATACCGATCATGTGAAAAAAATCGATTTCGGGAACACCTCCAATCTGTGCGCCAACTGTCATCAGCCCCGGAATTCCTACCGTGTTCCGGGTGAAGGGGGTGAAACGACCTACAGCATCACCAGCAGCCGCTTTGGCCCGCACCATGGTCCGCAGTCGACCCTGGTCGAAGGGATCGGCCTGTACGATGTGGCCGGGTCGATGCCCATCCCGGGCACCAAATCCCATCCCCACCGTGACGGCGCCTGTGTGAGCTGCCACATGGGGGATTTCAAGGACGGCACCGGAGGGCACACCTGGAAGGCCTCCCTTAACAACTGCAAGAGCTGTCACACATCGGCCACCAGTTTTGACGTCAATGGCGGCCAGGCGAAAATTGCCGCCCTGATCACCGACCTGAAGAACGCCCTGATCGCCAAAGGAGTCCTGGATGCCGCAGGTAACCTTACCAAGCCGGGAGGGAAAACCATTTCGGCCACCAACCCGCTGGTCCTTCCCGTTCACCAGGCCGGTGCATTCTGGAACTATATCACCCTGATCGAAGACCGCAGCAATGGGGTCCACAATCCTGCCTACATTGAAGCAGTTCTGAAAAACAGCCTTGAATCCCTTCAGTAGCACCCTGATTGAACCTGTCCTCAGGCAGGAGCCCCGTGCCGGGGAGATGCCGGAACACCCCCCTGTAATAGGGTGAGACCGGAGCGCCCCGGACGAGGAAAGGAGTGTTGGCAAAGCGCCGCTCCCTCCATCAAGGTCCGATCTGAGGATACAATAAATTAAAAACCATGAAGAGAGGTAAATTTGCGATACTCCTGGTGGCGGTCCTTCTGACGGCAGCAGCCTGTCATTACGACTGGATTGCCGCTGAAGCTGCAGCTCCCATAGACCCTGACCAGGAGGTGAGTTTTTCGGCCACCATCCTTCCCCTGTTCAGCGAGAACTGCACCTCCTGCCACAAGGGCGGTGGCGTAGCTCCCAATCTGACGCCGGAAAGTGCCTACAGCCAGATCAGTACTTCCAAATACATCAATACCGGTTCGCCCGGGCAAAGTTTGATTTACAGGGCGGTAGCCCCCGGAATGAGCCTGCCGGGTCATAAAACCCTCACCTCATCACAGGCTGCTCTTCTTCTGGCCTGGATAAGTCAGGGAGCCCAAAACAACTAATGCCAGTAAAACCGAAGCTGCTATGAAGAAAATTATCATATTTCTCCTGTTAGTACTGCCGTTCTGCGCGATCGTTATGGCCCAGGACGAGACTACGGAGCCGGAGGCTCCTGTCAGGGACCGACCGGTCAGGTCGCCATGGGAAAGCGGTTATCTGATCGATAATCCCACCTCCCTGATCCCGGTAAAAAACACCCTGGAATTTGTCATTCAGCACAAATTCGGTACCATCGAAAACGGAAGGTCCGATTTATGGGGCTTGTATGCGGCCGGGTCAAACATCAGGCTGGGGCTTAATTATGTGCTATTCAAGAATTTCCAGGTAGGCTGGGGGATCACCAAGAAAAACATGTACAATGATTTCAGTGCCCGCTGGACCCTTCTCGAGCAAACCCGTGCCAACCGGGTGCCGGTTTCGGTGACCCTGTACGGGGTTATGGCCATTGACGGGCGCAGCCAGGAGTATTACGATGGCATGCGCTACAACCACTCCTCCGACCCTTACCATCCGCTGACCACCTATTCCTATCGTCCCGGTCAAAGGCTCTCCTATTTTTCCCAGCTGCTGATCGGCCGGAAATTCAGCGAGCGCCTTTCCCTCCAGGCCGGCGCAAGCTTCACCCACTATAACCTGGTGGCCCGCACCGGAGACCACGATAAAATTGGTGCCCATCTGGGGGGAAGATTTAAGTTCTCGCCCCAGAGTTCCCTTATCTTCAATTACGATGTTCCCCTGAAAATCAAAAATATTTCCGAGCAAAGGGAGTGGATTGCCCATCCCAAAGAAAACTTGGCATTGGGTTTGGAGGTCTCTACAAGTACCCATGCGTTCCAGATTTATTTGGGGACTGCCGACGGTATCATTCCGCAGGACCAGATGCTCTTCAACCAGAACGACTGGAAGGATAAGGGCCTGGCTGTGGGGTTTGTGATCACGCGGCTCTGGAATTTTTAATGTTTAACCTGTAAAATTGGATTGTTTATGAAAGGAAAGAATCTGTGGGTCCTGGTGGCCCTGGTATTTTTTGGAGCGGCTGCCATGTCGTTTATGGTGTCTCAGGATCAGAAAAAGGGTGCCCCCTGGAATATTCCGGCGGAGTACAAATCGATGAAGAATCCCCATGCGGGGAAGGCCGACCTGGTTCCTGTGGGCAAGATGCTGTGGGCCAAGCACTGCAAATCATGCCATGGCAACATGGGGCTCGGCGATGGTCCCAAGGCGGCCAGCCTGAAAACCCATCCCGGAAATTTCAAGGATGCTGCATTCCAGGCACAGTCTGACGGAGTCATCTATTATCAGTCGTTTGTCGGCCGTGACGAAATGCCCAATTTCGAAAAGAAAATCCTGGAAGCGGAAGACCGCTGGGCGATCGTCAACTTTATCAGGACTATGAAGTAATTTTCTTTTTTACCCGGGGTTGTTCCTGCGGAATCCGGTGCGGTCAGGGCTTTCGGGGCTACTGCGATCCGGAGGGTGTCATGCGGGAACAACCCTTTTTTACTTAAGCCATGCTGAACCTGAAACTAAAACTGACCTGCCTGGCTGTGGGGTTCACGGCTATGGCGGCTCTCGCTGAAGAACCCCTCATGCGGGAGGAGAACCATCTTTGTCTCCGGTGCCATGCCGATCAGACCTACTCATTTTTCAATGAGTGGACCCAAAAGGAAGAGCGGCGGATCATGAATCCCTTCCATATCATTGATACCAACCTGTACCTGTCGGGAGTCCACAAGAGTTTCAGCTGTATCGACTGCCATTCGATGGATTATGAGACCTATCCGCATGCCCGGGAGCTGAAGCTGGAACCCCTGGCGACCTGTATCGACTGCCATGGCGGGGATGATACCTATGCCCAATACCATTTTGACCAGATTGACGCCGACTTTGCCAGGAGTGTCCATGCGGTGAAGGGGGGCGAGCATTTTACCTGCGGGAAGTGCCACAATCAGCATTACTACAAGGTGATCGCCCGCAACAGCACCCACATTTCCGACATTGTGTCGGCCGACAACCAGATGTGTCTTTCGTGCCATACCAATGCCGTCAGATACCGCCTCACCTCCGTCCACGAATACCCCGATTTCAGTACCGTCCATGCCTGGCTTCCCAACCATGAGCTGCATTTCAGGAGCGTCAGGTGCATCGACTGTCATACTTCCGTGGAGGATTCCCTGATGGTGCCCCATAACATCCTGCCCCGCGAAAATGCGGTCAAAAACTGCTCAGAATGCCATTCTGCCAACTCGATGCTCCAGGCTACCCTCTACAAGTATGAGAACCTGCAGGCCCGGGAAACCAGCGGTCTGCTGAGTGCCATTAAACAGGAAAGACCCTATATCATCGGAGCCAACCAGGTACCCCTCTTCAAAATCCTGAGTGTTTCGATCCTGCTGGCCACCCTGGCGGGGATTGTCATCCACGCGCTGCTTAGAGTTTTCATCCGTAAAAAATCTGAATAGTATGCCCCTCAAAAGAGTCTATTTTTACCCGTTATGGCTCAGAATATGGCACTGGGTCAACGGCGCAGGAATCATCATCCTGATTGCCACCGGCTTTATCATGCACTGGGGGATCCACGGTTCCTTAATTGATTTCAATTTCGCCGTCACACTCCACAACATTACCGGCATCGTAGTGACCATCAGCTACTTTTTCTTCTTTATCGGCTCATTTCTCTTTTATAACAGCCGTTATTACCGCATCAGACTGAGGGGCTGGCAGACCAGAATATACAAACAGGCCCAATACTACCTGTATGGGATGTTCAAGGGAGAAAAGCCTCCTTTCCCGCCTACCGAAAGGCGCAAGTTCAATCCCCTCCAGAAAACCTCCTACTTCTACACCATGTTCCTGATCCTGCCGCTGATCGTTTTCACCGGCATCGGCCTGATGTATCCCGAACTGATCATCGACAGGGTGTACCGATACAACGGGGTTTTCCTCACGGCTATGGTCCATGCGGCCCTCGGTTTTCTGCTTTTTGTTTTCCTGCTGATCCACATTTATGCCTCAACCATCGGGTATGATCCCCTGGCCAACTTCCGGAGCATGATCAATGGCTGGCATGAAATTCACGACCACCCCGTGCTGAAAGAGGAAAAGGATGAGGATGAGGATGAAGATGAAGAAGAAGATGAGGCGGAAGACCGGCCTGTGACCGGGAACACTCCTGCCGCCCCTGAAGGGTGACGCCACTTTTCCGGTGCCCGCGGCAGTGATGCCGCTTATACCCTGCCCAGCAGCAGTGACGCCACTTTTCCGGTGCCCGTGGCAGGCCTGCCACATTCTGCCAGTGAACTCTGATAAGCCCGGCATTCCCGGTGTCCCGTATCAGGCCTGCTCTTTCCCATATGACCCGTAACTGGCTTAACCCGGTTCAGATGCCCGTAACTGGCTTACCCCGGCTCAGTGCCTCGAAGCTGTTCCTCTGTTTTCCGGATGCAAGGTACCAGGCCTGGTACTTTCCCAGTGACCTGGGGTAGCTTGGATTCCTCATTATCTGAATATGGGGAACCTCTCTTTCCGCTTCCGCCCCGACCACGGCTTACCTGGCCATTGCAATGCGGGCCCCTCCCTTTCGATGATCGCTGAATGGCCCTGGTTTTTACCACACGGGCTGCCACGGAGGGTCTTCCCTGGTCTCCTGCGCCTCCGGAATTCCTGCAGCGATCCATGTCCCGTCAGGGTTTCATATTTCCGGAAACATTCCTATCTTGGCACACCAGTAGTTCAAGCACAACTTTGTACGGTCACTGAAGATGAAACGGACGCTTCGTTTGCTCAAGGAGCGGCCGGTGGCATCCGGGGCATCCCGGGGCATGTGAGACCGTCGAGGGAATTCACCCGGTAATTTGCCGGTTAACACACAATAAATAAATGTCATACACGTGAAAAAGACTGCCTCTTTCCTGTTTTCGATGACCACCACAGGTGTGCTGTTGGTGGTGTTTGCCTTCAGCATAGCCTATGCCACGTTTATTGAAAACGACTATGGTACGGACACCGCCAGGGTGCTGGTGTACAATGCCCTGTGGTTTGAAATCCTGCTCCTTCTTCTGGGAGGCAACCTGGTGGGCAGTATCCTATATTACCGGTTACTGAACAGCAGGAAAGCCATGGTGGTTTTGTTCCATGGGGCTTTCCTGGTCATTCTGGCCGGAGCCGCCATCACCCGCTATACCGGATTTGAAGGCTCCCTGCACATCAGGGAAGGGGAGGCCAGTAACCAGCTGGTCACCGGGGAGACCTATGTCAGCCTGACTGCCACCTCCGGCGGCGATACCCTCAGGATGACCGAAGAGGTCAGGTTCTCCCCTTATACTTCAAACCGGTTTGCCATGAGCGGGGAAATTGATGGTAAGGCATTGGAAGTCAGAAATCTGAAATTTGTACCCTCGGCTGCGGAAACGGTCGTGGAGGATCCCTCGGGGGAGCCCATGGCCGCCCTGCTCGTGGTTGACAGGAACGGTCGCAGGTATGATCTCCTGCTGCGCCGGGGCGAATCGGTCACCGCCGGAGATCAGAGGTTCAGTTTCGACGCCAGTGAAGACTCCACGGCCATCCGCCTGGTTCCCAGGGAAGGACGCCTCTGGTTGTCGGCACCTGATTCGGTTTTCCTCACCGGCATGGAACAGCAGGAACTGACGGGCCTGGCCCCCGACACCCTCCATCCTCTCTCCGAAAAGGTCATCTACCAGAGCGGGGTGACCGGTTTCGTACTGAAGAGCTATACCGAAAAGGGGAAGCCGGAATTGGTGTATGTGCCTTCCCATGCAGGAACCTTCAAGGAGGATGCCCTGCATCTTTCGGTATCCGTAGGGGGGGAGAGCCGCGATCTCTTTGTTTTTGGCAGCAAGGGAACCCAGGGCAGGGAAGCCACCGCCCACTTTGGCGACCTGAGCGTAAACGTCGCCTACGGCAGCCTGGTCCATGCACTTCCCTTTTCGCTCCACCTCAACGATTTCCAGATCGAAAGGTATCCAGGCTCGAACAGCCCCTCCTCGTTTGCCAGCGAAGTAACCCTTATCGATCCTGAAGAGGGTCTGGAAAAACCCTTCCGGATTTTCATGAACAATATTTTGAAATACAAGGGATACCGCTTTTTTCAGTCTTCTTTCGACGAGGATGAAAAGGGCACCATTTTGTCGGTGAATTATGACTGGCTGGGGACCATGGTCACCTATGCCGGTTATTTTCTGATGACCCTGGGGATGATATGGACCCTATTCAGCCGGGGTTCCCGGTTTTCGGTGCTGGCCAGAGCTTCGGCGCGCCTGGGGCGGGAGCGGCGCAAGCTTTTTCCTGCGGTGTTGCTGGGGGCGTTGCTTCTCTCGGGAGGGAATATCCGGGCAGGGGAGACCCCCTCGCCTGTTGACCGTGACCACGCCCGTGATTTCGGCACCCTGCTGGTCCAAAGCAATGAGGGGCGCATTGAACCGGTGAATACCCTGGCATCTGAAGTCCTTCGTAAGGTGGCCAAGAAAGGTAGCTTTAACGGGTTGACTCCCGTACAGGTCATGCTGGAAATGCTGCTCGACCCTGAAAGCTGGCGCAATACCCCACTGATCAGGGTGGGAGATGCCGAGCTCCGGAAAATTCTGAGCGCCACTGGTGGTTATGTCTCCTTCAACAGTGTTTTAAGCGACAGCCAGGGAGAATACAAGCTGCGCAGGGAAGTGGAGGCGGCCTATGCGAAGAAACCCGCCGAAAGAAACAAATTTGACAAGGAGGTCATCAATGTAGATGAAAGGGTCAACATTTTGTATAAGTTCATGACAGGAGGTTTCCTTACGATGTTCCCGGTTCCGGGTGATGCTTCCGATAAATGGCTCTCGCCGGGCGATGCCGCCCAATCCCCCCACCCGGAGGTGGCTGATTTCGCGGGGCGTGTCCTGGGCAACTACCTTGGGGCCCTCAGGGGAGCCCGGATGAGCGGCCGGTACGACGAGGCCTCTGCCTTTCTGGAGCAGCTCAGGGAAAACCAAAAGAAACATGGAGCAAAGGTCTACCCCCCGGTACTGAAAACCAAACTGGAGATCTTCTACATCAATTTCAACCTCTTCAGTCTGCTTGCCAAGGTCTATATGTTAGCGGGTCTGGTGTTGCTGGCGCTGCAGTTTGCCACGCTGCTTTCCTCGCTGAGGTGGCCCGCAAGGTGGGAAAAGGCGGGATTCTGGGGCGTCGGGGTACTGCTGTTGATTCACACCGCCGGGTTAGGTATCCGCTGGTATATTTCGGGTCATGCTCCCTGGAGTAACGGTTATGAAACCCTTTTATACATCAGCTGGGCCACCTGCATGGCGGGGCTTCTCTTTGCGCGCCGTTCGCCCATGACCCTGGCGGTCACCACCCTGCTTGCCGCCATTTCCCTTCTGGTGGCGGGAATGAGCTGGATGAATCCCGAACTTACCAACCTGGTCCCCGTGCTGAAGTCCTACTGGCTGGTCATCCACGTGGCGGTGATCACTGCCAGCTATGGCTTTTTCGCCATGGCCGCCCTCCTGGGCGTGGTCAACCTGCTCCTGCTCATCATCGACTCGGTGAGAAGCAACCCCCGAATCGGATTCACCCTCCGTGAGCTGGTCCTGATCATGGAGATGGCCATGATCGCTGGTCTATTCATGATGACCATCGGTTCCTTTCTCGGAGGGGTGTGGGCCAACGAATCGTGGGGGCGTTACTGGGGCTGGGATCCCAAGGAAACCTGGGCCATGGTGACCATCCTGGTCTACGCCTTTATCGTGCATATGCATAAAATTCCCGGCTTCAGGGGGACCTATGCCCTCAGCCTGGCCTCACTGGTCGGGCTCGCCTCCGTGCTGATGACCTTCTTTGGCGTGAATTATTACCTTTCCGGGCTTCACTCTTATGCCCAGGGAGAACCGGTGCCCGTTCCTGCCGGGGTGTACATCGCTTTGTTTGCGGTGGTCCTTCTGGCGGTGACGGCCTTTCTGGCCGACAAGCGCCGCACCCGGGAGCAGCCGGTCGTCCCCGCTGAGGAGTGAAATCCCCTTCAGTCAATCTGAATATGGAAAAATACATCACCTTACTCAAGTCGCTCATCGCGGTTCCTTCCCTGAGCGGCAGGGAGGAGCAAGCCGCCGCCGTTCTGCGTACATTTCTGCAGAAAGAGGGAATCCTTTACAGCTGTTCGGGGAACAACACCTGGGCTGTCAACCTCTTTTTTGAAGAGGGGAAGCCGGTGGTCTGGTTCAACTCCCACATCGATACGGTGAAGCCTGCCAGCGGCTGGGACACCGATCCCTATATGCCGGTCGAGGAGGGTGACCGCATCACCGGACTGGGGAGCAACGATGCCGGGGCTTCCGTGGTGGCCCTGCTGGCCGCCTTCCTCCATTTTCACCCGCTGCGGGACCTCCCCTTTAACCTGGTTTTTGCGGCCACCGCCGAAGAAGAGAATTCCGGGGAGGGAGGGATCCGCTCTCTCCTGGAGGTGTTGCCCCCCGCCGACCTGGTGGTCGTAGGAGAGCCTACCCGGATGGAAATGGCCATCGCCGAGAAAGGACTTCTGGTCCTTGACTGTACCGCCCGGGGAAGGGCTGGCCATGCCGCACGCAACGAGGGCGAAAACGCCCTCTACAAAGCCCTCGACGATATCACCCTGCTGAGAAGTTACAGGTTTCCCCTTGGTTCCGAATTGCTGGGGCCCGTGAAAATAACAGTCACCCAAATTGAGGCAGGAACCCAGCACAATGTCATCCCCGATACCTGCCGGTTTATCGCCGATGTGCGCACCAATGAGCATTACCGCAATGAAGAGGCCTTCCGGATCATCACCGGTCTGATCGGCTCGGAAGTAAAGCCCCGGTCGTTCAGGCTCAACTCCTCGGGGATTTCCCCCGGCCATCCCGTGGTGTGCAGAGCCCGGGAACTGGGAATACCCCTTTTCGGGTCACCCACCACCTCCGATCAGGCGGTCATCCCCTATCCTTCGGTGAAAATCGGCCCGGGCGATTCAGCCCGTTCCCATACGGCCGGCGAGTTTATTCTTCGCAGCGAAATTACCCACGGAGCGCTACGCTACATCTCCCTCCTGGAGGGATTGCGCCTCTGAGGGCGATTTATACTCCCTCCCGTGCCGGGCTATTCACTTTCTGATTATATTTACATGCCAGACTTTGAAAAAACCATGGAACGGTTATTCTACTTCGTCATCATTCTTTTTATGGCATTTTCATGCCAGGGAAAAGCGACGGCTCCCGACGGTGATGGGAATGCATTGATTTGTCACCCTTCCGACAGGGAGATCGTGGAACAGGTTCTGCAGAAGTTTGCTCCTCTGGCCAAATCGGAAACCGGTTTTCTGGTCAGGGAAATCGCCCTTCATTTTGTGGGAACGCCCTATGTAGCCCACACCCTGGAAAACGGTCCTGAAGAGAAGCTGGTTGTGAACCTCAGGGAGATGGATTGCACCACGTTTGCCGAGAACTGCCTGGCCCTGGCCCGTACCCTCCAAATGAAAAAACCCGGTTTTGAGGTTTTTACCGAACAGCTGGAGAAAATCCGTTACCGCGGGGGGATCCGTAACGGATACCTTTCACGTCTGCACTATTTCAGCGACTGGATTTATGACAACGATGCCCGGAAAATGGTGGAGAGTCTCTCGCAGGAGATTACCCACCTGGTGGTTCCCAACCAGGTCAATTTCATGAGCACCCATCCCGACAGTTATCCTGTGCTGAAGGAGGACCCTGCCCTGGTAGGGGAGATGGCCCTGATCGAACAGGAAATCAGTCAGCGTATGACCTGGTTTGTACCCCTCAACCGGCTTTCCGGGGTGGAAGCCCGCATCAGTGACGGGGATATCCTGGGTATAACCACCGGCATCGAGGGTCTTGACGTGACCCATGTGGTCATAGCCTGCAGGGTGGGGAACAGCCTCCGGTTTGTCCATGCCAGTTCGGCAGTGAACAAGGTGGTGGTCTCGGAGCAGAGCCTGCAGGAATATCTTGCTTCGAGCAAAATGGCCACAGGTATTATGGTTGCCCGGCCGCTATGACCATTTACCGGCTGCCAGGCTTCCTGCAACGCCCCGCCGGAGAACACCCACACTCCGCGGTTGAAGTGACCGGACCGGGTACATCGCATTTACTAAATACGCACAAAATTATAAAGGATGAAGCGCTTACTTATGGGGTTACTCCTGGTCGTGGTGGTCATGACGGCGGCCGGCCAGGATGGGAAACGTATTTTCAGGGACCGGCAGATTCGCAGGAATATGCTCAGGGCTGCGGAATGGCAGCTACAGAATCCCAAGCACAACCTGTTTGACTGGACCAACGGGGCCTTTTATGCCGGGGTGTTTGCAGCATGGGAGAGCACGGGTTCCCCGGGGCTCATGAAAGCTATGGAAGAGATGGGGCGCGCCAATGCATGGAAACCGGGCCCCCGGCTTCACCATGCCGACGACCACGTCATCGCTCAGACCTATGTCGACCTCTACCGGGTGGTCAAGGATCCGGCCATGATCGCCCCTTTTCGTCAGACCCTGGAGCGGTTCCGGAAAACGCCCTTTCCGGCCAAAGGCATTGAACGTATCACCTGGTGGTGGTGCGACGCCCTTTTCATGGGACCTCCGGCCTTCGTAAAGCTGGGAATCACCCTGGGCGACACCTCCCTGTTGGGATTAAGTGACCGCCTCTTCAGGGAAACATATGACCTGTTGTACGACAAAGAGGAGCATTTATATGCCCGCGATCTCAACTATAAATGGGGTGAGCCGGGGATCAATACGCTTACGGAAGCCAACGGACAGAAGATTTTCTGGTCACGGGGCAACGGCTGGGTTTTGGCCGGACTGGCCCGAATTCTGAAAGAGTTTCCCTCCGATTACCCGCTCAGGCCTTTCTATGAGGAACATTTCAGGGAGATGGCCGTGAAGATCGCCACCCTGCAGTGTGCCGACGGTTTGTGGCGCGCCAGCCTTCTCGATCCTGAAGCTTACCCCGGAGGAGAAGCCAGTGGCTCGGGATTCTATTGTTATGCGCTGGCCTGGGGCGTAAACAACGGACTTCTTGACAGGGAGGTTTTCCTGCCGGTGGTGAGAAGGGCCTGGACAGGCCTTCATTCCCTTCTGCAGCCCGACGGCCGCGTGGGATGGGTCCAACCCATTGGCGCCGACCCACGCAAGAACTTTTCGGCCGAAAGCTGGGAAGTCTACGGCACCGGGGCTTACCTCCTCGCCGGAAGCGAAGTGATCAAGCTTTTCTGAAGAGCTGAAAAGATGAGCAATCCTTTCCGGTATGGGATACTCCGGAAAGGATGAGGGTCATTCAAAGATGTCCCTCATTTTCTCAAAGAAGCTTTTTTCGGAATCCGAAGGGCCGCCCTTAAAGGAGGGGGAGTCCAGCAGTTTCTCAAGGGTTTTTCTTTCCTCGGAGGTGAGTTTCTGGGGTACCCAGGCGTGTACCCTGACCAGCAGATCGCCGCGGCCATAGCCGTTGACGTCGGGAAGTCCCTTGCCGCGAAGCCGCAGTACTTTCCCGGGCTGCGTTCCCGGGTCTATTTTTACTTTGACCTTTCCGTCGACGGTGGGAATCTCGGCGGTGTAACCCAGGATGATCTGCGGGAAGGATAAGTAAAGGGTGTAAATCAGGTTGTTGTTGTCGCGGATGAGTTCCGGGTGTTCTTCCTCGTGGATGACGATGAGCAGGTCGCCGTTGACGCCGCCCCTGCGGCCGGTATTCCCCTTGCCCGAGACGTTGAGTTGCATGCCTTCGCCTACCCCCGCAGGAATCCTGATGGAGATGACCTCTTCCTCCCTGACGACACCTTCGCCGTTGCAGTGCACACACTTATTGGTGATCGATTGGCCTTCCCCCTGGCAGGACGGACAGGTCGTGGTGGTTTGCATCTGGCCCAGAAGGGTATTGGCAATCCGGGTCACATGCCCGCTCCCGTGACAGGTACTGCAGGTATTAAAGGAGGAGCCGTCCTGGGCGCCTGTACCGTTACAATGATGACAGGCGACATATTTCTTGACCTTGATTTTTTTCTCCACGCCGGTGGCCACCTCTTTCAGGGTGAGGGTGACCTTCACACGCAGATCGGAGCCGCGGTTGACACGGCGGCCGCTCCTGCCCCGGCTTCCGCCGAAACCGCCGAAGCCTCCGAAGCCCCCGAAGGCATCGCCAAAGACATCCCCGAACATCGAGAAGATGTCATCCATCGACATGCCTCCGCCGCTGAACCCTCCGGAACCTCCCACACCCGCATGCCCGAACTGGTCATAGCGGCTCCTTTTCTCCGGATTGCTTAAAACCTCATACGCCTCGGCCGCCTCCTTGAACTTCTCCTCGGCACCCTTGTCCCCCTGGTTCTTGTCGGGATGATACTGGATGGCCTTCTTCCGGTAAGCTTTCTTGATCTCCTCGGCAGTGGCATTTTTGGACACTTCCAGAACTTCGTAATAGTCTCTTTTGGCCATGGTGTCTCTTTATTCTCCGATGACTACTTTCGCAAAGCGGATCACTTTGTCGTTCAGGGTATACCCCTTTTCAATGACGTCGATGATTTTCCCTTTAAGTTCCTCCGTTGGGGAGGGAATGGTCGTCACCGCAAAATGACGGTCTACATCAAAGAGCTGCCCGGCCGCTTCAATCTCCCTGACATTGTTGTTCTTCAGAAAATCACGGAATTTATTGTATATAAGCAGGAACCCCACCTTGGAGGGATCCTCGTCGGCCATTTCCTGCATAGATACCAGGGCCCTCTCGAAGTCGTCGACAATGGGAAGAATGGCGGTGAGCACACTCTCTCCCCCCGATTTGATCAGGTCGGCTTTTTCACGCAGGGTACGCTTCCTGAAATTGTCAAATTCGGCCTGCAACCTGAGATGTTTGTCTTTCATTCCCTCGAGGGCCTCCTCCAGTTCCACTATCTTCTCCGAAGGTTTCTCCTTTTTATGCTTCTGGTGTTCTTTTTTCTGTTTACCATCCGTTGCTTCTGTCCCTGCTTCGTGGGTGGCAGCCTGGCCGGTGGTCGCCGTTTCCTTCTCTTCCTGAGGGATGGTCTCCTGTTCCTGATTGGTCATATGTTCTTCTTTTCTTGTTTTTTGTTCACTCATTGCTGCGCCATGTTGGTTTACTTCCGGCAATCAAATAGTCTGCCAATGGGGTAGCTCCGCCAAATTGGCACTTCCTGCCTGAACCGGGGTGTCAGGAAGTGCAGGGCGGGGCATCCAGGCTGACAAAAGGGGTGGGGGAGTGGCAAAAAAACCGGGAGGCCATGGAAAGGGTTTTCCGGGTGAAGGGAAGCCGGTCTATTTGAGCAGTTTCTCCAGGGTGGCTTCCAGGGCCGGGCCGCGGAGGTCACGGGCGATAATGACCCCGTTGCCGTCGATCAGGAAGTTCCGGGGAATGGAACGCACACCATAGACGGCGGCATACTTCGCTTGCCAGTATTTCAGGTCGCTGACGTGGTAAGGCCACTCGAGTTTGTCGTCGGCGATTCCCTTTTTCCAGGCGGCGGCATCCCGGTCAAGAGACACGCTGAAAACGGTAAATCCCTTGCCGTTCTGGAACTTCTTGTCTTTGTATTTATGATAGGCGGCCACTACGATGGGGTTTTCCCTGCGGCAGGGGCCGCACCAGGCGGCCCAGAAATCAATAAGCACCACCTTTCCCCTGGTCTGCGACAGTTTCATCATTTTGCCGTCGGGGGTTTTTTCGTGGATTTCGGGAGCCAGGTTGCCCACCTGGGTGCCCAGGACCGGATTGTCGGCCCGGGCGGTGTTACCCAGGACCACGAGCAGCGCGAGGGCCACTAAAAAAAGAGTCTTCTTCATATGTCTGTGTACTTCAATTTCTGTTTGCGCTTACAACCATTGTGCCAAAGTGGAGGGGTTATGCCCTGCGAATTTTGGCGCCGATGGCGTTGAGGCGGCCTTCGATGTTTTCATAGCCGCGGTCGATCTGTTCGATGTTGTCGATGCGGCTGGTTCCTTTGGCCGACATGGCGGCGATGAGCAGGGCAATGCCGGCACGGATGTCGGGGGAGGTCATGTTGGTGGCCCTGAGGCAGTGGGTGCGGTCAAGGCCGATGACCGTGGCACGGTGGGGATCGCAAAGGATGATCTGGGCCCCCATGTCGATGAGTTTGTCGACGAAGAAAAGGCGGCTTTCAAACATTTTCTGGTGGATCAGAACGCTTCCCTTGGCCTGGGTGGCCACCACCAGAAAGACGCTGAGCAGGTCGGGGGTAAGCCCGGGCCAGGGGGCATCGGCGATGGTCATGATGGAGCCGTCGAGATAACTTTCGATCTCATAATGGTCGTTGGCGGGGATCACCAGGTCGTCGCCATGGGTATCGAGGGTGATGCCGAGGCGGCGGAAGGCCCCGGGGATCAGTCCCAGATGAGCCACTCCGGCATTCCGGATGGTGATGGCCGAGGCGGTCATGGCCGCCAGGCCAATAAAGCTGCCCACCTCAATCATGTCGGGAAGGATGGTATGGTGGCATCCCTTCAGGGAGGTCACTCCGTGTATGGTCAGCAGGTTGGACCCGGTCCCTTCAATCCGGGCGCCCATGGCTGTGAGCATCCTGCAGAGTTGCTGCACGTAGGGTTCACAAGCGGCATTATAGATGGTGGTGGTGCCTTCAGCCAGAACGGCGGCCATGATGATGTTGGCGGTGCCGGTCACGGAAGCCTCCTCCAGGAGCATGGCGGCGCCCCGTAATCGGGGGGCGGTCACCGTGAACCGGTGGTGCTGTGCGTCGAAATCGAAGGTAGCCCCCAGGGCCTGAAATCCCAGGAAATGGGTGTCGACGCGCCGTCTTCCGATTTTGTCGCCGCCGGGCTGGGGAATGTACCCCCGTCCGAAGCGGGCCAGCAATGGCCCCAGGATCATGATCGAACCCCGCAGGCTGGAGGCCTGGGCGGCAAATTCGGGGGTCTGGAGGTATCCGGGGGCGGCATGGGCTGCCACAAAGGAATACTCCCCTTTGCAATGACGGGTCACCTGTACCCCCAGACCTTCCAGAAGCCCGATAAGACGAAGCACATCCCTGATTTCGGGAATATTGGTGATGGTCACCTTCTGGTCGGTGAGCAGGGTGGCACACAAGACCTGAAGCGCTTCGTTCTTGGCCCCCTGGGGTTCCAGGACACCGCTGAGACGGTGACCCCCTTCAATTGTAAATGCAGCCATCAGATGTCGCGGTGAGGGGTCAGTGCCTCTTTTGCTGGTTGCCCTTGCGGTTGCTTTTCTGTTTCACAGGGTATTGCTGCGGCCGGGGAACATTGTTTTTCACGTCGGCCAGCTCCATCCCGGGGTAGGTCAATGCCCCTCCCGACATCAGCCTGAGGTCGTCAAGAATCTTGTCATCCTCCACGGCATCCTTGTTCCAGGCCAGGTAGGATTTTTTCATATGGTTGGCCAGCTGGTAAATCAGCACGTCCTTTTCTTTGCCTTCCTCGAATTCCATCGCCTTTTTAAGCATCAGTTCCATGGTGTGGCCGTAATGCCGATGTTTGATGTCGCGCTGGCAGTAGGGCACCCTGTTGGGTTTTTCCAGGAGGATCTCCGGTTTGGGCGGGTCATAGGGATAGTCGATGTCAAGCTTGAAATTGGCCATGATGGCCAGGTGATCCCAGAGCTTATGCTTGAAATCGGGCACGTCGCGCAGGTAGGGATTGAGGTTGCCCATGATGTCGATCAGAACGTGCGCCGCCCTGGTTCGCCGGTCGCGGTCTTCCATATGCAGGAGAAGATCCACCATGTTGTGGACGTTTCTGCCGTATTCGGGAAGGGCCAGTTTTTTCCGGCTGGTATTGTAATCCTTTGATTCTATGCTCATCAGTGTGGATATTGCGGTAATTAAATTCAGGTGGGGTTGCCACTGCAAAAGTAGTGGTTTTCAGTGATTCCTCCAATTCCGGGAGGGATATTTCCTTTTTTTGGCGTTTACCTGACGATGCGCAGGCGGGCGAATCGCAGCAGGAGCTGTTTTTGCCCCGCATTATGGAAGAAAACGGTGGCTTTCAGGTCGGGGGGAGTTCCTTCGATCTGCAACACTTTGCCGATTCCGAAACGCTGGTGTTCGACGGTGGTTCCGGGGAGGATCTCCGAGGGGTCGCAGCTTTCAGGGGGTGGGCCCTGAGGGTTGTCCTGCCGCAGGCTGGCGATTTTGCGGTCGAAGCTGCTTTTAAGTCCGGGTGCCGGGGTGACGGGTGAAAATCCTGCGGGAGTGCCCGCGCCCGGCTCCTTGCCGCCACCAGCCTGCCCGGGGAACTTCATGGTTCTGCGCGAAACCCCTCCCCACTGCGAAGCAGCCGTTTGCCGCATCCCACCTTGCCGGTCGTTTTCGCCCCCTGCATGTTCCACAAAGGCGGGATCGATCTCCCCCAGGAAGGGACTCGGCTGGCAATACTCGAGCTTGCCCCAGCGGTAGCGCTGCTCAGCCCATGAGAGATATACCTGCTGCCGGGCCCGTGTCAGGGCCACATAAAACAACCGGCGTTCCTCCTCAGTCTCCTCCTCGGTGAGCATCTCCCCTGACATGGAAGAGGGAAACAGGTTGCGTTCCAATCCTGCAATGAAGACAACGCCGAATTCAAGCCCCTTGGCCGAATGGACCGTCATCAGGGTTACCTTGTTGCGGTCCTCCTCTTTTTCATGGTCCTGGTCGGTCAGCAGGGCAACCTCCTGAAGATAATGGCCGATGGTTTCGCCTCTTCCCTCCTCTTTGGCGCTGAGACTGAACTCCTGGATGGCGTTGAGCAGCTCCTCCACATTCTGGTATCGGCTGAGGCCTTCGGGTGTGCGGTCGTTGTAGAGTTCCCTGAGGATGCCGGTTTCCTGGGCCACCTGGCGGGCCAGCCCGTAGGCCGTTTCTTCCTCCGATTGCTTCCTGAAGGCTTCGGCCAGGCTCCTGAACCCTTCCAGTTTGGCCAGGGTGCCCTTATTGAGCTGCGCCGGATTCTCCTCCGGAAGCCCCCCGATGATCCTCCACAGGGAGGACTCCCTTTCGGTGGCCGCCTTTTCCAGCTTCGAAAGGGTGGTCTCCCCAATCCCCCGCGACGGATAGTTGATGATCCGCTTGAGGGCCTCGTTGTCGTCAGGATTGACGATCATCCTGAACCAGGCCAGCAGATCCCTGATCTCCTTCCTCTGGTAAAAGGAGAGCCCTCCGTAGATCTTGTAGGGGATGTTTCTCCTGCGGAGTGACTCCTCGAAAATCCTCGATTGGGCGTTGGTGCGGTAAAGAATGGCAAAGTCGGAGAAACGGAGATGGTCGCGGAGCTGGGTTTCCGCGATGACCGCCGATACCCGGATTCCCTCCTCGCTGTCGGTCAGGGCCCTGATCACCCTTACGGGAGCCCCGGTTTCCTTCTCCGAGAATACGGTTTTGCGTATTTGCCGCCGGTTGTGGGCGATGACACTGTTGGCGGCATTGACGATGTTCCGGGTGGAGCGGTAGTTTTGTTCCAGTTTGAAAACTTTGTGTTCGGGGTAGTCGCGGCGGAAACTGAAGATGTTCTCGATGCGGGCACCCCTGAAGGCGTATATGCTCTGGGCATCGTCGCCCACCACGCAGATGTTGTGGTGTTTTTCGGCCAGCCTGTTGATGATCAGGTATTGGGCAAAATTGGTATCCTGGTATTCGTCGACCAGGATATAGTCGAATTTCTGCTGGTAGCGTTCCAGGATTTCGGGGTGGTCGCGGAAGAGAAGGTTGGTTATCATGAGCAGGTCGTCGAAGTCCATGGCGTTGCTGAGGCGGCACCGTTTGAGGTATTCCTTGTAGAGTTCGCTGATCCGGGGCATCTGGATGCTCCGGTCGTATTCCCTGATGTCGTTCTGGCCGGCATAGGAAGCCGGGCTGATCAGGTTATTTTTAGCCATGGAGATGCGGCCCGCCACCACCCCGGGGCGGTAGATTTTGTCGTCGAGGCCGGTGTCTTTGATAATGGTGCGGATCAGGTTACGGGAGTCGGCTGCATCGTAGATGGTGAAGTCGGCGGGGAAGCCGGTGGCTTCGTGTTCGATGCGCAGGATGCGGGCAAAGATGGCGTGGAAGGTTCCCATCCAGAGGTTGCGGGCCAGGGCGGGCCCAACCACCGCCGCGATGCGCTCCTTCATTTCGCCGGCGGCTTTGTTGGTGAAGGTGAGCGCCAGAATGGTCGAAGGCCTGATCCCTTGTTTCAGGAGATGGGCGATCCGGTAGGTCAACACCCGGGTCTTCCCCGATCCGGCACCCGCCACGATCAGAGAGGGACCTTCCGTGCTGAGCACTGCCTCACGCTGGACGGCATTGAGATCTTCCAGATAATCGAATATGTTTGCCATGCCGCTAAAAAGGGGCAAATTAAGTAAAAGAGGCTTGTTTTTTTATCTTTGCCATGCAATTTAATCCTGATTTATCGTTAATGTTGTATCGAAAATAGGTTAATGTGATGCATATTAAAGGATTGATCCGGCTGCTGTTCCCCGGGGTCTTAGTCATATGGGCGGCCTTTGTGTCGCAGGCGCAAATCACGGCGCCGGGGGCCTCCTTTACCGGGGAGAGCAGTTATCCCGTGTTTGAGGGCCAGGACCCCCTGTTCGTCTATTGCACGGGTGAGGGGGAAAAGGCAGCGCTGCTGAGGGCCACCCACGACTCCACCGGCCCCAAAACCTGGGAGTGGCAGAAATACAATCCCCAGAGTGGCAGCTATGAGTTTTTTCTCTCAGAGAACAACAGCAACGGCTTTTCCCAAATCGGTCCCCTGGAGGACGGGGGGTACCGGGTGAACATCACTGCCGGGGAGACGACAGTGACCTGGCGGGCCTGGGTCTTCAATAACCATAATCAGGCAGTGGCCGGCATTCCGGAGTCGAACTGTCTCTTTTTTACCCTGGAGGCTACCCCCGGGGCGACCACCCTGGTCTATTATGATCCGCAAAGCAATGAACCTCTGCAGTGGAATAAAAACCTGGAGATAGAGTGGCGCCTGGGCGAGGAGGTGCTTTCCCGGCAGGCGGTCAGGCAGGTTTATGATCCTCCCACCCGGGATACCGAGTACACCCTGGTGGTCAGGGACCGCTTCGGATGTGAAAGTATCGCCAAAGTGACCTATCAGTCGATTGTCACCAAAGCCGTTTTCACCGCCGACCCCATGAACGGTGAGGCTCCCCTGACCGTCAACTTCAGCAACGCCTCCGAAAACGGAACCCCGGGGGCCTACGAGTGGTTTTTCTTTCGCGACCTCGACGATATCAAAAGGGAATCGGAGAAAACCACACTGCCGGTCGACAGCATCGATTTTACCGCTTTTGACGACAATCCCGTTTACACCTACGAATGGTCAGGAACCTATATGGTCAAGCTGGTGTCGAAAAACAACTTCTGTACCGACACTGCCTGGCTGGAGGATTTTATTATGGTGGACACCTCTTTTGTGGCTGTCCCTAATGTCTTCACGCCCAACGGCGATGGCACCAACGACAATTTTGTGGTCAAGTACTGGTCGATGGAGAAGGTGAAGATTTCGGTTTTAAACCGGTGGGGGCGTACGGTTCACGTGTGGGAGAGCAACAATGTGCGGGGATTTGAGGACACCTGGATAGAGAGTGTGTGGGATGGGCGCATTGGCGGCCGCCTTGCCAGTCCGGGAGTCTATTTCTATGTGATCGAAGGTACCGGCCGCGACGGAAAGAAACGGTGGAAACACGGCGATGTATATCTTATCAGGGGCAGGGAGTGACCTGCCGTTCCTGATACTCCCCGGCCCGCTACCACTCCCATTAAATCGGTTTTTTATGGCAAGCTGACCTCTTCCTGATCCGCTGATTACAGTCCGGACTTCTGATGGTTTCCCTGTTTCCGGCATATGGGGCCGGTCACATGACCTTCCCCCATCGGCTGAAAAGGGTCATGTCCCTTGGATTCCCCGCACAAGTGGCAAATAGGAAGGACTTATTCAGGAAAAGAAAAGGCCGTCGGTTACGACGGCCTTTTTTGTTAAGGTGAGGATGGTGTGAAAGTTTATTCTTCGTCCTGTTCTGCTTCGTAAGCTTTGAGGAGGGCATCCTGGACATCGGCGGGCACCTTCTCGTAGGCGTTGAAACTCATTTTGAACATCCCCTTGCCGCCGGTAAGGGAGCTGAGGGAGGTGTTGTATTTGTTCATCTCTTTGAGGGGCACACGAGCCGAAATCTTCTCGAATCCCTTTTCGGAGCCCATGCCCATGATGAGCGCGCGGCGGCCCTGGAGGTCGCTCATGACGTCGCCCATTCTTTCGGAGGGCACCCAGATTTCCAGGTCATAGATGGGTTCCAGGATCTTGGGGTTGGCTTTCTTGAAGGCCTGGCTGAAGGCGTTACGGCCTGCCAGTTTGAAGGAGATCTCATTGGAATCGACCGGGTGCATCTTGCCGTCGTAGACATAAACGATGATGTCGCGGGCGTAGGAGCCGGTGAGGGGGCCCTGTTCCATTTTTTCCATGATCCCCTTGAGGATGGCTGGCATGAAACGGCCGTCAATGGATCCTCCCACGATGCAGTTGCAGTAGAGGAGCTTGCCGCCCCAGGTAAGAAGGTGTTCCTGGGTGTCCCTTACCGATAGTTTGAATTCCTTGCCGTCAAGGATGAAGGCGTTTTTGGGTGTGCCACCTTCTTCGAGGGGCTCGATGATCATGTGAACTTCTCCGAACTGCCCTGCGCCCCCCGACTGTTTCTTGTGGCGGTAGTCGGCCTGTGAAGGTTTGGTGATGGTTTCACGGTAAGGAATACGGGGTTCCTTGTAGTCGACGTCGATTTTGTAGACATTGTCGAAGAACCACTTCAGGACGTTCATATGGTATTCGCCCTGGTTGTGCACGATCAGCTGCCTGAGCTCCTTGGAGTATTCAATGATGTAGGTGGGGTCTTCGAACTTGATGCGGTTGAGGACTTCACCTACCTTTTCGTCGTCGGTTTCGCTGACGGCTTTGACGGCTACCCGGTGGCGGGGCGTGGGGAATTCCATCGGGGCATACTGGGTGCCCGCTTCCTTGAGGGAAAGGGTATGGTTGTATTTGGTATCCTTGAGTTTCACGGTGCAGCCGAGGTCTCCTGCGACGATCTCGGGTACTTTCACCCTGTTCTTGCCGGCGGTGACAAAGAGCTGTGAAAGCCGCTCCTTGGAGCCGTTGTTGATGTTGACCAGGTCGATGCTCTCGGTGGCTTTCCCCGACATCATCTTGAAGAAGGTGATTTCTCCCACATGGGATTCGATGGCGGTCTTAAAGACAAACAGGGAGGGATTTTCGTTCTCGCTCATGGTCACTTCCTTGCCGGCGACAATTTTGCGCATGGGCATTTCGTGGGGGGCGGGACCGGCCTCTCCGATGAATTGCATCAGCCTGCCGATGCCAATGCTTCTTTTGGCGCAGCTGCAGAGTACCGGGAAAAGGTCTCTCTGGCGGATTCCGATGCGCATCCCTTTGAGGACTTCCTCTTCGGTGAGGGAGCCTTCCTCGAAATAACGTTCCATGAGGGCTTCGTCATTCTCGGCGGCCATCTCAAAGAGCTGATTCTGGAGTTCCGCAGCCTTGTCATTTTCAGAAGCGGGGATGTCAAGGATCTGCGGCTGACCGCCATCCTTACCATATTTGTACATTTTCATCTTCAGCACGTCGATGATGGAGCTGAAGGCAGGACCGGTTTCCAGGGGGTACTGTACAACGGTCACTTTGTTGCCATAGGAAGAGCGGCATTTCTCGAGGGCGCTTTCGAAGTTGGCGTTTTCATGGTCAAGGCCATTGAAAACGAACGTCAGGGGGGTATGTTTGGCATCGGCGAGCCGGAATGCTGCCTCCGTGCCGGCTTCCACCCCTGCCGAGGTGTTGATCAGCATCAGCCCCATGTCGGCCACCTCGAGCGAGGAGGCAACGCCACCACTGAGGTCATCCATCCCCGGGGCATCGAGAATATTCAGTTTTCTGTCGTTGTATTCGGCATACAATACCGATGAAAATACCGAGTTGCCATACTCCTGTTCGATGGGATTGAAGTCCGATACCGTATTTTTGGCGGTGACTTCTCCCTTGCGGTTAATGACTCCACCCTCGAGCAGCATGGCTTCCGCGAGGGTGGTTTTCCCACTGCCGGCGTTTCCAAGTAAGGCAACGTTGCGAATTTGTTCAGTTTTATAAACCTTCATGATATCTTGTTTAGAATGAATAATTTCCTGATTCCGGAATGACAATTCCTTTTCGGAGTCGCCAAAAATAGTAATAATTTAGTAACAATCAAGATGATTGCTTTTTTGAAAAAGAAACTTTCGGAGGGGTGGATTAATTTTATACCTTTCTCCCGCTAAACTGGATATGTTGCGTTTTCCTTACGTCATACAGCCCGATGCCATGGATTGCGGGCCGGTCTGCCTCAAGATGGTGGCCCGGTATTACGGGCGTGACCCCGGGCTGGAGCGGTTGCGGCAGCTTACCTATCAGACGCGTGAGGGGGTTTCCCTGCTTTCGCTTGCCGACGCGGCCGAGGCGATGGGATTCAGGAGCCGTGGGGTGCGCCTGACGGTCGAAGGCCTCGGGGAGGCCCTGTTGCCGGCGATCCTGCACTGGGACCAGAACCACTATGTGGTCCTCTACCGGATCAGGAGCCGAAGGAAGGGGGTGACCTACCGTGTGGCTGATCCTGCCTACGGGCTCAGGGAGGTCACAAGGGAAGAACTTCTGCACCACTGGGCTACCACCAGCGCAGGTGAGGAATCTGCCGGGGTGGCCCTTCTCCTGGAGCCCACCCCACGCTTCTTCCGGGAGGAGATGGCGCCTGACCACGCCGGGGGACTCCGGTTCTTCGGGAAATACCTCCGCCCATACCGCAGGCTGCTGCTTCAGCTGATGGCCGGTTTTCTGACCGCCAGCCTGATCAGCCTGCTTTTTCCTTTTCTGACCCAGGCCATCGTCGACGTGGGTATCGGCACGCGCGACACCGGTTTTATCCTCCTGGTCCTGATCGCCCAGCTGGTTCTGATGGTGAGCCAGACCGCCCTGGGATTTATCAGGAGCTGGATCCTGCTCCATATGAGCGCCCGGATCTCCATCAGCCTGATTTCTGACTTTCTGGTCAAGCTGATGAAGATGCCGGTCAGCTTCTTCGATACCCGCCTGACCGGCGACCTGCGCCAGCGCATCGAAGACAACAACCGGATCCATGCCTTCCTGACCACCCAACTGGTCAATATCTCGTTCGGATTATTCATGTTCTTGATCTACAGTGTAGTGTTGGCCCTCTACAGCTGGAAGATCCTGTTGGTTTTCCTGGTGGGGAGTGCACTTTACATTGGGTGGATTCTCCTGTTCATGAGGAAGAGAAGGGAACTTGACAACCGCCGTTTTGAGGCGCTGGCCTCCAACCAGTCAAATCTCTACCAGCTGATCACGGGTATGCAGGAGATCAAGCTGAACAATTGTGAGGACCGGAAGCGGTGGGAGTGGGAGCGGATTCAGGTGCGGTTGTTCCGGGTGAGTGAGCATGCGCTGATGTTGCACCAGCGGCAGCAGGCCGGGTCGGTCTTTCTGCACCAGGCCAAGAATATCCTGGTCATCTATCTGGCGGCCAGGGCGGTCCTTGACGGCGGGATGACCCTGGGGATGCTGGTGGCGGTGCAGTTCATCATCGGGCAGCTCAACGTGCCGCTGCAGGAGTTCATGCCCTTTGCGGCTGCGGCCCAGGACGCCCGCATCAGCCTCCTCCGGCTCGGAGAAATCCACCAGAACGGAGAGAAAGAGGATGACCCGGGGAAGCTGGTTTCCCTGCCCGCAGAGAGGGACCTGGTGTTGGACCGCGTCTCCTTCCGGTATGAAGGGCCACGGTCGCCCAAGGTCCTTGACGAGGTCTCCCTGACCATTCCCCGCAATAAGGTGACCGCCATTGTGGGGGCCAGCGGAAGCGGGAAAACCACCCTGATCAAGCTGCTTCTGGGTTTTTATGCCCCCGTGGAAGGGGAGATCAGCGTGGGGGAGGTTCCCCTCGATCGTTTTCAGATGGATTGGTGGCGGCGTCAATGCGGGGTGGTCATGCAGGACGGGTTTATTTTTTCCGACACGATCGCCGGGAATGTAGCCCCGGGGGAGGAACACCCCAATGGGGAAGCCCTGGCTGAAGCCTTGCGCATTGCCCATGCCACGCCCTTTACCGATGCCCTTCCCCTGGGGCTGCGCACCCGGATCGGACAGGAAGGGGCGGGTCTCAGCCAGGGACAGAAACAGCGCCTCCTGATTGCCCGGGCCGTCTACCGCAATCCGGCCTTTCTCTTCCTTGATGAGGCCACCAATGCCCTGGATGCCATCAATGAAAAGACCATCCTCGAAAACCTGGGCTCCTTTTACCGGAACAGGACGGTTCTGGTGGTTGCTCACCGGCTGAGTACCGTCAGGAATGCCGACCAGATTGTGGTTCTTGATAGGGGGAGGGTGACCGAAAAAGGAACCCATGAGGAGCTGACCGCCCTCAGGGGAGCTTATTATCATCTGGTGAAAAACCAACTGGAACTGGGAACATGACGGAAAAGGAACCATTCGCTGCAGACAGGAGCCGTGAAGCCGGGGAAGTGCTGGAGAGCCCGCCGGCATGGCTGGTCAGGTGGGGTACCCTGCTGATGTCAGCCCTGTTTCTGGGGCTGTTGTTACTCAGTTGGCTTCTTCCCTATCCTGAGACCCTGCAGGGCAGGGTGACGGTGGTGGGCGTAGCGGCTCCTGGGGTTGCGGATGGAAATGGGGAGCGCTCTGTGGTTGCAGGAGAGCCGGGCGATCCCCTCACAGGGGAAGGGGTAGCAGCCGGAACGAGCGTGACGGCAAAACTGGAGCTGCCGGCTGCTGCCGCCTCCAGGGTGGCCCCCGGCATGGAGGTCATGGTCATTCTGGATCCGCCCTCCCCGCAGGGGATGAAGCCCCTCCGCCTGAAGGGAAGGATGCCGGCAACGCCCATGCACGGTCCTGTTATTTCCTCGGGGGGCACCTCTTCCATAGAGCCTGCCACGGCTATTTCCCCCGGCCATGAAAACCCCCCGGCCGACACCCTGTGGATTGAAGTCACCCTTGCCATCCCCGCCTCCATCAGAGATGAACGCCTCCTCCCCTGCCCGGGATTACAGGGCCATGCCCGTGTGACTACCGGCACCTCACGACTCCTTTTTAAACTGGTCCCCCCGCTGGCCCCCAAACAATAAGCCAATGTTAACCCGCTGAAGGGAAATAGCAAAAAGCACCGCCCCTTCCTGTTTTTTTTTCCGAATCAACTTGCTGTTCACTGAAAATGTGTACTTTTGCGTGCCATTTTTGGGAGAATCGTATGATTTTCTTCCTGAAAACCATTGGATTTCAAGAATTATACATACTTTTGCAGTCCATTTTTTCAATTTATTAACGTAGAAAAAACAGGTATTTATGCCAACGATTCAACAGTTAGTTAGAAAAGGAAGACAAAGTAAAGTAGACAAGAGCAAATCTCCGGCTTTGGATTCGTGTCCGCAGCGTCGTGGGGTATGCGTGCGTGTTTACACTACCACGCCCAAGAAGCCTAATTCAGCCATGCGTAAGGTGGCCAGGGTCAGGCTGACCAACGGTAAGGAAGTGAATGCCTATATTCCGGGAGAAGGACACAATCTTCAGGAGCACTCGATTGTGCTGGTACGCGGCGGCAGGGTGAAAGACCTTCCGGGTGTGCGTTACCATCTGGTTCGCGGAGCCCTGGATACCGCCGGTGTGGAAGGACGTCTGCAGCGCCGTTCCAAATATGGAGCCAAAAGGCCAAAAGCCGGGAAGGCCCCCGCTACTGCAGGTAAAAAGAAATAATTAACACCGTTCATTTAAGTTATTGCTAAGTGGTTTGGTTGAGTAAGCAGCTTCTCTTTCTTGTCTTCCGGGGAAGTGCTGAAGACACCGCCTGTGGGCAGCCAATTTAAATAACACTAAAAAGAAGTAAAATGAGAAAAACAAAACCAAAGAAGAGACATCTTCTTCCCGATCCCAAGTTCAATGACATTCTGGTAACCCGTTTTGTGAACGACCTGATGAAAGACGGGAAAAAGTCAGTGGCCTACACGATTTTTTATGATACCCTCGAACTGGTTGGCAAGAGGATGAAGAACGATGAGGTGGCGCCGCTGGATGTATGGAAAAAAGCCCTTGAAAACATTACTCCCCAGGTAGAAGTGAAGAGCCGCCGTGTAGGTGGAGCCAACTTCCAGGTGCCGATGGAGATCCGTAATGAGCGGAAGGTGGCCATCAGCATCAAGAACATGATTTTGTATGCCGGTAAGCGGTCGGGCAAGTCGATGGCCGACAAGCTTTCGGCCGAGATCGTGGCTGCCTTCAACCAGGAAGGGGGCGCCTACAAGAAAAAAGAAGATACCCACCGTATGGCGGAAGCCAACCGTGCTTTTGCCCATTTCAGATTTTAATGGCCGACTTCATCCCGGGTTATACCATATTATATAATGTAAAGCGAGCGGAATGGCTGTTCAGGATCTGAAATATACCAGGAATATAGGCATCATGGCGCATATTGATGCGGGGAAGACCACCACCTCGGAGCGTATCCTGTATTACACCGGTTTGACCCACCGTCTGGGTGAGGTGCATGACGGTGCCGCCACCATGGACTGGATGGAGCAGGAGCAGGAGAGGGGGATCACGATCACCTCGGCGGCGACCACGACCTTCTGGAAATATAAGGACGACAACTACAAGATCAACATCATTGACACGCCCGGGCACGTCGATTTTACGGTGGAAGTGGAACGGTCGCTGCGCATCCTTGACGGGGCGGTAGCGCTTTTCTGTGCCGTGGGAGGTGTCGAGGCCCAGTCGGAAACCGTCTGGAGACAGGCTGAAAAATACGGGGTTCCCCGTATTGCGTTTGTCAACAAGATGGACCGCCAGGGGGCAGATTTCTACAGGGTCTACCATGACATCCGCAATAAACTGAAAGCCAATCCCGTGCCCGTGGTCATCCCGATCGGGGCGGAAGAGAGCTTTGCGGGGGTGATTGACCTGATCAGGATGAAGGCGATCTACTACATCGAGGATGAGCTGCATGGCACCCGTTTCAACGAGGCTGAGATTCCCGGCGATTTGCTGGAGCAGGCCACGGAGTGGAGGGCCAAACTGGTGGAGGCGGCTGCAGAAAGTGATGATGAATTGCTGGAGCGTTTCTTCGAGGATGCCGACTCCATTACCGTGGAGGAGTTGCAGGCGGTGATCCGAAAGTCGACCATCGGTGGGATCATCATTCCGATGATGTGTGGTTCGGCCTTTAAGAACAAAGGGATCCAGCGTCTGCTCGACTCGGTGTGTGCTTACCTTCCCAGTCCGGTCGACATCGGAAATGTGGAAGGCAACGAACCGGGAGATCCTGAGAACAAGATCAGCCGGAAGCCCGATGAAAGCGAGCCCCTCACGGGACTGGCCTTTAAGATTGCCACCGATCCTTTTGTGGGTCGGCTTTGTTACATCAGGGTCTATTCGGGGAAGATCGAGGCGGGGCAGCAGGTGCTCAATTCGCGTACGGGAAAGCGGGAGCGGATTTCGAGGCTGTACCAGATGCATTCTAACAAGCAGAATCCCAAAGAGATGATTGGGGCCGGCGATATTTGTGCTGCTGTGGGCTTCAAGGATATCCGCACGGGCGATACCATTTGTGCCGTGGATCATCCCATTGAACTGGAGAGCATGATTTTTCCCGAGCCGGTGATCGGGATAGCCATTGAGCCGAGGTCGCAGGCCGATATTGACAAGCTGGCCAACGGGTTGGGCAAACTGGCCGAAGAAGATCCCACTTTCAGGGTGATGACCGATCCCGATTCGGGGCAGACCATCATCAGGGGGATGGGGGAACTTCACCTGGAGATCATCGTGGACCGGCTGCGGCGGGAGTTCAAGGTGGAATGCAACCAGGGGGCTCCCCAGGTGGCTTACAAGGAAGCGATCACCCGGCCGGTGGAACTCAGGGAAGTCTTCAAGAAGCAGACCGGGGGCCGCGGGAAATTCGCCGACATTATCGTGCGTATCGAGCCGGTGGAGCAGGGCGTAACGGGCCTGCAGTTTGTCGACAGTGTAAAGGGAGGCAACATTCCGCGGGAGTTCATTCCTGCGGTGGAGAAGGGCTTCAGGGAGTCGCTGGCCAACGGGCCACTGGCCGGGTACCCGGTTGACGGGTTGAAGGTGACCCTCCTCGACGGATCTTTCCACGCGGTCGACTCCGATCAGCTGGCGTTCGAGATTTGTGCCAAGCAGGCCTACCGGAGTGCCACCCCCAAGGCGGGTCCCAAATTGCTGGAGCCCATCATGAAACTGGAGATTGTCACTCCTGATGAATACATGGGCGATATTATTGGTGACCTGAACCGGCGCCGGGGCAACGTGACCGGCATGGAAACCAAATCAGGTGCACGGGTCATCCATGCCCTGGTTCCTCTGTCAGAACAGTTCGGCTATGTGACGGTATTGAGGACGCTCTCCTCAGGCCGGGCAACCTCTTCGATGGAATTCAGCCATTATGAGGAAGTGCCGCGCAATCTGGCCGAAAAACTGCTTACCGATATCAAGGGAAAAACAGACTTATTAGCATAAAAATTAATCATTTTCTCATTATGAGTCAGAAAATCAGGATCAAACTGCAATCGTACGACCACAATCTTGTGGACAAGTCGGCTGAGAAGATCGTTAAGACGGTAAAGACCACCGGGGCAGTCGTAAGCGGGCCTATTCCGCTTCCCACCCACCGGAGGGTTTTCACCGTGCTGCGGTCGACCTTTGTGAACAAAAAATCAAGGGAACAGTTTCAGCTTTCTTCATACAAGAGACTGATCGACATTTACAGTTCAACGGCAAGAACCATCGATGCGCTGATGAAGCTTGAACTGCCCAGCGGCGTCGAGGTGGAAATCAAAGTGTGATAATTAAAAAAAAGTAGTCGTAAAATGGCTGGAATTATTGGAAAAAAAATCGGAATGACATCCGTATTCAGTGTTGAGGGGAAAAACATCCCATGCACTGTGATTGAAGCCGGTCCCTGTGTGGTTTCACAGGTGAAGACCGTGGAGAAAGACGGCTACCATGCGTTACAGCTCTCCTTCGATGAGAAGAAGGAAAAGAGCGCCAACAAGGCGGAGTTCGGGCATTTCAAGAAGGCCGGGACCACCCCCAAGCGCAAGGTAGTGGAGTTCAAGGACACCTTCAGGGAGCATTTTAACCTGGGTGATGTGATCAATGTGGAGATTTTCTCCGTCAATGACTATGTGGACGTGGAAGGGGTCTCCAAGGGGAAGGGATTTCAGGGTGTAGTGCGCCGGCATGGCTTCGGCGGTGTGGGTGACAGGACCCACGGACAGCACAACCGTCTGCGTGCCCCCGGATCGTTGGGTGCTTCTTCCTGGCCTTCCAGGGTCATGAAGGGGCTGCGTATGGCCGGCCGCATGGGCGGTGAAAGAATGACCATTGAGAATCTGCTGGTTCTGAAAGTCATCCCCGAGCAAAATTTGATTGTACTCAAGGGATCCGTCCCCGGTGCAAAGGGTTCTTACATTTCAATTCGTAAACAATGGAACTAAGCGTATTCAACATAGAAGGAAAGGAAACCGGAAGGAAAGTTACCCTGAGTGACGACATTTTCGGCATAGAGCCCAATGACCACGCCATTTACCTTGATGTCAAGCAGTATCTGGCGAACCAGCGTCAGGGCACGCACAAGAGCAAGGAGAGGGGCGAAGTGGCCGGCAGCACCAAGAAGATCAAGCGTCAGAAGGGCACCGGAACGGCCCGCGCAGGGATGATCACCTCGCCGACGATCGTCGGGGGAGGCCGTGCCTTTGGTCCGCGCCCCAGGAACTACAGTTTCAAGCTCAACAAAAAGGTGAAACTCCTGGCCCGCAAGTCAGCCCTGGCCCATAAAGCGCTGGATCAAGACATCGTGGTGGTGGAGAATTTCAACCTCGATACTCCCAAAACCAAAATGATGGCGGCCATCTCCGAAAACCTGAAAATATCTGATAAAAAGTCACTTTTCGTGTTACCGGAAGAAAATAAAAGTATATATTTGTCCTCCAGAAATTTACAGGGTGTTTCGGTTGTAACTGCTTCTGAATTAACGACTTACCAGATCCTCAACACCAAAACTCTTGTGATTCTGGAAGGTTCGGTAGAGATAATCGAAGATGTATTCAAGCTTTAAGACCATAATACCATGGAAATTTTGATAAGACCGATAGTGACCGAGAAGATGACTGCCCAGGGAGAGCGTTACAACCGTTACGGTTTCATGGTGCAGCGCAGGGCCACGAAGCAGCAGATCAAGAAGGCTGTGGAGAGTCTCTATAATGTGTCGGTAGATTCCGTGAACACGATGGTTTGCGGCGGCAAAGTGAAGTCGAGGTTTACCAAGGCGGGAGCGATTACGGGAAGGACGCCTGTATACAAGAAGGCGATCGTGACGCTGGCCGAAGGGAATAGTATTGATTTTTACAGTAATATATAATTACAGAAATGGCAGTAAGGAAAATTAAACCAGTATCACCGGGTCAGCGGCACAAGGTTATCAGTGCCTTTGACGCCATTACTGCATCTACGCCTGAGAAATCATTGTTGGAGCCCCTGCGGAAGACTGGTGGTCGCAATAACCAGGGCCGCATGACGATGAGGTATATAGGTGGGGGACATAAGCGGAAATACCGGATCATTGATTTCAAGCGGAACAAGGACGGGGTATCTGCAGTTGTCGAGTCGATTCAGTACGATCCCAACCGTACCGCCAACATTGCGCTTCTGGTTTATGAAGACAATGAGAAGAGGTACATTCTGGCGCCCAACGGGTTGCGTGTGGGCCAGAAGCTGCTCAGCGGCAGCGGGATTGATCCTGAGATCGGGAATACCCTCCCTTTGGCAGAAATACCTCTTGGCACGCTGGTGCACAACATTGAGCTTCAGCCCGGACAGGGAGGTGTGATGGCGCGTAGTGCAGGAACGCATGCTCAGCTGACATCCCGCGAAGGCAGGTATGTCACTTTAAGATTGCCCTCCGGGGAGACGCGCATGGTGTTGACCACGTGCAGGGCTACCGTAGGGATTGTCGGAAACGGAGACCACAACCTCGAGAAATCGGGTAAGGCAGGTCGCAACCGCTGGATGGGTCGCCGTCCGCGCGTGCGTGGCGTGGCCATGAACCCGGTGGATCACCCGATGGGTGGAGGGGAAGGCCGTGCTTCAGGAGGACACCCGCGTTCCCGCAAGGGATTGCTGGCCAAGGGATACAAGACCCGGACCCCGAAGAAGGCCTCCAACAGGTATATCGTTGAACGTAGGAAGAAATAATTTTAAAGGAGAGAAAGATGAGTCGTTCATTAAAAAAAGGCCCATACATTGCTTTCAAGCTTGAGAAAAAAGTTCTGGCGATGAATGATGCCGGCAAGAAGTCGGTGGTCAAGACCTGGGCCAGGGCTTCCGTTATTTCCCCCGATTTTGTCGGGCATACCATTGCCGTCCACAACGGGAACAAGTTCATCCCTGTCTACGTGACGGAGAACATGGTGGGCCATCGTTTAGGAGAATTCGCACCTACCCGGACCTTCAGGGGTCACAGCGGCAACA
This sequence comes from Bacteroidales bacterium, assembly GCA_012729335.1. Taxonomy (GTDB): domain Bacteria; phylum Bacteroidota; class Bacteroidia; order Bacteroidales; family Prolixibacteraceae; genus UBA1413. Next base: position 55,791 of record JAAYDJ010000039.1, on the reverse strand, counting down.
GGAAATAAGGCCAAAGGTCAATTGTAATTAAAAAATTGAGTATCCATGGGTGCCAGAAAAAGAGAATCTGCTGAAAAGCGTAAAGAAGCGAAGAAACAACAATATTTTGCTGTTTTAAGGAATTGCCCGACCTCACCCCGGAAGATGCGGCTGGTAGCTGACATGATCCGTGGCATGGAGGTGAACAAGGCATTAGATGTTTTGAAGTTTTCGTCCAAGGAAGCGTCACAGAGGGTGGAGAAGCTGCTCATGTCGGCCATTGCCAACTGGCAGGCCAAGAACGAGGGGGTCCGTATTGAGGAGAATCCCCTGGTGGTCAGCCGCATCATGGTGGATTCAGGGCGGATTCTGAAACGGTTGCGGCCGGCTCCCCAGGGGCGTGCCCACCGCATCAGGAAACGTTCGAACCACGTGACCATTTTTGTGGACAGGAAAAACCAAGTTGTTGAAAACCTTAACTGATAGTAAATGGGACAGAAAGTAAATCCAATATCCAATCGTCTGGGATTCATCAAAGGATGGGATTCCAATTGGTTTGGCGGGGACAATTACGGGGATAAGCTGGTGGAAGACCAGAAGATCCGTGATTACCTGAATGCACGTCTGGCGAAAGCGAGTGTGTCGAAGATCATCATCGAGCGCACGCTGAAGCTTATCACCATTACCGTGCATACTTCCCGTCCGGGGATTATTATCGGTAAGGGAGGCCAGGAGGTGGACAAGTTGAAGGAGGAGCTGAAGAAGATCACCAGCAAGGAAGTCCAGATCAACATTTTCGAGATCAAGCGTCCGGAAATGGATGCCCGCATTGTGGCCAGCAACATTGCCCGCCAGATTGAAGGCAAGGTGGCGTACCGCCGTGCCGTGAAGATGGCCATCGCCTCGACGATGAGGATGGGAGCCGAAGGGATCAAGGTGTTGGTTTCAGGCCGTTTGAACGGGGCAGAGATGGCCCGTTCAGAGATGTACAAGGATGGTCGTACGCCGCTCCATACCCTGCGTGCCGATATTGACTATGCGCTGGGAGAGGCCCTGACGAAAACGGGACTGATCGGCGTGAAGGTCTGGATCTGCAAAGGGATGGTATATGGCGTCCCCGATCTTTCACCCAATGCCAGCCCGAAACCGGGCCGCAACGGGGCACCGAAAGGCGGCGGAGGCAACCGGAAAAGAAGAAAATAGGGGATAACACGTTAGAATTAAAACGAGATGTTACAGCCAAAAAGAGTTAAATTCAGAAGAGTACAGAAGGGCAAGATGAAAGGGAATGCCCAGCGGGGGAACCAGCTGGCATTCGGTTCATTTGGAATCAAAGCCCTGGAGGAGGCATGGATCACCGGTCGTCAGATCGAGGCTGCCAGGGTCGCCGTTACCCGCCACATGCAGCGCCAGGGTCAGATCTGGATCAGGATCTTCCCCGATAAGCCGATCACCAAGAAACCTGCCGAAGTACGTATGGGTAAGGGTAAAGGAGCCCCCGAAGCTTTCGTGGCTCCCATCACCCCGGGCCGCATCATTATCGAAGCCGAAGGCGTTCCTTTCGAACTGGCCAAGGAGGCCCTTCGCCTGGCAGCGCAGAAACTGCCCATTACCACCAAGTTTGTCGTAAGACGTGATTATGTTGAATAAAACAATCCAAGGAGTATGAAAACGTCTGAAATAAAAGAGCTTACAAGCAAGGAGATATTGGAGCGTTTGCAAACCGAACAGGAGAACCTGGTTCGGCTGAGATTGAACCACAGCGTGTCGCCGCTCGACAATCCGATGAAGATCCGCGAATCGCGCAGGAACATTGCCAGGATGAAGACCATTCTTCGCAGCAGGGAAGTATAATTACACATTAATGCAGCAATGGAAGAGAATAAAGATAGAAATCTGAGGAAAGAGCGCATCGGGGTTGTGGTGAGCAACAAGATGGACAAAACCATCGTGGTGGCCGAAAAGAGGAAGTTCAAGCATCCTATTTACGGCAAGTTTGTGAACAAGACCACCAAGTTTTATGCGCATGATGACAACAACACCTGCAACATCGGTGACACAGTGCGGATCATGGAAACACGGCCGCTGAGCAAGAAGAAATGTTGGAGATTAGTGGAAATCATTGAAAGAGCCAAGTAATCATGATACAGCAGGAGACAAGATGTATAGTAGCAGATAACAGCGGGGCGAAGGAAGTACTTTGCATCCGTGTGCTGGGCGGTACGCGCAAGCGGTATGCCACCATTGGCGACACCATTGTGGTGGCGGTGAAGAGTGCCACGCCGGGTGCCGATGTCAAGAAGGGTGCCGTTTCCAAGGCCATCGTGGTGCGTACCAAGAAGGAGGTGCGCCGCAACGACGGATCCTATATCCGTTTTGACGACAATGCGGTTGTTCTGTTGAACAATGCCGGTGAAATGAGGGGTACCCGCATCTTCGGGCCTGTGGCGCGTGAACTGCGTGACCTCAACATGAAGATCATCTCGCTGGCCCCCGAAGTACTTTAATCCGTAAAACAGAAGACCATGCAGAAAAAGTTACATATCAGGAAAGGCGACATGGTAGTTGTCATTTCCGGAGATTACAAAGGAAGCAAAGGCCGGATATTGCAGGTGGACCGCAAGACCGACAGAGCGATCGTGGAAGGCGTGAATATGATCAAGAAGCATACCAAGCCCAACACCCAGTACCCTCAGGGAGGGATCATCGAGAAGGAAGCCCCCGTGCACATTTCCAACCTCATGCTGGTAGATCCCAAAACCGGAAAGCCCACCCGCATTGGCCGCAAGCTGAATGAGAGCGGTAAATTAGTTCGTTATTCCAAAAAATCTGGAGAGGAGATTAAGTAATGGCTTACACACCCACCCTTGAAAAGAAATACAAGGAAGAAATTATTCCTGCCCTGATGAAGGAATTCAGTTACAAATCAGTGATGCAGGTTCCCCGGCTGGAGAAGATAGTGCTTAACCAGGGTGTCGGTTCCACGATAGCCGACAAGAAGATCATTGAAATGGCCACCGAAGAGATGACCATGATCTCTGGTCAGAAAGCCGTCCAGACCAGGTCGAAAAAGGATATCTCCAACTTCAAACTGAGGAAGAAAATGCCCATTGGCGTGCGTGTCACATTGCGTCGCGACCACATGTACGAATTTCTTGACCGCCTGATCTCCGTGGCATTGCCCCGAATCCGCGACTTCCGCGGGATCGAAAGCAAGATGGATGGACAGGGGAACTATACCCTGGGCGTTCCCGAGCAGATCATTTTCCCCGAAATCAACATCGACAAGGTGAACAAGATCAACGGGATGAACATCACTTTTGTGACGACGGCCCGCAGCGATGAAGAGGGGTTTGCGTTGCTGAAGGAGTTAGGTTTACCATTCAAAAACGTCAAAAAGAACTAAGTTATGGCTAAAGAGTCGATGAAGGCACGCGAAGTCAAACGTGCAGCGCTGTATGCGAAGTACAAGGAGAAAAGGGACAGGCTCAAGGCCGAAGGGGATTTTATCGGGTTGCAGAAGCTGCCCCGGAATGCCTCCCGCGTGCGGTTGCACAACCGCTGCAAGCTGACCGGCCGTCCGAAAGGATACCTGCGCCAGTTTGGCATCAGCAGGATCAACTTCCGGGAGATGGCTTCAGAAGGTTTGATTCCCGGAGTGAAGAAAGCAAGTTGGTAACAGGTAAAAGAGTTGACAAAATGAGTAAAGTTACAGATCCGATAGCAGATTATCTGACCCGTTTACGGAACGCCATCAAGGCCAACCACAGGGTGGTCGATATTCCTGCGTCCAATATCAAGAAGGAAATCACCCGCATCCTGAAGGAGAAGGGGTATATCCTGAACTATAAGTTCGAGGATGACGTCCAGTTCCAGGGGAATATCAAGATTGCGCTGAAGTACCATCCTGAGACGAAGGTGTCGGCCATTAAGTCCCTGGAGAGGGTGAGCCGCCCGGGGCTCCGCAACTACTGCGATTCCGAGAACATTCCCAGGGTGCTCAACGGACTGGGGATTGCGATCATATCGACCTCCAGGGGAGTGATTACCGACAAGGAAGCCCGCGAGCTGAAAGTGGGCGGCGAAGTTTTGTGTTACGTTTATTAATAGGAGGAAGATCATGTCAAGGATAGGCAAATTACCCATAGAGATTCCTGCCGGCGTTCAGGTGACCATTGATGAGGACAACCTCATCACCGTGAAAGGGCCCCTGGGGACGCTTACGCAGCAGGTGAACAAGGCGATTACAATATCCCGCGAGGGGAATACCCTGCAGTTCACCCGTCCCGACGACCACAAAACCAACCGCTCCATGCACGGGTTATACCGTTCACTGGTGAACAACATGGTCACCGGGGTGACCAAGGGGTTTGAGGTGAAGTTGGAACTGGTGGGGGTAGGCTACCGTGTGGAACAGCTCCCCAACAACGTGTTGGACCTGGTGTTGGGGTATTCGCACCACACCTACCTTCAGCTGCCACCCGAGATCACCCTGGAAGCCAAGAGCGACAAACGCGCCAACCCGCTGATTACGCTCAAGTCGATTGACAAGCAGCTGATCGGCCAGGTGGCCGCCAAGATCAGGTCGTTCCGTGAGCCTGAACCTTACAAGGGCAAGGGTATTAAGTTTGTGGGCGAGCAGCTCAGACGCAAGGCTGGAAAAGCCGCTGGTGTTAAATAGTAAAATCTGAAGAATTATGTCTCTGACGAAGATAGAAAGACGTTACAGGATCAGGAAACGCATCCGGAAGATTGTGTCGGGCAGTGCCGACCGGCCGCGGATGAGTGTGTTCCGCAGCAACAAGCAGATCGGGGTCCAGCTGATTGACGATGTCCAGGGGGTAACCCTCATGGCGGTGTCCTCCCTGGCGAAGGAGATTGCCGGGGCAGCCGGAAATAAGACCGAGAAAGCAGGGATGGTCGGCAAATTGGTTGCCGAGAAGGCCCTGGCCGCCGGCATCACCGAGGTGGTGTTTGACCGCGGCGGGTATCTGTATCATGGTAGAGTAAAACAATTGGCCGATGCTGCCCGTGAAGGTGGCCTTAAATTCTAACGACTATGGCAGTGAATATCAGAAATATCAAGACAAGCGATCTGGAGCTGAAAGACAGGTTGGTGGCGATCAACCGTGTGACCAAGGTGACCAAAGGGGGGCGTACCTTCAGTTTTTCGGCCATTGTGGTGGTCGGGAATGAGAACGGGGTCGTCGGCTGGGGCCTGGGTAAAGCCAGTGAAGTGACGGCGGCCATTGCCAAGGGAGTGGATGCGGCCAAGAAGAATCTGGTGAAGGTGCCGGTGATCAAGGGGACGATACCCCACGAGCAGGAGGCCAAGTTTGGCGGTGCCAAGGTGCTGCTGCGCCCTGCCCGTTCCGGGACCGGAGTGAAGGCCGGGGGTGCTATGCGCGCCGTGCTGGAAAGCGTGGGCATCCGCGACATTCTGGCCAAGTCGCAGGGATCTTCCAACCCGCACAACCTGGTGAAGGCCACAATGGCTGCCCTGACGGAACTGAGAGACGCCTATGCCGTCGCCCAGCAGCGCGGTGTTACCATGGAAAAAGTATTTAAAGGATAAAACAGTTATGGCAAAGATTAGAATCACCCAGGTCAGGAGCGCCATTGGCACCACCAAACATCAGAAGGCTATCCTGGCGTCGCTCGGACTGCGCAGAAGGCAGCAGACCGTGGAGCATAACGATTCGCCCGAAATCATGGGCATGGTCGCAAAACTGAGACATTTGCTGACTGTTGAGGAAGTAAAATAATCTGGAAAACATTACTACTATGGATTTAAGCAAGATAAAACCGGCAGAAGGATCCACCGCAGTCAATAAAAGAGTGGGCAGAGGCCAGGGCTCAGGATGGGGCGGGACTTCCGCACGTGGTCACAAAGGGGCCAAATCCCGGTCGGGGTACTCCCGGAAAATCGGATTTGAAGGAGGTCAGATGCCCCTTCAGCGCGTGGTTCCCAAATCGGGATTTAAGAACCGCAACCGGATCGAATACAAGGCCATCAATATCGAGGTGCTGCAGCAGCTTTCCGAAAGGCTCACTTCCGGCGTGATCGACATTGAAACCCTGATCGGGGCCGGTGTCATTTCCAAGAACGACAAGGTGAAGGTTCTGGGCAACGGCACGCTGAGCGCCAAGCTCACCGTGAAAGCCCATGCTTTTTCGAAAAGCGCCAAAGAAGCGATAGAGAAAATGGAAGGAACAACTGAAATACTCTAAGCGGTAATGAAACGATTTATAGAAACTTTAAAGAATATCTATAAGATTGAGGATCTGCGGTCGAGGTTGGGCATTACCCTCTTCTTCCTGCTGATTTACCGTTTAGGGTCTTATGTTTCCCTGCCGGGGATTGACCCGGCACAGCTGGTAGCTCTTCAGAATCAGACCCAGGACGGGTTGCTGGGGCTGCTGGACATGTTTTCGGGAGGGGCCTTCTCCAATGCGTCGATTTTCGCGCTGGGGATCATGCCATACATCTCGGCTTCGATTGTGATCCAGTTGTTGGGTATTGCCGTTCCCTACTTCCAGAGGATGCAGAAGGAAGGGGAGTCGGGGCGCCGCAAGATCAACCAGATCACCAGGTATCTGACCGTGGCCATCCTGTTGTTTCAGGCACCGGCTTATCTGGCCAACCTGCGCTACCAGTTACCCGACACGGCTTTTGCCGGCGGCGGCGGAACACTCTTCACGCTGAGTTCCACCATCATCCTGACCGCGGGCTCCATGTTCGTCATGTGGCTTGGCGAGCGGATCACCGACAAGGGTATCGGAAACGGAATCTCTTTGATCATCATGATCGGCATCATTGCCCGTCTGCCTTTTGCGATCTTCGGTGAATTTGCCGCGCGCATCAGCCAGCAGGGGGGCGGACTGGTCATGTTCCTGGTTGAGTTTGTGCTGCTGTTCTTCGTCTTTGTGGGGACGATCCTGCTGGTGCAGGGAACCCGCAGGATTCCGGTGCAGTATGCCAAACGGATTGTCGGCAACAAACAGTATGGCGGCGTCAGGCAGTATATTCCCCTGAAGGTGAATGCCGCGGGAGTGATGCCCATCATTTTCGCCCAGGCCATTATGTTTGTGCCCATCACCCTGGCAGGTTTTGCCAGTTCTGAAAGCCTGGGCAAGTTCGCCTCGGCCTTTTCCAATCCCACAGGATTCTGGTACAATTTCATCCAGTTCCTCCTCGTGATTGCGTTTACCTATTTCTACACGGCCGTCACCGTCAACCCGGTGCAGATGGCTGAGGATATGAAGAAGAATGGTGGTTTTATCCCCGGTGTGAAACCCGGCAAGAAAACGGTCGAATTTCTCGACACGATCATGTCCAGAATCACCCTTCCCGGTTCCATTTTCCTGGGGATCGTCACCATCCTTCCTGCATTTGCCATGATTATCGGGATCAACACGCAGTTTGCCTATTTTTACGGTGGAACCTCGCTGTTGATTCTGGTAGGAGTTATTCTCGATACCCTGCAGCAGATTGAAAGCCATCTGCTTATGCGTCACTACGACGGTCTGATGAAATCGGGCCGTATCAAGGGACGTACAGGCGGCGGAGCATCGATGTACTGATCGGGGCCGGATTCTCCCGGCAGAAGGGCAGGAGCGATATGACCAATTACTTGACCATTTAAAAACAGGAAATCATTTATGGCAAAAACGCCATCCATAGAACAAGACGGTACGATAATCGAAGCTTTATCGAATGCGATGTTCAGGGTAGAACTGGAGAACGGGCATGTCATAACTGCACATATCTCCGGGAAGATGCGGATGCACTACATCAAGATTCTTCCCGGCGACAAAGTCAAGGTAGAGATGTCACCCTACGACCTGACCAAAGGGAGAATAACTTTCAGATATAAAAATTAAAGAGATTTGCATAATGAAAACGAGGACTTCCATAAAGAAACGCAGTGCAGACTGCAAGATTGTACGCAGGAAAGGGCGCCTGTATGTGATAAACAAAAAGAACCCCAAGTTTAAACAACGTCAAGGATAATAATAAAAAAACAACAAAGAGATTATGGCACGTTTAGTAGGTGTTGATATTCCAGATAATAAGCGGGGAGAGATTGCCCTTACCTACATTTATGGTATAGGCCGCAGTGCTTCCAATGCCATTCTGGCCAAAGCCGGGGTGGACAAGAACCTGAAGGTAAGCGAGTGGAACGATGAGCAGTTCGGAAATGTCCGCCAGGTGATTACCGAAGGGTACAAGGTAGAGGGCGAGCTTCGTTCCGAGGTACAGCTGAATATCAAGCGGCTGATGGATATCGGTTGTTACCGGGGCATCCGTCACCGCATTGGTTTACCTGTGCGCGGGCAGTCGACCAAGAACAATGCACGTACCCGGAAGGGAAAGAAGAAAACGGTTGCGAACAAGAAAAAAGCCACTAAATAAGTAATTCGGATATGGCAAAAAAGACTGGAACAAGCAAGAAAAGGGTAGTTGTGGTGGAACCCAACGGCATGGCCCATGTACACTCTTCTTTCAACAATATCATTGTGACGCTGACCAATATGAACGGGGAGGTGATCAGCTGGTCGTCGGCCGGGAAAAAGGGATTCAGGGGTTCGAAGAAGAACACGCCCTATGCTGCGCAGGTGGCTGCCGAGGAATGTGCCAAGACGGCGTTTGACCTGGGACTGCGGAAGGTGAAGGCTTATGTGAAGGGACCGGGGAATGGCCGGGAGTCGGCCATCAGGGCGATTTCCACCATCGGAATCCAGGTGACGGAGATTGTGGACGTAACCCCGCTTCCCCACAATGGATGCAGGCCTCCCAAAAGAAGACGTGTCTAATTTTAAAAACAACAGGTAATGGCAAGATACAGAGCAGCAAAATCAAGGATTGCGCGTAAATTCGGCGAGCCCATTTTCGGGCCTGACAAGGCTTTTGAACACAAGAACTACCCTCCGGGGATGCACGGGCTGAATGCCAAGAGGAGAAAGAAATCGGAGTATGGCTTACAGCTGAAGGAGAAGCAGAAGGCCAAATATACCTATGGGTTGCTGGAGCGTCAGTTCCGGGGGCTCTTCCAGAAAGCCGCCGCTTCAACCGGGAAGACTGGTGATGTGTTGCTGCAGTTGCTGGAGTCGCGGCTTGACAATGTGATTTTCCGCCTGGGATTGGCCAAATCGCGTGCAGGTGCCCGCCAGCTGGTGAGTCACCGTCATGTCATGGTCAACGGCGAGGTGGTCAATATTCCCTCCTTCCTGCTTAAACCGGGTGATTTGGTGGGGGTGCGTGAAAAATCGAAATCCCTGGAGATCATCAACGAATCGCTGGCATCCCGCAGACATTCCCGTTACGGATGGCTGGAATGGGACGAAACCCAGATGGCCGGAAAGTTCATCAGCCGCCCTGAAAGGGATGAAATTCCGGAGAATATCAAAGAACAGCTCATCGTCGAGTTGTATTCCAAATAATTTTATTACGTGAGGTAATTATGGCAATATTAGCGTTCCAAAAGCCTGACAAGGTTATCATGATTGAATCCGGCGAGCGGTACGGAAAGTTTGAATTCCGTCCCCTGGAGCCCGGGTATGGCATTACGATTGGTAATGCCCTGAGGAGGATCCTCCTCTCTTCCCTTGAAGGATATGCCATCACCACCATCAAGCTCGATGGGGTGGATCATGAGTTTTCCACCATCAAGGGAGTGATTGAGGATGTGACCGAGATCATTCTCAACCTGAAACAAATCCGGTTCAAGAAAGAGGGTGAAGATGTGGAATCTGAAAAGGTGAACATCACCATCGGAGGCCAGGAGGAGTTTACGGCAGGCGACATCAACAAGTTCATGACCGGTTTCAGGATTCTGAATCCCAAGCTGGTCATTTGCCGGATGGAACCTGATGTCAAGCTTCACCTGGAGATGACCATCAGCAAAGGGCGTGGTTACATCCCCGCTGCCGAGAACAAGCCGGCAGAGGCGGAATTCGGGGTGATTCCGATCGACTCGATTTACACGCCGATCACCAAGGTGAAATACACCGTGGAGAATTACCGTGTCGAGCAGAAAACCGACTACGAGAAGCTGGTCCTGGAGATCTCCACCGATGGCTCTGTCCAGCCCAAGGATGCCCTCAAGGAAGCTGCCAAAATCCTCATTTATCATTTCCTGCTGTTCTCTGACGAGAAGATCACCATCGACTCGGATGAGAAGTTTGCCAACGAGGAGTTTGACGAAGAGGTGCTTCATATGCGTCAGCTGCTGAAGACCAAACTGGTCGATCTGGATCTGTCGGTGAGGGCCCTCAACTGTCTGAAGGCTGCCGATGTCGAAACCCTCGGGGAACTGGTGCAGTACAACAGAACCGATCTGTTGAAATTCCGCAACTTCGGGAAGAAGTCGCTGACCGAGCTCGATGACCTGCTGCTGGGAATGGGCCTCAATTTCGGGATGGATATTGCTAAGTATAAATTAGACAAGGATTAAAGAGTAATGAGACACAATAAGAAATTCAATCATTTGGGCAGGAAGAGCGCTCACCGCCAGGCGATGCTTTCGAATATGGCCTCCTCACTGATTCTGCACAAGAGGATCACCACGACCACGGCCAAGGCCAAAGCGCTTAAGATTTATGTGGAGCCGTTGATCACCAAGTCGAAGGACGACACCACCCATGCCCGCCGTATCGTTTTCAGCTATCTTCAGAACAAGGAGGCGGTCACCGAGCTTTTCCGTGAAGTGTCGGGCAAGGTAGCCGACCGCCCGGGAGGGTACACCCGCATTTTACGCACGGGTAACCGTTTGGGTGACAATGCCGAGATGTGCATGATGGAGCTGGTGGATTTCAACGAAGCCATGCTGGCCGCCAAAGAGGAGAGCAGCAAAGGCCGGAAGAAACGGTCGCGCCGTGGTGGGAAAAAGAGCGAAGAGGCCGCTCCTGTAGCCGAAACTTCCCGCTCGAAAAAGCAAGCTCCCGCGGCTCCGAAGGAAGAAGCACCTGCCGCCCCCAAGGCTGAGGAGAAACCGGCCGAAGAACCGGCAGCTGAGGCACCCGCTGAAGAAAAGGAATAAAGGGAACGCCCTGAAATATTGCAGAAGGCTGGCATTTGTCAGCCTTTTTTTATCTACTTTGCACTTGGGTAACCGATACGGAACATGGCATATAATGGATTGAGTGCGTTTGTGGAGCGGCTTGAAAGGGAGGGGGAACTGGTCAGGATTTCCGGGTTTGCTGATCCGGTGCTGGAGATCACCGAGATTACCGACCGCATGTCGAAGCTTCCCGGGGGCGGGAAGGCCCTTTTATTTGAACAAACGGGGAGTTCTTTTCCGCTTCTCATCAATGCCCTGGGGTCGGAGCGGCGGATGGCGCTGGCCTTCGGGCGGGGTTCCCTCGATGAGATCGGCGGGGAGATCGGTTCTCTTTTCAGGGAGCTGGCCGCGCCGAAAGCGGGGTGGTGGGAGAAACTGGCGATGTTGCCGCGGCTCAGGGATGTAGCCTCATGGATGCCCCGGAGGGTCAGGGGACGGGGGCGCTGCCAGGAGGTGGTCATGGAAACTCCCGATCTGGGGAGGTTGCCGGTGTTGCAATGCTGGCCTGCCGACGGAGGACGGTTCATCACGCTGCCGGCGGTGCATACCCTGGATCCCGAAACCGGGGCTCCCAACGCCGGCATGTACCGCATGCAGCTCTTTGGGCCGGCCATGACGGGCATGCACTGGCACCGCCATAAAACCGGCGCCCGCCATTTCGAGAAATACAAAACCCTGGGCCGCAGGATGCCCGTGACGGTGACCCTCGGGGGCGACCCCGCCTATATCTATGCGGCTACGGCCCCCATGCCCGAAAATATGGACGAGTATCTTCTGGCGGGCTTTCTCCGTAAAAAACAGGTCAGGCTCGTCAAGAGCCTTACCAATGAACTGTGGATCCCCGAAGATGCCGATTTTGTGATCGAAGGGTATGTGGATCCGGCGGAAGAGCTGGTTTGGGAAGGGCCCTTCGGTGACCATACCGGTTTTTACTCCCTGGCCGATTTCTATCCCCGTTTTCATGTCACCTGCATCACCCATCGCCGCGATGCAGTCTATCCGGCCACCATCGTGGGGGTGCCCCCCATGGAGGATGCCTGGATTGGCAAGGCTACCGGGCGGATCTTCACCGCCCCCATCAGGCTGACGATGATCCCCGAGCTGGATGATATGGAGCTCCCCTTTGCCGGTGTGGCCCATAACCTCTCACTGGTAACCATCCAAAAGCGTTATCCCGGACAGGCCGTGAAGGTGATGAATTCCCTGTGGGGGGCAGGACAGATGATGTTCAACAAGATTCTGGTGGTGGCCGACAGCGATGGTGGCCTGCAGGATCACCCCCGTATGGTGGATGCCTTTCTCCGCTGGTTTGACCCTGACCATTCGCTCTATTTTTCCAGAGGGCCACTTGATGTTCTGGACCACTCCTCGCAGGTATGGGCTTATGGTTCCAAGGTGGGCATTGATTTGACGGCCCCCCTGCCGGGCGAGAGGCCTGATGCCGGCGAAGAGCCTCCAAGGGGGCAGCCGGTGTCAGCAGAGACCATCAGGGATGTGGATCCGGCGGTTTTCCGGGCGGTGGAGGGGGTGGCCGATGCGGCTACGCTCCCGGGGAGTGCCCTTAATTCTGGAGGAGAACCATTGCCGGTTTTGTTGCTGGCGGTGGACAAGCAGCCCGGCTATTCCCGGGGAAAGCTCACCGGTATGCTTGCAGCAGTGCCTGAAACGGCCGCTTTCAGGGTCGTCCTGCTTTTTGACCGGGGAGCCCCGCTTGATGACCTCTTCACCCTGGTGTGGCTCCTGGGCGGCAACCTGGAACCCCACCGCGACATCGTGGTGGTTCCGGTTTCAGGAGGCCCGAAAGTCGTGGTGGCCGACGCCACCATCAAGACCGCGGAACATGATCATTTTGGCAGGGAGTGGCCCAATATCGTCACCATGGACGATGCCACCATTGCCCGCGTCGACGGGCTTTGGTCCACGCTGGGGCTGGGTGAACTCCTCCCCAGTCCGTCACTGAAGTTCAAGCCGCTGGTAAGAGGGATGGGGGCGGTCAGGGAATCCTGAGGACCTGGCCATTATCAGTTTTCCACCCGGTTACAACATTTCGGGAGAAAGGGCAAGCAGGGCGATGATTTTTTCCAGTCCTTCTGCATCTTCCTGGTCAAAGGCCCCTTTGTCCCTGCTGTCTATGTCGAGCACCCCGGTGATGACGCCACGGGCATCACGCACGGGCACCACGATTTCGGAGTTGCTGCGGGAGTCGCAGGCGATATGCCCGGGGAAGAGGTGGACATCCTCCACAACGATGGTTTCTCCCCTCTCAATGGCTGCCCAGCAAACACCCCTGCCTTTTTCCAGAACCTGGCAGGCCACCGGTCCCTGGTAGCACCTGACCACCAGCTCTCCCTCCCGCAGCATGTAAAAACCTGTCCAGAAAAAATAGTCGAGTTTATGGTGCAGCACTGCGGCAATGGTGGCCATCCGCGCATCGGCGTCGGGGCTCTTCTTGAGCAACGCCCGCAGTTGATCGCAGATCCGGCTGTACCGGCCCTGTTTTTTCGTTGATTCCATCCGTTCTCCTCTTTTTTGAATATAAAACCGTCGTTTCCCCGGTCAATGCAAGTCTGCTGGTTCCGGCAGTGCGAAAATGGTAAAAATTCCGGGGTAAACCTCAGGGTGGAACCATTTATGGAAAAGATCGGGGTGGGTTTCGGGACTCCTTCATGAAGTGAGGGTTCAAACTTCCGGGAAAGTTGTACTTTTGTCGACCATAACACAGGAGGTAAAAAGAATATGGCACAGACACCATCCATCCCCAAGGGGACGCGTGATTTTCTGCCTGCGGAAACCGCCCGGAGGAATTATATTTTCGACACGATCAGGGAAGTTTTTCATCGTTATGGATTCCAGCAGGTGGAGACGCCGGCCATGGAGAACCTCTCCACATTGCTGGGGAAGTACGGTGACGAGGGGGATAAGCTACTTTTCAGGATCCTCAATTCGGGTGATTTTCTGGCGGGGGTTCCCGGAGATCAGCTGGCCACGCGTGATTCGGCGGCGGTGGTCAGGTCGGTAGCCGACAAGGGTTTGCGTTACGATCTGACGGTTCCCTTTGCCCGGTTCATTGTGCAGCACCGCAATGATCTGGTATTTCCTTTCAGGAGGTACCAGATACAGCCGGTATGGCGTGCCGACCGGCCCCAGAAGGGGCGATACCGGGAGTTTTACCAGTGCGACTGCGACATGATCGGCAGCGACAGCCTTTTGAATGAAGCCGAGCTGGTCGGCATCATCGATGAGGTTTTTAGGCGGCTGGGGCTTCGCACGGTGGTGAAGATCAACAACCGGAAGGTGCTGGCGGGCATTGCGGAGGTGATCGGCCAGCCGCAGCGGATCACCGACATCACGGTAGCCATTGATAAGATGGAAAAGATCGGGTTGGAGAAGGTCAGGGAGGAGCTGGCGGAAAAGGGAATTCCCGTGGAGGCTCTGGCGCGGCTTGAGCCGTTGCTGATGCTCAGCGGCGATACCGGGTCCAAGTTGTTACAGCTCAGGGAAATACTGGCTGATTCCCCGGCCGGAATGAAGGGGATCGCCGAACTGGAGACCCTTTTCGGTTATCTGGAGGGATTCGGGTTGCAGACGGCTACGGAACTGGATCTGACACTGGCCCGGGGGCTCCACTATTATACGGGGGCCATTTTTGAGGTGAAGTCGCTCGATGAGCAGATTGGGAGCATATGCGGTGGCGGCCGTTACGACGACCTTGCCGGAATCTTCGGCATGCCCGGGGTTTCAGGGGTGGGTGTCTCCTTCGGGGCCGAACGCATCTACGACGTCCTCACCCGGCTCGATCTCTTTCCCCCCCACACCGGGGAAACCACCCAGCTCTTTTTTGTCAATTTCGGACCCCGCGAGGAGGCGTATATCCTTCCGGTGCTGGCCCGGGCCCGGCAAAGCGGCCTCAGGGCAGAGATCTACCCCGACCATGACAAGATGAAAAAGCAGTTGAATTATGCCCACCGGAAGGGGATTCCGTGGGTAGCCCTGGCCGGGGAATCGGAGATGGCTGAGGGAAAGGTCACCCTGAAAAACATGGTCACGGGTGACCAGACACTGGTTACCCCCGAAGAACTGATAAAAATCGTAGGCGGAGCGGGAATTAATAGCGAGCTTTAGCCCAAAAGCGGTGTGATGAAGCAAATGGTACATCAGATTTCTCCTGCTCCCCTCACTTTTGAGGTGATCGAAGAGATATTTTCGCGGAACAGCCGGCTGGAGTTGTCAGCCGAATCCGTAGCGCTGATAAAGAAGAGCAAGGCCTATCTTGACCGGAAGATCAGGGAGGCGGATGGGCCTCTCTACGGGATAACGACGGGTTTCGGGGCGTTGTGTGACATCACGGTGTCGAAGAGTGACCTGAGTAAGCTGCAGGAGAACCTGGTGTTGTCGCATGCCTGCAATGTAGGGCCGGAGGTTCCCCATGAGGTGGTACGGTTGATGCTGTTGTTGAAAGCGCATGCCCTGGCCCGTGGGAATTCGGCCGTACAGTTGCGCACGGTGCAGATGATTCTTGATCTGTTCAACCACGGCATCATTCCGGTGGTATGCGAGCAGGGATCGCTGGGAGCCAGCGGAGACCTGGCGCCGTTGGCCATGCTCTTTTTGCCGTTGCTGGGGCGTGGCGAGGTATACTACCAGGGGGTGAAGCGGCATGCCTGTGAAGTGCTGGCGGAACTGGAATGGGAACCGCTCCAGCTGGAGGCCAAGGAAGGGCTGGCCTTGCTCAATGGCACCCAGTTCATGAGCGCCCACGCCGTTTATACCCTGTTGAAGGCCTTCCGGCTGATCAAACTCTCTGACATCATCGGGGCCCTGTCGCTCGATGCCTTTGACGGGCTGATCGAGCCTTTTCTGGAGAATATACAGCTGATCAGGCCGCATCCCGGGCAGGCCCAGACCGCCTCCAATTTCAGGTATTTGCTTACGGGCAGTGAGATCATGGCCCGCCCCAAGAAACATATTCAGGATCCTTACTCTTTCAGGTGCATCCCCCAGGTACACGGCGCTGTCAAAGATGCCGTCAGGTATGTTTCTGGGGTGGTCGAGGTGGAAATCAACTCGGTGACCGACAATCCCACGGTTTTTCCCGATGAGGACAAGATCGTGTCGGGGGGGAATTTTCATGGGGAGCCGCTGGCCCTGAGCCTTGATTTTCTGGCTATTGCCCTGTCGGAGCTGGGCAGTATTTCGGAGCGACGCACCTACCGGTTGATTTCCGGGGAGCGGGGGTTGCCCGAATTTCTGGTGGCCAATCCGGGGCTGAATTCGGGATTTATGATACCGCAGTATGCGGCGGCCTCCATCGTGAGCCAGAACAAACAGCTGTGTACGCCGGCATCGGTCGATTCCATTCCCTCTTCGAACGAGCAGGAGGACCATGTGAGCATGGGGGCCAATGCCGCCACCAAGGCGCTGAAGGTAGCAGGAAATGTGCTGAAGATTCTGGCCATTGAGCTCTACAATGCGGCCCAGGCCGCGGAATTCCGCCGGCCCCTGCATACATCGCCCGTATTGGAGGACTTCATGGCCCAATACAGGACCCGCGTGGCCTTTGTGAAGGAGGATACCCTGATGTATGAGGGGATCAATGAAACCATTGCCTTTCTGGAAAACGGCCGGTTCGTGATCTGAATCTGGCCTGGTAATGGATTTCCGGCGCGTTTAATTCTCAGCGTTTAAACCGGGGCCTGCAGGTGTGTGCGTATCGTTCGCGGGGGTGATCAGACAGGAGCAGTACCGGTCATGGCCACACCGGCCACAGCCCCGAAGGAGCCTTTATTATTCCCTTCTACGGCGGTACTGGTCGAACATGTGTACCCTGAACTGGTTCTCAGCACGGTATAACAGGAGCACCTTCTGGGGCGGAAGAATCTTCAGGAATTTCTCATTGTATTGGCCGGCGTTTTCGGCCTCTTTCCTGAAGGAAGCGGCAATCTCCCTGGTGATGCTGATGACCTCCTGGTCGGAGAGGGTGGCGTTTTCATCCCTGGTTTTCATTTCCAGTTCCCTGCGTTTGAACTGGAGTTCCATTCTTTCTTTTTCGAACTGGTTGTAAACCGGCCAGAACTCCTGGGCTTCCCTGGGAGTAAGGTTCATTTTTTCGGTCAGGAAGGCGATCTTCTGGCTTTTGAACTTCTCAAAGTCGGGTCCTCCCTCTTTCTGGGCGGTGCTGGCCATGGAGAGAAGGAGAAACAGGGTCAGAAGGGTGGTAACTACCTTGTTCATTTGGGTTGCTTTTGTTGTTTTTCGTTGATTTCCATGAAGATTTCCAGGTCGCTGTAATTGGCGGCCAGGTAGGTTTCCAGGAGTTCGTCGTCGGGGGATTCGTTTTTGGCGTTGCCTTCGAGCAGATTGAGGAAGGTATGGTCGTCGACATGTTCGACCAGGTTGATGATTTTTTCCTCATCGGTATGGGTGTTGTGGGTAGCCAGGGGCTGATCCTTGGTGATGAGCCTGGTGGGCCAGTATACGATCAGGAAGACGGCTGCGAATGCGGCGGCCAGTCCGATGACCGGTTTAAGATAGTCGGCCAGCCGCAATTTTTTGGCGGGTTCAGTTGCAGTCTCCCGTTCCAGGGCGGCCTGCATCCTGGCCGGGAAGTCGTCAAAATAGTGACGCGGAACCCTGAAGGGAAGCTCCCTGGGGGCTCCGGGGATCTCCCTGGTTTCCCTGCTTCCGGAATGGTCATCTGTGAATTCCATGTTCTTCATACTATCCATTGACTTTTTGGGATCGAAAAAGTTTAATTTCAGTGATTAATCGGTACCGGTCAGAAAATCTTCCACCTTTCTGGCGGCGTGGTGGTAGGAAGCTTTAAGCGCCCCCACGGAGGTGTCGAGGATTTCAGACATCTGCTGGTAAGGCACTTCATCGAAATAGCGCATGTTGAAGACCAGGCGTTGCTTTTCGGGGAGGGTGAGGATGGCCTGCTGAAGTTTTTTCTGTATGGCGGTTCCCTCATAATAGTCGTCGGCTTCGAGCCTGTTCTTCAGGGTATCGCTCATGTCGTCCATGGAGACCAGGGTGTGGCGCTTGCGGGCGTTGATAAAAGTAATGGACTCGTTGGTGGCGATACGGTAAAGCCAGGTGAACAGGGAGGACTCCTCCCTGAACTGGCCCAGGTTTTTCCAAACTTTCAGAAAGGTGTTCTGCAGGACGTCATCGGCATCGTCATGGTGCAGGACGATTTTGCGGATATGCCAGTAGAGCCTCTCCTGATACCGGGTCACCAGTTCCTGAAAGGCAGCGTGGCGTTCCTTTTCAGAACGGAGCCTGACCGTTAATTCCTGGTCGGAATTCTGCATACGCTGTTTCAGACTAAGACAGAAAGAGGGCTTAAAGGTTTAATACCGGTTCAAATTCTGAAGGTAAGTCCCTCGGTCAGCAGCCGGTCGTAGTTTTCGCGGTCGAAACGGTAAAGACGGGCCGCGCGGTGGGGTACATTCTCCTGTTTTTCTCCAGTTTCCAGGAGGAAATCCATTTTCTGGATTTTCTTCCTGAAGTTGCGGATATCCAATTTCTCCCCGAGAATCACTTCGTACATGGTCTGAAGCTCGGTCAGGGTGAACTTTTCAGGCAGGAGATGAAATCCGACGGGGTGGTACTGGACATTCTCGCGCAGATGGTCCAGGGCTGCCCTGATAATCTCCTCATGGTCGAAACAGAGGGAAGGGAGCCTGTTGATGTGAAACCATTGCATCTTACGCGTCAGTGAGGATTTCTGGATGTTATGGTACCTGGGATTTATCAGGGCATAGTATCCTACAGTGATGACCCTGTAATAGGGCACCCTCCTGCTGTTGCCGAACGTGCGGAACTGCTTCAGATAGACGTTGGTGAGTCCGGTGCTGCCGGTGGTGATCTCCTGGGCGAAGGCGTCCAGATCCGACTCATCGGGGGCATGCGCACCAATCAATCCCCAGGTGGACTCGGTTTGCAGACTGGGATGGGTCTCATATAATACCCGTACCTGTTCGTAGTCTTCATTTTCCCTGAGGGTTTGCATCAGGAGTCTCGGATCGGCCTGCCACAGCAGAACATTTAGTTTTTCACCGTCAAAACCAAAGATCACACAGTCGACAGAAATGTTTCGTAAGAGCATGGACAGTTTTGTTGAATTTAGTCATGTTAAAGGTAGTCAGTTTTAGTTATTGTCATTATACAATAAGGAAAAATTTCACATTCCGCAGGGAGAATTTTTTTTTTATACTTTTGTGTTCTTATTCATATTCATAAACAGAACACTAAGCATGAAGAAATTAATGTTATTCGCAGCCTTACTGGGGGTGTTATTCGGATGTACGAAACCTGAAGGGTATCAGGTGGAAGTGGCTTTGAACGGAGCCAGCGGGAAGGTATTTCTGGAGCAGCGCAGGGATGGCAATTTTGTACCGGTCGACACTGCGGAGGTGGTTGATGGGGTAGCTGTTTTGAAGGGAAAGGTGGAATTTCCTGACATGTATTATCTTTCGGTGGAAGGATCCAACCAGAAGGGGATACTTTTTGTGGAGAATGTGGTGATGAAAGTCACCGGGAGTGTGGATTCGCTGCGGTTCATCAAGGTGAGTGGTTCGCCTGTGAATGACGAGTACCAGGTGATCAGGGAGGAGCTGGACCAGGACAACAAGGCTGGTATGGCCAAATACCAGGAGTACCAGCAGGCCTTGCAGTCGGGCGACACCGTGAATGCTTCCCGGTTGATGGAAGAGGTGAAAGCCATTTTTGACGGCCAGGAGCAGAAGCTGGTTGGTTTTGTGAAGAACAACAAGTCGTCGTGGGTGACGCCTCTTTTCCTGACGCAGGTGCAGCAGAGCATGGAGGTAGAGGCTCTGGACTCCCTGGTGAACGGATTGGATCCCAAGTTGTCGGTGGTTCCGGCAGTGGTGGACATGAAGGAGCGGATTGCCAAGCTCAAGAGGGTGGCTGTTGGTCAGACGGCTCCCGATTTTACCCAGAATGACCCTGAGGGGAATCCCGTGAAGTTGTCGGAGGTGTATGCGAAGAACGCGTATACCCTGATTGATTTCTGGGCGGCCTGGTGCGGACCCTGCCGGCAGGAGAATCCCAACGTGGTGGCGGTCTACAACGATTACAAGTCCAAGGGTTTCGGGGTTTTTGGTGTTTCGCTGGACCAGGACCGTGAGCGCTGGCTAAAGGCCATCGAAGACGATAAGCTGGACTGGCCGCATGTTTCCGACCTGAAATACTGGCAGAATGAAGCGGCATCTCTTTACGGTGTAAATGCGATTCCGGCCAATTTTCTGGTTGACCGGAACGGAACCATCATTGCCCGCAACCTGCGGGAGCAGGCCCTTCGTGACAAGGTAGCCGAATTGCTGCCCTGATGGGGGGCGTACAAAAAAGGCTGTCCGTTTTGCCGGGCAGCCTTTTTTTGTGGCACGTTTTAATCTTAAACAGATCGTAGACCATGGAAGAACTGACCCTAACCACCCCTGCGCTTCTCTTCTCGGCGATATCGCTGATTCTGCTGGCCTATACCAACCGGTTTCTGGCTTATGCCTCGGTGGTCAGGAGCCTTCATGCCCAGTTCAAGAGCGATCGCAACAGCCTTCTGCTCGGGCAGATCAACAACCTGCGCAAACGGCTTAATCTCACCCGGTCGATGCAGATTCTGGGCATCTCCAGCCTTCTGCTCTGTGTCCTTTGCATGTTTCTGATCTATGTGGATTACCAGACCTGGGCGGAGGTGATTTTCGGGGTGGCTTTGCTGTTGCTGATAGCCTCCCTGGCCTTGTCGGTGCGTGAAATCCAGATTTCGGTCAGGGCTCTTGATCTGCACCTGAGTGACATGGAGGAGGTGCTTTGAGTTACACGGGGGAAATTTCGGCCTTGCTGACCGCCCTTTTCTGGACGGTGACCAGTCTTTCGTTTGAGGCTGCCGGTAAGCGTGTGGGGTCTCTGCAGGTCAACCTGATCAGGCTGGTGATTGCTTTTTTCATTTATGCGGTGTATCTGAAGATCACCCGGGGGATGTTTTTGCCCGTGGATGCAGGTGCCGAACGGTGGTTGTGGCTTTCCCTGTCGGGCCTGGTGGGATTTGTGATTGGTGATTTGCTTCTTTTCCAGGCATTTGTGGTGGTGGGGGCCCGAATTTCCATGCTGATCATGTCGTTGTCGCCACCGGTGACGGCCCTGATCAGCTGGCTGATGCTTGGGGAGGTCCTCTCGCCCATGAACTGGCTGGGGATGGCCGTGACCCTGACCGGGATTTCCCTGGTGGTTCTCAAGCGGGAGAAAGGGAGCGGCATGGCACTGCGCAAGATCACCACGGCCTACTCCCTGAAGGGGGTTCTTCTGGCATTCGGGGGAGCCGTGGGACAGGCGGCGGGGCTGGTGCTCAGCAAGAAGGGAATGGGGAGCTACGATGCCTTTGCCTCCTCGCAAATCAGGGTCATTACCGGCATGGCCGGTTTCCTGCTGATCATTCTGGCCATGCGCAGATGGCCCCGGGTGGTCAGGGCCGTAAAAAATAAACCCGCTATGGGATTCATCTCCCTGGGCTCCCTTTTCGGTCCCTTCCTGGGGGTCTCCTTCTCCCTGCTGGCCGTCCAGCATACCCGCGCCGGCATCGCCGCCACCATCATGGCCATTGTTCCGGTGCTGATCATCCCCCCGGCGGTCCTCATTTTCAGGGAGCGCGTCAACTGGAAGGAAATCACCGGCGCCGTGATTACCGTGGCCGGCGTCATGCTCTTTTTCCTATAGCTTTTTTTTTATGTTATTGACGTGGGAAGGCGTATTTTTCCTTATTTTTGATTAAACTAAATTCTACATTCATGGATGCCAAGACAAAAGCGATTGTGGCGCACCTTACCCCCATCGGATGGATCATTGCGCTGGTGATCAACATGGGCCAGAAGGAAGAGATGGCCAGTTACTATATCAGGCAGACCCTGGGGCTGTATCTGGCCAGTTTTGCCCTGGGAATTCTCAATTCGATTCCGGTACTGGGGTGGATCATCTGGGCTGTCGGAGGGATCATCGTTTTCGTATTCTGGCTGATGAGCCTGATATGGTCCATTTCGGGAGAGATGAAGCCCGTGCCATGGGTAGGCCAGCTCTTCCAGGATTGGTTTAAATCGCTCTGACCGGGGCGTTGCCTTTTCCGGCCGTATCAAGAGTCATAGAGCGCTCTTTTGTTCAGGTATGCCTGCCCGGGGTGTACATGCCGGAAATTTGCGGGTTTGTGTAAGACCGGTTGTGACTTCAGATGTGAATTTCCTCCCCGCCATTTCTGAGGGGAGTTGTCATCCCCGTTGGGGGAAGAGAACAGATTAGCTTTCCCCGGAAGTCATGTTCCGCCGGAGTTGGAGTATTTTCTCAATTTGCTATTTTTGCCTGATGCAGAATAAAATGAAAACCCACGATAAGGCCAGGCTGTGGAGTCATCTGGCGGGGTACGTATTGATTGCGGTATTTATTACCATTGGATTTTTTATAGCGCCCAAAGGTCAGGAGGCCTTTCTGGAGTATCTGAAGGAAGACGGGTTGGTGGAGAATCTGACGACCCTGTTTTTACTGGGTGGTTCCGGGGTGGCGGTATATCGTGCCCTGCAGTCGCGCCGGTCGGGGCAGCGATGGGCCGTGGTTACCTGGGGCGTCCTGGCGTTTCTTTTCTTTTTTGCTGCCGGGGAGGAAATCAGTTGGGGACAACGCATTTTCAACATAGAAACGCCCGGATATTTCATGGAGAAAAACCTGCAGAAAGAGACCAACCTGCATAATCTGATGATTGGGAACATCAAGGTGAATAAGTTGATTTTCTCACAGTTGCTGACGGTGGCACTGGTGTTTTACCTGGTTTTTCTCAGGTTATTGGTGAAGAAAAGCGGTTTTTTTCACCGGTTGGTGACCCTTACCGGGGTGCCCTTGCCTTCCTGGGACCATGTTCTTGTATTGTTGCTGAGTTCGGTCCTTATCTCGCAGTATCATCTTCTCAAGGAGGGAGAATTGCGGGAGTTGGCCTTTTCCGTGGTGTTTTTCCTGATTTTTCTGTTTCCGGTCAGGCCTGGTGTGCGCCAGGGCGGGGATGTCATCTCTTCCGGCGGAAAAGAAAACTGATCAACCGGTTCAACAGCCCATTTCTGTCAGATGAGTGCGGCGGCATCCACGTCGAGGTACCAGGTGAGCTGGCCGTCGATGGGGTCGATATAGTAAGCGGGCAGTTTCTGTGCCGCTTTTTTGTTGTTCATGATTTCGGAGATGCGTGGGCTTTTGGCGGTACCGGTGACCAGGACGAAAATCCTGCGGGCGTGGTTGATGGAATTTCCGGTGAGGGTAATTCTTTTCTGGCCGGTAATGGGATGTGAGGCCACGGCACAGGGGGCATTGCTTTTCATGAGGTGGAGTTCACCGGGGAAGATGGAGGCCACATGGCCGTCGTCGCCCATGCCCAGGAGGACCAGGTCAAAGACCGGGAATCCCTCACGGTGGGGGACCAGGGCAGCCATTTCGCGGGTGTAGCGAAGGGCTTCTTCCTCAGGGGGGGCTTCTCCGTTGATGCGGTGGATCTGTAAGGGATTCACCGGAACCTGGGAGAGCATCCGTTCTGAGGCCATCCTGAAATTGCTTTCCATCGAGTCAGGTTCCACGCACCGTTCATCGCCCCACCAGAAGTGCAGTCTTTCCCAGTGTGTTTTGTCCCTGAATTTGCCTGCGAGGATCTCATAGAGCAGGGCTGGGGTGGATCCTCCCGAAAGGGCGATATGGAGGGGGTGGGTTCCTTCCTGCTGGGAGATGGCGGCGATCTGGCGGGCTGCCTTTTTGGAGAGTTTGGCCGGGGTGTCGTAGATTTTCACTTCCACATCTTTTTCCATGGTAGGCTGGTATTTAATTGACCAGGAGGTCGTTGTTTACAGTTTGCAACAGGTGGTTCTGATGGTTACAGTTCGCAATAGGTACCGTCGTCGGTGAGGTTTTTACAGGGGAAGCGCCAGGGGCCTTCCTCCATGAGGTCGTCGGCGGCCTGGGGGCCCCAGGTTCCGGCGGGGTAGCCATACACCGGAATGTGGGGGTTGTTTTCCCAGGCGTCGAGGATGGGCTGCACGAATTTCCAGGCTTCCTCGACGGCATCGCCGCGGGAGAAGAGGGTGGCGTCACCCTGCATGCAGTCGAGCAGGAGCCTTTCATAGGCTGAAGGCAGGGTGATTCCTGCCAGGTCGGAATAGTGAAAATCCATGTTGACGGTTTTCACATGAAAGCCGGCCCCGGGCTCTTTCATTCCCATTTTCAGGAGAATGCCCTCATCGGGCTGTATGCGGATCACCAGCTGGTTGCTGACCGGCTGGTAGCCGGGGATGCCTGAGAAGAGGTGGTGGGGCACATGCCGGAAGTGGACCACCGCTTCGGTGACACGTGCGGGCAGTTTTTTCCCGGTGCGCAGGTAAAAGGGGACTCCCGCCCAGCGCCAGTTGTCGATGTAAAATTTGAGGGCGGCATAGGTTTCGGTGCGGGAGGAGGGATTCACGCCTTTTTCTTCGCGGTAGCCGGCGATTTTTTCTCCCCTGATGAGGGAGGAGAGGTACTGTCCTCTGACGGCCATGGTGGCGGTTTCCTCTTCGCGAAGGGGGCGCAGGGCCTGGAATACCTTAAGGGTTTCATTGCGGATGGCGTCGGCGCCCAGGACCGCCGGGGGTTCCATGGCGATAAAGCCGGTGAGCTGGAGGAGGTGGTTCTGGATCATGTCGCGCAGGGCCCCCGACTGGTCGTAATACCCGCCGCGCCCTTCGACCCCCAGGGTTTCGGCGGAAGTGATCTCCACATGGTGAATGAAATTGCGGTTCCAAAGGGGCTCGAAGATGCCGTTGGAAAACCGGGTGACCAGCATATTCTGAACGGTCTCCTTGCCGAGGTAATGGTCGATGCGGAAAATCTGCTCTTCATCGAAATAGTGAAGGAGGTTCACGTTGAGCTCGCGGGCGCTGTGAAGGCTGGTTCCGAAGGGTTTTTCAACGATAAGGCGCCGGAATCCCCGGTCACTGCGGGAAAGCCCTGCAGCATGCAGCCGCGCAGGGATGATCCCGTAAAGGGAAGGGGGTGTCGACAGGTAAAAGATGAGATTGCCTCCCGTTTGTTTTTCTTGGCCGAGGTCGGCCAGCCGCTTTCGCAGAAGATGGTAATCCTCTTCTTTTTCGGGATCGAAGGGGAGGTAGTGCAACATCTTGGAAAAGAGGTCGGTTTTTTCTGTGCCGGGAAGGAATGTGCGCATGTTTTCCCGGAACTCCTCATCGGAGAAAGGGGTGCGGCTCGCTCCCACCACGGCAAACCCTGCCGGGAGCAGCTCTTTGACATAAAGGTCGTAGAGTGCGGGGATCAGCTTCCGCCGGGTGAGGTCGCCCGACGCCCCGAATATGACGAGCAAATGAGGATCAGCTTTTTTCATAATCACCTGAATTATCCTGGGTGCCGGGTGAGTCTGGCTTCCCGGAGTTGTAAACACACCAGGTGACCACATTGTTTCCGGAAAAGAGGAAACGGAGGGGCACAGTATGCTGTGACTGGTTTTTGGAGAAGGACGCGGTGGTGGTTCCCGTCATGGTCAGGGGTGTGGGGGGAATATGGAGTTGTGAGCGGAAGTCGGCGCCGGGCTGGTCCATCATTTTATATAGGGATTCCTTGGCGCTCCAGCAGAAGATCTGGGCTTTACGGGGGTTGGGGGTGTGGGTGGTCCAATCCAGTTCTTGATCAGAGAGGAAACGGGGGGCGATGGATTCGACGTGGCGGGTGGTTTCTTCGGTGTCGATGCCTGCCGGGAAAGGGGAGAGGATGGCGGCGGCCAGGGATGCCGAATGGGAAAGGCTGATATGGCGTGTGTCACCGGTCAGGAAGGGTTTTCCTGTGTGTGCATAGGCCATGTCGGGGATCTCTCCCAGCAGGGCATGAAGCAGCAGCCGGGTGGCTGCAAACTCTCTGCGTTGTTTTTCACTGCGCAGATGCGGGGGAAGGGCAAACCCCGGGCGGGCAGCCTGCAGGAGTTGGCGCCATTCCTCTTCCTGTTCCGAGAGGAGCCAGACCCCCAGGGCGTATTCTTCAGTTATGATGGTTTGCAGCAGTGGCATTACAGCGTAATTTACGAAAAATCCGTCACGACGTTGCAAGGAGGGCTTCCGGAAGTCAGGGTAGCCATTCCAGGGTCTCCATCAGCCTGACGGCATCGGCTTCCAGGAAGGCAATAACGGGTTGCAGGGAGTCGATGTTGGGAGTGGCCCTGATGTAAAGGGAGCCCCTCAGGAAATGACGGCTGCTGTCGGTCAGGTAAAACTGGAGGGGGGAAGCGGCATTCCCCCTGATATAATAAATGGTTCCGAAGACGCGGGCGGCGGGATGGGTGAAACTCTGCTCCTCGATGGCGCTGGCCTTGACGGTATGGTCATAGGCCATGCGGCGTGATTCTTCGGTATAGGTTCCCAGGTTGTGGTGGACTTGTTTGTAGCTGAGGTGGATTTCCGCCTTATGGCCGGGAATGCGGATATTGGCCCACCCGGGTTCTGCCCCCTGACTGCTGTCGCGGCGCATGGAGGCGTAATGGGGGATTTCGAAGCGGTAAGGGTATCCCGGGGCGGAGGGGAGATATTTTTTTTCCGGAAAGGCGATACGGAAATAGCCGTAGGGTTTGGGCACCGGTTGTTCGCGGCAGGAAACCAGCCATAACAGGAGTGCCAGGGCCGTAACCACCACCGCGAGGGACCCTGCCCCCCCGGCTCCGCTACCTGCTTCCCCGGCTTTGCTCTCTGCCCCCCCGGCTCCGCTACTTATTCCTCCTTTTTGTGTTTTTCCGAATTTCATGCCGTATTATAACAATTCGGTCCTGATCTGCCGGATCCTCCGGTTAGTGACCGATTCTATCGTGAACCGGAATTGGCCGTACTCGATATTTTCATGTAACGTGGGAATGTCCCCTTTTATTTCAAGGATCAATCCGGCCAGGGTATCGGCTTCTCCCCGTACCTCATGAAAAATATCCTTGTCGCAGCCCACGGTGTCGCAGAATTGCTCCAGAAGGGTTTTCCCGTCGAAGAGGAATTTTTTGTCGCCCAGACGGGTGTAAAAAGTTTCATCTTCGTCGAATTCGTCGGCAATGTCGCCCACAATCTCCTCGAGCACGTCTTCGAGGGTGACGATCCCCGATGAGCCGCCATATTCATCGACTACGATGGCCATATGGATTTTGTTTTTCTGGAATTCTTCGAGAAGGTCTTTGACCTTTTTGGTTTCGGGCACAAAGAAGGGGGGCCTCAGGAGGTTCTGCCACTGGAATTCTTCTCCCTTTTCGGTATAGGGGAGAAGATCCTTGATATAGAGGATGCCCCTGACCTGGTCGAACGATTCGGAGTAGACGGGGATGCGGGAGTAGCCTGAGGTGTTAATGATTTCCAGGACGGTAGTGAAGGATGATTTGATGTCAATGGAGACGACATCGACCCTGGGGACCATGATTTCGTCGGCGGTTTTGTTGCCGAAGTTGACGATGCCCCTGAGGATCTCCTTTTCCTCGGTGATGTCGTTTCCGGAGGTAAGTTCGAGGGCCTGGGAGATTTCGTCAACGGAGATGTTCTTCTGGTTCTTCCTTGATTTTTGTTCAGCGCTGTAGGAAGAGCGTTGCAACAGGTAAGTGAAGGGTGTAAGGATTTTTCCCATGAGGGCAAGGGGGTAGGCCATCAGGCGGGCGACCTGCACGGGGTAATGGTGGCCGATGATTTTAGGGAGGACTACCCCGGAAAGAAGAATGACCAGGGAGATGAGAATGACCAGGAGCACGAGCATTCCTGCAGAGGGAAGCCCGGGAAGGAGAGTGGGGATCGCCAGCCTGACGATCAGCATGATGATGATCACGTTGATCAGCAGGTTCAGGACCACGATGGTGGAGCGCAGCTGGCCCGGATTTCTGAGGTTATCGCGGATTTTCCGGTGTTTCACCGCATCGGGGATTCCTGATTTCTCTCTTCCGGCAAGGATGGCGTACCCGGTTGCGGCGGCGCTGACCAGGGTGGAGAGGCCCAGCAGGAGGAGGATAATCCCCAGGGTCCATTCCGGATGGGTGAGCAAACGGGCATTGGTCTCCAGGGCAGGGAGGGGTGCCTGGGCCATGCTGTCCGGGGGTGTGGCCAGGAGAGCCAGCGGAGTGAATGTCAGAAGGAGGGGTTTCATTCAGAAGGGCAAATCGTCGTCTCCGCCTTCGGTGGGGAAGTCGGGATCTTCAGCCACGGGAGGCTTGAATTCGGTTTTTGCGGGGGTTTCCCCGGGGGCCCCACCCTGGTTATCGCGGCTGCCCAGGAGTTTCATCACGTCGCCGAAGATTTCGGTGACGTATTTTTTCTGGCCTTCCTTGTCCTCATAGGATCGGGTGCGGATACGCCCCTCGATATAGAGTTGTTTTCCTTTTTTGACATATTTCTCGGCGACCTCGGCCAGGCCCCGCCAGAGGACGATGTTATGCCACTCGGTGGTGGTGACTCTTTCTCCGTTTTTGGCGGTATAGGTTTCCGAGGTGGCCAGGGTAAAGGTAGCCACGGCCACTCCCGAGTCGAGATGCCTGATTTCGGGATCACGCCCGACGTTTCCGACTAAGATGACTTTGTTGATTGACATATCAGATCACATTAAGGTAATTATTCTTCATTGCGGCATCCCGAGTTCAGCGGCTGGTGAGGCCTGCTTCTGCCAGGTAATCCCTGATCAGGGCCGGAAATGCAAATTTATGAATTTCTTTCCGGTTTATGATCATTCGGTGGCCATCGATTACCAGAGGGCTGGTTTGGATTCTGACGAAGCGGGCGATGATCCGGCGGTGGGTCAGTTCATGGGTACGGGTATTGCTGATTCCGGTGATCTGGCAGGGGCGCGATCCGCAGAGGCTCAGGAGAAGGGGGTTGTTCAGGAGTTCGGTGTCGCTGAGAGGGTGGTCGGTTTCGAGGAGGGGGAGCTGGTAGAGGTTTTTCCAGATGTCGTTATGGCTTCGTTTTTCGATGGTCAGGTGGAGGCCGTCTTCAATGAGGTAAAAATGGAAGAAGCGCAGTTTACGGGCAGGTTTTCTTTTTTTAAGGGGCAGGGCGGAGGTCATATGGTGGTGGTAGGCGAAGCAGGAGGAGAGGAGGGGGCAGATAGGGCAGTTGGGGTTGCGGGGGGTACAGCAGAGGGCTCCGAATTCCATGAGGGCCTGGTTGTGGAGGCCGGGGTGTTCGGTATTGAGGAGCAGTGAGGCCAGGCGGTTGATTTCCGCGGCGCCCTCGCGGGCGTCGACGGGGAGGGTCACCCCATGGTACCGGGCCAGGACACGGGTGACATTGCCGTCGGTCACGGCCCGGGCTTCCCCGGAAGCAATGGAAGCCACAGCCGCCGCGGTATAATCGCCCGTCCCTTTGAGCGTCAGAAGGGTCTCATAGTCCCCGGGAAAGACCCCTCCCAGTTCATTAACCACCCTTTTTGCCGCGGCATGCATGTTCCGGGCACGGGAATAATATCCCAACCCCTCCCACATCTTCAGGAGTTCATCTTCGGGAGCCTCCGCCAACGCCTTCACCCCCGGAAACCGTTCCACAAAACGGAAATAGTAGGGCAGACCCTGCCTCACCTGCGTCTGCTGCAAAATCACCTCCGAAACCCAGATCAGATAAGGATCCCGGGTTTCCCTCCAGGGAAGATCACGCCGGTTCACCTCATACCATTGACGTAGGATGTCTGAAAAATGGGCCATTTTTTTTGGTAACAATCAGTAAAAAAAGAGGAAAGCAAAAATAAATTTTTCCCAAAGGATATTTTCTTTTAAATAATTTATATTTTTGCACACCGGTTTAGACTTATTAAATTGTTGAAAATTAAATATTTTAAGAAATGACAAAGGCTGATATCGTTAATGAAGTTTCTAAAAACACAGGAATCGAGAAATTAACTGTGCAGAAAGCAGTGGAAGCTTTCATGGAAACTGTGAAAGATTCGTTGGTAGATGGTAAGAACGTATACCTTCGCGGATTTGGAAGTTTTGTGGTGAAGAGGAGAGCTGAGAAGACTGCCCGGAATATTAGCAAGAATACGACCATCATTATTCCGTCGCACAACATTCCTTCATTCAAACCGGCAAAAACGTTTGTTTCGAAAGTTAAGAACCAGGTAAAATAAGAGGTTATGCCCAGCGGAAAGAAAAGAAAAAGACATAAGATGGCTACGCACAAGCGTAAAAAAAGACTCCGGAAGAACAGGCATAAGAAGAAAAAGTAGCAGTTTGAACTGAGTTTTGGTAAAGCAGATTAAACCTAAAGTAATTCATTCACTTTAGGTTTAATCTCTTTTATACGACACGAGGACCGTCTTTTACAAATTTCATAAATAACAGGTTGTGAGTAGCGATTTAATTATTGATGTCTCTCCATCCGAAATTGTTATTGCCTTACTTGAAAATAAGAGACTGGTTGAATTAGGCCGTGAGAAGAGCGGAGCCAAGTTTGCCGTAGGGGATATTTATCTGGGGAAGGTCAAGAAGATCATGCCCAGTTTGAATGCTGCGTTCATAGATGTGGGATATGAGAAGGATGCCTTCTTGCATTATCTGGATCTGGGGCCGCAGTTTTCTACGTTGAACAAGTTTCTGCGGTTGGTTTCCTCGCGGAAGAACAAAATTACCTCTATTTCCCGGATACAGTCGGAGCCTGATATCAACAAGGAGGGTTCGATAGGAGAGCAGCTGAAGGTAGGCCAGAAGATACTGGTTCAGATTGCCAAGGAGCCCATCTCTACGAAGGGGCCCCGGTTGACGTCGGAGATTTCGATTGCCGGGCGTAATCTGGTGTTGATGCCTTTCAGTGACAAGGTATCGGTTTCGCAGAAGATCAGGTCGAATGAGGAGAAGATCAGGTTAAAGACGCTGGTGCAGAGCATCAGGCCCCGGAAGTACGGGGTGATTGTGCGTACGGCCGCTGAGGAGAAGCAGGTGGCGGAGCTCGACCAGGAGATCCGTCGGTTGGTAGAGAAGTGGGAGTCGGCGATTGTGAAGCTGGGGCGGATGAACAATCCCGGGTTGGTGCTTGGGGAGATGGATCGTGCCACGGCCCTGCTGCGTGATATTTATCATCCCAATTTCAGCAACATCATTGTTAACGATCCGGGGGTAGCCGAGGAGATTGCCCTCTACCTGGAGTCCATTGATCCTGACAAAAAGAAGATTGTCAAGTTGTTCAAAGGGCGGCAGCCTGTTTTTGAGCATTACGGGATAGAGAAGCAGATCAAGACCTCCTTTGGGAAGACGGTTTCCTTCCGGAACGGGGCCTATCTGATCATTGAGCATACCGAGGCATTTCATGTGATCGACGTGAACAGCGGGAACCGGGCCAAGAGCGGCATGGACCAGGAGGCCAGTGCCCTGGATGTCAATCTGGCGGCATGTGAGGAGATCGCCCGGCAGTTGCGTTTGCGCGATATGGGAGGGATCATTGTGATTGACTTCATTGACATGAACCAGCCGGCCAACCGGCATAAGGTTTATGAATTCATGAAAGAGATCATGGCGGGAGACCGCACCAAGCACAACATACTGCCTCTGAGTAAGTTTTGTTTGATGCAGATTACCCGTCAGCGGGTCAGGCCTGAGGAACATATTGAAACCGCAGAGGTGTGCCCGGTGTGCAAGGGGAGCGGGAAAGTGGTTCCCACGCTCTTGATAGCCGATGAGATACACAGCAAGGTCGGGTATATCTTCAGGGACCTCAATAAGCGGAAGCTCACGGTCAGCGTCCATCCCTACCTGGCCGCCTATCTGACCAACGGTTGGCGTTCCCCGCGCAACAAGTGGTTCCTGAAATACTACAAGTGGGTGAAGGTGACCGCCAATCCGGCACTGCCCCTGACCGAATACCGCTTTATCGATGAGAGCAAGGAGGAGATCATCCTCTGACCATCTCTTCTGCTGAGCATCCCTCCTGCCCGTCTCATGCCGTAAAGCATGCAGGTCTGAAATCTGTTCAGGCCGTGAAACATTTTGCGGTTTGTTTGTTATTAGCTAGTAAAAACGATTATACCCAACGATAAGGATGAGACGACTGATATTTGTACTGACTTTTTTTCTGGCTCTGGGGGCCGGTGCCCAGGTGATAGAGCCCATCAAGTGGAATTTCAGCAGTTCGAATGACGGGCAGAATGCCGAGCTGGTTTTCATGGCGGTCATGGAAAAGGGATGGCATCTTTACGACACGTACCTCCCTGAGGGGGGTCCCATTGCCACTTCCTTCGTGTTTGAAGACACCACCCTGTTTACCCGGGAGGGAGCGTTGCTGGCTTTCCCGGAACCTGTGGAGACTTTTGATCCCACGTTTCAGATGAATCTGCGTTATTTCAGTGATACCGCGGTTTTCAGGCAGAAGGTGGTGTTGGGGGAGGGAGTCACCCAGATCAAAGGATATGTGGAATTCATGGGTTGTGACGACGAGCAGTGTTTGCCGCCGGCTGAAGTGCCGTTCATATTCACATTCAGTCAGGCCGGAACAGCGGCGGCTGCCGCAGAAGGGGCGGGGGTTCCTCTGGCCGCGGATGGCGGAAGCGGGAACAGCCTCTGGGTGTTTATCCTGATTTCATTGTTGGCGGGGTTGGCGGCCATACTCACGCCGTGTGTTTTCCCGATGATTCCCATGACGGTCTCCTTTTTCATGAGGGGCAGTGAAAACCGGGGCAAGGCCATCCGCAGCGCCCTCTTTTTCGGATTGTCGATAGTGGCCATTTTTACCCTGCTGGGGGCTCTGTTCTCTTTCGGCATTTTCGGTCCCAATGTGGGAAGCCTGCTGAGCACGCACTGGATTCCCAACCTGTTGTTTTTCATTCTTTTCTTCATTTTTGCCCTTTCCTTTTTCGGGCTCTTTGAGATTGTGTTGCCCAGCAGCCTGGTCAATAAAACCGATGCGAAGGCAGATCAGGGGGGTATTGTGGGGGCATTTTTCATGGCGCTGACCACCGTGATTGTTTCTTTTTCATGTACGGGGCCCTTTATCGGAGCTTTGATCATCGAGGCGGTGCAGGGGGGCGGTATGCGGCCCCTGCTGGGCATGTTCTTTTTCGGGCTCGCCTTTGCCACCCCGTTCACCCTGCTGGCCATCTTCCCGTCGGCGCTGAGCAAACTTCCCAAGTCGGGGGGATGGATGAACGTGGTCAAAGTGGTTTTTGCCTTTATACTGCTGGCGTTCGGACTGAAGTTCCTGAGCAACATTGATCAGGTATACGGATTTGGCCTCCTGTCGCGTGATCTTTACCTGGCCATCTGGATTGTTCTTTTCTTCCTGCTGGGGCTCTATTTTCTGGGTAAGATCAAATTTTCACACGACAGTGACCTGCCTTATCTGGGGGTAGGCCGGTTGTTTCTGGCTATAGCCGCATTTACCTTTGTGGTATATCTATTTACCGGGCTTTTGGGATCGCCGTTGAAGCCGATTTCGGCGTTGCTGCCGCCGGCTACAGTGACGGCAGCTCCTGTGGCAACCATGACCTCCCCGGGTGCGACCGTGCCCCAACCCTTGTGCGGGCCCGCAAAGTATGCCGATAAACTTCACCTCCCCCACGGATTGAACGGGTATTTCGATTATGAGCAGGGACTGGCCTGCGCCAAAGAACAGGGGAAACCGCTCTTCCTGGTTTTTAAGGGGCACGCCTGTGCCAATTGCAAAAAAATGGAAAATTCGGTGTGGACTGATTCTGAGGTGCTTCGTATGCTTTCTGAAAAGTATGTGGTCGTGGCCTTATATACCGATGACCGGACGACCCTGCCCGAATCGGAGTGGAAGAGTGACGCTGAAGGGAAAACCCTCAGGACGATGGGAAAAGTCAACCTGGACCTTCAGATCAGGAAATACAATACCAACAGCATTCCCTTTCACGTGGTCATAGAGCCTGACGGCACAGAGCACCAGTTGGCGGTGACCTTTGATGCGGACGAGTTCAGAGACTTCATCAGAAAGGGCGTGGAGTAAATTCCCTTTCAGGTTTTCCTGCGGAAAAGGGCTGTCCCCATGGAGGGGGCGGCCCTTTTTTATTCACGGTGTGCCGAGGGTCGAGAGGGCCCCTTTATTTATTCACGTTGTGCTAAAGGTTGAGAGTGACCCTTTATTTATTCACGGGGAGCGGGATGGGAGTGGCTGGCGGGGAATCTTATTTTTTGGGTGATGTCCCAAAGGACGATTCCGGCGCTTACCGACACATTGAAGGAGTGTTTGGTGCCAAACTGAGGGATTTCAATGGCCCCATCGCACAGGTCGACGACCTCCTGCTGAACGCCTTTCACCTCATTTCCGAAGATAAGGGCTATTTTTTCACCGGGGAGGGGGAGAAATGCGGGGAGGGGAATGCTGTTTTCGACCTGTTCGACGGCGTAAACGCGGTATCCGAGGGTATGGAGGTGGCTGACCACATCGGAGGCGTGTGCGGCATATTCCCAGGCGACCACTTTTTCGGCGTCGAGTGCGGTTTTATGGATTTCCTTGTCGGGGGGGGTGGCGGTAATTCCGCAGAGCCAGATTTTTTCGATCATAAGGGCGTCGGCCGTACGGAAAACGGATCCCGTGTTGTGGCAGCTCCGGATATTGTCGAGGATGACGGTCACCGGGAGTTTAGGGGTGTGGAGGTATTCCTTTGTCGAAAGGCGGTTGAGTTCCGCCATGGTTCGTTTCTTCATGCTGGTGTGGTGTTTTCAGCCTCTTTTCCGAAGGGTCGACCGGGTCTCTTTTTGCAGGTTAAACCTGGGAGGTTCTTTTGACGGGGAGGGTCATGCAGCGTGCGCCGCCGCCGCCGCGGGCCAGTTCAGAGCCGGCGATGGTGACCACGCATCTTTTGTAATCATCGGGAGATTTGACGCCTTTCATGACTTCCCTGGCGGTGATGATTTCGAAGCCATAGCGGTTCAGTTCATTCATGGTATGGATATTCCGGGCGTAGCCGATGACTTTTCCGGGGGCAAAGGCGAAGAAGTTGGCGCCGCTGTGCCATTGTTCTCTCTCCTGGATCCAGGGATCGGAGTTGCCGCCGCAGGCAATGGGTTCCAGATCCATGCCCAGCTTTTTGAGGGCCGCCAGGATGTTGGGTTCATGTTCAATTTTACGGACCTTCCCGTTGGCGGTTTCGATATGGATGGTTTTGAACCGGTTAAGTTCGAAGACGATGGGTTCGTACACCATGCAGGCATCCCTGTCGAGGAAGGTGAAGATCATGTCGAGGTGGATAAAGGATTCCGGGGAGCGGGGGAGTTCCTGTACGATGACATGGCGGGTTTCGCGGGTGGTTTCACAGATCCTCCGGAGGAAGAAGTCGATGCCCTGGGTGGAGGTGCGGGCGCCGGTACCGATGACGAAGGTGTCTTCGCGGGCTACGAGGAAGTCGCCTCCCTCCATGGTGGCCACTCCCTTGGAGGAGGCAGGTGATTCCTGGGTAACGGGGTTCCAGGGGGCAATGCCGAAGAGGGGATGATGGGTGAATATGGCTTCCATGATAAGGGATTCCCGTTCGCGGACCCTGTTGGCCATCCTGCCGGTCATCACCTGTTCGTTGACCGCCATGGCGATGTCGCGGGTGAAAAAAAGGTTATGGAGGGGCTTGAGGAGATAGCGTTCCTGGCTCAGGAAACGGGTGAGGTTGTCCTTGACCAGTGGCACCCCCTCGATGAGCTGGCCCGCCAGCTGTTCCGCAGGAAGCTCCGTCAGGATTTCCGCAGCCTGGCAGATCTCCTCATTGCAACAGATGCGCCTGACCAGATTCTCCCTGACCTCAGGGAGTCCCAGAATGCCGGTAAGCAGGTCGCGGATTTCAAAGGTCATGGAGACCTTCTCCAGGACACCCTTGAGCTGTTCGTACTCTTCCGAAGCGACCGAGAGGTTGAGGATGTCGCTGTAAAGGGCTCTTTCCGCATTGGCGGGGGTCATGTTTTCCACTTCCGGCCCGGGCCTGTGGAGAATAACCGCCTCCAGAGGTCCGGTTTCTGAGCTTACCTGTATTTTGACGGGTTCTGTCATGGCCTGGTTTTTGAGACAGCGGCAAAGATACAAACTTTGGCAGAGGGATAATGAAGCGAAGGCGATTTCGTTTTACCTTTGCATGACAAACGGATGATGTGAGAAAACCAATCCTGATACTGATTTTCCTGGTTCTGGGAGTGGCCGGAACGGTGGCCCAGGTGGCAGATACGAGCCGCGTGGGCGTTGGTTATGTCATTGGGAATGATACGGTGATCCACCGGGAGATCAGGGAAGTGTGGGTTTATCCGCGGCGTGAGTTCAGGAATGCCCGGTTTGAAAGGCAATACTACAGGTTAATCCAGCGGGTGAAGAAGGTGTATCCGTATGCGCTGAGAGCGAGTGAATTGCTTGATCAATACGAGCCTGAATACATTAAGCTGAAAACCGACAGGGAGAAACGCAGGCTGATCGGCAAGGTGGAAGACCAACTGATGGCCCGTTACAAGGAGGAGTTCAAGAAAATGAGCATCAGCGACGGGAGGGTGCTGATTAAGTTGATTGACCGGCAGACGGGCCGTACCGGTTACGACATCATCAAGGAGTTCAGGGGAGGATTTCAGGCCGCATTCTGGCAGGGCATTGCCCGGTTGTTCCGGAATAACCTGAAAGACGAGTACGATCCCTACGGTGAAGATCTTCTTATTGAGGAGATCGTGGTTCTGGTGGAGCGGGGATGGCTTTAGGGAGGCATAAAGGGCGGGCAGTTAGTCATCGGGTCGTCTGGTTTTTGTAAGCATACCCTCCCGGTGGCCGGTATTTCTTAGTCTGTGTTTGCGGAATCCTCCTCCTGACCGATTGAAAAACCAATGGTCACTCTAAATGAAGCGTACGTTTATTGCGATTCCGGTGGAAGCGGGAGCCCCACTGAAGCAGTTCACCGAGAGCTTGAGGGCGCAATTCAGAGGGGAGAATATCAGTTGGGTAGAGCCGGTCAATTTTCACGTGACTGTGAGGTTTTTGGGGGATACTCCTGATGAGATGATGGCTCCCATAACAGAGGCGATGAGACGGACATGCCATGATTGTCACATTGGCAGGGGCATGGTCAGGGGTCTCGGTTATTTTTCCTTTAAGGGTGTGCCCTCCGTTTTATATGCCCGTATAGAAGGATGGGAGGGGGCTCCCCGCCTGGCCGACCTGCTGGAACGTGAGCTGGAAACTTTGGGATTTGCACCGGGAAACCACGCGTTCAAAGCACACCTGACCCTGGCCAGGATTAAAAACCTCTACGAGAAGAAGCGGTTTAAAGAGATCATCCATTCGGTGGAGCAGGAGGAGTTCCAGGAGGCAGAGGCCTCCCGGATTATCCTGTACGAAAGCATCCTGCAGCCCCGCGGCCCCATATACAAACCCCTGGCCGTCACCCCCCTGAAAATGGAAGACTGAATCCCCAGTTTTCCGCATCTGGCTTCCACTCCCTTCTGGCAGGCAAACTTTAATGATACTGTCATTTTTTTGAAACAACCTTGTAACAAGGGCCCCTCACCTTTGTGGTGGAATTTCAGGAGCAATTGTTATGATGTTTTTTACGAAACCAGAAAAGGTTTATTCACGTGATACCCTTCCCACATTTTTTGTTAACAACAATAAGAAATCTATTTTCAACCCAACCACAAACGAAGTGCGGTTAAGCCGCTTTGTAGTTATTTCCTTTTTGCTCCTGGTATCCCTGTCTGCGCTTAAAGAAGCGCGGGCGGGGAACATCAGGGGAACGGTGCGGGACGGTAAAACCGGGGAGACCCTGGTGGGGGCCCAGTTGCTGATTCAGGGAACCACACGTGGAACGATCACCGATTTTGACGGTAATTTTGTGCTTGCCGACGTCACAAAAGGGAGTTACAACCTGGTGGTGGCTTTTATTTCCTATGAGAATCAGATTATCAAGGTGGAAGTTCCCGGGGTGGGGGATGCCGAATTGGTCATTGACCTCCTGCCAGTCTCCATTGATGTGGGGGAGGTGAAGGTGGTGGCCCGGAAACGGAGCAACACCGAAGTCGCCCTGATGAACACCCTGAAATCGGGCAGTTTGATTGTCAGTGGGATTACGGCGCAACAGATCTCCAGGAGCCAGGACAAGGATGCGGCGGAGGTGGTGCGCCGGGTGCCTGGCATTACGATTACCGATGGCCGGTTTGTGGTGGTTCGCGGGTTGGAGGAGCGATACAATTCGGTGATGCTGAACAATGCCACGGCGCCCAGTTTCGAGGCCGACAAACGGGCCTTCTCCTTTGATGCCATACCCAGCGGACTGATCGACAACATTTTGATTTATAAGAGTCCTGCCCCCGAGCTGCCTGCCGATTTTGCCGGGGCGGCGATCAATATCCAAACCAGGAATGTGGCCGATGAAAATAGTTTCAGTCTTACTTATGGGGCCAAGTACAACGAAGGAGCCACTTTCAGCAAGGATTTTCTGACCCATGAAGGGAGTAAGACTGATTGGCTGGGCTGGGACGATGGTTCCAGGGCTTTGCCCGCCGGTGTCCCCTCCCCGGAAGCGTTTGCCCTCCTCTACGACTGGCCCGATGCCTCCGCTTATCTTGACCGGACGGCTCAGATCAACACCATATCGGCGCTTTTCCCCAATAACTGGGAGGTGTCGGCAAAAGCCCCCCTTCCCGATCAAAACTTCTCGGTCTCCTTTTTACGCAGGTTTCTGATCGGGAAGGTTTCGGTAGGGAATATCACCTCCCTGAATTATGGCACTTCCACCAGTTTTACGACCAACCAGCGGGTGGAATACCAGAATTATGATGAAACCCTGGGGGAGTTGATCCGAAATTTTGATTTTACCGACCAGCAGGCCAAATCGGAACATAAGACCGGGATTATACAGAATTTCAATTTCCTCTATGGAAAGAACCAGAAGCTGGAGTTCCGCAATTTTCTGAATCAGATGGGAACCCTCTCGACCACACAGCGCGATGGGATCAATTATTACAATGTCGAGACGCTCCGGATGTTTGATTTGAAATATGACAGCCGGTTGGTCTATTCGGGACAGTTGGCCGGAGAGCAGACCTTCAACAAGGGGCGGACCCGGGTCAACTGGCTTGTGGGGTATGGATTTACCAACAAAAACCAGCCCGACAACCGGCGGTTAACGCAGGTGCAGATCACCGATGAAGCCAGTGACCGTTACAACCAGTATTACCTGCGGATTCAAAATGTTCCCAATCCCTACCTTGCCGGAAGGCTCTGGATCGACATGGAGGAGGTGATCAGCAATGGAAAGCTGGATCTGACCCATCAGATGACTTTCCCCTTTTCGACCACGCCGTGGCAGCTGAAAGCCGGTGGTTTTTACGAGAAGAAAGAGCGGTCGCTCAACTCAAGGCTGGTAGGGGTCGTCGCTTTGCGTAACCCCCCTGACCTCTTTTTCGATCCTGTGTCAGAGATCATGAATCCCTCCAGTTTCTGGTTTGATCAAACGGCACCCTATACACAGCACGGGCTTTCCTATCGCGACAACACCAGGGCCAAAGACAGTTATGACGCCAATGATATCCTCACCGCAGGATATGTGGCACTCTCTCTGCCCGTCACCCACAAAATCACGCTTTCTGGAGGGATCCGCCTCGAAAACTGGAACCGCGGAATCACCAATTTCTTTGAAGAGCGGGAAGATGCCGATAAAACCCCCATCACACGCGACACCCTCGATATTTTCCCGTCGGTGAACCTGACCTGGAATATGACTGAATCCCACCTGTTCAGGCTCTCCTACGGCAAAACCGTCAACCGCCCCGAGTTCAGGGAGATGGCCCCCTTTGATTACCAGGATTTTGAGTTGTTCGCAATCGTTTATGGGAATAAGGAGCTGAAGAGTGCCTATGCCGGCAACTTCGACCTCCGTTACGAGTGGTATCCCCGGCCGGGAGAGATGATATCGGTGGCCGGCTTCTACAAGAAGTTCACCGACCCCATTGAGACCTTCCTCCGCCCGTCAGGGACCACTTACGACTACTTCCCCTATAACACCGAAGAAGCGTACAGCACAGGAATAGAGATCGATATCAGGAAACGGTTCGAAGGATTGGAAGGCACCTCCGGATTCCGGGGGTTTCTCAAAAACCTGACCGTGGTCTTTAATACCTCCCTGATTAAAAGTGAAATCAATACCTCCGAACAGGAGTTTACCCGCGACACCCTGAGGGTGATGGCAGGCCAGTCGCCTTACATCATCAATTTGGGACTCTTCTACAACAACGTTGAAAAAGACCTGGACATCAATCTGAGCTATAATGTCGTGGGAAAACGGATTGCCTATGTGGGTACCCCCACCAATCCGCATACCTGGGAACTCCCCCAGAACGGGTTGGATCTGACCGTACAAAAAGGCATCGGGAAAAACTTCAGTGTGAAAGCAGGGGTGAAAGATCTCCTGAATGAGCCGGTCCGATTCGCTCAATACCACGGTGTGAACGGGGATGTGGAGGCTTTCACCAGGAATTACACTCCCAACCGGCAGTTCTCTTTCAGCCTTGTCTGGAAACTTTAACAATATCAGAAGAATAAAATATGAAAAGTCTGGAGTCTGGAGTCTGGAGTCTGGAATCGGGAATCTGGAATCGGGAGTCGGGAGTCGGGAGTCTGGAATCGGGAGTCAGGAATCTGGAGTCAGGAATCTGGAGTCTGGAATCGGGAGTCTGGAATCGGGAATCGGGAATCGGGAGTCGGGAATCAGGAATCGGGAGTCAGGAATCTGGAGTCAGGAATCAGGAGTCAGGAATCGGGAATCGGGAGTCAGGAATCGGGAGTCAGGAATCGGGAGTCAGGAATCGGGAGTCTGGAATCGGGAATCGGGAATCTGGAATCTGGAGTCAGGAGTCTGGAATCGGGAGTCAGGAATCTTGAGACTTCGTGGTTGAGGAGAGACACGGCCAGGCAAAACAAGCCTGAGGTGAGAACGAAGTAAGAAAGTATCTGAAGAGGGAATATGTTGAAATAACCATAAAACAGAGTGATAGGAAGCAATGAATCATTAAAAAACAGGATCATGAAAAGAATTT
This sequence comes from Bacteroidales bacterium, assembly GCA_012729335.1. Lineage (GTDB taxonomy): Bacteria > Bacteroidota > Bacteroidia > Bacteroidales > Prolixibacteraceae > UBA1413. The sequence goes on along the minus strand of JAAYDJ010000039.1, from coordinate 14,736 downwards.
TACTAGCCATTACATTATTGTATGCTGTGCTGATTCAGGTAGAGGCGCAGGACATCAACAATGCCTTCTTTCAGAAGGTGAGTTACGTAGGTGCTTTCGACGGTGTGAACGACTGGACGGAAGGCTGGACGAACTGGGATCCGGTGAATGCGGCCTATGGGACGCCGGCGGTGACCAAGGGCAACGGGCAGTTTACGCGCACCGGAGGTGTGCACATCACCACGGATGAAACCTGGAGCGGGGTGGTCAAGCTGGACGGCTGGGTCTATGTGGATGCCGGTGCGACGCTGACCATCGAACCAGGCACGGTCATCAGGGCGACCAACAAGAGTGTGCTGTCGGTAGAACGTGGGGGTAAGATCATGGCCGCGGGGACGAAAGCGCAGCCGATAGTCTTCACCTCGTTACAGGGTGCAGGATTCCGGGCCAACAGCGACTGGGGCGGACTGGTGATCAACGGGAACGGGATCAACAATCTGCCGGGAGGCACGGGAGTGGCCGAAGGCGGTATTGGATCGGAATATGGTGGCAATGACAATGGCGACAATTCAGGGGTGCTGACCTATGTGCGCATAGAGTTTCCGGGTTATGAAGTGGCCACGGGGAGCGAGGTGAACGGACTGACGCTCAACTCGGTGGGCAGTGGTACCCTGATCGATTTCGTGCAGGTGTCCTATTCGGGCGACGATGGTTTCGAATGGTTTGGCGGGGCGGTAAACGTAAAGCACATCATTTCTTACCGGACCGAGGACGATGATTTTGACACCGACAATGGTTATTCGGGAATGGTTCAGTTTGGGTTGATCCTGCGTGATCCGTCGATCGTGGATACCGATACGGCGAATGCCTTTGAGTCAGACAACAACAGCAGTGGGACAGAGCTGACGCCTGTGACCAAAGCGATCTTCAGTAACATCAGTGCTTTCGGGGCGTCGAAAGACCAGGCCACGTGGACGGGGAATCCCCAGAACCACAAGGATGGAGCGGCGATGCGTATCCGCAGGGCAAGCCGTTTGTCGATTTACAACTCATTGTTCCTGGGCTGGGGCAAGGGTGTAAGGCTGGAGTCCTCGTTTACGCACAATGCGGCGGTGTCGGATGAGCTGGCCGTGAAGAACACCATTCTGGGAGGGATCTACGGTAAGAAGTACGGGGATGCTTCGGTGATGACGGATGCGGAAGTGGAGAGCTGGTTTTTGGCTGCGGCGCGCAAAAACAGGATGCTGGGCAGCGATGCCGAGGCAAAGATTACCGATCCCTTCAACCTGGAAGCGCCCAAATTCCAGCCCCAGGCCGGCAGTCCGGTTTTCAACGCTTCCTACTGGCTCTCCACACCGGCTAAGGTGGTCGGGAACGGTGCCGGAGCGGGTCTGCGCAATTATCCCAATCCTTTCACTGGAGCGACTACTGTGGAAGTGACCACGCAGCATGTGGCGAGGGCTACCCTGGCTGTTTATAGTCTCTCGGGGGCAATGATCAGGGTACTCCATTCAGGTGCGCTGTCAGACGGAAACCACCGCTTCAGTTTTGAGGCGTGCCATCTTCCCGGAGGGATTTATGTGGTCCGGTTTGTGACGGAAAGTGACAGCCAGTCGCTGAAAATAAGTTTGAAATAAGAGATATGTCCACCTCTGGCATGGGACGCTTGTACTCGCCTATTGCCGCCTGTAAGGCATTTTAACAGGGGGAGTTTCAAGCAGGGGAAACCTTATGGGTTTCCCCACCTGCCGGCGGGAGGGAAAGGCTTTAATACGGCTACCTGGAAAATTGAGGAATCATCGGGAATGGTTATATTTGTCAAAATGGGAGAAGTCTGGTCCCGTGCGGGTAAGCCCCGGCCCCCCAAAACCATAATGGGATGGCCCGGTAAAACCACAGTGAGATTATTGTTGTTTAGTAGAATGAGAAAATTGTTGTTTTTTATAGGTTGTTTAGTCCTGCTGACCATCCCGGTACGGGGTCAGGAACTGAGGGAGGTCGACGGAATTTGTTATTCCGGAGACAAACCTTTTACTGGTAAGTCATTTACCCATTATGACAACGGAAAGGTGAAGATGGAATCTTCCTTTAAAAAGGGGAAAAAGGACGGCGAGTTCAAGGTATGGTTTGAAAACGGGCTTTTAAACGAAATCAGGCATTACCGTAAGAATGAGATGGATGGTCAATGGACCACCTGGAATGACAAAGGGATCAAAGTAGGCGAAGCAGGCTATAGGAAAGGCCAAAAGCACGGGCAGTGGCTGGTTTGGAGCGATGATGGAAAACTGATCTACGAAATGTATTATACGAAAGGTGAAAAATCGGGAGTTTGGAAGAATTACAATGACCGGGGTGAAGTGATCAATTCCAGGAGTTGGTGATATTGACCCCATGTGATTCCCATTCCCGTGGAAAATAGATGAAGAGGGGAGCAGCCTGTCACCAGGTCTGCTCCCCTTTATTTTAACCGTTTTGTAACAGCTTTGCGATTTCCATGTAACAGGTAAAGCTGATTTTTGTAGTGTAGAATAAAACAAGAAATCATGAAAAAGCTGGTCATTGCTTTACAACTGTTGTTTTTAGTGTCGGTGGTTTATGCCGGCAACGATAAGGGTGTGGATAACAAAAAAGAGCCTGCAACTTCTGCGGTTGAAACAGCGGCCATGGTCATTACCGGAAAGGTGGTGGACCAGGTGACCGGAGAGGCGCTGACAGGAGTCAAGGTCGCTATTGAGGGGAGCGATATCAAGGTTTATACTGATTTTGACGGTGTTTTCAGGTTCGAAAATGTCAAACCTGGCGAATATGATGTCACGGCTACTTTTGTCTCCTACAACCGGAATGAAGTGCAGAAGTTTAATCCCGCAAAGGATGGGAATCATTTGGAAATCAAAATGAACTCCACCCTCTGACAAAGAAGTACTTTTTCTCACAAGGGCTAACAAATAATTACATTCAGACAAGTTCACAAAGTCACTGCGGAAGGTTTCCGTGGTGATTTTTTTTTGTTCCCCGTGCAAGGTGTGTGATCTGCAGGTGCACGTGGATGTTACGGTTAAAAAACGGTTTGTTGATGGCCCGGGACAGGGTGTTTTATGAGCTGAAGTTCGGATACCGGGTTGGGCAGGTCAGCATGATTCTCTGGAGAAGGAATTACTTCACGAGTTGGGAGAGTTTGGTCCAGCCGTTGAGCCAGTCGCTTTCCCCGAAAGCGCCCCTGAAGTCGGTGATCTGGAACCAGGGGGAGGGGGGTGAGGTGAGGGGGCCTCTGATTTTCTCGGCCGGTTTGAAACGGAAGTTTTCTGGGTCGATGAGAGGGTCATTGATCAGGTTTCCGGAGGGGGTAAAGGAGTTGCTCCACTGAAGTTGTTCTGTGGGGGTGAAGAATCCTGAGAGGAGAAAGACGGCAGAGGGGATGTTTTCGGCCACGTCAAAGAAATGGTTGTTGGAGACCGTAAGGTTTCCGCTGGTCCACTGACTGTAGGCGTCGTTGCTCAGGTTGGTGGCTTCGAGGGAGATGCCGTTGAGTTTGTTCACGAAGAGGGAGTTGGTGATATGCCCGCCGGCGTTATGGTTGAATTCGGCGCAGAAGCCGGCTCCTTTGGTGCCGTTGCCGGCGAAGGTGGCATTAAGGATCCAGGGGTGGGGGAAGAGGGAGCCGCCTGTTGAGGAGCCTCCGGAAATTTCCAGGAGGTTGCTGCCTGTGAAGTCTTCCTGGACGGCCAGCCAGAACTGTCCGAATCCTGACCAGCCCATATCGATGTCGAAGGCGTCGTCGCCGCAGCCCCATACGGCGACATGGCGGAGGTTGACATTTCCGCCGAAGATTTCCACGCCATCGTCGGCATTGCTGAAGACCTCGACATAATCTATTTCCGTGGCTTTCCCCACCCCGGCGAGGGTCAGGCCGTTGATTTCGTTGCCGTCGCCGATGTTGGTTCCTCCATGCCGGATGGAGACATAGCTGAGGACGCCCGAGTTGCTTTCGGGGTTGCTGCCTCCAAAATAGGCCCGGGGTTCCGCAGGGGGAATTCCTTCGATATAGCTTTCGTTTCCGGGCGTGCTTACAGGAGCATTTCCCAGGAGGATAAGGCCTCCCCATAATCCTTTGCTGCCTGTCGGAAGGGCTTCTTCCAGGTCGTCTTTTTCGGCGGTAAAAACAATAGGCTGATCAGGGGTTCCGCGGGCGATGATCCGGCCACCGCGGGCCACAATCAGGGCCGAAGCATTCTCCCCCTGTCCTTCCCTGAAACGGATGACCGTCCCCGGTTCAATGGTGAGCACCTGCCCGTCGTTGACAAAGACCAGTCCCTCCAGGAGATAGTCGTTCCCTTTTTTCCAGGTGACGGTGCCGGTACCTTCACCCATATCCCTGAAAACGGGGCGCTCCTCATCGGCGAAGTAGTCGCTTTTCCGGCAGGAAGAACCCGGAAGCAGCAGGAGCAGAGCGAATATCAGAAGTATGTACTGGTGGAATCTCATGGGCATGGTGTATATCTTAAGTATTGCGTTCTGTTTGGGTCACGTGATCAGTCGGGAGCCTGCGGAGACTCTTTGCTGCCAAAGGGATTCTGTTGTGGTTCTTTTCATAGTCTGATCTCCATATTGAGGAAGAGGAATGCACGGGTGTCGAGGTTGGCGGCCCAGGGGACCCAGTCCTGGTAGCTCAGGGCGATCTTCAGGGGTTTCACGGGCGCGTACTGGAAGCCGGCCACCAGTGCTGAACCGTCGTCGGCCAGGTGCCAGGGGTGTGTTTGTCCCTCCGGGATGTTGGAGCGCAGCTGGTCGTAGCGGGCAAAGAGCTGGGTGCGTGTGCCCAGGGTGTATTTGCCGTAGGCCGACCATCCGAAGAGATGGTGGTCGCGGGTGAGTGCGTAGTTATGCTGGTAGTTGTACTCGAAGGTGAGATTCAGTTTTTTCAGGAGGGTGGCGGAGGTGACGGCTGCCCAGCTGATCTGTGACTCTCCGTTTTTCATGTAATCGGCGTAGATTCTGCTGATCCAGGACTCCTGACGGCCGACGGTAAGTCCTGCCCCGTATTTGAAGGAGTCGTCCATCTGGAGGCGGGTAAAGCCCTCGCCGTTCATCATGGTAAAGTCAGCGGTAACCAGGGGGTTGAAACGGTAGACTGCCTGGAATCCCAGGTCGGCAGAAGGACCAATTTTAAATTCATCGGCAAAAGCTTTCCGCAGGTAACGCCGTTCCCAGAGTTGTTCCTGGAGTTTGTAATGGAGGGTGCCGATAAGCCCGAATTGCATCTCCAGTTTATTCTTTTCATACGCCACATAGGCAAACTTAAAATAGGCATACCGGCGCAGGCGCGAGAAAGGGGAGATATCGTCGGGGCTGCCAATGTCGAGGGTAATGCGGCCACTGATTTCGGGGGTCATGAGGGTTTCGTAATTAAGGTAAACCCGGGTGATTTCAAAGGCGGCGTCTGAACCGGGAGTGGAAGTGATTCCGTAGTGAAAATTGGAATAAATGACTCCCGACACTTTTCCTGTGGGTTTGAAGGCCACAGAATCCTGAGCGTTGAGTTGGCAGGCCCACCACAACGGGAGTAAAAGGAGGTAAACACGAAGGAAGTTAAATTGTTGAACAGGCATACAGATCTTCATTGAATGGAATTCTCTCCGGATCATCCTATAACCAAAATCAAACTGCATTGTTTAGAAAACCGGCTGATTGGTTGAACGATCATCTGCAAAGTAAGTTTTATTTTCGTAACATTGATGTCACATTATTGTAACGGTCAGAAAGTAATATTGTAACAAATTCATTTACCGCCACCTGGTATTCACCTTCCAGCCAGACCTGAATATCGCCGGGGTACAACATTGGCATCGGGAAAGTGAGGTGGTTCAGGATAAATGGGAATCAGGAGGCGGCTCAAATGAATTCGTTAAAAAGGAGAGAGGGATATGGAAGGGAAATTGAGGATTCTGATTGCGGAAGATGAGGAGGATCTGTGCGAGATTGTGCAATTCAATCTGGAGAGTGAGGGGTACATCGTGGAGGCTGTTCATTCCGCAGAAGAAGCGTTAAAGAGGGATCTGGCTTCCTATGATTTGTTGTTGCTTGATGTGATGATGGGGAAGATGTCGGGTTTCGGGCTGGCACAAAGGGTGCGCAATGAGATGGGGCTGGAGATGCCGGTGATCTTTCTGACGGCGCGGAACAGCGAGAACGATCTGTTGACGGGTTTTAACATCGGTGCCGATGACTACATCACCAAGCCATTCTCGGTGAGAGAGTTGCAGGCGCGGGTCAGGACGGTGCTGAAGCGTTCGGGCCGGAAGGCTGCAGCAGAGGTGGGGCCAACGCAGTTGCTGGGGGAGATTGTCATCGACCATGAGGCCAAACGGGTGATTATCGGGGCTGAGAAAGTGGATCTGACACGTAAGGAATACGAAATTTTTGCCCTGCTGGTACGCCATCCGGGGAGGATCTTCTCACGCGAAGAGATTCTGGGAAGGATCTGGGAGGATGACGTCATCGTCACCGACCGCACCGTCGACGTGAACATTGCCCGCCTCCGGAAGAAACTGGGCGATTACAGCCGTTATCTGCGGAACAAAGCCGGATATGGCTATTATATTGAAGTTTGAGGAGGAAGGGATTCTGTTTGACGGCAACAGGAGAATAACGAGGAAATTATGCGGTGAAAACACGAAGAGGTTCGGAGTTCTGAATTGCCGGAGGCGGATGATGGCCAAAAAAAAGTTGATGGATGCTGAAAATAATCCGGAGGGCTATGGGTATAGGACAGCGCAGTATTAAGACCAGGTTATTTCTTTACTATTTCCTGCTTTTTGCGGTGTTTTCGGTTTCGGTGATTCTCTTTCAGGAATACCGGGAGCGTAAGTTCAGGATTGAGAGTCTGGAGAGTCGGCTGAAAGAATATACTGAAGTGACCGCGCGGTATATCCGGGGCCATGGTTTCATGGAAGTTCCGGGATATCGTTCTCTTGACAGCCTCAGGGTGATCATTCCGCCGGAAGAGATCAGGATCACCCTGATCACCCCTGATGGGAGGGTGGTGTATGATAACCTGGTGAGGGATTATGAAAAGATGGAGAACCATCTTCACCGCAGGGAGGTTGAGTTGGCTCTGACAGAGGGGGAAGGGTACCATATCAGGGAGTCGGCGTCGACGAAGATTGCCTTTTTCTATTATGCCCGCAGGTATGGCCCCCTGGTGATCCGCTCGGCGGTGGTCTATGACCGTGAAATCAGGAATTTCCTGAGGAGTGAGCCCCTGTTTCTGCTTTATTTTCTGGTGGTTTTCGTGGTGTTCGGGATCATGCTGTGGGCCATAGCCCACCGGCTGGGGGATTCGGTGTCGAAATTGCGCGATTTCATCCTCAGGGTGAGCCGTGGCGAGGAGAGCCCTTCCGACCTGAAGTTTTCCAACGATGAGTTGGGGAGCATCGGCAGGGAGATCACCCGGCTCTATGACCAGATCAGCAAAGCCAAAGGTGAACTCAATCTGGAAAAGGAGAAGCTGATCAGCCATTTGCATGTTTTAAAGGAAGGGGTGGCCTTTTTTTCCGGAGAGAAGAAGGTGATTCTCTCCAACAGCCACTTCATGACCTATTCCAATATCATCTCGGGAGACCTGATGGACACTCCGGAAGAGATTCTCAGGAGGGAGTCCTTTTCGGATGTTACCCGGTTTATCAATGATGTGCTCTCTTCGCTCTATCTTTTTTCGGGGGGTGATTTTCCCCGCCGGGAGTTTTCTCTTTCGCGGGAGGGACGCCATTACCAGGTACAGTGCATATTTTTCCAGGACCGTAGTTTTGAGATCCTGATCATTGACAACACCCAGATGGTCAAGCGTAGCATCATGAAGCAGCAACTGACCTCCAATATTGCCCACGAGCTGAAAACACCCATCTCCTCGGTGAAGGGGTACCTCGAGACCGTGAAGAACAACCGGGATCTGGAACCGGGGCGGATCAGGTATTTTGTGGACAAGGCCTTCATGCAGACCGAGCGGTTGTCGCTTTTGGTCAGCGACATTGCCCTGCTGAACAAAATCGAGGAGTCGTCGGAACTCTATCCACGTGAGCTGGTGCGGGTGGCCGCGCTCATCAGTGAGGTGGCCGAAAGCCTGGGAGACGCCCTGCGCTCAAAGGAGATCACGCTGGATATCAAGGTAGAAGACTGGGTGGTGGTGAATGCCAACACCTCTCTCGTCTTTTCTATTTTCAGGAACCTGCTGGAGAATTCGGTCCATTACGGCGGCGGAGGGATCACCGTATTCATCTCCTGTTACCGTGAGGAAGGAGGTTTTTATTATTTTTCGTTTGCTGACAACGGTCCGGGTGTGGACGAGGAGCATCTGTCGCGGTTTTTTGAGCGGTTCTATCGGGTCGACACGGGCCGGTCGCGTAAAATGGGGGGCACCGGACTGGGACTCTCCATCGTGAAGAATGCCATTCTCAGTTTCAGGGGGGAAATTTCAGCCCGTACCCGACAGGGCGGGGGACTTGAATTTCTGTTTACGCTGCCGAAGAACTAAGCAGGAGTCAGGAGTCTGGAATGCAGGAGTCAGGAGTCTGGAATCGTGAATATCTGAATGTCAGAACTTTATAAATTTTCAGATTGTGAAAGCCAGACTCATTTGTCTGAAGTCCTTAAGGCTTATACCTTTTGGTCTGAATCCTCACATCTTTCAGTTTGGGATCTTATTTTACAAGCATGATTTTGAGTATTCGGCGGGTATTGGGAGTGACACGGAAGCGGTGGTCGATACGGGAGCCGATGATCCAGACCACTTTGTTGCTGCTGTAAAGGATCCAGGTGTTTTCCTTCTCCGGAATTGAGAATTTTTCATCGGTAAAGAAGTCGCTTATTTTTTTAAATCCGTTCATTCCAAGGGGTTGGAAGTATTCGCCGGGAGTCCATTTACGGATGATCAGGGGGAAGTCGAGGAGATCAGCGTCGAGGCAGGCCACTTCCGGAGTGCGGATAATGGTGAATCCTTCCGCGGGAAGAAATTCCATCTGCAGGGTCAGGGGGTTCCTGATATCCCTGTCTTCCTCACCGATGTAGAAGAGTTGTTCGTTCTCTTCAGTCAGGGGGGTGATGATGAGTTGGTTGCGGTCTGATACCAGGCGGTGGGTTGGAGAGAACCACCGTTTTCCGGGTTCGCCGTGCAGGCCTGCCCATGTGGAATCGGCAGTGGTGGCGTTGAAGCCGAAGCGGTTCATCCATTCATAGAGTGCCAGTCGGGGGTGGGGGAGTTTGAGCAGTTCAGAAATGTAAATAGTCCTATTCTCCGTTCCGGGGAGGGCGATTTTTCGGAGCTGGCGGTTCATTTCCGTGGTGAAGAACGCTTCGGTCAGGCGGAGGTTTTCCATGGATTCGGCCAGGTTGGCACGGAAGGCGGGGTTGAGGCTTTCGAGGCGGGGGATGATCTCATGGCGGATGTAGTTGCGCTGGAAGACCACCTCGTTGTTGGTATGGTCTTCCCTGAAAGCCACTCCGGCCGTTTCCGCCCAGGCGACGATTTCCTTCCGGCAGGTAAAAAGAAGCGGTCTGATGAGGGTACCCGATTTTTCGCGGAAGCCTGAGAGTCCCCTGATGCCTGTTTTTCTGAGAAGGTTGATAAAGAAGGTTTCGATGAGGTCGTCCTGGTGGTGGGCGGTGGCGATGAGGTCATAGCCTTCGGCGGTGCGGACTTCTTCGAACCAGCTGTAACGGAGTTCGCGGGCGGCCATTTCCACGGAAATTCCCTTCATACGGGCGTACTCCATGGTGTCGAAGCGTTTCACGTAGAGTTGAACGGCCCTTTCTGCCGCCTGGTCCCTGACGAGCCGTTCGTCGTCGTCGGAAGCTGATCCGCGGAGGGTGAAATTACAGTGGATAACCCCGAATTCGAGGCCGGCGTCTTCAAAGAGATTCCACATGGCCATAGAATCGATGCCGCCGCTGACGGCCAGCAGGACCTTTCCCCCGGGGGGAATCAGCTGGTGGCTTTCGATATATCTTCTGAACCTGTCGAGCATAGGAGATGTTTATTTGCGGGGGGGGTGGCCACCCCATGGTGATGACGAATCCACTCTGTTTTACGAATCCGGTTTATAGATAAGTTGCAAGAATTAAAGCAGAATTTTTGCGGAAATAAGAAACATATCTGCCAGGGTTCTCCTTATTGTGTCAAATGATAGAAGTTTTTCAGGGATTTAGCTGGATTGTCGGGGTCAGCCGGCAGATGTTCAGGATGACTTCGGTGGCTTTGACCATGGCATGGATAGGGATGTATTCCCAGGGTCCGTGGAAGTTAAGGCCGCCGGTGAATAGGTTGGGGCAGGGGAGGCCCATCCAGGAGAGGCGGGCTCCGTCTGTGCCCCCGCGGATGGCGATGATTCTGGGAGTAACTCCGGCCATTTCCATGGCCTTACGGGCCAACTCCACCACCCCCATGACAGGTTCAATTTTCTCCTTCATGTTGAAATACTGGTCGCGGAGGTTCACCTGTACGGCCTGATAGCCATATTCGGTGTTGAGCCGTTCGGCAATGGAGGAGAGCAATTCCTTTTTCTGTCTGAATTTCAGGGCATCGTGGTCCCTGATCAGGTACTCCATTTGGGTTTCGGCTACCGATCCTGAAAGTTCAACCAGGTGGAAAAAGCCTTCATACCCTTCGGTATGCTCGGGTCGTTCCAGGGCCGGGAGCATGGCGGTAATCCTGTGGGCTACCAGCAGGGCGTTGACCATTTTTCCTTTGGCGGAGCCAGGGTGGACGCTTTTCCCGTGGATGGTGATGGTGGCCAGGGCGGCGTTGAAATTTTCATATTCCAGTTCACCCTGTTCCCCGCCATCAAGGGTATAGGCAAAGTCGGCCCCGAATCCGGAGATATCGAAGCGGTCGGCACCGCGGCCGATCTCTTCATCGGGAGTGAAGCAGAGGCGGATTTTTCCGTGCGGAATCTCCGGATTTTTCAAGAGGATTTCCGCGGCGGTGACAATTTCGGCGATGCCGGCTTTGTCGTCGGCGCCCAGGAGGGTAGTTCCGTCGGTGACGATCAGCGGTTGGCCCTTGTAGTGTTTCAGTTCGGGGAACTCAGCGGGGTCAAGATACCTGTTCAATGCGTCATTCAGGAGGATCCTGCTGCCGTCGTAGCTTTCAATCATCCGGGGCTGTACATTTTCGCCGCTGAAGTCGGGACTGGTATCCATGTGGGCGATAAATCCCACTACGGGAAGGTCGCCGGGCAGGGTGGCCGGGATGGTGGCTGTCACGTAACCGTTTTCATCAAAAGCCACGTCAGACAATCCCAGCTGGTTAAGTTCCCCGGCAAGGATCACCGCAAACTTCATCTGCTGCGGAGTGCTGGGAAAGGTATCGCTCTTGGGGTCGGAAGTGGTGTGGTGCCGGGCATAGCGGATAAACCGCTCTGTCAGGATTTTTTTCATTTTAATGTCAGAATATAAGAGAGTTATAATTTCAGAATTTCAGGATATCAGGATGTCAGGATGTCAATTAACCAGAATGTCAGGATATCAGAATCTCAGGATGTCAATTTGCCAGAATGTTAGAGCGTCAGAATATCTGAAAGTCAGTATACCAGAGGTCAGAATATCAGGATATCAGGATGTGCTGCAGGGATAAGCCGGGATACTACGCTGTTCAGGTGAAAATCTGAATCACGGAGAGCAGGGTGGCCCAGTCCGGGTTAAACGTCGTCGGTGCGGAAGCCGAATCCCAGTCGTTTGCCGGTGGTCATCTTTGAGTGGCTGATCTTTTCCATCATCTGGTCGACCGTGGCCATTTTTACCTGTTCATAGGGGGGCACCAGGAGGTCGAACTGGACGGTGTACTCTATGGCGGTTTCCACGATTTCGCGCAGAATGCCGGGAGAAATGGTGTCGACGGCAAAATCCTTCATCTGTTCGCCTGTTTGCCGTTTCCCTTCCACGAAGAAATGTTTGTCCTTGTTGACGAAAACGCGGGCGATCATATACCCCAGGTCATTGATACGGTTGTATTTGAAGGAGTCGGCCAGGAAGTTATAGATCATGATCATTCCGCAATAGCTGCGCAATGGATCATCCTGGACATACTTCATTTTACTGATCGGATGTTTGTTGTCAAATTCAAAGACGTTGGAGTGCATGCTGAAGAGCAACAGGTCTTCACCCACCCGGAAGTCCATTTCAAAGGGACCTTTTTCCTGGTAACGGGGCAGGGCGCTGTCGGGAATTTTTCCTTTCAGCACGCTGATATAGTCCTTTTCGAGTTGTTTCAGCACTTTTTTGAGGATGAGAAAAGACTCGGCAGTATTATGGAAAACCTGCTGTTTGACTGCCGATTTGATGACATAGGCCTCCATCAGGGACTCGCGGTATTCTTTATTGGTCATAGTGGGAATTTTAACGACTAAAATTAAGTTTTTTTTTGTAATGAAAGGAAGGGGTGTGCGTCTTACCTTTGAATAGAGGAAATTCAGAAAGCGGGAACCATGCGGATCGATGAGTTTACAGAGAAGGTCTTGCCGTTAAGTGAGCGGTTGATCCGTTTTGCGGGAAGTTTTCTGAAGGAGCGGGAGGATGCCCGGGATGTGGTGCAGGACGTTCTGATGACATTGTGGGAGAAGCGCGGAGAGTTGGAAAGGATCGATCTTCCGGGGGCTTTTGCGATGCGGATGGTACGCAACCGGTGCCTTGACAGGATTAAACGGGGGCGGTTGGTTCCCTTAAGCCGGGAAGCAGAAGCCAGAATGGCATCGTGGAGATCTGCTGAGGAAGACCACTCCGAAGTGAGGGATACTGATGTGCTGGTGCGGAGGCTGATGGCCAGTCTCCCCGAACAGCAGAGGACGGTCATCCACTTGCGCGATGTGGAGCAACTGGAGTTTGAGGAGATGGCCGCCATTACCGGAATGAATGTCAATGCGCTACGGGTGTGTCTGTCGCGGGCGCGGAAGCAGGTGCGGGAGGAATTGTTAAAAATTTGGGAGCATGAAGAGCGAAGAGGTAAAAATATGGCTAGAGAAGTACTTTGAGGGGGAGACGACCCTGGAGGAGGAGCGTATGCTGGCTGAATTCTTCAGGAGGGATTCGGTTCCTGAGGAGCTGATGCCCTACCGGAAGTGGTTTTCGGGAGTGGCGAAAATGAATAAGATGTCCGCCCCATCAGCTGGTAGTGCACGCTTCACAATTTCCGGTGACAAATCCGCTGGCAAGACTGAAGATGAACGCTTCACCGTCTCAGCCGATCAGCCTGCTTCCGGGACTGAAGAGGAACGCTTCACCGTCTCAGCCGGTCAGCCTGCTTCCGGGACTGAAGAGGAACGCTTCACCGTCTCAGCCGGTCAGCCTGCTTCCGGGACTGAAGAGGAACGCTTCACCGTCTCAGCCGATCAGCCAGCTTCCGGGACTGAAGATGAACGCTTCACCGTCTCAGCCGATCAGCCAGCTTCCGGGACTGAAGAGGAACGCTTCACCGTCTCAGCCGATCAGCCAGCTTCCGGGACTGAAGAGGAACGCTTCACCGTTTCCCCTGATAAATCCCCGTCCGCGGGTGATGGCCAGCTCCTGGCAGCGGAGAATGGCGATTCCGAGGTTGCCGGTGATGGCGGGTTTTTTACGGCGGCCGGATTGGCGGCAATGATAGAGGAGAGGGGTCGCCGGAAGCGGGTCAGGGTAAGGTCATTGCGTTATACGGTGACGGGCATTGCCGCATCGCTGGTGGTGACCCTGGGTACTTTATTCTGGTACCAGAGGCAGCCCGACTATCGCGATACGTTTGAAGATCCGCAGCAGGCGCTGGCTGTGGCCGGAGAAACGCTGGCCTTCGTCTCGGCCAAATACAACAAGGGGCTGGAGCAACTCGCGGTCATGCAAAAGCTGACGGAGGCGACCCGCACGGTCCGGGAACCTCTTTCTGTTCTAAACCGGGGTTTTGAAAAGGCCGATCTGTTCAGGCAGGAGGAAAAACCCTGAAGTGGCCTTAAAGAGAATGGTCATAAATAGAGTGCCATGTGGCGCATTCAGAGCAATTGACTTAAAGGGTAAAGTTTAATGAATAAGAAGCATAAGTTCAATGATTAAATGTTTAACAGTAAAAAGCAGAAAACAATGAAACGATGGATGATGGTAATGGTGATGCTGGTGCCGATGGCGCTGGCTGCCCAGAAGAGCCCGGTGGACAAGCTTTTTGAGAAGTATGCCAACCAGAAGGGATTTACAACCGTGAACATTTCGGGCAAGTTGCTCGGCCTGGCCGGCAAGGTGGATGCCGGGAACCCTGAGGCCTCCAAGATGTTGTCGGAACTCTCCGGGATCAGGATTTTGTCGGTGGATGACGAGGCATTGAACCAGAAGCTCGATTTTTACAAGGAGCTTGAGGGGGAGGGTTTCTTCCGGAACAACGGGTATGAGTCGCTGATGGATGTGACCGAGGACAACCAGGTGGTGCGGTTCTATTCTAAGGATGCAGGCGGAGGCAAGATCTCGGAGCTGCTTCTGGTGGTTGGAGGTGAGGACAACACCCTGATCAGTATCCGCGGACTGATTGACCCGGAGAATATCGGGAAGATTACCGGTGCCCTCGACATTGAGGTGAATACCGGAGATTCCGGGGGAAAGGAGATGAAGGGTAAGAAGCAATGATCCCGGTTCTCATTTTCTCATGGATCTGGTATCTATTGCAGTCAGGTCAGGGTGGGTTTGCATCAATCCGGTAGGGTATATCATAGCACAAGCCGGTCCGTGTAAGTTAACCACATCCCGGTCAGGCAAATC
>JAAYDJ010000038.1 GCA_012729335.1 Bacteroidales bacterium | reverse complement strand
TGCCAGTGCATTCTGAATGATGTCTCCTCCTACTGCCAGATCACCCTGAAGGATTTCTCATCTTACTGTCTGTGCACCCTGATCCGTTTCCGCATGCCCGCAGCAGCTTGCGGACTTGGTTGTTCCGGTGGGATTAATCCCTTTCCCGCAAATATAAGACAAAATCTTACCCCGCCCCGGACCCCCTTCTTTCTTCACACTTAGTTAACAATCAGGGCTGATTTTCCGATTGTTAATTAAAATATTTCTAAATAGGCGGCCATTTTCTACATTTGAAGGCTTAATTTTGTGAAGATGACCGTTAAAGCATTGCCGTTCAGTAAGGAGGATCTGGAAAAGATCGCAGCGACCCATCCCACGCCATTTCATATCTATGATGAAAAGGGGATCAGGGATTATGCGCGGAAGTTTTTGTCTGCATTTTCCTGGAATCCCGGGTTTGTAGAGTATTATGCCATCAAGGCGGCTCCGAATCCCTATCTGATGAAGATACTGAAGGAGGAGGGTTTTGGCATTGACTGCAGTTCTCTGGCTGAGTTGGAGTTGGCGGCACGGGTGGGGCTGAAGGGCGATGAGATCATGTTCACCAGCAACGACACGCCTGCGGAAGAGTTTCTGCGGGCCCGTGAACTGGGGGCTATTATCAACCTCGACGACCTTTCGCACCTGGCCTTCCTGGAGGAGCACGCCGGCATGCCCGATACGATCTGTTTCCGGTACAATCCCGGAAAACTCAAGGAAGGGAACGTGATCATCGGTCACCCCGAAGAGGCCAAGTACGGGCTGACCCGTGAGCAGATGTTTGACGCTTATCGGATCGCCCGCGACAAGGGCGTAAAACGGTTTGGCATTCACACCATGGTGGCATCCAACGAGCTGGATCCCCTCTATTTTGTGGAGACGGCGGAAATTCTCTTCCGGATGATCCTGGAGGTGCGTGACCGGCTGGGCATCGTCATCGAGTTTGCCAATCTGGGGGGAGGCATCGGGATTCCCTACAGGCCGGAACAGAAACCTGTGGACCTGGAGGTGATGAGCGATGGCATCAGAAAACTCTACCGGGAGATCATCGAAGCCAACGGCCTGGGAGGGTTGCGACTTAATTTTGAGGCCGGCAGGGCCATTACCGGTCCGTATGGATTTCTGGTGGCGAAGGTGCTGCATATCAAGGATACCTACAAGAAATTCGCAGGTCTCGACGCCTGTATGGTGAACCTGATGCGGCCCGCCCTTTATGGTGCTTACCACCACATCACCGTGGCGGGTAAGGAGTCAGTCCCTCTTTCCGAAACCTATGATGTGACGGGCTCCCTGTGCGAAAACAATGATAAATTCGCCATCGACCGCGCTTTGCCTGTGCTGGAGAGGGGAGACCTGGTCGTCATCCACGACACCGGGGCACATGGTCATGCCATGGGCTTCAATTACAACGGCAAACTCAAATCGGCGGAACTCCTCCTGCGTGAAAACGGTGAGGTGGTGCAGATCCGCAGAGCTGAAACCATCGAAGATTATTTTGCCACCCTGGATTTCGGAGGTTTGCAGAATTTTAGGGTCTGAGCATATGAAGATCGCGTTTGATGCCAAAAGGGCCTACCTCAACAAGGCCGGACTGGGGAACTACAGCCGTAATACCCTGGTGGGGCTTAACAAGTATTATCCCCAGCATCAGTATCTGCTTTTCACCCCAAAAGTCAGACGCGACATTTTTAAGGAGTATCCTTTTTTTAAAACGGTGACTCCGGCGCCGTGGATCCCCGGTTTCCTGTCGCCACTCTGGCGGTCGTGGTTCCTTTCGGGGATTGTCAGAAAGGAGAAGCCCGATCTTTTTCATGGCCTGAGCAATGAACTCCCTTCGGGGATCCACAAGACGGGTGTGAAGGCGGTGGTGACCATCCACGACCTGATTTTTCTGAATTTTCCGGGACTCTACAAGGCCATTGACCGAAGGATCTACTTTGAAAAGGTGAAGTATGCCTGTCAGGCAGCCGACCGGATCATCGCCACCAGCCGGCAGACCCGCAACGACCTGGTGTATCATCTGGGGGCCGACCCCGAAAGGGTGGAAGTCCTTTATCAGGGGATCTCCGAGCGTTTTTTTCTCAGCCATTATGCCGAAGATACCGGCAATGTCCTGAAGCGCTACTGGCTTCCCTCCTCCTATGTGCTGACGGTGGGCACCATCGAGGAGCGTAAGAACCAACTGGGGGTGCTGCAGGCGCTTCATCGCGGAAAAATCGACCTGCCCTACGTCATCGTTGGCAAACCCACTCCTTACGCCGATAAAATTCAAGCTTATATTGAGAAACACGGCCTCAGGGAAAAGGTGTTTATTCTGAACAATGTGCCTGATTTTGATCTGCCTGCGCTTTACCAGAAAGCCACGTGTCTGGTTTACCTCTCCCATTACGAGGGATTCGGGCTGCCCATCATCGAAGCCATGGCCAGCGGCTGCCCGGTGATTACCTCTTCGGTCTCCTCCCTGCCCGAAATCGGGGAAGAGGCCGCCCTTTACTGCAATCCCCATGATGAAGAAGCCATCATTCACCTTATCGCCAAAGTGACCGGCAATGCCGCCCTGGCCACCGACATGTCGCAGAAGGGAAAAAAACGGGCCCGGATGTTCCATCCCGAAGGGCGTACCAACGAATTGATGGCCTTTTATCAGAAAGTGACCGGTCATGAATGAGAGAGATCTTGCAGCAGCTCTGGAAACCCTGCGTCGCGGGGGAGTGATTCTTTATCCCACCGATACGGTGTGGGGCCTGGGCTGTGATGCCACCAACGAAAAGGCCGTGGAAAGGATTTTTACCATCAAGAAGCGCCCCGACCACAAAAGCATGCTGGTACTCATGGAAAATCCGGCGCTCCTCGACCGTTATGTGGAGGAAGTGCCTGAGGTGGCCTGGGACCTGATTGAGATCACCACGACGCCCCTGACCATTATCTATGACAGGGCCAGGAATCTGGCACCCAACCTGGTGGGAGAGGACGGCAGCATCGGGATCCGCTTCACACGGGAGGCCTTCTCGGCGGAGCTCATCCGCCGCTTCCGCAAACCCCTGGTTTCCACCTCCGCCAATCTCAGCGGGGAGAAAACCCCCGCCATTTTCTCTGAAATTGCCGACACCATCAAACAGGCGGTCGATTATGTGGTGGAATTCCGGCGCGACGATCCCACCATTGCCAAACCCTCCTCCATCCTTAAACTGGGCCGCGACGGCCGCCTCGATATTATCAGGCCATAAAAAGAAGGCTGCCCTTGCGGACAGCCTTCTTTAGTACCTTTTTTACAGCCTATTTCTTGGCCAGAAGATCGCGGATTTCGGTCAGAAGAGTCTCCTCCTTGGAAGGAGCCGGCGGCGGAGGAGCAGGCGCTTCCGCCTCTTTTTTCTTCATAGAGTTAAGCCCTTTGATGACCAGGAAAATCACCAGCGCCACAATCAAAAAGTCAATCACGGTATTGATCCAGGCCCCGTAGTTGAGGGTCACCGCAGGCACTTCGCCCACCGCCTCCTTCAGCTGGATTTTCAGATCAGCGAAATTGACACCCCCCAGCAGTACCCCAATGGGAGGCATGATGATGTCGTTCACAAACGAGGTGACGATCTTTCCGAAAGCACCACCGATGACCACGGCCACGGCCAGGTCAACCACATTGCCCTTCATGGCAAATTCCTTGAATTCCTTCACGATTCCCATAAACAGAATTTTTTAAGTTGTAGTTGGCAGGATATATCATACCCTCTTACAAATCTAAAGAAATATTCTGCTTGAACAAATGGTGAATGTAAAAGAAATAATGCTCAGATCTTCCCTGAAGGGTGGCCTGCGATGTGGTGGCGTGACGGCTTGTTCGTGACAGGATGGGTTGGGCCACACACCCGCATTTCCGCGAAAAAGAGAGGATGGCGGGGCTATTTCATTTCATTGACCGATCCGGAACCCGCGATCGAGGAGTCGATATTGGGATTACCCCGGTAGTACAGGCTTCCGGAGCCGGCGATTTTTACGTGGATGTTCCCGTTGGAATAAACCCGTGCATTGCCGCTTCCGGCGATGGTGACCTTGACTTCGGCGGCTTCAAAATCTTCGGCGATCAGGTTCCCGGAGCCGGAAATAGAGGTGGAGAGTTCGGCGGCAGGCTGGTCGCCTTCAATCAGGATGTTCCCGGAACCGGAAATGGAGGCTTTGACTCTGTTGGCGGTCAGGGCATCCAGGTCAATGGATCCGCTGCCGCTGACATTCATTTCCAGAATGAGGGAGGAGATCTCTCCCCGGGCCAGGATATCGCCCGACCCTGAAAGATTCAGGGCGGTCACCTCGGGCATGGTGACCCTGATCACGATTTTCCCGGGTCTGAAATTCCGCATAAGCATATTCTTCGCGGGAAACCGCACCACCAGGGAGCGCCCGCTCACCTCGGTGATGAGCTCATCAAGCGTCGCCCTTCCGGCCTCAATGGTGACTTTCTGTTCATTTCCCTGTTCCAGGTATAGGGTGGCGGGCACCCGCAAACTGATTTCCGTAAAAGCAGGCAGGTTTCTCTCTTCGGTTTCCGCCAGCGCCCTGATCCCCGGGATCAGACACACCGCCAGCAGCAGAAGGATCATTTTCTTTCGCATCATGGTTTCCAATTTTCTGTTAGACTTTACAAAAAGACGTCTTTATTTCCGTGTTGTTACATCTGTGGGAAAATTTTTTTTCCTTTGCCTGAACGGTTATTTTTCCCGGAAACTTGCTTTTATCAGTAAGATGATGAAATTCAACCACTCCCTGCCGGTACAGATCAGGTTTAACGACACCGATCCGGCGCAGCATGTCAACAATTCGGTTTACCAGGAGTACCTTGATCTGGGCCGGCTGGCCTATTTCCGGAAGGTGATGGGGCGGACGATGGTCTTCAATGACCTTTCCCTGGTGATTGCCAGCATTAAAATTGACTTTTTCAAGCCGGTATTGTTGTCTGACCGCATCAGGGTGGAGACGCGTATTACCACCCTGGGAAACAAAAGCCTGGAGATGGTTCAGCAGGTGGTCAGGGCGGGGGAGGAGGAGCCCTGTGCGGTGGGGACGACGGTTCTGGTCTGTTTTGATTACCGGCATCAGCGGTCGGAGGTGATTCCTGAGCGCTGGCGGGAGAAGATCAACCGGTTTGAGGGGGCTGTTTAAAATTCAAGGATCCCGTCGGGAAGACGAAGCTCCAGCAGGCGTTGCGCATGGTCAATGCCTGCCACGAGATCTTCATGCAGGGGAATAAGGAATTCCCTGCCGCCGCTTTCCACGGTCAGAACCAGGTTTCCCGAATAGTCGGCTTCGGCGATGACCAATCCCGAAAAGTGTTTCTCCGGATCACTCACCATGAAACCTGTCCAGCCGGCCGGCGTTATGTCCGGCTGGCCTTCCGGGGAGCCGGGGTGGCCCGGCGCCAGGGCAGATTTTTCAAGGCATACAGAGAGACCGCACAGTTTTCTGGCTTCGCGGTCATCATGGACCCATTCCAGGTCGACCAGCGCCAGTCCGGCATTCAGGATACGGATGCCCTCCTGTGCTACAAACCAGGGCACGGGAAGCCCCTGGGTCTCCACCATCACCACACGGGCCTGCTCCAGGGATGCCTCCCAGCCGCGGTCAAAGGCCAGCTGCAACGTCCCTGAAATGCCGTAAGGCTTCCGGAAATACCCTACTTTCACACAATCTTCCGGAGATAAAGCTTTCATCTGTTTCTCTGATTTAGCATATGAATCGTTGCCGTGGTTTTCCGGGGCAGAGGGCTGCGGTCACCGGTAGCCGGGAATGAATATGCCACCCCGGAACCGGAGTGGCATATTACGGAACCTGTCGAAAAACAGGGGATCAGGATTCGGCGCCTTCAGCGGGGGTTTCCCCGGCCTCAGGGGCCTCGGGAGCAACCTCCTCAGCGGGAGCAACCTCCTCGGCAGAGGCTTCCACGGCAGCAGCCGCCTGGGCAGCAGCTTCCTTCGCCTCAGCCACCTTACGTGCAGCCAAAGCCGCGGCACGCTCTTCGTTTACCTTGGCTTCCGCTTCCAGTTTCTTCCTGCGTTCCTTATCGGCATCCTTTAACAAGCTCTCCTTCTTGGCCTCAATGCGGGATTCCTTGGCAACCTTCCAGGCCTCAAACCTGCGCTCAGCCTCCTCCTCATTGAAAGAACCTTTCTTAACGCCTCCTAAAAGATGCTTTTTGTAGAGCACACCCTTGTAGGACAAAATCGCCCTTACGGTGTCGGTGGGTTGTGCGCCTTTCTCAAGCCAGTCAAGGGCTTTGTCGAATTCGAGATCTATGGTAGCAGGATTCGTATTGGGATTGTACGTGCCAATCCGTTCAATATACCTGCCATCCCGTGGCGCCCTGCTATTTGCTACCACAATGTGGTAGTAAGCAAACCGTTTGCGGCCATGCCGCGATAACCTCATTTTAACTGCCATAATTTCTCTGGTACGTTTTTAAAAAATGTGGCGCAAAGATAATCCTTTTATTGATTCCCGGAAAACATATCCCGCTCTTTTCCTGCCGATTTAGCCCCCAAGCGATGCAAATCCCCTTTTTTTTACCAATTTTGCCGCGGAAGCGCAACTTTTTTGCGTTTTTCCGGTCTCTAATGCATAAGAATAGTGACCCGGCTACTCCGGGAGATAAAAAGGTATGACTATGACGAAGATGCGTTTTTTGAAGAAAGGATTTCTGTGGCTGGCCCTGGCCCTGACGACCTCCTCCTGTCTGAAGGACGAGGTGGAACTTACCGGTTACGGCGATGCCTATATCATTGTGGAAATTGCAGGCCAGGATACCCTGAAGGGATTGGGCTTGCACGCCTATTCCTATTCCGATTTCTCGGAGGTAACGGTAACCCCGCCCGAAGGGACGATGACCAGGTACACCCTGGCTCCTTACCTGGGCTACAAACAGGATTTTATTCTGGAAACTCCGCTCTCACAATTCACCAAAACCCTCCCCACCGCTGGGGTGTACCTTTTCTCGGCCAAATATGCCGACGGACAGCTGCTCGATTTTGCCAATGAATTGTACACCGACTACATCTTTCCGCCCCAGATCAAAACCGCCGCCTTTTCGCAGGCCAGCCAACGGTTTGACGTCACCTGGTCCAACGTGGTGTACGCCCATTCCTATAACGTGAAACTGATCAATGCCGAGGGAAAAACCATTTTCCTCTCGCCCGAACTCAACAATTCCGTCACCGAATTCTCCTTTACCCAAAGCAGCCAGGGATGGCAATCCAGCGAATTCCCGGCGCAGGGGGCCGTCCTGACCATTGAGGTGGCCGCCTACCACAAGGAAAAAAACACACCGGGAAATAAACTGCAGTGCATTGCCCGCTCAAGGAAAGGCCTTACACGGTAAGTCAGGAATCGGGAATCTGAAATCAGGAATCTCGAATCTTGAATGTGGGAATCGGGAATCGGGAATCTGGAATCTGGAATCTTGAATGTGGGAATCTGGAATCTTGAAAAAGGTTTAGTTTTTCGGCTGGAGATGGATTTTCCCGGATGAGGTATGGCCGGGGAGAGGGTTGGCCGGGGTGAGGGTTGGCCGGGGTGAGGGTTGGCCGGGGAGAGGGCTGGATGGTTATTTGACCCGGCCGGGATTCTTGCGGATAAAATCCTCCCAGTTGCGGTAATCGCTGCTGATGGTGGGTCTGGATTGCTGGAGATGGTGGCAGATGGCCACAGCTACGGCGTCGGTGGCGTCGAGTTCACGGGGCAGGTCGGAAAGGTGAAAGGTTTTCTGCAGGAACCAGGCGACCTGTTCCTTGCTGGCGCGTCCCATGCCGGTAATGGACTGTTTCACCAGCAATGGGGCATATTCGAAGATTGGGAGGGAGCGGTAGAGCCCCGCGGCCATAAGGACCCCCTGGGCACGGCCCAGTTTGAGCATCGACTGGACGTTCTTCCCGTAGAAGGGAGCTTCCAGGGCCATCACGTCGGGCCGGAATTCGTCAATGATGGCCAATGCCCGCTCATGGAGGTATTTGAGCCGCTGGTAATGGTCGTCGAACTTGCCGGGGCGCATGATCCCCAGGGTGAGAATCACCGGCTTCGAACCCCCCGTTTCCACCAGTCCATACCCCGTGACCGTCGTCCCCGGGTCTATTCCCAGAATCCTCAGTTTTTTTTCCATTCTTTTTTTCCGGTTTGCTGCCACACGATGCCGCCGACAATCAGGGCGAGCCCGGCCAGGGTGGTGGCATGGATTTTTTCTCCCACGATGGTGGAGATGAACAACAGGGAAAGGAAGGGGGCAGCGAAGATGAGGCTGCCCGTAACGGCGTTATTGCTGCTCAGCTGCATGGCTTTCATCCAGAGGAGGTAGGTGATGCCCACCTCGAAGAGCCCGGTGTAAAGGGCTGCCCACAGGGGGGTGCCCAGGGGGAAGGTGAAGCTTGAAAGCAGAGGCATGACCATCAGCAGGAAGAGAAAGCCAAAGAGGAAATTCCAGAAGAGCTTGACGGCTTCGGGGCGATGGTCTCTGACGTTCAAGATCCAGTAGAGGGCCCAGAGAAAGGAGCTTCCCACGGCCAGGAGCACACCCGTGAGACTTGTATTCCGGAAGCCGGAAAGACTTCCCTGGGAGGAGAGCACCACGATGCCCATAAAACTGATCCCCAGGGCCAGGAACTGCTTGCGGCTGATCTTCTGTTTCAGCAATGGCACCGACAGAAAGGCCAGGGTAATGGGCCATACCATGTTGAGGGGTTGTGCCAGTTGCGCCGGCAACAGGGAATAGGCTTGAAAAAGGATGAGGTAGTAGCCGAAGGGATTGAGGAGTCCCACGGCGGCCGAGTGCAACAGATCACGTGCGGTGGTGCCGGCGAGGTACCGGATCTGCCCTGTGGCCACCAGGTAAAGCAGGAGGAAAAGCGTGGATACCCCGGCGGCAATGAAGATCAGCTGGACGGGATCCATTGCGCGCAGGGCCAGTTTGAAGGCTGTGGCCACCGTGGACCAGATCAGTACCGACATCCCGGCGTAGGCCAGGCTTTGGGGCATGTTTTTATCCATATTACGGCATCTTCCCCCTGAAGAATTGCTGTTCTTTTTCTCCGGGCACCCGTGGTTCCCCGGTCTCACCCGGTTCACTGTTCATTTCCGCTTCCCCGGGTACTCCCGGTTCCGGCGCGAGTTCACGGTATCTTTTCCGGGCTTCCGACACATAGATGCTTCCGGGGTAGCTGAAGAGGATTTCCCGGTAAGCCTGGGCGGCTTTTCCCGCATCACGCAGGCGGTACTGCCAGATTTCGGCCAGCAAAAAATAGGCGTCGTCGGCCAGCAGCTCCCCCGCGTAGCTGGTGGTGATCTTCTCCAGGTGGGTGACGGCTGCGGCGTACGCTCCCCGGCGTTCGTCGATCCGGGCCTTCCGCATCAGGATATCATCGCCCAGGGCGTGCCAGGGAAAACGATGGGAGAGGGTGTCCAGCAAGGCAAGGGCCTCCTGGTCCTCATGACGGAAAAAGAGGAGGTCTGCCTGTGCGAACATCCCAAGGGCCTCCTCCGTAGAGTCCTGGTCGGCATGGTCGCCAATGAAAAGAGCCAGTTCCATGGCATCATTGGCCGTGAGCTTGGAGGTACTGGCCTTGAGTACGTCGAGCTGGGCCTTCGCCCAGGAGAACTGCCCCAGATAATAGCCCAGACGCGCCTTCTTCAGTTTCACCTGGTCGCCCAGGGCATTGTCACGGTGGGCATCGATCACCTGGGAGTAGAGCAGGGTGGCCTCCCACGGATCCCCGGCCAGGACATAAACGTCGGCCAGTTCCGTTTTCAGCTCGCCACTGAGTGGGGGGCGCAGGGCCGGAATCGCCAGTCCCTTTTCAAGTACGGCAATCGCCTTCACCGTATCGCCCAGGTAAAAAGCCAGCAAGTGCCCCCATTCCCTTATAAGGCTTACATTTTGGGCATTATACCCCAATACTTCAAGTCCTTCTTCAAACTCACCCGAGAGGATGGCGGCTGAATCACGGTGGGCGGTGCCGCTGCCGGTATACCGGAGGTATCCGGCGTGCAGTTTCTGGCTGTATGCCTGGGCCCACGCGGGATTCTCCTTTCCCTTGGAAAGCACATAACTGAATGCGGCTTCGGCTTCGGCATAATTCCGGTTGTTCAGGGCCATGCGCGCCAGATTCAGGATCTGCATCTCCTCGCCACCCGTCCGGCGGTCAAGGGCCACCGATTGCCGTAATGCTGCTGAAAACTGCTTCTCCTGAAGAAAGAACCAGATCAGCAACCTGTTAAAGTTTGTCACCTCAGGTTCTGCCTGAACCTTCCTGAGCAGGGCTGTCCGGAATTCTTCCCTGATGTCATTCTCAATATCCATATACATGGCCGAATTGAGGTAACTCTGGGCCAGGGGAAGGTTGCTTTCTGAAGCTCTTACCACTTCAAGAAGTTCTTCAATCAGCCGGCTGTAATTCCTCAGATAGAGATAGACTTGAGCCAGCTCGCTATGGAATGTTACACCGGGAATCTTCTCCCTTCCGGTGAGAAAGACCCTTTCGGCCATTTCGTACTCCTGCCATTGGATGAAGATGCTTGCCGTGTTGATATAGGCGGCGGCGTTGGCGGGAATCAGGGCGATGGCCCCGAGGTATTTCTCCCGGGCTTCCCGCGTCAGATTCTGCCTTTTCAGGAGATAACCCTCATAAATGTTCCATTCGGGACGGGGCTGTTTGCTTTTACGGATTTCTCTTCTGAGTTCATTTTCGGCCTCCCCGAATTCTCCCAATTCGGCGAGGCACTGGATATACCGTCTGAAGTAAAGGGAATTTCCCGATGCGGCATAAATATCTTTATAAAGGGGTGCGGCGCGTTGAAAATCCCCTTCCGAGAAGTAACGTGCCGCCAGTTCCGTGGTGGTCTGGTCTATCCTGACCTGTCCTGCAGCCCCGGAGGCCAGGAACACAAACATCAGAACAGTGACGAAATATCTTACGCTGCAGCTCATCATGGGTGGCAATCCTGCAAAAGTAACACTATCGGGCAAAGTAGTGCTTCCCAATGAAGCGGGAAAAATCACTATTTTTGCACAAAAGGAAAGAGTATGACAGCTTCGGCAGAGAATACGCGGCTACCACGGTGGATGAAGATGAAAATGCCTTCAGGGGAAAACTACTCAAGGGTCAAGAACCTGGTGGCACAGCATGGTTTGCATACGATATGTACGAGTGGCAACTGCCCCAATATCGGGGAGTGCTGGAACCGGGGCACAGCCACCTTCATGATTCTGGGCGAGATCTGCACGCGGAGTTGCAAGTTTTGCGGGGTGAAGGGGGGGAAACCCCTGCCTCCGGATCCTGCCGAGCCGGCGCGCGTGGCTGAATCGGTCAGACTGATGGGGGTGCGTCACTGTGTGATCACCTCGGTCGATAGGGATGACCTGGAGGACCAGGGAGCTGGGATATGGGCCCTGACCATCACGGAGGTGAAGCGTGTAAACCCTGATACCCGGGTGGAAGTTCTCATCCCCGATTTCAGGGGAGACACGGCCCTTATTGCCAAGGTTCTGGAGGCCGGTCCCGACGTGGTGAGCCACAATCTGGAGACCGTGGAGCGGCTTACCCCCCGGATCAGGTCGGTGGCCCGTTACCGCAGGAGTTTGGAGGTGATCCGCTTCATTGCCGCTTCGGGGTGCGTGCCCAAATCGGGGATCATGCTCGGGTTGGGTGAAACCCGGGAAGAGGTACTTCACACCATGGACGACCTTCTTGAAGCCGGGTGCAGGGTGCTCACCATCGGTCAGTACCTGGCACCCACAAAAGCTCATATGCCGGTGGCGGAATATTTCCCTCCGGAGGTGTTTGAGGATCTCCGAAAGGAGGGCCTGGCCCGGGGATTCCGGTTCGTGGAGAGCAGTCCGCTCGTACGTTCCTCCTATAGAGCTGAAGATCATGTCCAAGCCTGAACCTACCGGTGATAAGCGGGGGAAGTCTGCTCCCCCCATGGCGGCATCAGGCATCAGCGCAGGATTTCCTTCGCCTGCCGATGATTATATGGAGCCGGGGATTGACCTGAATGCCGAACTGATCCGCAACCCGGGATCCACCTTTTTTGGCAGGGTCAGGGGGGTTTCCATGAAAGACGCCGGCATCGACGAAGGGGATGTCCTGGTCATCGACCGCTCCCTGGAATCCCGGAATGGCGCCGTGGCCGTCTGTTTCCTCGACGGTGAATTCACCGTAAAACGCATTTCCATCAGCCCGGAGGGACTTTTCCTGCTTCCCGCAAACAGTGATTACCACCCCATCAGAATTACCGAAGAAAATGAATTCGTGGTGTGGGGAATCGTGACCTACGTCATCAAGAAAATGTAAGCTATTCCCCGCCGGCATCAGGGATCTGATGCAAATCAGGCTTCATGGCATACAATTTGAAAGGAGAAAATAAAAAACAGATTGTCGCGTTATTCTCACATTCATCAGAATTGAAAGCCATGAAAAATGCACTATTCACCATCATCCTGATTCTCCTGACCATGTCGCTGCCGGCGCAACCTTGTCTGGACCTGGGTGTCAAGGGAGGATTGACCTCTTCGGGACTGGATACTCCGAAAGCATGGAGAAACAGTGAGAACACCCTGAGTTACCATGTGGGCGCATTTGGGCGGATTGGCTGGGGAAGGTTATTCCTGCAGCCGGAAGCCTATTTCAACTCCCGTGGTGGCAAATTGGAGGAGGTTTTTGTGGAAAACCCGGTTTCCACCGTTCAGAATTTCGACTTCACCAGCGTGGATGTGCCCCTTCTGGCGGGTATAAAACTGGTGAAAGGTGATTTTTTTAACCTCCGTGCCATGGGAGGCCCTGTTTTTGGGTTCATCACCTCGGGTGAGGTGGAAGGCAGCCCACGGCCCGATGCCGGCTATTTCCGCGATCATTTTTATGGATGGCAATATGGGGTGGGGGTGGACCTCTGGTTTGTGACCCTCGACGCCCGTATCGAGAACAGCCGTAACAGTGTATACTACACCAGTGATTTCTCGGCCCGCAACAAGGTTTTTCTGATCTCCGCGGGCATTAAAATCTTCTGAAGCTGCTTACATTCACCCCAACGGCTTCGCGTCATGAGAGTTTTCCCTTGTAGTCGGCATAGCCGAAGCGGCGGACCAGTTCCATGCGGCCGTCACGGTGAAGGATCGCGATGGAGGGGTGGTTCACCCCGTTGAAAAAGTTGGTTTTGACCATGGTATAGTGGATCATATCTTCGAAAATAATCCGGTCACCTACTTTCAGTTCCCTGTCGAATGACCAGGTTCCGTAGAAATCACCGCTGAGGCAGGAGTTACCTCCCATGCGGTAGGCGGGTTTCCCTGGCAGGGGGATTTGGCTGGCACCGGTGATGGCGGGCTGGTAGGGCATTTCGAGGCAGTCGGGCATGTGTGCTGCAAAGGAGACGTCGAGCATGGCGGTGCGGATACCCTGGTTTTCCACAATGTCAAGGAGCGTCGACACCAGAACACCCGTTTGCCATGCAAAAGCAGAGCCGGGTTCCAGGATGACGTGTTTCCCGTACCGCTCCCTGAATTTTCTGAGCAGGCCGATCAGTTTCTCCACCTCGTAGCCCTGGCGCGTCATCAGGTGACCTCCACCCATGTTGATCCACTTCACCTGCGGGATATAGCGCCCGAAGCGGTTTTCAAAGGCTTCCAGGGTTTTTTCGAGGTCGGTGGCACCCGACTCGCACAGGGTGTGGAAGTGAAGGCCTTCGACTTCCGGGGGCAGCTGGTCGGGCAGGTCCGCGGCGAGGATTCCCAGGCGGGACCCCGGAGAACAGGCATTGTAAATGAGGGGTTGCACTTCCGAAAACTCGGGATTCACGCGCAAGCCCACAGAGATTTTCCGGGGATACGCCCTGACTTCTCCGATATGGCGTTCCAACTGGGCCATCGAGTTGAAGACAATGTGGCTGCTGTAACGGAGGATTTCCGGGAAATCGGCGGGTGTATAGGCCGGCGCATAGGTGTGGGCGTGCACCTTCATCTCCTCATAGCAGAGCCGGGCTTCATTCAGGGAACTGGCCGAAGCTCCGGTGACGAATTCCCGCAGAACCGGAAAAACACTCCACATGGAAAACCCCTTGAAGGCGGGAATGATCTCCACCCCGGCTTCCTTCATCACCCGGCTGATCAGAGCCAGGTTATTCCGCAGTTTTTCCTCTTCTATGACAAAACAGGGGGAGGGTGCCTCCCGGAAGCGGTCGTCCATCAGTTCAGTTTTTGAAGTTCAGCCACTATTTTGGCCGCCACGACGGGGTTGGCCGGGACCAGCGGCAATCTCAGGACATTGGCACTCATCCCGAAATGGTGAAGCATGGTTTTGACGCCGGCGGGGTTGCCGTCGTCGAATTGCAGCCTGAAGAGCTCGATGAGTTCGAAGTGGAGTTGACGGGCTTCCAGGTATCTGCCGGCCAGGGCGTGGTGGATCAGCGCGCTCACCTTATGGGGCAGGGCGTTGGCGATCACTGAGATTATACCCTCCCCGCCGATGGAA
Source organism: Bacteroidales bacterium (assembly GCA_012729335.1). Taxonomy (GTDB): domain Bacteria; phylum Bacteroidota; class Bacteroidia; order Bacteroidales; family Prolixibacteraceae; genus UBA1413. Next base: position 74,095 of record JAAYDJ010000038.1, on the reverse strand, counting down.
AGAATGGGCAGGGCCAGCACGTCGTCACCCGAAATAAGCTTGAAACGGGGCGGTGTGTATCTGATGATGCGCGTGATTTGAGAGAGAATGCCGCTGGCCTCCTTGATGGCCACGATGTTTTCACTGGCTTCGGCCAGTCTGACCACCGTTTCGGCTTCCAGGTTCACCCCCGTGCGCGTGGGAACATTGTACAGGATGAGCGGCAGGGGCGAATGACGCGCCAGCTCCCGGTAGTGGCGGAAAAGCCCCTCCTGATTGGGTTTGTTGTAAAAGGGCGTGACCACCAGAAATGCACTCACCCCGGTGGGGTCAAAATGCTCCATTTTCCGGATCATGGCCGCCGTGTCGTTGCCACCCATGCCTACCACCACCGGTACCCGGCCCCCGGCCTGCGCCAGCACCAGACTGACCACCTCCCGTTTCTCCTCTTCGGTCAGGGTTGAGGTCTCTGCAGTGGTTCCCAGCGCCACCAGGAAATCCATGCCCCCGGCAATCTGTCGCTCGACGATGGCCCCCAGGGCCTTCTCATCAATGGTGAAATCTTCTTTAAAAGGAGTGACCAACGCCACTCCGGCGCCGGTAAAATCAAAATTCGTCTTCATTTGGCAAATTTCTGTAAATATATGATGGTTTGTTCAGCCAGATAGAGGGAATCGGGTTGCCCGGCCACGTTAATATCCATGTCATAGTATCCCGTTTTTTCATGGTCCCAGCCAATCCGGAAGGAAGCCACCGAGAGGGCCGTGATCACCTCCAGGGGATAACAGGGCTGAACGGTGAGGTTGACCAGCATTTCGAATTCCGTGGAAATGAAGGTGCTGATGGTTCCGCTCACAGGAAACCCGAGCCAGTTGAAATCTTTTTTGGTGATCAGGTTGGAATCGGGGTTGTTTCCGCTGTCAGCGTAACAGAGGTTTCTGACAATGGTAGAGCGGCTCCTGAACTGCTCCTGGAGGTAAGTAAAGGCTCTCTGGTCGTTTTCATGCCAGAGAATACCCACCTTTTTCACCTGGTCAAGGGGGATGATCCTGACCTGGCGGTCAATCGCGGCAACTTTTCTGGCCAGTTGCCGCCGGCTGATTGTTTCCAACAATTTCATCAGGCGGGCAAAATTAATAAAAGAATGACAGGTTGGATGGTGGCTTTATTTCACCATTTCCAGGAATTCCTCTTCGGAAAGGAGGGGGATGCCGAGTTGGCGGGCTTTTTCCAGTTTCGCGGGGCCCATATTTTCACCGGCCAGCAGCCAGGAGGTGCTTTTGGAAAGGGACCCTGCATTTTTGGCCCCATGGCGGGTGATCAGGGCTTTCAGTTCCTCGCGGCTGTGGTGGGTGAAAGTTCCTGAGATGACGATGGTCATCCCCCGGAGCTTATCGCTGGCGGGGGTGGCGCCGTCGTCAGTGGATTCAAAGCGAAGGCCTTTCTCCCGCAGGCGGTTGATGATTTCGAGGTGGCGGGGATCACGGAAGTAGCCGGCGACGCTGGCGGCGATCCGTTCCCCGATTTCGGGGATGGCCGTCAGTTCTTCCGGAGTCATGGTCATCAGACGGTCGATATTCCCGGCGGTGCGGGCCAGAATGCGGGCCACGGTTTCTCCGGCATACCTGATTCCCAGGGCATACAAAACCCTTTCAAAGGGGACGTTGCGGGAATTCTCGAGGCTGTTCAGGATACGGGCTGCCGATTTCTCACCCATTCTTTCGAGAGGAATGAGTTGTTCTGCGGTCAGGTCATAGAGGTCGGCCACCTGGTGCACCAGGCCGCTGCCATGGAGGAGCGCGACGGTTTCGCTGCCGATGCCTTCGATGTTCATGGCCTTACGGCTGATGAAGTGTTCGATTTTCCCTCTGATCTGAGGGGGGCATCCGGTGTCGTTGGGGCAGTACCAGGCGGCTTCTCCTTCGCTGCGTACCAGGGAAGCGCCGCACTCGGGGCAGTGACTGATGAAGGTGACAGGCCGGGCCATGGGGTGGCGGCGGCTGAGGTCGACACCCGTGATCTTGGGGATGATCTCCCCTCCTTTTTCGACCGTGACCGTATCGCCCAGGTGAAGGCCGAGTCCGGCAATGATGTCGGCATTGTGGAGGGAGGCGCGCTTCACGCGCGTCCCGGCCAGAAGCACCGCCTCAAGGTTAGCCACGGGGGTGACGGCACCCGTGCGCCCTACCTGGTAGTCCACTGATAGAAGGATCGTAGCCGCCTGCTCGGCCTTGAATTTCCAGGCCACGGCCCACCGGGGCGACTTGGCCGTGAAACCCAGCATCTCCTGCTGCTTCAGGGAATTGACTTTGAGGACCACCCCGTCGGTAGCCACCGGTAAGGTGAAGCGCTCCTTTTCCCAACGGTCCAGGTAGGCCTTCACTTCCTCCAGGGAACGGCACAGGGCAGCGTGTTCCGAGATCTTAAATCCCAGTTCCCGTGCCGCCATCAGGTTTTCCCAATGGGTTTGGGTGCCGGGCAGGGGCTCGGGAAGCATGTAAAACCAGGCGTCGAGGCGGCGGGTGGCCACCACTCCCGGATCGAGGAGTTTAAGGGTGCCCGCGGCCGCATTGCGCGGGTTGGCAAAAAGAGGCTCCCCGTTCTCCTCGCGCTGCTGGTTCAGTTCCTCAAACACCCGGAAGGGCATGACGATCTCCCCGCGGATCCCGAAACGGTCGGGCCACGCACTACCCCTCAGCCGCAACGGTATGGAGGCGATGGTCCTCACATTGGCGGTCACTTCGTCACCGCTCTCCCCGTCGCCGCGGGTCACTGCCTGCATCAACAGCCCATTCTCATAGACCAGAGATATGGAGGTGCCGTCAAACTTGAGCTCACACACATATTCCACATCGGCTTCCAGCTCTTTTCTGACGCGCTGGTCGAAATCGGCCAGTTCTTCAGGCGTGTACACATTGGAAAGTGAAAGCATGGGCACCGCATGGCGCACCTGCGTGAATCCCGTGCTTTTATCGCTGCCCACACGGCGCGTGGGCGACGCCGGATCCCCGAACTGCGGAAAAGCAGCCTCCAGACGCTCCAGCTCCTTCATTTTCATGTCAAAGTCAAAGTCGGAAATGACCGGCTCCGAAAGCACATAATAGCGGTAGTTGTGTTCCGTGAGTTCTTTTCTCAGGGCCAGAATCAGCACTTTCGCCTCCTCAGGCGATGGAAGCCCGGTCGTGCCGGAAAGGTCGCCGGCAGCCATTTCTTGAACCATCAGCAGATCAATTCAGGGTTATAACGAGTCGTACCAGGCCAGCAACTGCACCACTTCCCCGGGGGTATTCAGCTTCAGGTTGCGGTCAGCCGCAAATTGCTCCAGGGCTTGCCGGTGAAGGGGAAGCGCCTCCAGGACCTGTTTCTTTTGAAGCCGGAGTTTGGCAAAATCCTTTCCGTTTTCGCTCTTCAGGTAATAAACGCTTTCATCGAGGTACTCGTCGTATTTCCGGTCGGGACTGTAGGCCCGCTGGTAGTCGGCTTTCCTGAAGGTTTTCCGGGGGTGGACCAGCAGGATGTTGCGCCCGCTGTATAGCACTTCGCAGAAATAGGGATCTCCCTTTTGGGGGGTGATGGGCACGAAATACCGGTATTTGTCAGGGCTCTGTTCATCATAGAGGAGGAAGGAGGCCACATTTTCATGGGGGAGGGCGGCGGGATTGCCGTCGGCCAATCTGACCAGGAGCTCGTCGTTGAGGCAGTCGTAGTTCAGAAGGGCTACCTGGGGTTCCTCTACGCCGGAGACCATCACGGCGCCTTTGAGCCACTCCTCACTGAGGTAAGGGCTCCCCTTGGTACCCTCATAGCGGTTGTCGAATGTCTGGATGGTGGCAATCCGGGAGTGGGAGTAGCGGGTGAGCTGTACGGAGGCGTCCTGGTAATAGGAGGGGGCCACCATGGCTTCGCTGCCCGTGAGCTTGTTCATTTTCCGTTCCAGGGCCGACCGCTGGTCGTCCCAGTTCTGACCGGCTGCCCCAAGTGCCAGCATGGTCAGGGTGAGCATCCATATTGTTTTCATAGATTCATCAAAAAATTAAAGGTGGTTGGTGTTTTCAAATATCCACGAAATTACAGGGAAACGGCAAATATGCCAAATATATTTTCGATCAGGGGCTGCCATTGTTTGGGAAGCTCAGGGGTTAGTGTTACCTTTGCCTCAGAAACTGGTTCATTTCATTGATGAGTAATAGGGAATCCGGTGTGAATCCGGAGCTGTACCCGCAGCTGTAATCCCCTTAAGGCGCTGCATGATGCCACTGTTCCGGGCCACCGGAGCGGGAAGGCGCAGAGAGCCGGGGTAAGCCAGAAGACCTGCCGTTTTGTAATTATGCTTTCGGGAATAAAAGCGAAGGTTATCCAGCCTGCGTTTTATTTCCCCGACTTGTGCCTTAACAAAAGGGGAATGAAAAAAGTATTGTCTTTAGTAGCGTTCTTGTGGATCTGTCATTTTCAGGCGGTGCCACAGAACAGGGCGGTCAGGGTTTTGGGTTATCACCCGGCGCCCGGCCAATTCATCAACAACGACCTTCTGGGTACCCCTGAAGCCGCGCAGCGCATCACCACTGGTGACGGCCATCTGGTCTCCCTGGGTTCCTTTGGCGGATCTCTCATTTTAGGTTTTGAAAAACCGGTGGTCAATGATCCCCGGAATCCCTACGGCATCGATTTTACCCTCTACGGGAATGCCTTCGACGGATCTTCGGAGCCCGGTGTGGTGTGGGTCATGAAAGACAGCAACGGCAATGGACTTCCCGACGATACCTGGTATGAACTGGCGGGGAGTTCCTCCTTTCATCCGGAAGTGATACGTGGCTACCGGATCACCTGGGCGCCTCTCGGCGATGGATCGGTGCGTTGGAGCGACGGACTCTCCTCGGGACTCCTCCGGCAGAACAGCTTCCATAGCCAGCCATATTATCCGCAGCCTGAGATCTTCCCGGATTACCCCATTGATTCGGTGACCCTCGAGGGGACACTTATTCCCTTAATGCCATCAGAATCACACGGTCTGATCAGGATTCCCTCCGCAGGCTTCGGCTATGCCGACAACCGCGCCTGGAACCGCACCGGTGACCTCACCGACCCCGACAACCCCTATACCCCGGATATCATGGAAGGAGCCGGAGGAGACCCCTTCGACATCTCCTGGGCCATTGACCCGGAGGGAAAATATGTGGACCTGGACCAGATCGATTTTATCAGGGTGGTGACCGGCGTACTGGCAGTGACCTCCCTCCTGGGGGAAATCAGTCCCGAGATTGGCGGGGTGGTGGCCACTGCCCCCACAGGGAAGAGCGGTCCCGACCAGGTGACGGTGATCCATCCCCACCGGGAGGCATTGCTGCAGGGCGACAGCCTCTTTCTTTATGCCGCCCATTTTGTGCGGGGAAGGATTTCCCCGGAGGAGGTCTCTTTTACGGTGGCAGAGGGTTCCGGAGAGGGATGGGTGACCCCCGGGGGTCTCTTTCGGGCCCTCCGGGGGGGAGAGATCACCGTGGAAGCCCGGCCTGCGGTGACAGCCTCCTGTGTAGCCCGTACCCTGGTTACCGTCAGGGAACCCCGTGACCTGCACCTCCGGGATTTTAATCCCCAGCTGACCGCTGGTGAAAAATGTCTTTTCTATCCAGAACTCCTTGACCAATTCGGAGACGAAATCACAGGTACCGCCTGGCGGGTCACCGTGGAGGATCCCGGGGTGGCGGCCGTGAACCCCGCTGGGGAAGGCTTTGAGCTGACCCCCCTGGTACCCGGGGAGACAAGCCTGCTCCTCACTTCAGCCCGTTTTGCCGGCTTCAGCCGCTCCTTCACCCTGTCGGTGACAAAAGCCCCTGCGGCCGTCAGAGTCTTTGCCTCGGCCCAATCCTCCGATGAGAACCTTTTCCCTGCCCAGTGGATCACCATCCCCGCCCATTCTGTCAACGACCACGTGGAAAACCGGAAGGGCGATTACAGCCAGCCGGCTTTCATTACCCTGGCACAGGCCGCCTCCGCTATCCTTACCCGCGCCGGAACCCCTTTCCTTTTCCGGGAAGAACCCGACAACGCACAGGGACTCTACCTCTATTCCGTCGAAAAGGAGGGCCTCTTTACCTACGGATGGGGCGGCAAAATAGATCCTCTGCCTTTCGCCCGCGCCTGGATCTTCCGCAAAAATAACTCCCATTATTTGGACAACTGGCACCTCCGGAATGTCGCGGATGGCGACACCCTTATCTTGTACCATGTCGATAATATTCAGGAGGAATGGTGGTTGTCTATTCTCAATTCAATGCCTTCAGTAGCCAAAACGGGAGACGAACTGGAGGTCACGGCCACAGAAGTAAGATGTGTGTCTGAAGCCTCGGGAGAGATTTCGGAAGGCGAGCGGAGGGCACTTTCCAATCAGGCGGTAGCCTTCAGGGAGCTGGGAAAAAGCGTGGCCTTCACCGATCTGCAGGGGAAAACCCGGGTGGTGGTCCCCACCATGCCGCCGCTTGTGCTCTGGTCGGGATTGAATGCGGTGCTCATCACACCGGCCGCCGTTACCCCGGCAGAAATCACCTCTTCTGAGGTTTTGCGGGTCTGGCCCAATCCGTTCCCTTCGGCTTTCCGGGTGCACTCCCGGACGGGAGAACCCTGCAGGGTGAGGGTTTGTGATCTGTGGGGGAGGACCCTGCGGGAACAGATTTGCGAAGGCCCTGAGACCCTGGTTCCGGCAGGGGATCTGCCTGCGGGAACCTATGTGGTAGAAGTCCTGGGAACCCAGAGTTTTCTGCGGACAAAACTCGTGAAGAAATGAGGTTTTGGTTGCTTTTGAGTCTGTTGTGGCTGCCTGAACTTCTTCCTGCCCAGACGCTGGGGGATACCCTGCATATCGCGGAGGTGGAGGTTTTCGGGCGTCGGCGCTCCGGGGAGACCGGCATGAAGGTTTCGCGCCCCGACAGCCTGGCCATGGCCGCCCGGCTGACCACTTCCCTGGCCGACCTGCTGGCCCTTCACTCCCCGGTCTTCATAAAAAGTTACGGCCGCGGTTCCCAGGCGACGGCCAGTTTCCGCGGCACAGCGGCCTCCCATACCCAGATCCTCTGGAACGGCATGACCCTGAACAGCCCCATGGCCGGGATCGCCGACCTTTCGCTGCTGCCTGTATTCTTCACCGACGAGGTGACCCTCCTGCATGGCGGCAGCTCCCTGAGCGAGGGCTCCGGTGCACTGGGAGGAGCCATTCACCTTGAGAACAAACCCCAATGGGAGGAGACCTCGCAGTTGACCGCCATCACCGAAAGAGGCTCCTTCGGCTCGTGGCGACTCATGGCCGGACTCAGAACAGGCTCCCGGCCTGCAACCCGCTCCTCCGCGAACCATACCACCCCTGCCACCTCCGGATCTTTCGCAGACCATGCCACCCCTGCCACCTCCGGATCTTTTGCAGACCATGCCACGCCTGCCTCCTCCGGATCTTCTGCAGACCATGCCACCCCTGCTACCTCAGAATCTTCCGTTATCCCTGCCGCCACCAGGGATTCCGCCATGACCCCCGCAAACGCTCCTGTCCCGGAGCCCGCGACGCCGGCCTTCCGCTGGCAGTCGGTCACCCGACTCTTCTACGACGCCTCCCATAACGATTTCCCCTTTTACAATGTCGGCGTCATCCCCTTCAGAAAGGACACCCTCCGCAATGGGGGCTACCACCGTAGCGGCCTCCTGCAGGAAATCTACCTTCGCACCCCGGGGGAGATGACGGCCGCCCTGCGGGGCTGGTTCCAGCAGGGAGAACGCGACCTGCCCCAGTTGATGTCATACGAGGGGGGAGAAAGAGAGGAAAATCAGATAGATAACCAGTGGCGGCTCCAGTTGGAGTTGAAGCGGTATGGGCCGGGGACCCGACTGACCTTCCGCAGTGGCCTTAACGGGTCGGTCATGCGCTACTTCCGCAAGGCCATGGATACCGGTTGGGTCATCGATGATGCCCATAACCAGGAGTTGAGCTGGCACAACAGCTTGAATATCACCCGGGAATTGGCATCAGGGCTCACCCTCTCGGGGAGCCTGGACGCCACCCGGCACCAGGTGGAGGCTTCCAATCAGGCACGGGATGAGGGGTACCGGAAAGCCAGAAATGAAGTGGGACTTTTAGTGCATGTATGGTACAAGCCCACCCCCCGAACCGGTTTTTTTGTGCTCACCCGTTCAGAGATCTATGACCATCGTTGGATTCCCGTTATTCCCGCGTTGGGAGCCGAATGGCAGGTGACTCCCCGCCGGCAGGCCTGGCTGAAAGCCAACCTCAGCGGCAACTTCCACAAACCTTCCATGAACGACCTGTATTGGATTCCCGGAGGCAACCCCGACCTTCAACCTGAAAAAGGCCTCTCCGGAGAGCTCTCCTGGGCATCGGCCTACCACCGGAAGAAGTGGGCCTTCCGGCACGAAGCCTCCTTCTTCCTTTCCGATATCCATAACTGGATCATCTGGCAGCCGGCGGCCAACGGCGCCTGGTATTGGGAAGCCTCCAACCTGAGAGATGTCCTTTCCCGCGGCGTGGAATATGACTTCACCTTTTCCTTGAATTACGAACCCTGGAACTTCATTCTTTCAGGTAATTATGCCCTGACTCGCACGACCAACCAGAATGCGGTCAGCTCGGTCGATCAATCGCGCGGAAAACAGCTTATTTATATACCGCTGCATGCGGGTAACCTCCATGGCACGCTCTCCCGCCAGGGGTGGAGCCTACAGTCTGACCTGGGTTACACCGGCCGGCGATACACCCGCTCCTCCAACGAATGGAGCTGGTTCGAAAGCCGCCTCAACCCCTTTTGGTTGCTTGACCTTTCGTTGATAAAACATTTTGATACTGCACATCACCATTTCGGAGTGAAAGTAAAAGTTGAAAATATTGCCGGTGTGCGCTACCAGCAAATCCTTTGGCGCCCCATGCCGGGCCGCCATTATTCGGTTACCCTTTCAGCAGCCTTGAAACCATGAATGACTGCAGCTATATAACAACTATGTGCCGAAAAGGGTGGTTTCCTTCCGGGAAAAGGGACCTGCGCAGACTCTTCAAGGCCGCTCTGTGGTTACTGGTCCCTTGTCTGCCGGGAATACTTCTCCCGGGGTGCGAAGAGCTTCCCGTAGAGGTGGTCTACCGTTCCCTGGAAGGGGCCAGCGGCGTTTTCATATCCTGTGAGGGCAACTACATGTATGGCAACGGATCGCTGTCATTTTACGACCGCGAGAAGGGAGAGGTATACAATCAGCTCTTCTTCGCCCGGAACCATGCCCCCCTGGGGGATGTTCCCCAATCGCTATTCTGCGATGGTAAGAGCCTTTTTATCGTGGTCAATAATTCAGGAAAGGTGGTGGCCCTGGATCCGGAGAGCCTGGCTTTCAAGGGAGCCGTGACGGGCCTCACCTCGCCACGGTACCTTCATCAGGTTGACGATACAACGCTATGGGTCAGCGATCTGCATGCCGGTGGGATCACTGTGTTTCATCCCGGCAGCCTCAGGAAGAAGGGATTTATTCCCTTACCCGGGGGGCCTGCAGGAGCAGCCGGCCATCCTACCGAGCAGTTTGCCCATGTGGGAAACGACATTTTTGTGACCTGTTGGTCTTACGACAATAAAGTAATGGTATTGGATGCGGTGACGGCCACTGTCGTGGATTCGCTGACGGTACCGGCCCAGCCGGGGCGAATCGTCGCCGACGGCCGTTCGCGCCTGTGGGTGCTCACCGGGGGCAGTTATGGCGGCGCAGAAGGAGGAGCTGAGGAACCCGCATTGGTGCGCATTGACCCCACCACACGCACCGTGGAGCAGATCTTTCGCTGGAACGCCGGCAGTGATAAACCCGGTGACCTCCATCTCTCACCCGCGGGCGACTCCCTCTATATCCTGGCCGGCGACCTCTATAAAATGTCGGTCCTCGACAGGAAATTCCCCTTATTGCCGCATATCCGCGGTGGCCACCGGACCTATTATAACGCCGGTATCGACCCCCGCACAGGGGAAATCTACCTGGCCGATGCCATCGACTATGCCCAGAACGGCATGGTTTACCGCTTCTCGCCCGGAGGAACCCCTGCCGACAGCTTCAGGGTAGGTATCAACCCCGGGGATTTCCTGTTTCGTTGATTTCAGACTGACCTTCATTTCAGAACGAACGCATTCATGTTTAATTTAAATAATTGAGAAATGATTAGATTTTACTTTTCAATGTTACTTGTGATGGTGAGCAGCAGCCTGTTGGCTCAGTCTCCCGTTCATTTTGAGGATGTGATCCTTCCCGCATCGGGGGTGTGGAACGGTTCCGATCAGAGTGGTTTTTTCCGCAGCGGTGGAATGACCTTCCACAACAGTTACAATGCCGAGTGGAGCAGCTGGAACGGTTTTGCCTGTACCAACCATAAGGATACCCTTACGCGGGGTTTCGCCAACCAGTATAGTTCCATAGCCGGAGGAGGGTATGGCGGTTCGGGCAATTTCGCCGTGGCCTTTGACTTTGGAAACATCAGGATCACCCCTGAACAGCCCCTTCGTTTTGAGGGCATGCATCTGACCAACACTACGTATGCATACCTGTCCATGCGCGATGGCGATGCCTATGCCAAAAAATTCGGGGGGTCGACGGGGACGGATCCCGACTATTTCAGGGTCAGGATCACCGGCATTGGTGCCGGAGGCGACACCACGGGCACCATTCTTTTTTACCTGGCCGATTTCCGCGCGGAAGACTCCCGGGAAGACTTTATCCTGAAGGAGTGGAAATGGGTGGACCTGACTTCCCTGGGTGAGGTGGCCCATCTGCGGTTCGCCCTCGAATCCTCCGACACAGGACCATACGGCATGAACACCCCGGGCTATTTCTGCCTCGACCAGATCAACGACCGGCAGGTGGCCCTTCACATTCCCCGGAAGTCCGATGTGCCCGCCATCTATCCCAATCCCTTCACCACCCATTTTTACATTGACCATCCCGGTAATTCTGGAGAACGCCCCAAAGCGGTGACCCTGACGGAAGCCTCTGGCCGCTCTATACCCGTGCGCACCACTTCCATCGGAAACAAAACCCTTGTCACCCCTGCGGCAGACCTCTCCCCAGGCGTCGCCATACTTCGTTATACCCTGGGCGAAAACCATCACCTGATCAAAATGGTCCGGGTGGGAAAACGATGATATTTGTCATATAATTTACTGTCCGTCTCCCATCTATTCCGGCCTGAATGAGCCGTTTGGCGCCACTCTTTAAAAATATCGCCCGATTTAATGCAAACGATTGTTAAATCTGCGTTATCAATGAAATCAGTGCGTAGCACGGAGAATACTCCGGGAAAAAAGATGGTTTATATTGCATGGATAAATAAAAAAAGAATGGAAGTAGCAAAAAATAAAATGGTCACGGTCACTTATGATCTGATGATCGATGATCATGAAGGAGAAATGATAGAGCAGGCCACTGCCGAACGTCCGTTGAAGTTCCTGTACGGGGCGGGTATGATGCTGCCCAAATTTGAGGAGGGATTGTCGGGTCTCACGACCGGCGATGGATTTGAGATAAAGCTGAATCATCTTGACGCCTATGGTGCGGTCAATGAGGATGCCATTGTGGATTTGCCCAAAGATATTTTTCTGGTAAACGGGAGTTTTGATCCCGATTTTGTGAAGGTCGGGAATTCCATACCCATGATGAGCGGTGACGGTCAGCGGTTGAACGGCATTGTTCTGGAGGTGAATGACGCCAGTGTGCGGATGGATTTTAACCATCCTCTGGCCGGGGAGGATCTTTTCTTCCGTGGGCAGGTGGTGGAAGTCAGGGAAGCCACCGATCAGGAGGTGGTGGAAGCTTTCTCGGGAGGCTGCGGCGGAGGTTGCAGTTCGGGATGTTGCGGCGGCGACGACAGCGACGGCTGTGGTTCGGGCTGCGGATCGGGTTGCGGTTGCTGACTTTGAATCAATATATCAGAAAGGGCCATGAACACCTTCGGAAGGATCTTCAGATTAACCTCGTTTGGCGAATCACACGGGCGGGGCATCGGAGGGATCATCGATGGGTGTCCGCCCGGAATTGAGATAGACCTGGATTTCATACAGGGTGAACTGGACCGCCGCCGGCCTGGTCAATCCCGGCTCACCACCCAGCGCAGGGAAGGCGACCGTGTGGAGTTCCTCTCTGGCATTTTCGAGGGAAAGACCCTGGGAACGCCCATTGCCTTTGTGGTCCACAACCAGGATCACCGGTCGGGCGATTATGATACGCTGCGGCATGTGTACAGGCCTTCGCATGCCGATTACACTTGGCAGCAAAAGTTCGGGGTCAGGGACCACCGGGGTGGGGGCCGCTCTTCGGCACGGGAAACGATTGCCCGGGTGGTAGCGGGGGCTGTGGCCCGGTTGCTGCTGCGCAAAACGGGGGTCTCCGTGCAGGCTTATGTCTCTCAGGTTCATACAGTGGAAACCCCCCGCTCATATAAGGAGCTGGACCTTTCGCTTACCGATGCCAGCCTGGTGAGGTGTCCCGACCCGGAAACTTCCGCCCGTATGGTGGCTGTCATCGAGGAGGCCGCCCGCCAACATGATACCGTGGGAGGTGTCATCACCGGTGTGGTCACCGGTGTACCCCCGGGATGGGGAGAACCCGTCTTCAATAAACTGCACGCCGACCTGGGATTCGCCATGCTCGGCATCAACGCCGTAAAAGGCTTCGAATATGGCTCCGGATTCACAGGAACCCGGCTCCACGGCTCTGAACATAACGACATTTTCATTCCCGGAGAAACCGGAACACGCACACTGACCAACCACTCAGGAGGTATCCAGGGCGGTATTTCCAACGGAGAGGATATTTATTTCAGGGTGGCTTTTAAACCCGTGGCCACTCTTCTGCGCGAACAGCCCACCGTCGACGACGACAACCAACCCATCACCATTCACCCCGAAGGAAGACATGACCCCTGCGTGCTGCCCCGGGCTGTACCCATCGTGGAAGCCATGGCCGCACTCGTTCTCGCTGATCACTTTTTGATGCAAAACCTTTATATAAGAACTGAAAATGCCCAGAAAAAAGAGAGAAAGAAAGATGCTGATGCCCCCAGCAATTAAAGGAATGTCGGTGACTGGTGTCCGCGGCAGAAAATCCAACCAGGTATTTTTGCTGCTGGAAGAATATGAAACCATCCGGCTCCTCGATTACCAGATGCTCAACCAGGAACAGGCCGCCGTGCTGATGCAGGTGTCGCGACCGACGCTCACCCGCATTTACGAGGAAGCCCGCCGTAAAGTCGCCGCCTCCTTTGTCGAAGGGCGCGATATTGTCGTCAAGGGCGGCAAGGTGGTCTTCGAAGAAGAGTGGTTTTCCTGCGGAAGCTGCAAAAACCGGTTCCGTCACCAGGGGGAGGAGCAGCCCGTCTGTCCTACCTGTGGATCCGAAGCAACCGAATCCCTGAACGATCTGTTCAGCACAGGCCAGGCCTGACTCCTTTTTTGAATTTCCGGCGCTCTTTTTATCTTTGTGTTTTCACTTAAAACAAGGAAAACAGATGGAAGAGCTTACTGTTGGCAGCAGGGTAGAACACCCCCGCTACGGGCAGGGTATTATCGCACGGGTAAACCTGGCCGCCTACGAAGTCTATTTTGAGAAAGGGGGAAAGGTGGAGATCACCAAAAGAAATCCCGATTTGGCTGTGGTGGAACTCAGGGAGGAGACCCGTCCCCGGAATATGCTCACCTTGGCGGAGGTGGAAGATGTTTTGGCCGGACTTCTGGAGCGGTTCAACGGGATAACTGCGCCGGTAGTCCTGGGCGATAAATGGAAAGGGGGATCCCTGATCCTGAAGCCGGGAAATCCCTCGCTGCAACCCAAGGAAATTCCCGTGGAGACTTTTTTCCATAAGATTGTCATGCTCCGTGACCGTCTTCGTGTTCTGGAGCAGAATATCAACGCCCATGGCGTGCTCACCGACGAGGAGAAGGTCAACCTGCAGCAGTACATCACCCGCATATATGGGACGCTGACCACGTTCAACGTTTTGTTTGCCGGGAAGGAAGATTATTTTGTAGGAGCCAAAACGGAATAGCATGAGAGGGATGTGTATGGTCATGCTGCTGGCCGTCTTTACGACGGCAGGAGCCCAGGAGAAGGTTTTGAAGGTATGGCCGGGAGGGGCTCCTGACCACAACGGGATGACCCTCCCAGAGGAGAAGTTCGACGGAGTGAGGGTGCGCAATGTCTCCGAAGCGGAGATGACGCTGTTTCTCCCACCGGCAGAAATACGGAGTGGTGCAGCTGTGGTGATTTGTCCCGGTGGCGGGTATGCCATGGAGGCCATGGACCATGAAGGGTATGACCTGGCGCGGTGGCTGGCCGACCGGGGTGTGGCCGGGGTGGTGCTGAAGTACAGGCTTCCTTACGGGCATCATGCCATTCCCTCGGGTGACGCCCGGCAGGCGCTGCGTCTCGTGCGTTTTCATGCGGCGGAGTGGGGTATCGACCCGGCGAAGGTGGGCCTGGCCGGATCTTCTGCGGGAGGTCATCTGGCCGCCACGGCGGGCACCCGCTTTGACAGGGGCATTCCAGGTGCCGCCGACCCGGTGGCCCACATGAGTTGCCGCCCCGACTTCCTGCTGCTCCTTTACCCGGTGATCACCATGAACGGGGAATTCACCCACCGGGGATCACGTTCTAACCTGCTGGGAAAAAACCCTGACCCTGAGCTTATATCTTTTTATTCCAACGAGTTACACGTCACTCCCGACACACCGCCCACCTTCCTGGTGCTGGCCGATGACGACAAGGGTGTGGTCCCCCGCAATTCGACGGAGTTCTACACCGCCCTTAAGAAGAACGGCGTCCCTGCAGAGATGCATATTTTCTCGCGGGGAGGTCACGGCTTCGGTATGCGTAAAAACAATCTTCCCGCCGACCAGTGGCCTGAGCTTTTCCTGGCCTGGCTCAGACAGGGCCGGTTCATCCCCTGAATTTTCCCATGTGAACACGACCCATCCCACCAGTTTTTTCCGCTTTTGTCCGCACTGCGGATCCGGCCGTTTTCCAGCCGTCAGCGAACGCTCCTTCCGGTGTGGTACCTGCGGTTTTCATTTCTTTGTCAATTCGGCGGCGGCTGTGGCGGCCCTCATCTTTGACAGCCACGGGCGCCTTTTGGTCACCCGCAGGGCCATCGATCCCGACAAGGGAAAACTGGACCTTCCCGGGGGGTTCATCGACCCCGGGGAAAGCGCCGAAGAGGCGGTCAGGCGTGAACTGGCCGAAGAGCTGGGATTGGAACCCCGGGCAATCCGATACCTGGCTTCCGCTCCCAACAGGTACCTTTACTCGGGATTGACCGTCTTTACCACCGACCTGGCTTTCCTGGTCGACACCGACATTCCCGTGGAAATGAAAGCCTCAGATGATATCAGCGGTTTTGAATGGGTATTTCCCGCAGAGGTGGATCCCGGGGAGATTCCCGCCCCTTCGATCCGCTATTTTATCAAAGAAATTGCACACCATGCAGGAAAAAAGAGATAAGGTGCTGGCCTCCCTGCGGAGAGCCCTGCAAGATCATGGCCTCGATGCCCTCTATTTTTCGGGAACCGATCCCCACATGAGTGAATATCTCTGTGACCACTGGCAGGTGAGGCGATGGATTTCTGGATTCACAGGTTCTTTCGGGGAGGTGGTGGTCACAGCGTATGATGCGGTGTTGTGGACCGATTCGCGCTATTTTCTGCAGGCGGAGGCGGAGTTGGCCGGAACAGGCTTCAGGATGTTGCCCTTGCGGGTGGCCGGGGCGGTGCCACCGGAGCAGTGGCTGGCCACCCACCTGGCCATAGGGGCACGGGTAGGTTTTGACCCATTGACGCTACCCCTTGGGAGCTACCGCCGCTTCCGGGAAGTCCTGGATCCGAGGGGCATCCTTCTTACCGCAGTCCCCGGTATTCCGGAGGAACTCTGGCATGACCGGCCCCCCCTGCCCGGCCACCCCGTGACGGAACACGACGAATCTCTTAGCGGGGAGAACCGCGCTGCCAAACACGCCCGGATCACCGAAGCCCTTGCCGCCCACCAGGCCGACATGACCCTGCTTACCTCCCTCAGCGACCTGGCCTGGAGCTTTAACCTCCGCGGCAGGGATATCCCTTACAATCCCGTTTTTCTCGGCTACGGAATCATCGGCAGGGATTACAACCACCTCTTTACACGGCCGGGAGCCCTGGATCCCCTTCTGGAGGAGAAATTAAGGCAGGAGGGGATTGTGACGGCCCCGTATGAGACGTTCTTTTCCTTTCTGAGGGAACTGCGGGGCTTGTCGGTACTGGTCGATCCCTCCTCGGCCAGTTGCGGGGTTTACCTCGCCTTGCGCGACCACTGCAGGGTGGTGGAGGCACCCTCGCCCGCCGAAATGCTGAAAGCCGTCAAAAATAAGACGGAACTGGAAGGCTTCAGGGAGAGTATGCGCCGCGACGGGGTGGCCCTGGTGCAGTTCCTGGACTGGCTGAGGGAGCATGCCGGAGATCCGGGGGTCACGGAATTCACAGCGGGCCGCCAGCTTGCGGCATTCCGCGCGGGTCAGCCGGGATTCATGGGTGAGAGCTTTCGGCCCATCATCGGCTACCGGGAGCACGGGGCCATCGTCCATCTCTCGGTAGGTCCGGAGAACGCCCTGCCTTTGGCCCGGGAAGGAGTCCTGCTCTTTGATTCGGGGGGTCAATATCTGACTGGAACCACCGACATCACACGGACGGTAGCCCTGGGGGCCGTCACACCCCGCCAGAAACTGGATTTCACACTGGTCCTCAAGGGCGTTATTCATCTCACGACGGTGGTTTTTCCACAGGGTACCCGCGGCATCCACCTTGATGTGCTGGCCCGTACGGCCATGTGGCAGCATGGCCTGGATTACGGCCACGGAACCGGCCACGGCGTCGGCCATTACCTGAGCGTTCACGAAGGCCCCGCAGCCATCCGCAGGGAATGGAACCCCCACGAAATCACCCCGGGAATGGTCTTTTCCAACGAACCGGGAATTTACCGGACCGGCGAATATGGCATTCGTACCGAAAATATGATGGTCTGCGTAGAAAAGGAAACCACCCCCTTCGGGCGTTTCCTGGGCTTCGAAACCCTGACACTTTGCCCCATCGACACCCGCCTGGTGGAGGAAAACCTCCTGACTCCCATGGAAAAGGAGTGGCTGAACCTCTACCACCGCCGCGTCAGGAACGAACTCGCCCCCCAAATGCCTACGCGACTGATCCCCTTCCTGGATGAACTCACCCGGGAACTCCCCTGAGCCATCCTGCAGACCTCCGGCCTTAAACCCCACAAAAGAAACGGCATAAAAAAAGCCGGTCAATACCGGCTTTTCTTTGTTTAATTTCTAGTTTAAACCATTTCTATGAGGAGTGAAATGATTACTTAAAACTATCTCTGCCTATATGACCATCAAAGGTGGGAATAGTTACACTTAAAAAGCATTTTTTTTTGAATTATTTATAGTTTCGTTCGAAATCATGTCAGGAGAAGAGGCGACGTATGGAAAAGAAAGCGAAGAAAGAGTTGTATGACAAGGTGATCGCCTGGTTCATGGAGAACCGGCCGATGGCGGAGACGGAGTTGCATTACAAGGATCCGTTTCAATTGCTGGTGGCGGTGATTTTGTCGGCGCAATGCACCGACAAGCGGGTGAACCAGATTACGCCGGCGTTACTGGAGCGGTTTCCTGATGCGCGGGCGATGGCGGGGGCGACCACGGAGGAGATTCTGGCGTACATCGGAAGTTGTTCTTATCCCAACAACAAGGCGCGTCATTTGTCGGGGATGTCGCGGAAGCTTCTGGAGATGTTCGGGGGGGAGGTTCCCGGGGATGTGGAGGCGTTGCAGAAGTTGCCGGGTGTAGGGCGGAAGACGGCCAACGTGGTGGCGTCGGTGGTTTTCAATAAGCCGGCGATGGCTGTAGATACACATGTCTTCAGGGTATCGGCGCGTTTGGGACTGACCACGGGAGCCCGCACGCCCCTGGAAACGGAACGGCAGCTGGTTGAATACCTGCCTGAAGAGCTGGTGGCCAGGGCACACCACTGGCTGATCCTTCACGGCAGGTACGTCTGCCGGGCGCGCAAACCCGACTGTGCCCATTGCGGATTGAGGGATTTATGCCACTATTACCATATCTCGGCCGGTAAAGAACAGGCTTAGGGCCATCACCCCCATGCTGACCGTCAGCTGTTAAGGAGCAGATCCGGGCTTTCATCCTCATACGCCCCGTTATCCTATAAGGAGCAGGCTTAAGACTTTTGCCCCCATGCTAACCGTTAACCAATAAGGAGCAGGCTAAAGACTTTTACCCCCATGCTAACCGTTAACCAATAAGGAGCAGACTTAGGGCCATCACCCCCATGCCACCTGTCAGTCCGTATATGGCCAGGTGGTGTTCCCCGTACTCTTCGGCCGAAGGGAGAAGTTCATCGAGGGAAATGAAGACCATGATCCCGGCAATCCCCGCCATCGTGGCAGCGAAGATGAGGTCGAAATGGGCGCTGGTGAGAAAGGGCAGCAGCACCAGGTATGCCAGAAGCGCCCCCACGAATTCTGAAAAACCCGACAGAAACGAGAGGAGAAAAGCTTTTTTGCGGTTTCCGGTGGCGTAATAGACCGGTACCGACACGGCGATCCCCTCAGGGATGTTGTGGATGGCAATGGCTACCGTGATGGCAATCCCCAGGGTGGGATCTTTCAATGCCGACATAAAGGTGGCAATGCCCTCGGGAAAGTTGTGGATGCCCACCGCCAGAGAGGTCATCAGCCCCATTTTATACAGTTTTCGGAAGTTACGGGCTTCTTTTTCGTTTTCCATGGATTCGACGCCCCTCATCTCATGGGGATTTTCCGCAGATGGAATGAATTTGTCGATCAGTCCGATCAGAAGCATCCCCCCGAAAAAGGCGAGCAGCGTGAAAAGGGTACCGTTAAAGCGGCCGTACTGGAGAATGAAGCTTTCCCTGGCGTCGGGAAAGATTTCCACAAAAGAGATGTAGATCATCACCCCGGCAGAGAATCCCAGGGCCAGCGACAACAACTTGGTGTTGGTGCGTTTGGCCACGAAGGCGATGGCACTCCCAATCCCGGTACTGAGTCCGGCAATCAGCGTCAGCAGCAAGGCGGTGACCACATTTCCCGATTCCATAAATAAAGGCATTAAGTAAGGCGTGTGGCGGCCAGCTGAAATGGCCGCCAGGCTGGGTAAAAATAACACAATTCTTCTGGAAAATCAGTGAAAAAAGTCTGTAGAGAGCCTTCCATGCCGCCCAGGTCGATTTTTTTCGCTCATCCTATAAAATAGGGCGGTTTCAGTTTGTTATTGGAACAAACTTTGTACATTTGCCCTCAACATACTTGTCTAACAAAATTTTTTGCTATGGCTTACAAAATTTCAGATGAATGTATAGCATGCGGAACCTGCATCGATGAATGCCCGGTGGATGCCATCTCTGAAGGCGATATCTATGTGATTGACCCCGATCTGTGCACCGATTGCGGCTCCTGTGCTGAGGTATGCCCGACGGAAGCAATTGCTCCTGCCGAGTAAGAATCCTGAGAACATAGAAAAATCAAGCCTGTTGCCCCGTGCATCAGGCTTTTTTTGTAGAAAGCTTTCAAAGCCCCGGCACAATAACTACATTTGCATCTTAATAGGAATTACGGATTAGAGACTATGGCATTCATTACGAAGATCCTGGGTAAAATCCTGGGAAACAAATCGGAACGCGATATTACAGAAATATCCCCCCTGGTTTCAACCATTAAAAAGGAGTACGAAAGGATCCTTTCCTTTACCAATGATCAGCTCCGGGAGGAGAGCCGGCGTTTGAAGGCACTGATCAGGGAGCGTATCCGGGAGGAGGAGGAGGAGATGGCCGCCCTCAGGGAGAAAGCCGAAGAGGTGGAGATCCAGGACAGTGAGAAGCTCTATGAGCAGATCGACAAATTGGAGGAGGCCATCATCACCAGGATAGAGGAGACCCTGAACGAGATCCTGCCTACGGCGTTTGCCCTGGTGAAGGAAACGGCCAACCGTTTTTTCACCCATGAGCGGGTGGAGGTGACGGCTCTGGATTACGACCGGGACCTGGCAGCCCAGCGCAACAGCATCGTTGTGGAGGGAGACAAGGCCATCTGGTTCAACAAATGGATGGCGGGGGGTAATGAGATTACCTGGGACATGGTCCATTACGATGTACAGCTCATCGGCGGGGTGGTCCTGCACCAGGGAAAAATATCTGAGATGGCCACAGGGGAAGGCAAGACACTGGTGGCGACGCTTCCGGTATTCCTGAATGCGTTGGCCGGCCGGGGCGTACACATCGTTACCGTCAACGATTACCTTTCCAAGCGTGACTCGGAGTGGATGGGCCCCATCTTTGAATTCCACGGCCTGTCGGTCGATTGCATCGACAAACACCAACCCAATTCGGAAGCCCGCCGCAAAGCTTACAACGCCGACATCACCTACGGCACCAACAACGAATTCGGTTTCGACTACCTCCGCGACAACATGGCCATCAACCCCCAGGACCTGGTGCAGCGGAAACACCATTACGCCATCGTCGACGAAGTAGACTCGGTGCTGATCGACGATGCACGTACCCCCCTGATCATCTCCGGGCCGGTACCCAAGGGGGAAAACCAGCAGTTCGAAGAACTCAAACCTTATGTGGAGAAGCTGTACAAGGCACAACGCGACTTTTTCACCACGGTTTTTGCCGAAGCCAAAAGGCTGCTCACCAAGGATAATGCCACCGACGACGAGAAAAAGGAGGGCGGATTGCTCCTCCTGCGGGCCCACAAGGGATTGCCCAAGAACAAAACCCTGATCAAGTTCCTCAGTGAAGAGGGGATGAAGCAGATCCTGCTCAAGACCGAGAACTTCTATATGCAGGACAACAACAAGAACATGCATCTGGTCACCGATCCCCTTTTCTTCATCATCGAGGAGAAGCAGAATTCGGTGGAGCTCACCGAAAAGGGGATTGACCTGATCTCAGCCGGTTTTGAAGATCCCACGTTTTTCATTCTTCCCGACATGGGGGCCGAGATTGCCGATCTGCAGAACCAGAAGCTGACTTCGGAGGAGCTTCTGGAGAAGAAAGACAAGCTGCTGCAGGATTATGCGGTGAAGTCGGAGCGTGTACATACCATCAACCAGTTGTTAAAGGCCTACACCATGTTTGAGAAGGATGTGGAGTATGTGGTATTGGACAACAAGGTAAAGATTGTGGATGAGCAGACGGGGCGTATCCTGGAGGGGCGTCGTTATTCTGACGGGTTGCACCAGGCCATTGAGGCCAAGGAACGCGTCAAGGTAGAAGCTGCCACGCAGACTTTTGCGACCATCACCCTGCAGAACTATTTCAGGATGTACCACAAGCTGGCCGGTATGACGGGGACCGCTGAAACGGAGGCGGGAGAGTTGTGGGACATTTACAAGCTGGAGGTGGTGGTGATTCCCACCAACAAGCCGGTGGTGCGTAAGGACGAGGAGGATCTGGTATACAAGACCAAACGGGAGAAGTACAATGCGGTGATCGGTGAAATTGAGAACCTGTTTAAGGCAGGGCGGCCGGTACTGGTGGGGACCACCTCCGTGGAGATTTCCGAGTTGCTGAGTAGGATGCTCAAGATGAAGGGTATTCATCATAACGTACTGAATGCCAAATTGCATGCCCGTGAGGCGGAGATTGTGGCTGAAGCGGGGCGCACGGGAATGGTCACCATTGCCACCAACATGGCGGGTCGTGGTACCGACATCAAGCTGACAGCCGAGGTGAAGGCCGCCGGCGGTCTGGCCATCATCGGCACCGAGCGGCATGAGTCACGCCGCGTCGACCGTCAGCTCAGGGGCCGCGCCGGCCGCCAGGGAGACCCCGGTTCCTCCCAGTTCTTCGTTTCCCTCGAAGACGACCTCATGCGCCTCTTCGGCTCCGACCGTATCGCAGGCATCATGGACCGCCTCGGTCTCAAGGATGGAGAGGTGATCCAGCATTCCATGATCTCCAAGTCCATAGAACGGGCCCAGAAAAAAGTGGAGGAGAACAACTTCGGCATCCGCAAACGGCTGCTTGAATACGACGACGTCATGAACTCCCAGCGCGAGGTGGTCTACAAGAAAAGGCGTCATGCCCTTTACGGGGAACGCCTCGATGTCGACATCCTCAACATGATGTACGATTCGGTTGAAGCCCTGGTCAACGAGTACTACGGCAGCGACCAGTTCGAAGATTTCAATCTGGAGCTGATGCGCCTGCTCTCCATTGAATCGCCTGTGAATGAGGAGGAGTTCAAGCGTCTCAGCGCCGATGCCGTGATCCAGCGTATCTATCAGGTGATGATCGATAGCTATAACCGGAAAGTCCAGGGCATCGCCAAACAAGCCTTTCCGGTCATTAAGGAGGTCTACGAGAAGAAATCACATATTTACCAGAATATTGTGGTGCCCATCACCGATGGGCGACGGTTGTTCCAGATCATCTGCAACCTCGAGAAAGCCTACCAGAACAAAGGAAAGGAACTGGTGAAGTCTTACCAGAAACAGATCATTCTCAATACCTTTGATGAAGCCTGGAAGGAACAGCTCAGGGAGATGGACGACCTGAAACAGTCGGTGCAGAACGCCTCCTACGAGCAGAAAGATCCCTTGCTGATCTATAAGTTTGAGTCGTTCAACCTCTTCAAGGTGATGGTGACCAAGGTGAACAAGGATATTGTATCGACGCTGATGAAGGGGCACATTCCGATTCAGAATCCCGAGCAGGTGAAAGAGGCTGCGGTGGTAAAAAGGACCGACATGAGCCGGTACCGTACCCAGAAGAGCGATTTGCCGGGGGCGTCGAACCCGATGGAGGGGGCCCAGACACAGACCCAGGAGAAAGCCCGTCCGGAACCCGTGCGGGTGGAGAAGAAAGTGGGCCGTAATGACCCATGCCCCTGCGGCAGCGGCAAGAAGTTCAAACACTGCCACGGCCAGGGTATGCTCTGACCTGAGACATCAGAAGCCGTACCGGCCGTCAAAAAAAGAGCATTTCCCTGCTGCACCCATTCACCTCTGAGGAGATCATCCCAAATAGTGCAGCCAGGGAGTTCAACCAAAGGTTGAAAGTGGTGGATGGAAAGTGCGATAAGTCTGATATTTGAATAATTGATTTTATATACTGAATTACGACTAGTCATGGTTACAATGCTCTCTTACATTCACTGGAATGCCGACCCTGAGATTTTCCGAATCGGGTTTTTAGCCGTCCGCTGGTACGGGCTCCTGTTTGCTTCGGGCTTTCTGATCGGCTATTATATCGGAGAGAAGATGCTCAAGTCGGAGGGGGTTCCTCAGGCATGGATTGACTCGCTTTTTTTCTACATTATCATTGCGACCATTATAGGTGCGCGGCTGGGGCATGTATTTTTCTACGGCTGGGAGTATTATTCACAGCATCCGGGGGAGATTCTGAAGGTATGGCACGGAGGGCTGGCCAGTCACGGAGGAGCAGCGGGGATTCTGATTGCCCTGTGGATACACAGCCGGCTGGTCACCAAACGAACCATGCTCTGGTCGCTTGACCGTATTGTGGTCCCCACCGCCCTGGTGGGGGCATTCATCCGCCTGGGCAACCTGATGAACTCCGAGATCTATGGCCACGAAACCTCCCTGCCGTGGGGGTTTATATTTGAGCGCAACGGGGAAACCCTCCCCAAGCACCCCACGCAACTCTATGAAGCGCTATGCTACGCCCTGTCGTTTGTGCTCCTCATGTGGGTGTACCGGAAGAGTTCGGCCAAAAACAGGCCCGGACTGCTGTTGGGGCTTTTCTTCATCCTGATTTTCCTCTCCCGCTTTTTCATTGAATTCATCAAGGAGGACCAGGAGGCCTTTGAGGCGGCGATGACCCTCAATATGGGCCAATGGCTGAGCATTCCCTTTGTGCTGGCAGGAATCTTCCTGGTATACCGGGCAGTGACCAAGCCAGAGGTGGCGTTCAAAAACAAGTAGTTATTTCTCCCAGGATTCCATTTTTCTGATTTCCTGAAGGCGTGATTCCAGGATTTGCCGGTATTGGCCGGTCATGGTGGTCTCCTTCTTATTGCGGTAGAGGCGTGCGAGATCATCGGCGCGTGTGATCCAGTGGAGGGCGTTATCGAGCTGGTCCTGGGTTTCGGCGGCCAGTGCCAGGTTATAGCGTGCCGATACAGCCATTCGTCCGAAGCGGTCGGCGCTGTAGCGCTGCCAGATGGCAGTGGCTTTGTCCCATTCCTGGTTGACGGCATATTCGGCGGCCTGCCGGAATTCTTCCGTCGGAGGGATCACCAGGAGCCTGTCAACGGTCATCCATCCGGGATAAAAGCGGCGGGCATAATTTTCTCCGAAGGTGGCGGCTGCCATTTCGAGCGCCGGGAGGCGCGGGGGGAGTTTTAGGGCTTCCCCACCGGAGGCGCCGTGATCGCCCGTCCAATATAGGGTGTCCACCATAGAGCGGGTTTCGGTGATTTTCCCCGAGTGGCCGTCATAGATGGCCCAGATCCCGGCCAGAGCCACCTCCCCGGCGTCATGGGAAAGGCTTTCACCCGGAAACCGGGAATAAAACCAGGAGAAAGTCTCCAGGACCATCAGCAGGTCGGCACCGGCAGGACGGGCCATCTTTTGCACCAGTGAAGGCGGCAGGGGCGTCAGCTGATCGCCCGTCACCCGGGGCATCATGTCAAACGGAAAGAAAACCGATTCCACGGCCACCCCATTCTGCTGCAAGGCGCGGGCAGCAGCCGTAAGACAATGCTCCGCCAGGAGGCTGTCAAGGGTGACTGTCTCCTTCCCCTTGCGCAGCGTCTCCCCGTCACGGTAATAATGCTGCAGGGTGTCCCCCGTGTATTTGAAATGGCGGTAAAGCCAGGCCACCTTTCCGGTTTCAGGACGGAGACGGGCTTCCCCGGTGCGAAGCACCTCCAGGGGCATCGTATGAAAAACGGTGCAAGAACTCCAGAGAAGCATACCTCCCAGCCACGGGAGGCAAAAATTCGTCAATAACTTCCTAATTGTCATTACTTTAGGTTAAGGAGCTTTCTGCGTTCGTCGAGGGTCCTCAGGTACGCCTCGGTGACCTTACGGTACTGGGTTTCATAAGAGCGGATGCCCGTGCGGATGGCCTCCTGGAGATTGCCTTCCATTTCGCGGGCCAGGGCCAGATTAAAAAGCAGTTTGCTTTGAAGGGATTTGGAACGGGCCCGGGGAAGGGCGTCTTCCCAGATTCCGGAGGCTTCGTTCCAGCGGTGGTCCCTGACCAGGGGAGCTGTATTGCGCAGTAAGGGATGCCCTGAAAGGAAAACAGCCCTGGGGGTGGCCACCCATCGGGGGGCGATCTTTCCGGAAAGCGACAGGGCCGCGGCAATCCCCGATTCGGCCAGGGCTGGCTTTACGTACGTAAACCGCCTGAAAAGCTCCTTGAGATCATAGTCCAGATCGCTCCACATCAGGGTGTCAACCAGAAAAAAACTGGGGATCTCCTCACGGTACGCCGGATAAAAGATCCGGAACTGCGCGATATAGGCCACCAGCATGTCGGCACCGTATACATCGGCCACTTCGCCCGTTTCCGGATCCATGTATGATTGCCGTTGATAACGGGCCATGACGTCTGTTTTGTGGTAATCGAGGGAGAGCACGGCGTCGGTTTTGAAAAGAGAGGTCAGTTGTTCAGCCTCCTCCCAGGTCATGGGATCGGAGTACACATTGAGGGTATCTCTCTTGGGAAAGCGTTCGACGGGAATGACGACGTCATACCTTCCCGATTCAAAAAGGAGGTCTCCCAGCACTCGAAGCAGGGTGTCGGAAGCGTGGAGATCATAAATCACGGTGTCGAGGTTAAACTGCTTCTCGAAGAACCGGAGCTGAATGGTATCGGCGTGATCGTCGGTAAAGCGGCGGTCTGCGGCCCTGTTAAGGAGGAGCAGACTCTGGATGGAGTCGTTCAGCCCTTCACGTGGCGGGTAAGAAAGGTCGATGGTGAGTAGGGAAAAAGAGCGGCATCCCCCCAGGAGGATGGCCATAAGAATTATGAATGAATAGAAGGCCTGCTTCATGGAACGATGATGTAATGGTCTAGTATATTCCCCAGAACTTCCGCAAAAACCATTCCGTACTGAGCAAAAACAGAAACAGAAAAAAGAGAATGCGCAGGTTGAGCAATTCGTACAGGGTGGACTGGAAATAGGAGGTGGTCTGGATGGCGCTGTTGTGAAGGATTACCTCGGCGAGGCGGGGAGCCTCTTTCTCGGTGAAGAACTTACCTCCGGTTTCAAAGGAGAGGCGGTAGAGCATGCCGTGGTCGGCGCGCAGGTCGGCGAGTTCCACATTGACGGGGATGACGGCGAACTCGCCGGTTTCCGTGCGGGTCTCCCGTTCTGTGGTGGTTGTGGCTGTGAAGGCGTACCTTCCGGGGGGAAGGACTCCCGCATCAAGGCGGTAAAAGAGCTGGCTGCGGTCGAAGATATAACTGAACTCCCTTCCTGTGGAGTCGGTCATTTGGATGGTCACTTCCGGAGAGTTGATCAGTTCATACGCCTCGTTGTAAACTTCCGCGGTCATCTCTACGGGGTCGGTTTCGGCATAGACAGGTTTGAAGGAGACGATGAACCTGTCTTCATTGTCGCGGAGGGCGAGGTACTGGACCAGTTTGTCGCACAGTTCGTTGAAGTGATCGTGGGTGGCGCCCAGGGTGTAATCGTAGAGTCTCCAGCGCCAGAGGCCCTCTCCGGCGATCAGGCCTGTTTTCCGGCCCCTGGCGGAGCCAGTGGCGATCAGGGGCCTTGAGGTGACCAGGTTCCTGATCCTCTGGAATCCCAGGACCTGGTAGGAGGGATCGATTTCCCACGCCGCAAAGGGTACTTTAAGGGGAGGGTACCTGTTCAGGTTTTCACGCAGGTCGTCACTGAGGGTGAAGGGGGTATAGCCCTCGGCGGGACTCATCTGGGCTTCTTCGGCGTCTCCGGCACGGGGGGTGATGGTTATTCCCAGCCCCATGGCATTGAGCTGGGACAAATGTGTGGCGGCACCCAGGATCACCAGCAGGGGAACCGGAGTGCGACCTCCATCCTCCAGCAATTCCCGCAGGGAGTGGGCAGCCGTGGGCATCTGGTTGAGTGCGATCAGGTTGTAATCGTTAAAGTTGGAAGGATAGGGATCTCCGGTCACCAGCGTCACCTCATAGTTGACCTGCTGTTCCAGGGCGTTTTTCAGGGCGCCCGCATCAGGGTGCGCTCCCGCAGAAAGAATCAATATCTTCTGTTTGTTTTCCAGGATGTTGATAACAAACGGCCAGCTGTTATTGTTCAGATTTTGTTCACCGGGGAGGCTTTCGATGGTGGCTGTGTAGTACTGGAGACCCTTCCCGTCGGCAGGAAGGGTAAATTCCAGGGTGGTAAACCAGGCGTTCTCCCGGGTGTTGACCATTTGGGAGAAAACCTGCCGGCCGCCCTTGCTGACCGAAAAGAGCAGGCTGCGGGGAGTGGTCCCGGTGACACGGAGGTCTGCCTCCAGGGGAAAGAGGTTTCCGGCGAAAGCCGTCCTGTTGACCCTCAGGTCGACAATCCGGGCATCCGTGACGGGAGTGGTATCACCGGTAGCCAGGGTGTAGACGGGAAAGGGGAGCCTTTCTGCCTGTTGCAACGGATTCTCCCCCTGGTTATGGGTACCGTCGCCAATGATGACCAAAGCTCCGATGTTTTCGTTGAAATGGTTGTCATAGACGGTTTGTAACATCCGGCTGTAGTCCGATCTTTTGTCGGTGAAATCCGTGGGCAGTCCCGGTGTGACCCCGGCGCCAAAGGAATAGGGGATCACCTCGAACCGGTCGTTCAGTTCCTCCTGCAACCCTTGGGCCAGCTTCAGCAATGCATCCCTGCGGGCCATATTCTCCTCCAGTCCGTTCATTGACCGGGAGTGGTCGACGGCCATAAGGAGCTGCGGAGGCCGGGTTATCTTCCGCAGGCTCTTTACCAGCGGTGAGGCCAGCAAAAAAGTCACCAGGAAAACAGAAAGGAAACGCAGTAACATCAGGATCCGCAGGCGGGGACCAGTGAGCATGTCCCTGCTCCGCAGCCTGTAATACATCAACAGGGTAATCCCCGCGGCCAGGAAAAGACTTCCCGCAAGTATTACGCCCCATAGCTTCTCTCCGAATGCGATTTCCACGATAATCCTGTTGTTGTGGCCGGTAAAATTAACAAACTACGCCCGAAATTAAAGATTTCGGGTTATTATTGCAGGAATTAAAAGTGTATGATGATGAGACGTACCACCCGATATCTGGTTTTGGCCCTGGTCGTGGTCCTGGGCATGGTCCTGGGCGCCTGTACGCCAAAACAATTTCCTGCTGCAAAAACAGCGTCCCCTGCCGCCGATGTGGCGTATCTCTCTGCTGCTGCCCTGGAGGGGAGATTCCCGGGTACACGGGGCGATTCCCTGGCAGCGCAATACATCCGTGACAAGATGCAGGCTGCGGGACTGCGCCTGCTTTACGGGGAGGGATTCCAGCCCTTTACACTGGTTTCGTCGGTGACCCTGGGCGACAGTAATCTAATGACGGTCAACGGTAAAGAGCTGAAGGCTTCCACTGATTTCCTCCCTTATTCCTTTTCTTCCCTGGTGCCCTTCTCCGGGGAGGTGGTTTTTGCGGGGTATGGATTTGACATCAGGCACGACAGCCTGACCTGGAATGATTATGCCGGGGTGGATGTCAGGGGGAAGTGGGTTTTGTTGCTGAAAGGGGATCCAGAGGCGGACCAATCGGAGAGTATCTTTGAGGCATACAGCGGAGAGCGTGCCAAGGTGCTGACGGCCATGGACCACGGGGCTGCGGGGGTGTTGTTCACGGGTGGACCGGCCTACAATGAGCAGGACCAGTTGCAGGATCTCTATTATGACAAGAACAGCAGCAGTTATCCGGTGCCGGTATTTCAGGTCACACGTGCCGTGGCTGAGGTGATGCTGGCTTCTTCGGGAAAGGGAGTGGCGGCCCTGGAGGAGGAGTTGAACCATACGCGGAGGCCAGTGTCGCTGGTCACCGGGGGCCGGGTGACGGCCCGTGCCGATGTGCATCCGGCCACAGTGGTCACCCGTAATGTGGCGGCCCTTCTCCCCGGAAGTGATGAGCGGCTCAGGGAGGAATATATTGTAGTGGGTGCCCATTATGACCATTTGGGTTGGGGAGGTGCCGGCTCCGGAAGCCGCACCCCCGACACGTCCGCCGTGCATTATGGCGCCGATGACAATGCCTCGGGAGTGGCCGCGGTTCTGGAAATTGCCCGTCTGGCCGCCTCCGGAAAGCCCCCTCGCAGGAGCGTGGTCTTCGCTGCCTTCGGCGCCGAGGAGATGGGCCTGGTAGGTTCCAGAACCTTTACTGAAAACCCACCTATAGACCTGAAAAAAACCACCGCCATGTTCAACTTCGACATGGTGGGACGCCTCGACACACTCACCAAAGCGCTGAGCATCAGTGGCACACAGACAGCCACCGAATCGGAGGAGATGCTCCGTCGTCTCAACACAGGCTTTGACCTGGCCTTCTCGGGTGAAGGCTTCGGACCTTCTGACCATGCCTCCTTTTATATGCTTGATATCCCCGTTTTCTTCTTTTCAACGGGGGCCCATGCCGATTATCACACCCCCGCCGACAGCTTTGATAAGATCAACTCTGCCGGAATAAGCAGCGTGGCGCAATATGCCTGGCAGGTCATCAGTGAGGTGGCCAACCGGGAGGAGATGCTTGCTTTCCGGGAAGCTGGAGCCAAGGTGAAGCGGAGCCGTCATGGCCGGTTTAAAGTGACTTTGGGGGTGATGCCCGACTTTGCGGGACTCGAGAAAAACGGCTTGCGGGTCGATGCAGTCACCGGCGGAAAACCAGCAGACCTGGGAGGAATGCACAAAGGCGATATCATCACCGCCATCGACGGTAAACCCGTGGGAAACATCTACGACTACATGAACAGGCTGAAGGAGTTCTCGGCGGGACAGACCATTTCGGTTGATGTACTGCGGAACGGCGAACATAAGGTGCTGATCATCCAATTGTAACCCTCCCCGGGTGCCCCCGGTGGCAGGGAGATGCAGTGGCCCGGTAATCCTCACCGGTGAGGTATTGACGCAGAGTCCATGCCCGTGTGGAGATGCTCCTTCGGAGATGGAATATCCGGTAATTTTTAGTTTCTTCGTAGTGAAGGAGGGCCCATTGCTCTTTGGTGAATCTGCATGAGAAGAGTTTTTCTGGTGATGGTGTGGCTTTTTGCCGGTTTCGGGGGAAGTTGTCAATATTTCAACACGGGGGAGGATCCCGCGTCACTGCGATGGAGGCAGATTGTAACGCCCGATTTCCAGCTCATCTATCCCGCAGATTTCGAGGCCAAAGCACGCGAGATGGCGGCGTTCTTCACGAAGGTATATGACGTTGGGGGAGCCACCCTTCATCACCGTCCCCGTCCGGTTTCGGTGATTTTTCATACGCGGACGGTTCGCAGCAACGGCCTGGTGGGATGGGCTCCCCGGCGGATGGAACTGTTTACGCCGCCCCACCAGGACATCTATGCCCAGGAGTGGCTTCAGCAACTGGTCCTGCATGAATTCAGGCACGTGGTGCAGGTCGACAAGATCCAGAGCCAGATGCCCGGCCTTATCAGGGCTCTGCTGGGAGAACAGGGAGCCGCACTGATCACCGGAATGTACCTTCCCTTCTGGTTCATCGAAGGAGATGCCGTCGTGTCGGAGACGGCCCTGAGCCACGCCGGCCGCGGCCGCTACCCCTCTTTTCTGATGGAGCACCGGGCGCAGGTCATCGAAAAGGGGATTTTCACCTTCGACAAAGCCTTCAACGGCTCGTTCCGTGATTATGTCCCCGACCATTACAAACTGGGGTGGTACCTGGTCGCAGGCACCAGGGCCCGCTATGGCAGCGACCTCTGGAACCATGCCATCAACCAGCTCTCCAAATTTCCCCTTTCACTCCGTCCCGTCAATAAAATGGTGGGCCTGCTCACCGGGTTCAATCAGGAGCAGCTCTATAACCAGGTTTTTGACTCCCTTCAACGGCAATGGACTTTGGAGGATGAATCTTTTGATCACCATCCGGAACCACTGACCCGCCCGGGGAAAGTCTTCACCAGCTACCGCTACAACCATTTCCTGCCCGGTGGGGAGATCCTCACCCTCAAGGAGAGCTACAACCAGATTCCCCGATTCGTAAAAATCACCCCCTCCGGCGAGGAGCAGACGGTGGTGGTACCCGGACAGCTTTTTGATGAGTCGGTGGGGTACCGTGACGAGTTGCTGGTATGGTCGGAATACATCCCCGACCCAAGGTGGAGCCATAGTGGTCAGTCGTTTCTCAGGGTCTACAACATAAAGGAAATGAAGCTTACAACGATAAAGCCTGAATATAAATGCTTTGCGCCTTCCATTTCTCCAGATAAACATAATGTAGCCGTCGTAGAGACCGATTTTTCGAACCGTTACCACCTCTCGGTATACCAGGCTGATGGTGGAGGGTTGGTGGTGCGGTATCCGATACCGGGAAACCGCTACCTGTTTAATCCGGTTTGGGAGGATGGGCGCCGGGTGTTGGCGTTTTGGCTGACCGGGGAGGGGAAGCAGCTGGTGCGGATAGATCCTTACAGGGGGGAGGTGGAGGAACTGGGATTTTTACCTCCCGGGGAGTACCGGCAGATGACGCTGTCAGGGAGGAAGTTGTGGTTCATCAGCGGTCAGAGTGGGCGTAACGAGCTATGGTCGGCCGATTTGGAGACAGGGGCGTGGGGCAGGGAATCCCGTGCCCGCTTCGGAATGGACTGTCCGGCGGTCGCTGCCGATGGCAGTGCGGTGGTAGTCAGTGATTATACGGCCGATGGGTACCGGTTGGTCAGGCCCCTCCTTCCGGGGCGGGAGCCGGGTGAAACGGTTCCCCGGGAAGCATACCCCCTGGCAGCCCGCATGGCGGACCAGGAACCAGGTGTAGTGGATTTTACAAATGTAGACACATCGGGTTACATTTCTAAACCATACAGGAAAGGACTTCATTTGTTCAATCTTCACAGCTGGGCCCCTGTTGCACTGGATGCCAGGGACATGGAGGTGGCGCCGGGGATAAGTCTCTCCTCGCAGAATGTGCTGGGGACGGCGGAAACCACGGCAGGTTACAAATGGAACACCAGCGAACGGACCGGGCAATATTATCTGCGTTTTGAATACCGGGGCTGGTATCCGGTGGTGAGTGCGGAAGTCACGTCGGGCCGCAGGTCCTCCCGCTACGGGGAGATCACCGAGTACCGTGATCCCGGGGGAGAAGTTCTTTTCAGGGATACGTTATTCAGGCGGTATACCTGGCGGGAGATGAGAGGGGAGCTGGACGTGCGTGTGCCGCTACAGCTGACACGGGGGCCCTGGTACCGCACGCTGCAGCCTGAGTTGCTCTACACCGCCACCCGTTACACACATGAATCCTCGACTCCCGCCAATTTTATCAGCGGCACCCTGCAGTCGGTGGCCTATCGTCTTTATGCCCATCAGCTCATGCGCACATCCGTCAGGGATATTCAGTCCAGGTGGGGTTGGGCGGCCGATATCAGCTACAGGCATTCGCCGGGGAGTGCACCCTCGATGGGCCCCATGACAGCGCTCCAGGTGAAGGGATATTTCCCGGGGGTGGCTGCCGGTCACGGGTTTAGTCTGAGAGGAGGATGGCAGGAACGCCAGCCTGGGGAGTACAGTTATGGTGATGTGGTCGCGCTTCCGTGGGGGTGGCCGGCAATGCAGAGCCGCACCCTGGCCAGCGGCTCCGCCAGGTATGTCATGCCCCTTTTCCTGCCCGATTGGCGGCTCTCCAAGTGGGTATACATCAGAAGGGTGAGAAGCGCTTTTTTCTATGACCGGGCCCGGCTGGTGGGAGATCTCACCCGGGAGGGGGTGGTCACCGGCCAGTATGCCAAAACCCTCAGTTCGGCCGGCATGGAGTTGATCGCCGACGGAAATTTGCTTCGTTTTTACGCTCCGGTATCGGCAGGGATCCGGGCCGCCTGGCTCCCTGAAGCCGCAGACCTGCGCATGGAACTCCTCTTCTCGGTTGATTTCACCTCATTCTGACCCATCAGGGGGCTGGCCTGCGCAGGGTGATCTCACCTCATTCTGACCTATCAGGGGGCTGGCCTGCGCAGGGTGATCAGGGTGAGTTCCGGGGGCATATCGATCCGGAAGGGCATGCCGATGACCCCGGTTCCCCGGTTCACGTAAAGGTAACGGTTTTCCTCCCTGTACAATCCGGCCCACTGTTTTCTGACCCCAGAGGCCATGCTAAAGGGGATGCCGGCCAGGGTGACACCCCATTGGAGGCCGTGGGTGTGACCCGCCAGGGTCAGGGGAAAGCGGGGATCGTGGCGGATCTCTTTCTCCCAGTGCTGGGGGTCATGGCTCAGCAGAATGGTGAAAACTGCAGGGGGGAGACCCCGTGTGGCTTTTTCCAGGTCATCGTGCCGGGGCAAGGGGGCTTCCCCGTAGTTGCCCACACCTGCAAATGCCAGGGTATCGGGGCCGCGAACAAGGAGTAGGTGGTCGTTCTCAAGCAATAGAAATCCCCCGTCGGAAAAGGCTTTTCTGATTATTTGGAGGTTGGCGTTTCGTGCTTCGGCGGAGGGCCATTCGGTATAATCGCCGTAATCGTGGTTGCCGCTAATGGCCAGAGAGGCATCCCTGCCGTGAAAAAGACGGAGGAGGGCGGCTGTTTTTGGGGGGGAGTGTTCATTGACGAGGTCCCCGGTGAGAACCACGGCATCGGGGTCAAAACGGATCGCACGGCGGGCCATGCGCTGCACCACGGAGGGAGCATGGTAACTGCCCAGGTGCAGATCGGCGACCTGGACTATACGAAAGCCGTCAAAGGCAGGAGGCAGGGTTTCGTGGAAGAGGGTGATTTCCCGGGTGAGGGGAATCGCTGCCCCGGGGCCCGCTCCCCACAGAAAGACCCCCAGCACTCCCGCTGACAGGATCAGGGACATGGTTGCCAGTCTCTTCTGCACAGGTTTCTTCCGGAAGAGAGGCATCAGCAACAGAGCACCCATGGCGGGCAATTTACAGCTCATGCCAGCCATCAGAATTCCATTAAAGAGGAAATAAAACCGGTAGAGCCATGGGGCCGGAAGATGGGGCTGCCAGAGGTACAACCAGAGGATCCCCATACTCATAAGGCTCACTTCCACCCAACAAAGCGCAGCCCACCACCTGCGAAGTGCAGGGGAGCGTCCTGACCACAGCGGCTTCCAACCTATCCAGGCCCCGAGGGTCAGGAGCCCGTTTGCGATCAGCAAAACCATGACCATGTCAGTGGAGAGCGTTTTCATAACACCTGTAGCGGCCTGAGAGCGGACCGTCAGAAGCAAATATCGTGAAAAAAGAAACAGGGTCAAAGGGGAGGGGAGGGGGACGCCCGATTTACATTTATAACATGGCATAAAAGACGTTAAAGTTACATATATACACCATGCGGCATCCGGGTAATACACATATAAAACCTGCACGACGACAAATACGGCCAGGACCTGTTTACTAAAGTGATTTTTTATACGAAGTGTTCCAAGGAGTTAATAGATATATATATCGTTCACATAATCAGCAATATAAATAATTTTAAATAAATTTATACATTAATATTTAACGTATAAATCGGGGTAGTTTAAGTAAATTTTCCTTGTTAACGATATATTATATAGCTGTAATCCAGTATTATATATTATTTTAATTAAACATTAAAATTACATCTAATTAAGTTTCTTATATAATTGTATTACAGCATTTAAAATAATATAAAGGTAAGTGAGCGGAGGATCACAGTCATTTGGGGATCTCGGGAGAAAGTGATACATTTGTTACCGGCTGAGATAAAATGGCCTTGCAACATGAAGGAACGGTTAAAGGAGTTCATGGTATTCAAGAAGTTAACGTCGGCCGATCTGGCTGACCGGATCGGTGTGCAACGGTCTAACGTGTCCCATATTCTGAATGGGCGGAACAACCCCGGGGCCCAGTTTCTGGAGAAGCTCCTGGACGCTTTCCCGGACCTGGATGCCAACTGGCTGTTGACAGGCCGTGGGGCCATGCTTTTAAGGCAGCAACCGGCCGGTTTCTCCGACACCAGGGAAACTTCCGCACACCGCGGTCTGCCTCCCGTCGAACCTGCTGTTCCACCCGTGAAATCCCTTGTGCCTCCTGTAGATACCGGTATTCCGTCCGTGCATCCCCGGGTGCCTCCTGCAGGTTCCATTATTCCCCCATCCGGTTTGCATATTCCCCCTGCTGAGCCCGGATTACCTTTCGCTGAGTCCCAAAAACTTCCCGGGGAATCCCCTGGTACTCCGGTATTACCTCCCCCGGATCCTGCCGGCACAGCACAGAAGATCATTATTTTCCATTCAGACCGCACCTTCACGGAGTATTTCCCGCGGTAATCGGGTGGTAAGCCATCCAGGGAGGCTGTGGTAGCGGGATTCCAAAACTTGACTATCTTTACGCCAAAACAGCGGTCTATGCAAAAAGTGGTCCTGGATTTTACCGTGGTGAGTAACCTTGCGCTCAATGAGAGCAACCATTTGCTGCGGATGCGGGCGGAGGAGTCCCTGTTGGCGGTGGCCCCGGGGCAGTTCGTGAATGTGGAGATTCCGGGGAGCAGTGAGGTCTTCCTGCGGCGTCCCTTTTCGGTTTTCGATGCCGATCCGGAGCGTGGGGAGTTGTCGCTGCTGGTGAAGGTTTTGGGGCGTGGATCGCGGACGTTGTGCGGGGTGCAACCTGGTCAGAAGGTAAGTGTGGTCTACCCCCTTGGGCGGGGATACACGCTGCCGGGAAGTGAGGAGCGGGTGCTGGCGGTCGGCGGAGGCAGCGGTGTGGCCCCCCTGTTGTTTCTGGCCCGCAGGGCCGGACTCCCACCAGGAAGGATGCAGGTGATCCTGGGAGCCAGAAGTGCCGGCGATCATATTCCCACGGAAGCGTATTCCCGCTATGCCACCCTTTCCTGCACCACCGAGGATGGTTCCCTGGGCACCAGGGGAATGGTGACCGATCATCCCCTTTTCGACCGCCTGGAGGAGTTCTCGCGGGTATACACCTGCGGACCGCTGCCCATGATGAAGGCAGTGGCTGCCCGTGCCACCGCGGCAGGACGCTTCTGTGAAGTATCTCTTGAAAACTTAATGGCTTGTGGATTTGGCGTTTGCCTGTGCTGTATTGAACCAACAGTTCATGGAAATCTGTGTGTTTGCACCGAAGGTCCCGTCTTCAATATAAACGATCTGAAATGGTAAATCTCGCTGTCGACATAAAAGGATTGCACCTGAAGAATCCGGTCATGACCGCTTCCGGTTGTTCGGGTTTTGGGACGGAGCTGGCAGATTTCTACGACCCCTCGCTGCTGGGAGCCTTGTTACTGAAAGGGATCACCCCCCGCCACCGCGATGGCAACCCTTATCCGCGAATGGCCGAAACCGCCTCAGGGATGCTGAATGCGGTGGGATTGCAAAACAAGGGAGTGGATTATTTTATCGGGGAGATCTATCCCCGTATCAAGGATTACGATACGGCGCTGATTGTGAATGTGAACGGGTCGACAGTGGAAGAATATGTCGAAGTCACAGAGAAGATTGCAGGTCTGGACCGGATTGCCGCCATGGAACTCAATATCTCCTGTCCGAATGTCAAGGAGGGCGGCATGGCCTTCGGAGTCAGCTGTCCGGGTGCGGCCGCGGTCACCCGCGAAGTGCGTAAGGCTTATCCCAAAACACTGATCGTTAAGCTTTCCCCCAATGTCACCGACATCACGGAGATTGCCAGGGCTGTTGAAGCCGAAGGGGCCGATGCCGTATCTTTGGTGAACACCTTTCTGGGCATGGCCATCGATGCGGAGCATCGTCGCCCGCGGCTTTCCACCGTCACAGGCGGTCTCAGCGGTCCGGCCATCAAACCCATTGCCCTCAGAATGGTCTGGCAGGTCTACCAGGCCGTCAGGATACCCGTGATCGGTCTGGGGGGTATTATGGATGCCACCGATGCCGTGGAGTTCCTTCTGGCCGGCGCTTCGGCCCTCCAGGTGGGCACAGCCCTCTTCAAAGACCCCTTCGCCCCTCTTAAAATTACCGCGGGTATCCAAAACTACCTCGAAAAACACCACTTCTCCTCTGTCCGGGAACTCACCGGAAAATTACAAATGTAACACACCATCAATGTAGATATGTAATCCGCATGGATTTACATATGTGATCATACGACATACTCACCACACCTCTCACTGGGAGTGAAGAGTCCTGGGGATAAGGAACGCTTGGGGGAGGTTGCGCGGTTTGCAGGAAGGGCAACCGAAAAAAAACATTTGCAATGTGAACATTTCAATTTCTGCTTTGTTTCTACAAGTGAATATTGCAAAATTAATTGATTGGAGTAATGGCTGAGTTTAAAGTAATCATGCCCAAATTGGGCGAAAGCATTCAGGAAGCCACGATCACGAAATGGTTTATTAAGGAGGGGGATAAGATAGTGGAAGATGATCTCCTTCTGGAGGTGGCGACCGATAAGGTAGATTCCGAGATACCCTCTCCTGTGGAGGGTACGGTAGTGAAGATTCTGTATCCTGAAAGCACTCTTCTGCCTGTAGGAGAGGTCATTGCGTTAATTCGCATGACAGATGACGAGGAAGAAGATGCATCGGGAGATGTGGAAGGGAAGTCTGAGTTGGCTGCTTCCGGAGTGGAGGCTCATGTGGCTGACGGTGGTCAGGGCACGGAGGCATTTGCTGTGGAGGAGACGGTGACTTCGGGTTCGCTTCGTGAGCTGAGCAACCGTTTTTATTCTCCTCTGGTGCGTAAAATAGCAGAAGAAGAGAAGGTTACGCTACGAGAGCTGGAGAGTATCCAGGGGAGTGGCGTTGGGGGCAGGGTGCAGAAGCGTGATCTTCTGGCATTCCTCTCCGGCCGAACGACAGCAGGTGCAGGGAGTGACCGGCCACAGGCTGGTGCAGAAGGAGCGGTACTTCGCAGGGAAGATGCCCCGGCATCCGCTGTAACGGCATCTGCTGCCACGGCTGCTACCACCCCGGAGAAAGCTGCGGCAGTGGCGCCGGAAGCCGGAGATGGTGCGGTGCAGGGCGCTGCCAAACCCAAGGTATCAGTATCCATAGGTGCTGAGGATCAGATCATTGAAATGGACCGGGTGCGCAAGCTGATCGCCGACCACATGGTCATGTCGAAGCAGGTATCGCCTCATGTCACTTCGGTGGTAGAAGCCGATGTAACCTCCTTGGTGCTCTGGCGGAATAAGGTCAAGGAGCAGTTCCAGTCCAGGTACGGTGAGAAGCTCACCTACATGCCGGCCTTTATAGAGGCCACCGCCAGGGCCCTGACGGAGTTTCCCATGGTCAACGCTTCAGTTGACGGCAACCGGATCATCCTGCGCAAACATATTAATATAGGTATAGCGGTGGCCAAACCCGACGGCAACCTGATCGTACCGGTTATCCGGAATGCGGAGGAGAAAAACCTGGTGGGGCTCACCAAGAGTCTCAACACGCTGGCCGATGCCGCCCGCAAGAACAAGCTTTCACCCGACGACATCCAGGGAGGCTCATTTAGCATAACTAACTTCGGATCCTTCCGGAATTTGATCGGAACTCCTATCATTAACCAGCCGCAGGTAGCCATACTGGCCACAGGAAGCATTGAAAAGAAGCCTGCGGTGCTGGAACTTCCTGAGGGAGACGTGATTGCCATCAGGCACAAGATGTTTTTGAGCCTGTCGTATGATCATCGCATTGTAGACGGCGCCCTGGGGGGAGCCTTCCTGCGGAGGATCGCCGACCTTCTTGAGGCGTTCGATATCAACCGTCCCGTGTAATGAGGAACAACTTTAAGCGTGAAACAGTCCAACAAGTAAAAATTTCCGTAAAGGGAAGCAAGAGAAATTAACACAATGAAAAATACAGAAATACCCGAGATTTATTCGATCAAGAAGACCCCCAAGGAGACGCTTGCGCACTGGTACCGGTTGATGGCGGTGGGCAGGACCATAGATGAGAAGGCGCCCAATTATCTGAAGCAGGCCATTGGCTGGTCGTACCATGGGCCCTATGCCGGTCATGACGGGATTCAGCTGGCCATTGGCCAGTCTTTCGAGAAGAGCAAAGACCATTTGTTTTTGTATTACCGTGATATGCTGAGTGCCCTATCGGCGGGGATGACGGCTGAGGAGCTGATTCTGAACGGGATCTCGAAGGCCACGGATCCGGGCACGGGGGGGCGGCATATGTCGAACCACTTTTCGAAGCCCGAGTGGAACATTCACAATGTGTCCTCCCTGACCGGGAACCACACGCTTCATGCCGTTGGGGTGGCACGAGCCATCAAGTATTATGGTGAGAAGGCGGTATCCATCAGCAGCCAGGGGGAATCGTCGGTGAGTGAAGGGTATGTGTACGAGGCCATCAACGGGGCCACGCGGGAGAAGCTGCCGGTGATTTTCGTATTTCAGGACAACGGGTATGGGATTTCGGTACCCAAGAAGGACCAGACCGCCAACCGGAAGGTGGCCAACAATTTTTCGGGTTTCAAGAACCTGTCCATTATCCATTGTAACGGCAAGGATGTTTTTGATTCGATGAATGCCATGGCAGAAGCCAGGAGGGTGGCTCTGGAGGAAGGGCATCCGGTGATTGTACAGGCCAATTGCGTGCGTATCCATTCTCACAGCAATTCTGATAAACATGAGCTATACCGGAATGAGAATGAACGGAACTATGTGCAGGAGTATGATCCCTTTGCCAAGTTCC
Source organism: Bacteroidales bacterium (assembly GCA_012729335.1). Classification (GTDB taxonomy): domain Bacteria; phylum Bacteroidota; class Bacteroidia; order Bacteroidales; family Prolixibacteraceae; genus UBA1413. The sequence continues at coordinate 34,262 of JAAYDJ010000038.1, read as the reverse complement.
GGCGGCTGTTGATCCGTTACAACCGGTTTACGGAGGAGGAGATCAGGGAGATGGACGACGCGGCGGCTCTGGAGATCAAGCAGGCCCACAAGGCGGCCATGAAGGCTCCGGATCCTGATCCGGCCACCATCCACGATTTCGTGGTACCCGAACCCCATCAGCCTGAGAAGTATCCCGACGGAACCCATCAGGAAAGCGGGGAGAAGAAAAAGCTGATCACGGCTCTGAATGAGACTTTGAAGGCTGAATTCCGTCACAATCCCGACACATTCATTTGGGGGCAGGACATGGCCAACAAGGAGAAGGGGGGTGTTTTCAATGTCTCGAAAGGGTTGCAGAAGGAGTTTGGCAAGAAGCGGGTGTTCAATGCGCCGATTGCCGAGGATTTCATCGTGGGCACCGCCAACGGGATGTCGCGATACAGTGAGAAGATCAGGATTGTCATTGAGGGTGCCGAGTTTGCCGACTATTTCTGGCCAGCCATGGAGCAGTATGTGGATTCGAGTCATGATTACTGGCGTTCCAACGGGAAGTTCACGCCCAATGTGACCATCCGTCTGGCGTCAGGGGGGTACATTGGCGGGGGACTTTACCATTCGCAGAACATCGAGGGGTCGCTGGCATCGATTCCGGGGGTGCGTATTGTCTACCCCTCATTTGCCGATGATGCAGCGGGACTGCTTCGTACGGCCATGCGGTCGCGGGGCATGACCATGTTCATGGAGCCCAAGGCATTGTATCAGGATCCGCGGGCAGCCACCGTGATTCCCGATGATTTTGAGGTCCCCTTTGGAAAGGCACGCATCAGGAGGGAAGGAAGCGATCTTACTCTGATCACCTACGGAAATACCACCCACATGTCGCTGGATGCGGCAGAGCAACTGGCCGGGGAAGGATTCAGTGTAGAGGTGATCGACCTGCGGTCGCTGGTGCCTCTTGACAAGGAGACGCTCATCGCTTCGGTGAAGAAAACCAACCGGGTGCTGGTGGTCCATGAGGACAAGGTTCATGGCGGGTTCGGCGGGGAGGTGGCTTCCATACTGATGGAAGAGGCCTTTGAATGGCTCGACGCCCCGGTACGCAGGGTGGGCTCCACCTTTACCCCCGTGGGCTTCCACAGGGAACTGGAGAAAGCTATTCTGCCCAATACCGACAAGATTTATGCCGCAGCAAAAGAACTATTAATCTATTAGTCCCATAACCTTTTAATCCACATAAAAATGTCAAAGATCGGATTGTTTTACAGTTTTAACTCACATAAAACCAAAAAGATAGGCGAGATGATCGCTGAGATGCTCGGTGAAGGGGCCTCCGCGTCCCTCAATGCGGAAACGGTTACCGAGGAGCAGTTCATGCAGTATGAGCGGCTGATCCTGGGGGTTCCCACGTGGTTCGACGGCGAACTGCCCAATTACTGGGATGAGTTTGTGCCCGCTCTGGAAGAGCTGGACCTGACCGGGAAAAAGGTAGCCATCTACGGGTTGGCCGACCAGGTCGGATACCCTGAGAATTTCGGGGATGCCGTAGGGCTGATGGCGCGGCTGCTCAGGAGCAGGGGAGCCGTGATAGTGGGGGAGACCTCCACCGAGGGCTACACCTACGAATCCTCCAGGGCTGTGGAAAACGGTCACTTCCTGGGACTTATCCTCGACCAGGAGAACCAGGGAAGGCTCACCGAAGGGCGTATAAAGAAATGGCTGGAAACGTTAAAAACCTCCATGTAGATTAATTTTTCGTATTCATTGAAAGGCCGGTCCACCATAACCGGCCTTTCTGATTTTATTTCACCCTATCTTTGCAGCGTTAAAGAAAACAACCTTCAGAACAGAAACAGAACAACGGCCCCGTCCGGAGGCTATCACCTGTCGACATGACGGGGCACAAAATCATCAGAAAATGAAAAAGAAAAAAACGATTGGTATCGTATCGCACGATAACCGTAAGAAAGATATTATCGAATGGGTAAATTATAACTGGCAGGAGTTGCTGCCGCACCGGCTGGTATGCACCGGCACTACGGGCAAGCTGGTGGAGGAGACCCTGGTACAGAAATGTACCGAGTACAACATGGTTCCCCCGGAAGTGGTCTGTCTCAAATCGGGGCCCCTGGGCGGCGATCAGCAGCTAGGCGCCCAGATTGCAGAGGGAATGATCGACATGCTGATTTTCTTCTGGGACCCGATGCAGCCACAGCCCCACGACGTAGATGTCAAGGCCCTGCTCCGTATCGCTGTGCTCTACAACATTCCCACGGCTTCCAACAGATCCACAGCCGACTATATCGTCTCCTCATCGCTTTTCCACGAGAACTACCAGCCATTGATCAAGGATTACTCGGGATACATCAAACGGGAAGTGGAACTCCAATAATCAGGCGTCACGAATACGGTGTACTAAACCGTCATTTCTGATCTATTTTACTGACGTACAACACAATAGTTCCTTCCAATTCCATGTGGAATCAGCAGGAAATGTGTATATTTGTACTGATAAGTGCAAAGTAATTTAGATACTGCCTGAGTGAAAAGGAAGAATTTTCTCCATTATCCGGAATACCCCGGCGGAAAAGATGAGTTAAAGAGGTATATATCTGATAATCTGATATATCCGGAGGAAGCCCTCCGGGAGAAGATATCCGGAACGGTTTGGTTATCAGCCGTGATCAATGACAACGGATTGGTCTCGGAGGTGGTGGTGGAGAAAGGATTGGGGCATGGTTGCGATGAAGAGGCCGTCAGGCTGGTTTCTGGTCTCCGTTATGGCGGGGTAAACAACCGTGGGCTCCGGCTCAAGGTCAGACATCGTTTGAGAATTCATTTTGATCTGAACGGCTATCTACGGAAGAAAGCAAAGGAAACGCTTCCTGAAGAGCAGCGTACAGTGGTGTACAATTACAAGCCGGCAGAACGTCAGGAAATGGTTCCGGAGAAAAGCCGCAAAACTTTGCAGCCCGGAGAATCGAAAATATCCGGAGAGATTCCGGGAGACGCCGGAAAGAATAAGGGTCAGGGATATGGTTATACGATTACGATCGGCCGGAGCGCTGCGCCTGACGCAAAACCTGAATAATGGCGCCTGACAGTTGTACCTGACGCAAAACCTGAATAATGGCGCCTGACAGTTGTATCGGATGCAAATACCTGAATAAAGGGTACTGGAGCGGCTTGCGGAAGGAATACCCCTTTTGTCCTATAATTGATATTATGTTAAATGAATAGGGTGAAAGAAAAGGGAGATTTTTGGTCTCCCCTTTTATAGCTACTGTCCCAGCTTTTTAAGGACTTCTTCGTATTTGTCGAGTTGTTTAAGCCTGTAGTAGAGATTTTTGAGTGATTCGAGCGAGTACGGGTCACCCGGTTTGAGTTCCTGGCATTTCTCCATGAAAGGCAGCGCTTTGGCGAACCAAATGTCTGATTTGGCCAGTTCCTCTTCATATTTTTTGTTATCGTTGGCGGGCACCTTGTTGGCCACTTCGATCTGTTTTACGCCGTTGTTATAATAGAGGGCGCCGAGGTTATAGTAGGCATCGTAGAACTCCTTGTTGAGTTCGATGGCTTTTTCGTAGCTTTTAACGGCGTCATCCTGTTGTCCCATTCCGTCGAGGAGCGATCCCTGTGCGAAATAGTATGACGGGTTGGTCGGGTCCTGTTCGATGGCCAGGGAGAGGTATTTCATGGCCTCATCGGTTTTCTTGGTGCTGATGTACACGTTGATCATCTCCACCAGGACGCTGTTGTCGGTCGGATATTTCTCAAAGGCTTCGTTGAGGGCCGTGATGGCGGTCAGGGTGTCCTTGTTCTCAAGGTGGGCTTTGGAGAGCAGCGAATAGGTACGGCCGCCGTTGTAGCCATATTTTGCGGCTTCCTTGTAATACTGGATGGCTTTCTCATAATTCTTTGCATTGAAGGCGGCGAGACCGGCATTGAAAATGATCACCGTATCGATGGCGTTGGGATTGTCTTTCCTGATGACGGGCAGCTGTTTCATATCCAGCATCTGCTCGAAGGAAAGCATGGCTTTGTTATAGTCCTCGTTATTGAAAGCTTCGACGGCCTGGTTCATGAAGTCGTTTTCCATGAGGGTCAACTTGATCTTGACGCTGTTGGCATTGCGGCCTTTGGTGTCAAGTTCGAGCGCTTTCTTGTAAGATTTAAGGGCTTCAGCCAGCGGGTCGGCCGCGAGTTTCTTCACATTGGCATCCTTGGACTGGGCGATGGCCTGAAGGATTTCTCCCCGGACTTCCCAGGTACGCGGATTGTTGATGGTTTTGGCATCCTTTGGATTGGTGCTATTGATCACCGCTTCGATGGCTTCCAGTGCCTTGTCCAGTTTCCCCTGTTCCTTGGCCGAAAGCGCTCCGGAAACCCCTTTCTGGGCGAAAGCTACACTTGTTAAGAAAACGAAGGTGAGCAGAATCAATGATTTTTTCATTTCAGATGTTTTAATTATAGTTTGACACAAAAATAGAGGATTTCTCATTCCTTACAATAATTTATAATTCAATTTATTGCTCCTGTGGCGGGTTTTCGGTTTCGGTTGTTTCCTCCTTTGCAGGCTCTTCACTCTCGTAACTTCTCACCTTGGCCACCGAAGCGATCCTGTCGTTGTCCTTCAGGTTGATGATCTTGACTCCCTGTGCGGCCCTTCCCATGACACGGATGGTTTTTACGGCCACCCGTATGGTCAGTCCGTTCTGGGTAATGATCATCAGGTCGTTATCATCGCTCACGTTCTTGATGGCAATCAGCTTGCCGGTCTTTTCCGTGATGTGGATGGTCTTCACGCCTTTTCCCCCTCTGTTGGTGATCGGATAGTCGGCCAGGCTCGATCGCTTTCCGAAGCCGTTCTCCGATAACACCAGAACGTCGTCTTCAGGATCATTTACACAAATCATGCCAATAACCTCATCTGCTTCATTAGCAAGGGTTACGCCTTTGACTCCCGAGGCGGTGCGCCCGATGGGCCGTACAATCGACTCGTTGAAACGGATGGCTTTACCGCTGCGGATGGCCATCATGATTTCGTGGTTTCCACTGGTGCGGCGGGCTTCCAGCAACGCATCCCCCTCCCTGATGGTGATGGCGTTTACCCCGTTCAGGCGCGGCCGGCTGTAAGCTTCGAGGGTCGTCTTCTTGATGACCCCCTTTCTGGTGGCCAGAATAATGTAGTTGTTGTTGATGAAGTCGCGGTCTTCCAGGGTTTTGACCCTGATATAAGCGAGAATACTGTCCTCTGCGCTGATATTCAGTATGTTCTGAATAGCACGCCCCTTGCTTGTGCGGCTACCTTCCGGAATCTGGTATACTTTCAGCCAATAGCAACGCCCGTTCTTTGTGAAAAGCAACAGCGTGCTATGCATGGAAGCCACGAACATATGTTCGATAAAGTCTTCTTCCCGGGTAGCTCCTCCGCGGGAACCGACCCCTCCCCTCCCCTGGGTTTTGAATTCGGTGAGCGGTGTGCGCTTGATATAGCCGAGGTGGGAAATGGTGATGATCATATCCTCGTCGGCGTAGAAATCCTCGGGGTTAAAATCTTCGGCGTCATACTCGATATCGGTACGGCGTCCATCGCCGAATTTGGCTTTAAGTTCCAGGAGCTCCTCGCGGATGATCCCCATCAGCAGGTGGTCATTGGCAAGGACTTCCTTGTAGTATTCGATCTGTTTCAGAAGGGCTTCGTATTCGGCATGTAGTTTTTCCTGTTCGAGGCCTGTCAGCTGGCGGAGCCTCATTTCGACGATGGCGCGGGCCTGGATTTCGGAGAGCGTGAAACGTTCGATAAGTCTTTCCCTGGCTTCGTCGGGGGTTTTGGAACTGCGGATGATGGCGATGACCTCGTCGATGTGATCGCTGGCGATGATGAGGCCTTCGAGGATATGGGCCCTTTTTTCGGCCTGTTCCAGTTCGTAGCGGGTACGGCGGGTGACCACGTCATGGCGGTGTTCCACGAAATAGCGGATGAGTTCCTTCAGGTTCAGGGTACGCGGCCGGCCGTGTACCAGCGTGATGTTGTTGACATTGAAGGAGGTCTGCAACTGGGTGTATTTATAAAGGCTGTTAAGCACCACGTTGCTCATGGCGTCCTTTTTCAGGTCGTAGACCACCCTCATCCCTTCGCGGTCAGACTCATCGTTGACATTGGAAATGCCTTCGATTTTCTTTTCGTTGATCAGGTCGGCGGTTTTCTGGATCATCTCGGCACGGTTGACCATGTAGGGGATCTCGGTGACGATAATTTTCTCACGGCCGCCCTCGTTTTCGATATGGGCCTTACCGCGGATCACGATTCTGCCCCTGCCGGTTTCGTAGGCTTCCCTGACTCCCTGATAGCCATAGATGGTTCCTCCTGTGGGGAAATCGGGGGCTTTGATGATTTTTATGAGTTCTTCGACGGGGATTTCGGGGTTGGCGATGTAGGCCACGATCGCGTCGACGGTATCGCTGAGGTTATGGGGGGGCATGTTGGTGGCCATCCCCACGGCGATGCCGGAGGTGCCGTTGACCAGCAGGTTGGGCAGGCGGGTAGGCAGCACGGTGGGTTCCTGCATCGATTCGTCGAAGTTGGGCTGGAAGTCCACCGTATTCTTTTCGAGGTCAGCCAGGGTTTCCTCGGCGATCCGCGAAAGGCGGGCTTCGGTATAACGCATGGCGGCCGGACTGTCGCCGTCGACCGATCCGAAGTTTCCCTGACCGTCGACCAGGGGGTAACGCAGCGACCACTCCTGGGCCATCCTCACCATGGTGAGGTAGACCGATGAATCGCCGTGGGGATGGAACTTACCCATGACCTCCCCCACGATTCTCGCTGATTTTTTATAAGGTTTGTTGGAAAGGGTTCCCAGTTCATTCATTCCGAAGAGCACCCTGCGGTGAACCGGTTTGAGACCGTCACGCACATCGGGCAGGGCACGGGATACGATCACCGACATGGAGTAATCGATATAGGCAGATTTCATCTGCTCTTCAATATTTACCCTGATAATTTTTTCGCTGTCAGCCATTTAACGGATTAATTTTAATTAAATGCCCGGCATTTTGCCGGACTCGCAAAAGTAGTAAAAATCCCTGCCAAAAAGGCATTTTAGGGTTCCACTTCCTCCCTTGAAGGGAATAAAATATTAACATTTTTCATCCTAAGGGGTACCTCTCTCCGGTAATGTTGGGGATAAACTTGACAGGTTGTCGGGCCCTGATGCCCTTTTTTTTTACTATTTTTGATTAAAACTTTTAGGAACAATTTTTGTTGGGGATAGAAGTCAGTTTAATAAGAAGGTATGGAATCACAGTTTTCACCAAGGATAAAAGACATCATTGCTTACAGCCGGGAGGAAGCCATCAGGCTGGGGAATGATTACATCGGGCCGGAGCATCTTTTTTTAGGGATATTGCGTGACGGTGAAGGGATGGCTACGGAGATCCTTCAGAACCTGGGGGTAGATCTGGGCGACATCAAGAAGCAGATTGAGACAAAGATCAGGTCGAACCGGAAGATTGATCTGGATGCCCAGGTGGCCATGTCGAAGCCTGCGGAGAAGGCGCTGAAGGTCATTTCCCTGGAAGCGAGGTCATTTAAGAGCCAGCTGGCCAACAGCGGCCATTTGTTACTGGCCCTGCTTAAGGACATCGACAATTTGGTATCCAACCTGTTGGGGGATGCCGGGGTGAATTATTATCTGGTGAGGGCGCAGATACAGGATTACAAGCAGCCCAAGGCGAAGTCGGAATATCCGGAGAATGAAGATGACGATTCCGAAGATCCCTTTGGGAAGAAGCAGGGGGCGTCGGGGGGACAGAAGAAGCCTTCGAATCCCAAGACCGACACCCCGGTGCTTGACAATTTCGGGATAGACATCACGCGGCTGGCAGAGGAGAATAGTCTGGATCCGATTGTAGGCCGTGAGAAGGAGATCGAGCGGTTGGCGCAGATTCTGAGTCGCCGCAAGAAGAACAATCCCATTCTGATCGGGGAACCGGGGGTTGGCAAATCGGCGATTGCCGAAGGGTTGGCCTTGCGCATTGTGCAGAAGAAGGTGTCGCGCCTGCTTTTTGACAAGCGGGTGATCAGTCTGGATATTGCCTCGATCGTGGCGGGCACCAAGTACCGGGGGCAGTTTGAGGAGCGTATGAAGGCGATTCTCAACGAGTTATCGAAGGTCACCAATGTGATCCTGTTCATAGATGAGATTCACACGATTGTAGGGGCCGGGGGGGCGACGGGTTCGCTGGATGCGGCCAATATGCTGAAGCCGGCTTTGGCGCGGGGGGAGATCCAGTGCATCGGGGCCACCACGCTCGACGAGTACCGCCAGCATATTGAAAAGGACGGGGCCCTGGAGCGCCGGTTTCAGAAGATCATGGTGGATCCCACCTCGGTGGAGGAGACCATTGAGATACTCAACAACATCAAGTCACGTTACGAAGATCACCACAATGTGCTCTATACACCCGATGCCATTGAGGCCTGTGTGAAGCTGACAGCCCGGTACATTACCGACAGGTATCTTCCCGACAAGGCCATTGATGCCTTGGATGAGGCAGGGTCGAGGGTGCACATTTCGAACATCAATGTTCCGGAGAAAATCGTCAAACTGGAACAGAAAATAGAAACAACGCGTGAGGAGAAGATCGCGGCCGTGAAGAGTCAGAATTTTGAGCTGGCGGCGAATTTCCGCGACAAGGAGAAGAATTTGCTCATGTTGCTTGATCAGGAGAAGGAAGCCTGGGAAAAGGAGCTGATCAATCACCGTGAGATTGTGGATGAGCAGAAGGTAGCTGAGGTGGTGGCCCTGATGTCGGGGGTTCCGGTACAGCGGATTGCGCAGGCTGAAGGGCGGCGGCTGGCCGTGATGGATGCGGATCTGAGGGGAAAGGTGATTGGTCAGGACGAAGCCATTGCCAAGGTTGTGAAGGCGATCCAGCGGAACCGTGCCGGACTGAAGGATCCCAACCGGCCCATCGGCTCTTTCATTTTCCTGGGGCCCACAGGTGTAGGTAAAACCCAGTTGGCCAAAGTGCTGGCCACCTATTTATTTGACAGCATCGATGCATTGGTACGCATCGACATGAGCGAATACATTGAGAAGTTCAGTGTTTCCCGTCTGGTGGGGGCTCCTCCCGGGTATGTGGGGTATGAGGAAGGGGGCCAGCTCACCGAGAAGGTGAGACGCAAGCCCTATTCGGTGGTGTTGCTCGACGAGATTGAGAAAGCCCATCCCGATGTATTCCACCTGTTGTTGCAGATGCTCGACGAAGGGCGCCTGACCGACAGTCTGGGGCGGGTAGTGGACTTCAGGAATACCATTATCATCATGACCTCCAACATCGGCAGCCGTGATCTGAAGGATTTCGGCCGGGGAGTTGGCTTTAACACAGGCAAGAGTTCGGCCGATGAGAATGAAAATGCCAAGTACATCATTCAGAAAGCCCTTAAGAAGGCATTTGCCCCGGAATTTCTGAACCGCATCGATGATGTGATCATGTTCAATGCTTTGGACAAAGGGCATATCCATCAGATTATCGATCTGGAGATCGGCGATTTGTACAAGCGTGTGGAGTCGTTGAATTACAAGCTGGTACTTTCAGAGGAAGCCAAGGATTTCATCGCCGACAAGGGTTATGATCCGCAGTTTGGAGCACGGCCGCTGAAGAGGGCCATCCAGAAATATCTCGAGGATGAGTTGGCCGAGATCATCATCAAGTCGACGGTTCATGCGGGAGATGCCATTTCCGTGGAACTGGACAGTGCGAACGACAAGTTACAATTCAGGGTGGTGCCTGCGGAGAGTAAGGTGGAAGACCAGGCCTGACCAGGTGGGAGTTTCGCCTGATGCGCCCTCCCCTATTCGTACTTGAGGACCAGCAGGCAGAGGTCGTCGCCCTGGGGGGTTTCTCCTGCATATTGGCTTAATTCGTCGAGGAGAATACCGGCCACCTCTTCCGAGGTTTGGTTTTTGATTTTATCAAAGACTTTGTAGAAATTGTCTACGCCGAAGAATTCCCCATTTTCATTGAGCTGTTCGGAAACCCCGTCGGTATACATGATCAGCAGGTCACCTTTTGAGAACCTGGTATGGTTGTCTTTGTATGTACGGTCGGGGAAAAGCCCCAGGGGCAGGCCGTGGGGGTCGCCCAGTTCCCTGACGTGTCTTGAAGAGTGGACCAGGAAGGAAGGAGTATGCCCGGCATTACAGTAGTTGAGGGTATCGGTTTCCATGTCGAGGATTCCCAGAAAAAGGGAGAGGAAGAACTGGTTGGCATTGTTTTTACACAGCAGTTTATTTACCTGATCCACAATATCTTTGGCATCTCCGGCAAAAGCGTTGCTCTTGATAAAGGTATGGGCTATACCCATGAACAGTGCGGCAGGGATACCTCCACCGGAGACATCGCCAATGGTTACCAGCATTTTATGGTCGCTGATCATAAAGAAGTCGAAGAGGTCGCCGCTGACAGTCAGAAGGGGTTTATACACGGCATGGATGGCGAGGCCGGCATCATGCAGGTAGTGGTTTCCAGCGGGAGGGATGAAGCTTCTCTGGATTTCGGAAGCCAGCTGAATGTCGGCCCGGAGGCGTGCCCGACGCAGGCTCAGTTCTTTTTCGCTCTGAAGGTTTCTTTCGTACTGTTTCTGGAGGCGTACCAGACTTTCCTGGAGCATGACGGTTTCATTATTCACGCCTGGCCCGAGATCCAGTTTTTCGATGCTGAAATTGTGGAGCTCCCTGCTGATTTTGGAAATCGGTTGCATGAGTCTCCTGGAAATGGCAAAGACCAGGAAAAAGATCAGCGCGGCGACTACTGTGGAAACCAGAATCATACGCAGAAGAAGCCAATTGAGGTCCCTGTAGAACACGGAATAGGGCATTACAAAGGCAATGATCCAGTTGTTTTCAGGGATAAGCGTTGGATAGGCCCATGATTTCTTATAATCCAATGGATGAGGGAATACCGTGATGGGTTGTTGGTTTTGTACGAAATCACGGGCAATGGTGGCCGAATCATAGGGATAGATTTCTTTAGGCAGCCGGTATATGGACCGGGTCAGTTCATATTCTCTAAAGGGGTGGGTGATGAACATGCCTTTGGCGGAGATCAGAAAAGCAAATCCCTCCCCAATTTTGGGGACAGATTCGATGAGATCCTGTAGGAAGTCGAGGGAGACCTGGCAGGCGACCACACCGGTCAGCAGGGTATCTCCGGAATCGCTGGTATGGACAAAAGGGAACCGGTATACGGAGAGGATCAGCTGGTTTTGGGCACAGCGGAAAGGTTCCGACCAGAAAGGTATTCCTTTGGAGAGTATGTTCTCAGCGGCAATTTTGTCATCGATGCACACCCCCGGGCATTCCTGGCACTGGGTAAAGGCTGCAGTGGTATCGTCACGTGATGACATGAGGTAAAACTGCTTCCCGGGATCGCCGTAGGGGGTCATTCTGATCCTGATGGACCAGATGTGGGGATACTTCCGAAGGATGCCCTGCAGGAATTCCCCGGTAGCTCCGTGCTGGTGGTAGAAGGGAAACTGCACAGCCATGTTGGCTGCCACCTCCTGGGTGGAGATCACCTTTTCCCTGACCACATCTACAATATCATTGATGATTGCCCTGGCATTATGGGCTGCATCCCTTTCCGCCAGCATGAAATTGTACTGGTATGCCCAGATGATGAACAGGGAATAGACAAAGAGCACGGCTGCAGAGATATACAACCCTAACCGGTATGCCAGCGGCTTGTTTGACATGTGGAAGTCAGGATTTAAATTAATCCTAATTTACACTTTTTTTCCGGATGGCTCTCTATGTGACCGGCTTTTTTCGGCCAGGGGTCAGGTTTTCATGGCTCCGCAAACGCTGAGCACCTGTCCGCTGACATAGGAAGAGAGGTCGGAAGCCAGGAAAAGGGCCACATTGGCCACCTCTTCAGGGGTACCCCCTCTTTTCATAGGAATGGATTCTTCCCAGGCTTTACGGGCCTCTTCAGGGATTTTCGCCGTCATTTCGGTGATGATAAAGCCGGGTGCGATGGCGTTGGAGCGGATACCGCGGGAGCCCAATTCGCGGGCCACCGATTTGGTAAATCCGATGATGCCCGCCTTCGAGGCAGAATAGTTGGCCTGTCCGGCATTACCGCTGACCCCTACCACGGAACTCATGTTAATGATGGAGCCGGCGCGCTGTTTAAGCATGGTTTTCTGCACCGCCTTGGTGAAGTTGAACACCGACTTGAGGTTTACATTGATCACAGCATCCCACTGCTCTTCGGTCATCCGCATCAGCAGGGTGTCTTTGGTGATACCCGCATTGTTGACCAGGATATCGGCGGCGCCGAAGTCGGCCACGATTTCCGCGACGACCCGGTCGGTATCGCCGAAATCGGCGGCATTCGAGGCATAGCCCTTGGCTTTGACGCCCAATGCCAGGAGCTCATTCTCGGTTTGGATCATATTCTCATCCCTGAACAGGTCGGTAAAGGCGACCTGGCACCCCTGGGCGGCAAACTTCAGGGCGATGGCTTTTCCGATTCCTCGGGAAGCCCCGGTCACAATGGCTGTTTTTCCTTCCAGTAATAGCATACTAATAACTCTTTTTATTTTGCAAAGGTAAATAAAATGTGATACAAAGCGACGGCCCGTATGTGGAGGCCTCTGAGAGCCGCAAACCGGTAAGGCACGTGTGCAGGAAAGGAGATGACGTTAAAATCAGGGATTGTCAGGGAGGGGTTAGATTTTCCCCATTTCAAGAAGGAGCTGGGGAAGGATGTCGCCGGCATTTCCTCTGAGCCAGAGGTCGGTCAGTTGGTCGGTGAACTGGGAGCGTTCGGGGTTGATTTCGATGATGTAAGCGCCGCGGTCGCGGGCTTTCCTGGGAACGAAGGAGGCAGGGACGACCTCACCCGTGGATCCCACGATCAGGCACACCTCGCATTGGGCGGCGCTGTCGAAGGAGAGGTTCCAGGCGTCGGTGGGGATGCCCTCTCCGAAGAAAACGAAGTTAGGTTTGAGGATCTGGCCGTCGTATTTGCAGCGCGGGGGCAGATTTTCAAGGTCCGATTCATCGGCGGTCCAGGTGGAGGCGCATTTGGGGCAGACCAGGATTCCGGAGCCTCCGTGGAATTCAAAGACTTTGTGGTTTCCGGCCTTTTGGTGGAGGCCGTCGATGTTCTGGGTGACGATGGCCTGTAGCCATCCTTTCCTTTCCATTTCGGCCAGGGCCAGATGGCCTGAATTGGGTTGTGCCTTTCCGAAATAGTCGTAGAAAATTTCTCTGATGGTTTTCCAACATTCGGCGCCGTGTTCCATGAAATAGTTGATATCCAGGACCTCGGGGTCATAGCGGTTCCAGAGGCCGTTTTCGCCTCTGAAGGGGGGGATGCCGCTTTCGACACTGATGCCAGCTCCCGTAAAGGCCATATTGAAGGAGGATTGTCTGAGTACGCGGGCTGCCAGCCCGATGTTGTTTTCCATAGATATTCCGGTTCGGTGATTAACAAAAATAATATTGTTTTGGAAACAGTAGCGATTTTTATTTTCTATGATGGAGTGAATGGGTAATTTTGAAGAAAAAAGGAGAAGTCATGAGAGATGCGTCCACCATATGTGCCATATCGACGCCCCCGGGGAGTGGGGGTATGGCGGTGATCAGGCTGTCGGGTCCGGAGGCTTTGCCTGTGGCGGAGTCTGTTTTCAGGAGCCATGCCCGCGGGGTTTCCTTAAGCGGGGAGCCGGCGCGGACGCTTCATGTGGGGTGGATAACCGATGGCAGCCGGGAGATCGACGAGGTGGTGGTGGCTCTGTTCAGGGGGCCCCACAGTTATACGGGTGAGGATGTGGTGGAGATATCTTGTCATGGAAGTCTCTATATCCAGCAACGGATACTGGAGTTACTGATCAGTCGTGGGGCGCGGATAGCTGCCCCGGGGGAGTTTACGCAGCGGGCCTTTCTCAACGGGCGGATGGACCTGAGCCAGGCGGAAGCCGTGGCCGACCTGATTGCCTCGACGAACGAGGCGGCCCACCGGATTGCCCTCCATCAGATGCGGGGCGGCTTCTCGGCCGAGATCCGCCACCTCAGGGAGCAGTTGCTGCGTTTTACGGCCCTGGTGGAACTGGAACTTGATTTCAGCGAGGAGGATGTCGAGTTTGCCGACCGGGTTGCCCTCAAGGCGCTGACCGTTGAAATAGAAGCCCTGCTTTCCAGGCTGGCGGGCTCCTTCCGCCTGGGGAACGCTATCAAAAACGGGATTCCGGTGGTGATCGCCGGGGAGACCAATGTGGGCAAGTCAACCCTGCTGAATGCCCTGCTCAACGAGGAGAAAGCCATCGTGAGCGATATTCACGGGACCACGCGCGATGTCATCGAGGATGTGGTCAACATTCATGGGACGGCTTTCCGGTTTTTCGACACCGCCGGCATCAGGGAGACCCATGATGCCATAGAAACCATGGGGATTGAGCGTACTTTCAGCAAGTTACGGCAGGCCGAGATTGTATTGCTGGTAGTGGATCTGACCAGTTCATGGACGGCGGTATTGAAGCTGATCGAACAGATCAGGGGGCATATCGACCGGCAGCATCTGATCATCACGGCGAACAAAGCCGACAGGCAGCTGGCGGAGACCGCGGCGGCCCTGAAAGCCCTGCCCCTGCGGGAGAATGAAGATCTGGTTTTCCTGTCGGCCAAAAGCCGGGAAAACCTGGGGGAGCTGATCGTGCGGATGCAGGAAACCCTGTCCGCCAATAAGGTGGGCGCCCACGAGGTCATCGTGAGCAATCTCCGCCATTACGAGGCGCTAGTGCACGCCCGGGAGGCCATCCTGCGTGTGCAGGAGGGGCTGGAGCAGCAGATCCCCGGCGATTTGCTGGCCCAGGACATCAGGGAGTGCCTCTGGTATCTGGGGAGTATCACCGGTGATATTTCCGAGGATGAAGTTCTCGGTTATATCTTCAAGAACTTCTGTATCGGAAAGTAAAGAGGATCCTGCAGGGCCGGAAAGCGGTAGTACCCCTTCTCCCCCGCCTGAAGAATACCCGTGAAGAGCAGCGAAAACGCGGCCGATCCAAGAATTTTCCGATAGTCCATATTGATTATGATAGCATTATGTGGTGCCCCGGGAGCAACAAAAATATGGAGAGCCAAATATTTTTTGTAAAACAGCGTTTTGACTTTTACAGATAAAAAACAAGCGTTAATTTTAGGCCCTTTTGGAAGGGAGGCTGGTCAGCTTTAAAAGAGGTAGATTCAGCGCATGGATAATCGGGGTTAACCCCAGTAAATGTTTTTTAATGAAGTATTTAAAGTTACTGATATGGGTGGGTTTGTTGTTTCCGGCGATGGAAATGGCGGCAAAAGGAACACCCGTCAGGGTTGGGATGCATGTGAATTATTTTGATCTGGACAAGTCGGCTTTTGGGGCCGGTTTTTCGGTACAGGCTTCCCGTTTTCATTTTGACATGTCGTCGAATTTTGCCAGGGGGGAAGGTCGTTCCCAGCTGAGGAGCAACAGCAGTACCCATTTGCTGGACTATCAGCGTGCGGGAGTGGTGAATGCGGGGTATATCATCAGGTTCAGCCGTTTCAATATCATTCCCAAGGTGGGAGTAGGCTGGACATTTGACATCTGGCAAACCCCTGAGCCGAAACCCACCTTTTATCTGTACAATGAGCGGAACTATCTGAATGTGGGGATCATCTTGGACTACCGTCTAAATGACAGGTATGGCATACAGTTCCAGGCCGGCAAGTTTGAAAGGTTTGGGGTGGGATTCAACTATTATCTGGGAAATTTATAACCGTGATATGAGACCGATTGAGCGAATCAGGAATATTCTCCGGTACTTCGATCTGGAGTCGGAGCTGGAGGATAACGATGTCGTGCATGAGGAGATCCTGAAAGGGATTGTTTTCAAGGGTACGAATCTCTGGATTTTGGGTTTTGCCATCATTGTGGCATCTGTAGGTCTCAACATGAATTCCACAGCGGTGATCATCGGGGCTATGTTAATTTCTCCGCTGATGGGCCCCATCAACGGGATGGGTTACAGCATCGCCACTTACAATTTTGAACTCTTCAAGCAGTCGGTCAAGAATTTCACTTTTGCGGTAGGCACGAGTCTGGTGGCCAGCACGACCTATTTTGCGTTGAGTCCGATATCGACCGCCCATTCTGAATTGCTGGCCCGTACGAGTCCCACGATTTATGATGTATTGATTGCCCTTTTTGGCGGGTTGGCGGGGATTGTGGCCATCAGCAGCAAGCAGAAGGGGAATGTGATTCCCGGGGTGGCCATAGCCACGGCGCTGATGCCGCCTTTATGTACCGCGGGGTATGGTTTGGCGACCGCGCAGTTTGATTTTTTCTTCGGGGCGATTTATCTGTTTACCATCAACACGGTGTTTATTGCCCTGGCCTCCGTGGCGGTCTCCCAGTTTCTGAAATTCCCCATACGCACCTTGATTTCCCCCGGGCAGAAGAAGCGGGTCAACCAGTGGATCTCCCTGGTGATTGCCCTGGTGCTCATTCCCAGTATCTATTTTGGATACGGTCTGGTGCAGAAGGAGCGTTTCAATGAAAATGCGGGGAAGTACATTGCCAACATCAGCATGTTTGAAGGCAATTATTTGCTTACCAGTGATATCAATCCCGACCGGAAGGAGATTGCCCTGGTGTATGGAGGGATGGATCTTTCGGAGGGGCAGAAGCAGACCATTATCAGCCGGAAAAGCGATTTCAACCTCCATAAAGCCGTGGTGACGGTTAAGCAGGGGCTTTCCTTTGACAGCAAGGGGACCCAGAATCAGGAGTTGCTCAGGTTAAGGGAGGAGCTGATTATGCTGAACCAGGCGCTCAAGGAGAAGGAGCTTGTGATTGACAGTCTGCGGCGCAAGGAGATGATTGGAGAGGCGTTGCTGAAGGAAGCGGAGGCCTTGTTTCCGCAGGTCGATGGATGCACCTATTTTGATTCATGGCTCTATGAAACCGGAAAACCCGGCGAGCCAGTGAAGACTTCACTTGTGCTTTTCACATTAAAGGAAAACGGATTGCCGGAAGCGGAAAAGGAAAAGGTCAGGGCGTGGATCAAGTCCCGTCTGGGCGATCCCGGAGCCAGGATCATTTTTGAATAGACCTCAGAGAGGGATCAGTTTTTAACGATCCGGAAGGTTTTCAGTGGGGTTTGCTCATTTTTGAGCACCTTCAGGAGGTAAGTTCCGGGAGTGCACTGCTCCATTCCTATTTTCCCCGGGAATTGATTCACCACGCCCGAGCGGATTACTTTTCCCCCGATGTCGTAGAGGTGATAGGATATCCCCTGGGGAATCTCTCCCTGGAAGTCGAGCAGGAGGGTTTCGGAGACGGGGTTGGGGTAAACGGTAAGGGTAAGTCCGGGAAGCAGAAGGGGATCCAGGGCGGTAACCAGCAGTTTGCTTTGGTGGAAACCCTGAGTCAGGATGGCGGAGCTGCCGGTAAAGGTTTCGATGACCGTTTCACCAACCGTCCAGGAGAGCTGCACATTGGTACCGGTGCCGTGGCTGCCTGCGGAGGCCACCACCTGTTGTGCGTTTCCGGCGAAAGGCAGGAGGAATCCCACCCCCAGAATCATAACCTTCATTAAACTTCTCATAATTTCAGATCTTTTGTTTTCTGTTTAACTGGCCGACAAATATGCCGCAGTCATTTTCAATGTATGAAAGTTAAGACTAAATCCTATAATAAACAAGTGTTTTGCATCGGTTTTTCATTAGTATGGTTGTTTGTTAATGACTTGCTCTTCAGTTATCTGCCGTTTTGAAGCCAGTTGATGTGCTTCACGCCCATGGAATTGGCTCCGCGGTGCTCCGCCGAACTTCGTTTCGCATGGGGCAAATACGCATGTCATTATGAGGTCGGTGCACCATGCGGCTTTCATAAGGTAAAGAGTGGTATATTTGTCATTAAACAAGCCAGGCATATGAACGACAAACCAACCGCCACGTTATCGGGGGCAGCTTATTTCCGTGCCTCAGGGAAGAGGGCTTACCACCCAGGACGGGTATTTGCAGCCGCCTGTGCGGGGATGCTGCTTTTTGGGATTGCATTTTTGTCGCTGGGGACCATATCGACCTTTATCCAGTCCAGGTTTGGGCTGACTACGGTGGAGGCGGCCTCTCTGGCGTCGTCACTCCCATTTGGGATGCTGGCCGGATCGGTGGTTTTCGGTCCGGTGGCCGACCGGTACGGGTACAAGTATTTGCTGGCGGGGGCCACCCTGGTGATATTGGTGGCGCTGCAGGCCATAGCCTATGCTCCATCGTTGCTGGTTTTACAGCTCAGTTTTTTTGGGATCGGGCTGGGTGGCGGCACCCTAAACGGGGCCACCAACGCGTTGGCGGCCGATGTGACAGCCGACAGCAAGGGAGCCGGGTTAAGCCTGCTGGGGGTGTTCTTCGGCTTAGGGGCGTTGGGGATGCCCCTGCTTATCGGTGCTCTCAGCCAGATCTGGGATTACCGCACCATTCTCTCGGCCATTGGCTTTTTTCTCATTCTTCCTCTCCTATTCTTTTTACAGCTCACTTTTCCGGAGCCCAAGCAGCGGCAGGGTTTTCCACTGCGAGAGGGGATGGCGCTACTCAGGCATCCCCTGTTGTGGCTGCTGGGAGCGATCCTCTTCTTTGAGAGCGGGGTGGAAGGAATGGTCAGCAACTGGACCACCACCTTTCTGGAGAACCGGGAGATTGCGGTGGAGAGGGCGCTGGTGGCCCTTTCGGTGCAGATTGCGGCCCTGGTTGTGGCGCGGTTGCTCCTCAGCCGGCTGTTGAAAAGGATTCCGGCGGCCAGGGTGTTGTTTATTGGTTTGGCACTGATCCTGGCTGCTTCGATGGTATTGTTTTATGCCCGGTCTTTTGCCGTGGTGGTGGTGGCCATGGTGCTCTTCGGGGCGGGTTTTGCCGCCGGGTTTCCGGTGGTCCTGGGTTTCACAGCCGAGCGGTACCCTACCCTTTCGGGAACGGCCTTCAGCATCGTCATCATTATGGCCCTTACCGGGAACACCCTGCTGAACTACATTACCGGAGTGCTTTCAGAGCGTGCCGGCATCGGTTATTTTCCCCTCTTGCTGGCCGGATGCACCCTGGCCATGATACTTCTCGTGCAGGTGGTCACCCGCAGGATGAAACGTGGATAGTCCGTGCAGGGCTTACCAGTGGATGGGCTCCAGTCCGTGGGTGGCCAGGTAAGCGTTGGCCTGGCTGAAGTGGCGGTTACCAAAGAAGCCGCGGTAGGCCGAGAGGGGTGACGGGTGGACCGACTGGAGGACGAGGTGGCGCGAGGCATCAATGAATCTCCCTTTTTGCTGGGCATAGCTTCCCCAGAGCATGAACACCAGGTGTTCCCGGTTTTCGGCCAGGAGGTGGATGACGCTGTCGGTGAAGCGTTCCCATCCCTTATTCTGGTGTGATCCGGCCTGGTGGGCCCTGACGGTCAGGGTGGCGTTGAGGAGGAAGACTCCCTGGTTGGCCCACCGTTCCAGGTTGCCGCTGGCAGGCACAGGCACTCCCAGGTCCTTATCGATTTCTGTGAAGATATTCTGGAGTGAAGGAGGAAAGGGTACCCCATCGGGCACCGAAAAGCAGAGCCCGTGGGCCTGTCCGGGCCCATGGTAGGGATCCTGTCCCAGTATAACCACTTTCACCTGATCAAAGGGACAATGGTCAAAAGCATTGAAAATCAGTTTTCCGGGAGGAAAGACCGTATGGGTGGCGTACTCCTGCCTGACAAAACGGATCAGCTCCCCGAAATAGGGTTTTTCAAACTCCTCCTCCAGGCGTTGTTTCCATGAGGTTTCAATTCTGACATCCATAGTGGACAAAAATAACGATTACAGCGATTTGGGGTGTGCCGTGTTATTGTTCATTGCATCTGTAATGCTCATGAATACGTCTTTTGTAAACGCTTTGATGTCAGGGGGCATTTTACTGGGCCACGCTGAAGGCACCATTGACGACTACCTGATCGCCCGGGGTGATGCCCGGGGAAAGGATTTCCACCAGGTTACCCTGTTTCATACCGGAGATTACCTTCACCTTTTTAAGGATCCAGAGGTCGTTCCGGGGATCGCTTCTGACCAGGACAAATTCGCCCTCTTCCCCGGAGATAAGGGCTTCAAGGGGGAGGGCCAAGGCCTGGTGGCTGCCGGTGATGATCTCGGCTTTGACGAACATTCCGGGAAGGTAGGAAGAGTTTTTCCCTGGAGTGAACAGGGCGTGTACTGTGACCGTCCGGAGATCGCTGAGGGCTTTTCCTGAGGTCACTACGGAAGCTTCCAGGGTATCGGCAGAGACTTCGGGAACTCTGAAGCGGACCAGCTGACCGGTGTTGATCTGAGGGATATCCTTTTCGAAAACCTGGAGAGTAACCATCAGGGGGGAAGTTTCTACGATTTCCAGCACGGGGTTTTCGGGGGAGACGAAGACGCCATTATTCTCTGAGACGGAGGCCACAAAACCGCTGATCGGTGAAATAACGGGAACGGCAGCGGTGAGTCGTCCCTGGCGGAGGACTTCCCTGTCGATACGAAGGAGGTTCAGGCGGGCTTCGAGGGCGGTGATGCGGGCCTGGGTGGAGAGGTAGTCGCTTTCGGCCTTGAGGAACTGCTTACGTGCGGAGATATTTTCTTCAGCCAGGAGTTTCTGGCGTTCGTAGTCATCTTTGAGGAAGGCCAGGGAAGCCAAAGCGGTAAGGTAATCTTCCTGAAGTTGAAGCAGCTCCTGGTTTTCGATTCTGAAGAGGGTTTGACCGCGGCTGACGCGGTCGCCCGGGAGGAGGGTCAGGTCGCGGATCACTCCTCCGGTGACGGCGTTAACGGCTGCGCGGTTTCGTGGAAGGGCTTCCAGTTGTCCGGAAGCTTCCACCACTCCCGAAAAGGTATGCAAAAACGGTTCACCCAGAACGAGGCCGTTTGCAGCGATCTGGTCAGGTGTGAGCTGAAGCATTTCCATGCCTTCGGGCTGGCTTTCGGCTGTTTTCACTTCCCCCTGGCGGGAGTGGCATCCTGACAGGACCATCATCCCGAGTGGGAGGAGAGCAATGATCAGAGGGGCGAGTCGTTTTTTAGTTGAAGTTTTCATTCCGGTGGATATAGTTATCATATTACATCTATGTTTCTTAAGGGATAAGACTATTTAGGTCATAAACCATCTGGTTATGTTGGAGCAGTTTGTCGAGGTAGTCGTTTTCCAGATCGGAGGCGTTTTCGATGGCCATGAGGTACTGGAAGAAGTCGATCTCGCCGTGGGAGAGGCTGAGGGAGGCAGCTTTTCGGAGTTCGTAGGCAGTTTCTCTGCCTTTTGCCAGGTATTGGCTGAGACTGGACGCGAGGAGGGTCAGGTTCCGTCTTAGCTGCGCCACTCTGGTCTCATGGGCCAGAGTCCAGTTTTTGCGGTTCAGTTGGTTGAGTTCGGTGTCGAGGGAAGCGCTGCGGATTTTGGCTTTTTGTTCTCCGAACCAGAGGGGAAGGGTCAAGCCAGCCGTGAAGCCCCTGTAGATGTCGGATCCGGGGGCATGGTTGGTTCCCTGGAAATATTCCAGTTCGAAATCGGGAAGGAGGCTATTCCTTTCGAGTTGGAGCTGTGCCCTGGCCATCTGGTCTTCCCTGTCGAAGAGTTTTTCTGTGGGGGAAAGATCGGAGGGGCTCTCCCGGGGGGAGGCCATATGGGGCAGCTCACCGGGGAATGAGAAGCCGCCAGGGGTATTCATAAGGGCAAAGATTTCCTCGCGGGCAGAGGAAAGGTCATTTTCGGCAGCCGTCAGAGCCTGGTGTGCTTTGATCAGCCGGCTGTCAGCCATCAGTTTTTCGAGGTGGTTACTCTCCCCCGCCCTGAATTTCAGATCAGACCTGGTGGCAGTAGCCTGATAGAGGCTGTCGATTTCACGAAGGAGCGTCACTTTCCTGGAAAGGATGAGTACCTCGTCGTATTTCTGGCGGACGTTTCTTTCGGTTTCCCTGACCACCAGTTGGTAGCGGGCTTCCTCGACGCCTGTCACCGTTTTGAGGAGTTTAGTCCGGGAGGTGTACACGGTGGGGAAGCTGAAGTTTTGGCGGAGGCCCCATACTTTTATAGGCAGGCCGTTTTCGGCGATGTTGTTTTGGTCATAGTTGTAGAACAGGGCCGTTTTCTCAGGATTGAATCCTGCGGGGACCATCAGGGAGGCCTGGCGGACTTTCAGGGCGGCGGCCTGCACGCCGGGGTGGTGTTCCAGGGCGAAGCGCACCGCCTCGTCGGCGGTCAGCACTTCTAGTGGGGTCTTGCCCAGGGAGTCGTGGGATGAAAAGATGGTTCCCAGGGAGTCACGGGGTGAAGAAGAGGTTCCAGGGGGATTCCAGAGTGAAGAAGAGGTTTTCGGAGATCCATAGGGAGAAGAGGGGTACCACATGGCTGCCAGTGCCGGCTGGGTTAAGGCAGACAGCAGCAAGGTTGTGGACAGTGTGATCAGCAGGGATTTCATCACTGGAGGAAGGTGTGGTTTCTTGCGTTTGCCGTAGGTTTTTTCGGGCCGATCGAAGAGGGCATAGAAGAGAGGCAGGATGATCATGGTGAGCAGTGTGGAAGTCACCAGTCCGCCGATGACGACGGTAGCCAGGGGGCGTTGCACTTCTGCCCCGGCGGAGGTGGAGATGGCCATGGGGAGGAAGCCGAGGGCGGCTGCCGACGCGGTCATCACCACCGGGCGCAGTCTTTCCCGGGTACCTCTGAAAATACGTTCTCTCATGTCGGTAATGCCTTTTCTTTTCAGCTCCTTAAGATGCTCTATTAAAACGATTCCATTAAGGACGGCGATGCCGAAGAGGGCGATGAATCCGACGCCAGCGGAGATACTGAAGGGCATTCCGCGCATCCAGAGGAGGAGGATTCCTCCCACGGCGGAGAGGGGGATGGCACTGAAGATCATCAGGGCGTCGCGGAAGGAGTGGAAGGCAAAGTGGAGGAGGATGAAGATCAGGAGCAGGGCTACGGGTACGGCTATGAGAAGGCGCTGGCGGGCCGAGCGCAGGTTTTGGTACTGTCCGCCGTAGGTCATTGAATAGCCTGTGGGCAGGGAAAATCTCTCGTTGGCCAGGGTTTGGATATCCTTGACCACGGATTCCATGTCGCGGTTGCGGACGTTGATGCCCACGACGATATGTCGGCGGGTCATGTCACGGGAGATTTTCGCCGGACCTGTTGCGTAGTTGATCTCAGCGAGTTCGCGCATGGGGACCATATTGCCGTTGGGGGCAGGCACCAGGAGGTTCCGGAGGTGGTCTATTTCCTGCCGGAAGGCGTTGTCGAGGCGGACCACCAGGTCGAAGCGTTTTTCACCTTCGAGGAGAGTGCCGGCGCTCATCCCGGCAAAGGCCATGGAGATCACCCGGTTGGCATCGGCGATGGAGATGCCGTGACGGGCAAGCCGGTCGCGCCGGAAGGAAACCGACATCTGGGGGAGCCCCTCCACCTTATCGACGGTGATGTCAGATGCTCCTTCCACGCGGGATATCAGCGTCTTCAGTTCGTCGGCCTTTGCGGCCAGGACGGAAAGGTCGTCCCCGTAAATTTTAATGGCCACGTCGGCTCTGACGCCCGTGATGAGTTCGTTGAAGCGCATCTCAATGGGTTGGGTGAATTCCGGTTCGAAGCCCGGCAGTACAGAGAGAGCTTCCTTGAATTTTTCGGCCAGCTCATCTTTGGTTTTGGCAGAAGTCCACTCCCTGATGGGCTTCAGGGTGACGATGATGTCGGATTCCTCCATGGACATGGGATCCGTGGGGACTTCTGCTGCGCCGATACGGGAGACCACTTGTTCCACTTCGGGAAATCGGAGCAGGATTTTTTCTATTTTGGTGGTGATGCCGATGGTGGTACCCAGGGAGGTACCGGTAGGAAGCACAGGTTGAATGACGAAATCGCCCTCGTCGAGGGTAGGAATGAATTCGCCGCCCATACGGCCGAAAATCAGCAGGGAAGTCAGAAAAACCACCAGGGTGGTGCCCAGGATCAGCTTCTTATGGTCCATGGCAAAGTGCAGCACAGGCTGATAGCTTCGCTGGAGCAGGGTGATGATTTTGTCGGAGAGGTTTTTCTTTTCCTTGTTGTCATGAGGTTTCAGGAAGAGGGAGGCCATGACGGGGACATAGGTCAGGCAGAAGATAAGGGCCCCCAGGAGGGCAAAGCAGAAAGCCAGGGCCATAGGACGGAACATCTTGCCTTCGACGCCGGTGAGGGAGAGAACGGGGATGAAGACGATCATAATGATCAGCTGGCCGAAGATGGCCGATTTGAGCATTTTAACACTGCTGTCGTAGGTGATCTTGTCAATTTCTTCCTGTTTCTCGTCACGGGAGAGGGCAATCAGTGTTGCGCTTTTTGCGGTGAGGCGGAAGGCGATAAATTCCACGATGATGACGGCACCGTCGATGATGATTCCGAAGTCTATGGCTCCGAGGCTCATCAGGTTGGCGTCGATGCCAAAGAGGTACATCAGTGAGATTCCGAAGAGGAGGCAGAGTGGGATGACCGAGGCGACCACCAGTCCGGAGCGGTAGTCCCCGATGAGCAGGATGACGATGAAGGCGACGATAAGGAAGCCCAGTATAAGGTTTTCGGCAACTGTTTTGGTAGTTTTGGCAATGAGGGCACTGCGTTCCAGGAAGGGGTTAATGAAGATTCCTTCGGGAAGGGTTTCCTGGACTTCGGCCACGCGGTCCTTAACCGCTTTGATCACCGCTTTGGAGTTGGCATTTTTGAGCATCATGACCTGTCCGAGTACCTTTTCGCCCTCCCCGTTGCCAGTAATGGCGCCGAAGCGGGTGGCATGGCCGAATCCAACACGGGCGATGTCCTTGACCAGCACGGGAATTCCCCCGTGGGTGGTGACGACGATGTTCTCCACATCCTCCAGGGAGGTCGCCAGTCCCTCTCCCCTGATGAAATAGCTTTGGTGGCTTTTCTCGATATAGCCGCCGCCGGCAACATGGTTGTTGTTTTCGAGGGCTGTGAAGAGTTCTCCGATGGTGATACCGGCGGACTGGAGGCGCTCAGGATCTACGGCCACTTCGTATTGTTTGAGGAATCCGCCCCAGGTGTTGACTTCGACCACACCAGGGATTCCTGAGAGCTGGCGTCTGACCTGCCAGTCCTGGATGGTCCTCAGGTCCATGGGGGAATAGAGGGAGTCGTAACCCGGTCTGGTATCGAGGATATATTGATAGATTTCGCCCAGGCCGGTGCTGATGGGGCCCATCTCCGGAACGCCGAATCCTTCGGGAATTTTTTCTGCGGCCGATTTGATTTTTTCGGCAATGAGCTGTCGTGGAAGATAGGTCCCCAGGCGTTCCTCGAAGACGATCGTCACCACCGAGAGGCCGAATTTCGAGACCGACCTGATCTCCCTGACGCCCGGAAGGTTGGCCATCTCGAGTTCCACAGGCCAGGTGATGAATTGCTCCACATCCTGCGTGGAAAGGTTGCGGCTGGTAGTGATCACCTGCACCTGGTTGTTGGTGATGTCGGGCACTGCCCCGATGGGAATGCGTGTAAGGGAAAAGATCCCGAACCCCGCGATGGTGGCCGTGAAGAGCATCACCATCAACTTGTTCCTGATACTGAAACCGATAATATATTCAAGCATAGATTCTGGTTTACTTATTTTTAGGTTGGGTCGACTCTTAAAATTAGTCAATATCTGCTTTTCTGATGGTGTTGTGAACTTTTTTTATGAAAAGACGTCTATGATTTAAGGAGCAGCAGCCCAACAAGCAGGGTGCAGGACACCCATAGATTATGCATGGGAATTGAAGTCTAAGCAGTTAAAACAAAAATATGCAGTATAATGAAGTTGGTTTGGTTATTAACACTAATGGTGGTGATCATGGAATCGGGAGCGCAGGATAAGGCTTCAGGGGATTCCCGGCCTGGAGCAGGTCAGGATCCGGAACAGATGAGTTACCGGAAGCTGAATGCTTTCGAGCAGTATGTGATTCTGAAGAAGGGGACGGAAGCGCCCTTTACGGGGGAGTATTACAAAACGAAGGAGAAGGGGACCTATCATTGCAAGCAGTGTAATGCCCCACTCTACCGGTCGGCCGACAAATTCGACTCAGGGTGTGGGTGGCCCAGTTTCGACGATGAGATTAAAGGGGCGGTGCTGAGGTATCCCGATGCCGACGGACACCGGACAGAGATTGTTTGTGCGAATTGCAAGGGTCACCTGGGGCATGTCTTTTTGGGGGAACGATTTACGTCAAAGAACACCCGTCACTGTGTCAATTCCGTATCTCTGGTATTCGTGCCTGACGAACAGGCAGATAAGAGGGATGAGAAGAAGAAGTAGTTAAAGGTAAGCTGGCGGACTCAACAAGTCAGGATAAAGTCATCAATGACCATAGTGGTCATAAGGGTTGGGTGAAAAAGAGCGTCCCGGGCCTTCTATGAATTGGTGATCAGAGGGGTGAGGACGTCGAGGAGCCACTGTGGGGTTTTCACGGCTTTTCCAGTGATGGGATTGGTGGAGACCAGGACCACCTCACCGTGGTTGATGAGTTCCCCGGCGGGATTGAAGACTTCTGTTTTGATGCGGAGTCTGACCAGAGGGATCTCCTCCACCCTGCTGCGAACAGTCAGCAGGTCATCGTAGAAGGCGGGTTTCAGGTAGGTGATGTTGAGGGTTCTGACTGGCCAGACGATACCCGATTCTTCGATCTGTTTATAGGTGACGCCATAGGCCCTGAGCATTTCATTGCGGGCGATCTCGTAGAACCGGGGATAGTTGCCGTAATAAACCACTCCCATCTTGTCGGTATCGCCGTAGCATACCCTGATTTGCGTTTCATGCACCAGCATAATGCGTTGTATTGATTGTTTACTGTTTTTACTACTTAAAGCTATTCTTTAACCTGATTCCGCTTTCTTTTCACACACCTCCAAGTCTCTAAGTCCCCAAGTCCCTAAGTCCCTAAGTCTCTAAGTCTCTAAGTCTCTCAGTCTCTCAGTCTCTCAGTCTCTCAGTCCCTCAGTCTCTAAGTCTCCAGTTCACCATGTCTCATCTCAACGGTGAATCGGGTTCTTTGGCCATATGGTTATAGGCGAGTTTATCGAGCAGGGAGGGCCACCATTTTCCGAGGAAGACGGTGAGTTTACCTTCCATGAAGGTGAGGACAAGTTGTCGCTTACGGTGCAGAACTGCGTGGAAGATATGGCTGGCGCAGGTTTCGGCGCTCATCATTTTATCCTCGTTGCGGGGTGATTCTCCTTGTTTCTGTCCGGCTGCGTTAAGGGCCGAGAGGCGGACTTCGCTGGCGGTAAATCCGGGGGCGACGACCAGGACGTGGAGCCCTTTTTTAAGGTTTTCAATGCGGAGGGTATCGAGGAAACCGCGGACGGCGAATTTAGAGGCGGCATAGCCAGTGCGCCCGGGGAGTCCCACGTGCCCGGCAATGGAGATGATGCCAGCCAGGGTGCCTTTGCTTTTGAGGAGCCACGGGAGGGCGTATTTGGTACAGTAGACGGTACCCCAGAAGTTGACATCCATGAGGCGGCGGAGGACCTCGAGGTCGACCTCTTCGAAGAGGGCGCGCATGGAGATCCCCGCGTTGTTGATAAGCACGTCGATGCGGCCGAATCGGGCGACGGTTTTTTCCACCAGCTGCCGGCAATCCTCTTCGCGGGTGACGTCAGTAGGCACGCAGAGGACCTTTCCGTGGCCCAGTTCTGCAGAAAGCTGTTCCAGCCGGTCCACTCTGCGGGCGGCCATGACGACCTGGGCCCCTTCGGCAGCAAACTTCCGGGCCAAGGCTTCCCCTATTCCGGAGGAGGCACCGGTGATGACGACCACTTTTCCCTTCATAAAAAAAGATTTTTGCAAAACTAACATCTTTGACATAAAGGGTCAGAGTTAATTGAAAATCATTTTAAAGAGCGGTAAAAAATGAAATAAAGAGCCGGTTGACCACCCTCTCCGATTTAGGGTTATCTTTGGGCCTCTGGAAAATAACTATTCCGCATGAGTACTGAATTTTTGCTGATGACGGGGTTTATCCTCTTCATCGTGTTCATTCTTCTCTTTGACTTGTTGCTGGTGGGGCGCAATACCCACATCATTCATGCCCGGGAGGCGCTGATCTGGTCGGGAGTGTGGATTGCCCTGGCCCTGGGGTTTTACTTTGTGCTGGGGCATTTCGGTCATCTTTTACATGGCATAGAGACTCCTGAGCGGTTGCAGGAGATCGTCGCCCGCTATTCACCAGAGTTACGGTTTACCACCACCGGTTTTGAAGAGATGCTCCAGGAGTACCGGCGGCACATGGCCATCAACTATTTATCGGGCTATTTCATTGAGAAGACCCTTTCGATCGACAATATTTTCGTGATGCTGATGCTTTTGCAGGGGTTCAGCGTGGATCTGAAGAATTACAAGAAGGTGTTGTTCTGGGGGATCCTGGGGGCGATTATTCTGCGCTTCATCTTCATTTTTGCAGGAGCGGCGCTGGTGGCAAAATTTGACTGGATCCTGGTGGTTTTCGGAGTGTTCCTGATCTATCAGAGCATCCACATGTTGCTGGCTAAGGATCACGGGATGAAGGATCCCCAGCATCACCCGATTGTCAGTTTCCTGAGCAAACACATCAGGCTCCTCCCCCACTATGTGGACAGCAAATTCTGGACACTACAGCGCGGGAAGTTCTTTTTCACCCCCCTGTTTGTGGTATTGGTGATGATCGAGTTCACCGATATTCTATTTGCCTTTGATTCCATTCCGGCCATTTTCGCCGTGTCGCGTGATCCTTTCGTGGTATTTTTCTCCAATATTTTCGCCATCATCGGGCTGCGGGCGCTCTTCTTCCTGCTTGCCGACCTGGTGGAAAAGTTCAGGTTCCTGAAGGCCGGGGTGTCGGCGTTGCTGGCATTCGTGGGCTTCAAGCTGGTGTTCCACCACTGGCTCGACCAGATGGGCTATGAGTCGTATTACTCGCTGGTGGTCATTGGCAGCGTCATATTCCTGAGTATCGGGCTCTCCATGCTTTTCCCGAAGAAGAAGAGGCCGGCAGTGTCATCTGCGGAATAATCATCAAGATCAATCACCGGGATCAATCGTCTCAACAGTTCATAATTACCCTATTGGGGGTGCGTATTACCTGCCTGACCAGATATAGAGTAGCACCAGTTCTGCGCTATCCGGATTGGTTAATAGTGGTACCTGCACTGGGCAATGTAGAGGGTGTTATCTTCTACCTTGTAGACCAAACGGTGTTCGCTGTTGATTCTGCGGCTCCAGAATCCTGACAGGTTTTGCCTGAGCGGTTCGGGCTTTCCGGTACCTTCAAAAGGAGTGCGCTGACATTCTTTTATCAGCGCATTGATTTTCAGCAGAACATTCCTATCGTTTCCCTGCCAGTATAAATAATCCTCCCAAGCGCTGTTATCCCAGAAGATATCCATCATTCCGCGAGGTTGCGTTTCTGCAGGTTGGTCTTCGCATTGATGTTGTCAATAGCGGATTCCAGTCTTTCCCGGTTGGCCTTGCTTTTACTGAGGTATAATGTCTCCTGAAGCGCATTATATTCCGCCAGGGACATCATGACCACACTCTTCCCTTTTGGCCGCTGAACAATAAGAAACTCACCATTATCAGAAACAGTATCCAGATTCTCCTTTAAGTTCTGCCGTAATTCGGAATAATTCACTGCCTTCATAATGATTACTTAATTACGTACAAATATAAGTACTTTTATGGAGTGATAACCAAGATAGCATATTTTATCTTCACTCATGTTCATGTTTTTTACTCAACACTTTTCCGGAGGATGATAATGGGTTTACCCCACATGCATTTTCAATCAAGCAAGCAGTGTTCAGGGAGGATAAGGAATAGCAGGAGATATTCAGGCTGGTTCCTCGATGAGGGAGGTGATGAGTTTCATGCGGCCGGGGCTTCCTTTTTTGCGGGCTTCGAGGAGGTAGTCGAATCCCAGGGGGGAGAATGCTTCAAGTTGGGAGCGGTAAGTGCGGGGATAGAAGCGGCTGCTGAGACCTGCTGCCTGGAGGATCATCAGTTCTATACTTTGAAGTATAACTTTACCAAACTCTTCCGAAACAGTTTCCTTGCAGTACTTTATATCCTCCATAACAACCCTTCCGAAGTGGAAGGCACGATTGGTGAGGCCGGGCAGGGAGGCTTTATTTCCGGGGGCAGAAAAGATGGTCAGGGTGCCGTCGTGGAGGTCTTCATCGAGGTCCTGGATGTCGTCGGCGAGTTGGAGCCAGACGCCATAGCCATAGAAGAACCGGCTGATTTCGGGGGAGAGGTGGCCGGCCACGAGGTATCCGTCGGCCAGGACGGAGGTACCGCCTTTATCGAAGCCAATGCGGAGGATTTCGTCGGCGGAGGGAGGGGTACCATAACCACAGAGGCGGAGGCTGCGGGTTTGGGCGCGGTGGATAGCCAGGAGGCTCTGGTGGACTAGCGGAAACTTATGGCGGGGGTATTCGCGGCAGATCATGGCCACGAGGGCTTCTATGGCCTGTTCCCGGGGGTTGGTGCCCATGGGGGATTCACCGTGTAGGCAGCCTTCGAACCTCCGGCTGAAGGCGGCTTTTTCAGCAGCGGAAATCGCAGGATCGTCGAGGAGGTTATCGGAATAGGGATAGAGAAGGCTATAGGCCAGGATGGAAGGGGAAAGGCGAACCGGAAGACCCAGCAGAAGCTGGAGCCCGTTCATGATCCAGGCGTTGCGCATGGCCTGGTAAATTTCTTCCCGGGAAAGGGAGGCGTCAAAGGCGCGGGCTTCGCGGTAAAATTCACGCGAAGCGTCGATCATCGACGGATGGGTGATCAGGTCGAGGGATTCGTCAGAAAAGTCGTACACCTTTTTCATGACGCTCCGCAAACCTTTGAAGAATTTCTCTGTGTCGAGGCTTCTTACTTCACCTTCCTTGCGCAGTTCCCGGAAACGGTCGGTGTATCCTGAAAAGAGGGTTTCCCTTTCCCGTTTTTCCGCATCTGAATAAGAGGTGGTGAACGCGGGAAACCGGTCAGAGGTGTTGTTCCAGATTTCCGAGAAATGGTCGATAAGGTGGATGGTATCCATGTAAAGGCATATTTGACAGTTCACACAAATTTACGGGACCTTCCGGCAATTGGTGAGGTTTTCCGGTGAAGTACCTGAAATAAACGGTAAATGGCAGACTACACCCGTAGAAAGGCTAATCTGCCATTTGGCCATGCATGGAATACGGTTAATAAAAAGATGTGCAAAGCGTCAAGGTCCTGTTCAGCCTCACTTGTGGGAGTTAACCTGGAGGGAGAACTGACGTATTCAGTGCCGCGTCAGCACCACCTCATGCCCGCTTCAGGACCACTTCATTGCCACCTCAGCACCACCTCAGGGCCACCTCATGGCTGTTACAGGCCGCTTCATGGCCGCTTCTGTGCCACCTCAGCACCGGGTCGTGTCAGGCGATATTGGTATAGACGGCCTGGACATCGTCGTCCTCCTCGATTTTGTCGATCAGTTTGTCGATGTCCACCATTTGCTCTTCGGTGAACTCCACGGGGTTGTTGGCGTACCTTTTCAGGGTGGCGGAGGTGACGTTGATGCCCAGTTTTTCAAAGGCGGCCGACATGGCTCCGAAGCTGGTATAATCGGCATAGGCGAAATACTCTCCCTCGTGTTCATCGATCTCTTCCAGTCCGGCGTCGATGAGTTCGAGTTCCAGTTCGTCGATCTCCATACTGGCGGGTTTCTCAAACTGAAACACCGACTTCCGGGTGAACATGAATTCGAGTGACCCGGTGGGTGACAGCTGTCCGCCCGATTTGCTGAAGTAGTTCTTGATATTGGCGACGGTACGCGTGTTGTTGTCGGTGGCGCATTCGACGAAGACGAGGACGCCGTGGGGTCCTTTCCCTTCGTAGTTGATTTCGTCGAAGTTTTCGGCATCCTTTCCCGAGGCCCGTTTGATGGCCGCTTCGATGTTGGCCTTGGGCATATTCTGGGCCTTGGCGTTCAGGATGGCGGTACGGAGTGCCGCATTGGTATCGGGATCAGGACCGCCGGACTTGGCGGCAATGGTGATGGTTTTACCTAAACGGGGAAAAATCCTCGACATCATGCCCCAACGTTTCTCTTTGGCCGCCCTGCGGTATTCAAATGCTCTTCCCATAAATCGGAATTTTTATTGCTGATTGTTAACTGTCAATATTTTAGCTTCCTGAGATCCTCTTCCGGAAGCGAAGGCCAAAATTGCAAAAAAAATCAGCAACGGCCTACAGGCCGGAAAGGAAAAATCTTCAGGGAGAGTAGCTCTATTACGGCTTTTACTACTTATGGCCGCGGTTCATCAGAAAGCAAGATCCGGTCACTTAATCTTCTCCGGTTTGCATACTTTGGTTTCCTTCCTGACTTTGGCGCCGCATTTCCGGCAAACAAATTCAGGGTGGGATTTTTCTTCGAACGCTTTCTTTTCGCAGGCTTTCTTACTCACTTACCGCACTTTTTTACTCAGTTCAGACCGGGTTTTCCATCTCCCTGTGGGTAAGAACAACGTTGACGGGGAAATTGTTTTTGAGGTGTGCGGCCAGTTTTTCAGCGGCGTAGACCGACCTGTGCTGGCCTCCGGTGCAGCCGAAGCTGACGGCCAGGTGGGAGAAGCCCCTGTCGATGTATTTTTTAACCGACTGGTCGACCAGGGAGGTGACCAATTTCATGAATCCCGGCATTTCCGATTTGTCCTCAAGGAATTGGATCACCGGAGCGTCTTTTCCGGAGAGGATTTTATACTCGGTATATTTTCCGGGGTTGTGGATGGCGCGGCAGTCGAAAATGAAGCCGCCACCGTTTCCGGAGGGGTCGGCAGGCAATCCCTTTTTATAGCTGAAGCTGGTGATTCTGACCGTCAGGTTGTGCTCTTTTTGTCCGATCGACCGCAGGAAGGCCGATTGCGTGACCAGGTGGAGCACCTTGGTAAGCTCGGGGAGTTCGACGGGCAGGTCGAGCTTCCGGAGGATCGCTTCGAGATTGTCGAGGGCAAAGGGAATACTCTTGAGGAAGTGTTCCTTTTTCTCGTAGAACCCGCGGAATCCGTAGGCGCCCATGGCCTGCATGATGCGGATGAGCACGAATCCCTTGAAGAAGCGCATGAATTCGTAGCGGTCGACGGGGATGATTTTCTCGAGTTCATCGAGGTAGAATTCGAAGAGTTCCTCGCGGACCGCCTGGGGGATGTCGGCTTTTCCGTCGTAGAGGAGGGAGGCCAGGTCGTACTGGAGGGCTCCCTTTCGGCCTCCCTGGTAGTCGATGAACCACACCTTTCCGTCTTTAAGCATGATGTTGCGTGACTGGAAATCGCGGTACATGAAGTAGTCGCTGTCAGCGCTGAGGAGGTAAGCCGTAAACCGCTGGAAGTCATCTTCGAGGAGTTGTTCATCGAAGGGGATGCGGGCCAGTTTGAGGAAGTAGTATTTGAAATAGCTGAGGTCCCAGAGCATGGATTGGAGGTCGAAGGCGGCGCGGGGGTAACAGACGGTGTAGTCGATCTCCTTTCCTGCGGAGACCTGGATGGCGGGGAGGACGGCCAGGACCTTCCGGTATTCGTCGGTGATGGTCCGGGAGAAGCCCTCGTTGATGCGGATGCGGCTCAGGAAGTCGAAGAGGGTGACCGAACCGAGGTCCTCCTGGAGGTAGCAGGTCTGGTCATCGCTGACGGAGTATATGGCGGGCACGGGGATGCCCCGGTCGTGGAAATGGCGGGAGAAGCTGAGGAAGGCCCTGTTTTCTTTTAAGTCGGCATTCCAGGTGCCGATGGCCGAAAATCCGCCGCCGGTCAGCCGCACATATTCCCTGTAAGATCCCGAATGGGGCAGCATTTCGCGGTTATCAGCCTCCCGGCCTGTATAGTCCCTGAAAAGCTGGGTTAATTTGTCTAGTACTTTCTGCTCCAAAATCCGATGTTTAAAAAGTAATCCCTAATTTTATCCAAAAATAATCCATTTTTTGGGACTGATCAGAAAAATAACACTTCTGGCTGGGGTTTTCACCCTGGTATGTGTAGGGTTGGCCTTCACCTCCCTGCCCTATTGGGGGTTGCACTGGTTGGGGACCAGCGGTCAGGAGACGGCAACCAGCGGGAATGAAGCCGCCAGTCAGGCTGAAGTCAATAGTCCTGGTGTAGCCGCCAGTCAGGGTGAGGTCGTTAGCCCTGGTGAGGTCGTTAGCCCGGGTGAGGTCGTTAGTCCTGGTGTAGCCGCAGGACAGGGTGA
>JAAYDJ010000037.1 GCA_012729335.1 Bacteroidales bacterium | reverse complement strand
GGAATCTGGAATCCTGAATGTGGGAGTCGGGAATCTTGAGTCGGGAATGTGGGAATCTCGAATCTTGAATAAAGGAATATGTGAATATCAGAGGATTAGAATAGCGGAGAATTAGAATAACAGAGGATCAGAATAATGAAAGGGAAGAAGGTCAGCCTGGAAGAATAAGGGTGAAATCAGGATTAACATTTATTAACTGAAAAATTCGTTATATAACTGTTTTTATAGTTGGCAAACTGAAAAATCAGTTATATGTTTGTGGTGGTTAAACATTGAATTCAGCCATGCACAAACTGACACGAAAAGAGGAGGAGCTGATGAAGATCCTCTGGAAGCTAAAAAAAGGTTTTGTCAAGGACCTTGTGGATCAGTATCCTGATCCGAAGCCTCATTACAACACCATTTCGTCGCTGGTCCGCCTTCTGCAGGAGAAAGGAATCGTAGGATACACCCAATACGGGAACACCTATGAGTATTATCCGCTGGTTTCGCGTGAGGAATACCGCAAATCCTTCATGAAGGGGGTGATCAGTGACTATTTCGACAACTCCTACAAGAATGCGGTGGCCTTTTTCGTCAACGAGAAGGGGTTGAAGCCGGAGGAACTGGAGGAGATTCTCAGGATGATCAGAAAGGAGTAGTTATGGAAGAGTTGCTGTTCTATCTGGTCAGGGTTTCGGTGGGCACCGCCGCTTTTTACCTGTTCTATCTGGTGTTTTTCAGCAAACGCAGGCAATTCCAGTTTAACCGGATTTACCTGTTAATTTCCTTCCTGTTAAGTCCCCTCATTCCGCTTATTACGATTACTGTCACCCGGCAGGCCACGGGGCAGGTGGTTATTTTACCGGCTTCCGCGGAGGTTTTGCTCCCCGTGGAGGAAGCCGTAGAAAGCGTGATTTCCCTGAACGTCGTTTTAATGGTGCTGTATGGTACCGGAGTGGTCATTTTTCTGGGGCACCTCATCACGGGGCACCTCAGGGTATGGCAGATTTCAAGGAAAAGCCGCCCCGGGACGACAGGTGGAATAGGCTATTTCGTAACTCCGGAAGATGTTCATCCCTTCACTTTCTTCCGCAGAATTGTGGTTCCGGAGGAGAGTACCCTCCAACCTTACTTTTCCATGATCCTCAGGCACGAGAAGATCCACGCCGACAACCGTCATACGACAGACATTCTCTTGTCCGAAATCGTGTTCCTCATTCAGTGGTTCAATCCTTTCGCATGGCTGATGAAGGACGCCATCAAAAACAACCTGGAATACCTTACTGACGCGGAGGTGATCAGGGAAGCCAACCCGCATGCCTATCAGCTGGCACTGGTTGCCCTGGCCGATAAGAGAGGGATGGCTCCTTTTCTCAACGCACTCAATGGCAATGACTTAAAAAACAGAATAATTATGATGAAGCAGAAAACAGAAAACAGAAACAGTGTGATTCGCAAACTGATGGTCGTTCCGCTCACGGCCCTTCTCATCACGGGTCTTTCAGCCCGGGAGTACAAAACCGTGTCCGCTACGCCCTCTCTGGTTGCTCTTCCGGCAGAAAAGCCCACAGAAAGTTCCTTAATGCCGGCCGGAGTGTCACAAAGTGCGCTCGTCGCGCAACAGGACGACCCGCAGCTCCGATCTGTACGTGCAATTTCGGGTGCCGCAGAAATCGGGGTTCTTTCCGGAGATACCGTGCTGAAAGCCACCGATGTAACCGTCGTCACCGGATACGCCGTGGGGAATGGCCAGGATCCGGTGACCATTAAAGCCGATGTTCTTCAAGGATCTCACATGGGAAACGGAATCCAGTTTATCAGGCAGCTAAACTATGAAAAAGGTCCCGAAACAGGGAAAGTGGTCAGTGACACGATCAGGATCAGGACCACCGGGGGAAAGAATGGTCCGCAGCCCCTGTACATCCTCGATGGCAAAGAGATCCTCTCCATCGAAAACATCGAACCTCAGGATATTGAGAGCATTTCTGTCCTGAAAAATGAATCCTCCACGGCATTGTACGGAGAAAAGGGAAAGAACGGGGTAATCCTTATCACCACAAAAAAAGAGAGTTCAGGAAAGGATGAATCCCAGCCATCCTCCTGGGGGAAAAAGGTGGTGCATTTCACAGAATCCACGGATTCGAAAGATGCGCTGATCATCATTGATGGCAAGGAATCAGAGACCAAGCTGAACGAGATCAATCCCGACCATATCGCATCGGTGAAAGTGCTGAAAGGGGAAGCCGCCACAGAGAAATATGGTATAAAAGGAGAACGGGGCGTCGTGGAAATCGTGACCAAAGATGGAGCTCCATCTATCTCAGGCAGGGTAATCACGTTAGAGCGGAAGAGCAAGGGAGCGGTTCCGGCCGGGGAAGCAGGCATCACCAATGTGGAGCAGTTACGGCAAGCCCTGGCGCGGTCAATCCGCTATCCTGTCAAAGCCCAGGAAAGCGGCCAGCAGGGGGATGTCACCATTTACGCTTTTGTGAATCCGGAAGGGAACATTACACAGATCACGGAAAGGAAACCCGGCGGGAAAGTGGTTCCTCTGGATGAAGTGGTCATCGTGGCTTACCGTTCCATGGAAGAAAAAGGGAACAAAAAGGGGAAAGATACGATGGATCTTCTGACCCAGGAAGGGGCGTTGCAGGTCAAGCAGCTTCCGGCGCTCCAAATTCCGGAGTACAACAACAAATGGGTGATGTTCCGGTTTAAATTTATCCTGCAGTAAAGGCCGTATCCAGGCAATTCCCCGCATCAGGCAGGGAGGCTGTACCGGTGCAGGGCACACGCTGAAACAATCTTACATTTCACTGAAGGTCCCGCCATTTTCCTTGTGGAAAGTAGCGGGACCTTTCCTGTGATAAATCCTTTTTGAAACGCCTTTTTTTGCTTATATTGTGCTGATTTTATAATCAAACAAAACCATATTAAATATTTAATCACTACAACTTTCTAGCTATGAGCGAAAAAAAGGAATCAAACGGGATTTCCCGCAGGGCATTTCTGGGGACGACCGCTGCTGCGGCAGCCGGATTCACGATTCTTCCGAGCAATGTGGTGGCGGGATTGGGGCATGTTCCCCCGAGTGACAAGCTGAACATTGCCGGCATCGGTGTCGGAGGGATGGGTAATGCCAACCTGAAAAACCTGAAATCCCAGAACATTGTAGCCTTATGCGATGTGGATTACGGGTACTGCAAGCAGAACGGCCTGTTCGAAGAGTATCCCGGGGCCAAGTGGTACAAGGATTGGCGCAAGATGTACGATGAGATGGGCAAATCGATCGACGGGGTGGTGGTTGCCACGGCCGACCATACGCATGCCATCACCGCCGCGCACGCCATGACCATGGGCAAACATGTATACGTCCAGAAACCGTTGACCCACACGGTGTATGAGTCGCGGCTGCTGACCAAACTGGCTGAGAAATACCAGGTGGCCACCCAGATGGGGAACCAGGGATCTTCGGGCGAAGGGGTCAATCTGGTCTGTGAATGGCTGGCCAACGGTGAGATCGGGGAAGTCACAAAAGTGGAAGCCTTCACCGACCGTCCGATCTGGCCGCAGGGTCTTAACCGTCCCGAACCGGGGCAGTGGGTTCCCGACACCCTTGACTGGGATCTCTTCATCGGGCCGGCCCCCATGCGTCCTTACCACTCCCTTTACACGCCGTGGAACTGGCGCGGATGGTGGGATTTCGGCACCGGCGCCCTGGGCGACATGGCCTGCCACATCCTGCATCCCGTATTTGTAGGTCTCGAACTGGGCTATCCCACCAAGGCACAGGGGAGTTCCACCCTGTTGCTCAACGACTGTGCCCCCAATGCCCAGATGGTCAAGCTGACCTTCCCGGCCCGCATGCCCAAACGGCCCTGGAAGGGGATGAAGAAAGGCGCCCAGTTCAAGGAAGTGGAAGTCACCTGGTATGACGGGGGACTCCAACCCATGAAACCCGAAGGATGGCCTGCAGGACGCAACATGAACGATGCCGGAGGCGGGGTGATCTTCCACGGCACCAAAGACAAGCTGATTTGCGGATGTTACGGGATCAATCCGTGGCTCCTCTCGGGCAGGGTTCCCGAAGCGCCTAAGTTCCGCCGCCGCATTGAGAAAGCCACCGCCGGTGGCCATGAAATGGACTGGGTGCGCGCCTGCAAGGAGAGTCCCGAAAGCCGCGTTAGGACCGCTTCCGACTTCAGCGAAGCAGGGCCCTTCAACGAAATGGTGGTCATGGGCGTCCTCGCCGTCAGGCTCCAGAGCCTCAACAAGGAACTGGAATGGGATGGCCTCAACATGAAATTCACCAACATCGGCGATGAGAAGATCAGAACCGTGGTCAAAGACGGCTTCTCCATCCACGACGGGCATCCCACTTTCAATAAGGATTGGACCGATCCGATACCTGCCGCCGAATTCGCTGCCGAACTGATTAAACACACCTACCGGAAACCCTGGTCGCTGCCCGACATGCCGGCATAAACCTGGTTTCCTGAGGCGCTCCGGCTCTCCGGAAAGCCTTGCCTTTGATATGACATGCACAGAGCGCACCGGTTCCTTCAAGGAATTCCGTGTTCTCTGTGCCTGTTTTGTATTAAGAAATACCTATACCCATGAAATTTCTGCACATTTTTCTTTTTGCGGCCCTCTTTTCTTCCTGCGGAAACCGGAAACCCGCCGCCACCGGAAACGAATACCCCATTCAGCCGATACCCTTCACACAGGTGGAAGTCACCGACGACTTCTGGGCACCCCGGATAGCCACCAACCACCAGGTGACCATTCCCATTGCCATTCAGAAAAGCAGGGAAACCGGACGTATCGACAATTTCAAAATTGCAGGCGGATTAATGGAGGGGGAGTTCAAGACCCTCTATACCTTTGATGATTCCGACATTTTCAAAATCATTGAGGGGGCAGCCTACAGCATTCAGATGTTTCCTGACCCTGCCCTGGAAGCTTCCATCGATTCGCTGGTCACCCTCATCGGGCTGGCCCAGGAGGAGGACGGGTATCTCTATACCAACCGTACCATCATGGGGGAGAAGAGCCATCCGTGGGCAGGGAGCAAGCGTTGGGAACTGGTCGATGACCTGAGCCATGAGCTCTATAACCTGGGGCACTTTTACGAGGCGGCGACCGCCTGGTACCAGGCCACAGGGAAACGGGAGATTCTGGATATCGCCATTAAAAGTGCCGATCTGGTGGACAGGGATTTTGGTCCGGGTAAGATTGAGAACTGGCCCGGGCACCAGGAGGTTGAAATCGGGTTGGTGAAGCTCTACAGGGTAACCGGGGAAAAGAGGTACCTTGATCTGGCCAGGTTTTTTCTGGATGTGAGGGGCCGTGGCACGGGGACACCCAAGACCTACAACCAGTCGCATCTGCCGGTGACACAGCAAAGTGAAGCTGTGGGCCACTCGGTACGGGCAGCCTACATGTGGAGCGGCATGGCCGATGTGGCGGCCCTCACCGGGGATACCGCCTATGTGCACGCCATCAGCCGGATCTGGGAGAATGTGGTCCACAAAAAACTCTATATTACCGGAGGTATAGGTGCCGAAGGGGGCCACGAAGGCTTCGGGGGCCCCTATGAGCTCCCCAATGCCCGTGCCTATTGCGAAACCTGCGCCGCCATCGCCAACGTCTTCTGGAACCACCGCATGTTCCTGATGACCGGAGAATCGAAATATATCGACATCCTGGAGCGATCGCTGTACAACAATGTTCTGTCGGGCGTGGCGCTCAGCGGAGACCATTTCTTTTATCCCAACCCGCTGGAATCACATGGCCAGCACGCCCGCAGTGAATGGTTCGGCTGCGCTTGTTGTCCATCGAACATCTGCCGGTTCATCCCTTCCATGCCGGGGTATATCTACGCTGCCAACGAACATGATCTTTATGTCAACCTGTACATCCCCAGCCAGGCCGCGCTTTCCCTGGGTGACGATTCCCTGCGTGTGGAACAGACTTCCCGGATGCCTTGGGAAGGCCACTCTTCCATCACCCTGCATACGGGAAAACCAGTCAGGGCAAGACTCCACCTGCGTATTCCCCACTGGGCGACATCCGATGCCTTTCCAGGTGACCTCTACGTTTATGAAAACAGCCCTGCCGCTGAAATCAGCATCAAGGTCAACGGCGAACCGGCCCGTTATGCCATTGAAGGGGGCTATGCTGTGATCGACCGCAAGTGGAAGGCGGGTGACGTGGCAGAAATCTCCCTACCCTGGGAGGTCAGAAAAATTACCGCCCACTCTGAGATTGCCGACAACCGGGGGAAAATGGCTCTTCAACTGGGGCCCCTCGTCTATTGTGCTGAATTTGCCGATCAGCCAGACAGCACGGTTATGAACCTGGTGATGGATAAAAAGAGTGCACCTGCCTTTGCCTGGAATGATACCCTGCCGGGTCCTGCCCTGATGATCACAGTCAACGGATGGGCAGCACCCAGCCCTCAGGAGAATGGGCCTTTGAAAGAAGGTGCGGCCCAGGCAGAAAATCAAAGCCGGACGCCAGTGGAGATCATGCTGATTCCATATTACGAATGGTCACACCGGGGTAAGGGGGAAATGGCTGTCTGGATGCCGGCCGAATAAGATGTAACATAAAATTCATCATGGAATGGCCCGCCCAAACCCGAATTGCCGTAATTTTACCTTGTCAAATGTGAAGCCATGAGTTATTTTTCGAATCCAATCCAACGCAGGGAATTCCTGAGAGACATGGCCCTGGTAACAGGGGGATTGTTGCTTCCCGGAGCGGTTCCTGCGGCCCCGGCCAAGCCCAAAAAGGTCAGAATGAAATTGGGCATGGTGACCTATACCTGGGGGGCGGACTGGGATATGGCCACGATTCTGCAGAATCTTCAGGAAGCGGGGATCAGCGGAGTTGAACTCCGCACGGGGCATGCCCATGCCATCATTCCTGAAATGGATAAAGCACAACGCAAGGAAGTCAGGAAGCGGTTCAGGGGCAGCGACGTAGAATTCGTTGGTTTCAGTACCGACCTGAGATTTGACCATCCGGAACGGAAACTGTTGCTGGAATCGATAGAGAAAACCAAGGAATACATCCGTTTGAGTGCTGACATCGGGGGATCAGGGGTCAAGGTTCAGCCCAACCAGTTCCATACCGGTGTTCCCAAATCGCGGACCGTCGAGCAGATCGGCAAATCCATCAGCCAGCTGGCCCGATACGGCGCCGATTACGGGCAACAGGTGCGGCTGGAAGTTCATGGCCCGGAGACCCAGGAAATAGGCAACATGAAGGCCATTATGGATGTAGCCGACCACCCCAATGCAAAAGTGTGCTGGAACTGCAATCCTGAAGACCTCCATGGGGCGGGATTCAAAGCCAACTTCAACCTGCTCA
The DNA here is from genome assembly GCA_012729335.1 of Bacteroidales bacterium. Taxonomy (GTDB): domain Bacteria; phylum Bacteroidota; class Bacteroidia; order Bacteroidales; family Prolixibacteraceae; genus UBA1413. The sequence continues at coordinate 145,367 of JAAYDJ010000037.1, read as the reverse complement.
GTGACCGCCTCGGCAATACAGTGCATGTGAGGGAACTCGAAGACCCCTCCTACCCTTACCAGGAACTCATGAACCAGCTGGTCGGCATGAACTACAGGGGATGGGTCCTGCTCGAATGCCGCACCAATCCCGCCGACAAGGTGAAGGCCCTGACAGAACAGCGAAAAATTTGGGAGGAGATGGTGGAGAAAGCGAGAAATAGTTAAATTTGCCGCCATATTCACAAAGCCTCTTTAGCTCAGCTGGTAGAGCAGCTCATTCGTAATGAGCAGGTCGTGGGTTCGAGTCCCATGAGAGGCTCAAAAATAATCTTAAATCTTGAGTCTTAAGTCTTAAATGACGAAAGAACCGAAGCCTGAAGAACGCCTGATGTCATTGGATGTCAGGCGTTTTTTAGTTCAATAAAGCTTTCATTCCAACCCTGCTCTGAAGGTGACCTGTCAGTTCAAAGCACCTCAAGGGCGCCGCCATAAGGTCACCACTCAGGAAATCACCGAAAGTGGCAAAACCAAATAGCAATCCCATTCCATCCTGAAGCTTATTAGTTCTGGCATGAAAGGGCAAAAGCCTCAACCGCTTCAGATAAATTTGAAATTCCGGAACATTGTGCTTAATTTATGGGTATGATCATGATCAGGATTTAATCAGGAGCAACGGATATGAACAAATTACGGGACAAAATCATGAACCTCCTCAGGGAGGAAGCTGAAGATCAAGAAGTTTCATTTGACGACCTGATCGCCAGTCTGACCCTGACATCCGAATCCCCGGGAGGGAATATGCCCGCCAAGCAAGGGAATCACGGAAGTCTCACATTTGACCAATATGAGGAGGTGGAGGTAGACGAAGAGACCGAAATAAAAATCAGGGAGCTCAGAAAAATCACCGACGCCATTCCCTCCCGTTTGCTGCCGGAACAAGAGTTTAAGCCCCAAAGAAAATACCGGATCGATTATGCCGGCGAGCTCAACCCGCAGCAGCTGGCTGCTGTTTTGGCCGTAATGGTCCCCCTGCTGGTCATCGCGGGTGCAGGAAGCGGAAAAACCCGGGTCATCACCTATAAGGTGAGCTGGCTGATCGAGAATGGCCTCCATCCCTCGCAAATCCTCCTGCTGACCTTCACGCGGAAGGCGGCCAACGAAATGCTCGACCGCGTCGAAAAACTTCTGGGCGATAAATCGATCAGCAGCAACGTCATGGGGGGCACCTTCCACGGATTCTCCAATACTGTCCTGAGGCAGTACAGCAACCTGATCGGCCTCACTTCCAACTTCTCCATCATCGACGACAAGGATGGGGAAGACATCATTGACCTGCTGAAAAACGAGATGAAGCTGGCCAAACAAAAAAAGGAGCGCCCCTTTCCGAGAAAGGAACTGGTTCAGGAAATCATCTCCAAAGCCCGCAACCACGAATTAAGCATTGCCGATACCCTGGTGAAGTATTTTGACGGCTATGTCTCTTTCCTGGCGGAACTGGAAATCCTCAGCCGCGCTTATGAAGCCTATAAAAAAGCATCGAACCTGATGGACTATGACGACCTCATGTCGGTGCTGCGTGACAAACTCCGCGACCATGAAGTCTTCCGTAATAAGCTCAGGGAGAAGATCAAATATGTGCTTGTCGACGAATACCAGGATACCAACAACATTCAGAGGGAAATCGTCGAGCTCCTTTGCGGGGGAAGGAGCAACCTGACGGTGGTGGGCGATGATGCACAAAGCATATACTCCTTCCGGGGCGCCAACTTCGAGAATATCCTCCGTTTTCCGGTCTCTTTCCCCGATTGCCGGATCGTGAAAATCGAACAGAATTACCGCAGCGGACAGGGGATCCTCGACTTTGCCAACGACGTCATCGGAAACGCCCGGATAGGCTTTAAAAAAAAGCTCTTCTCCACCATTCCGTCCTACAAAAAACCTGTGGTGATCAGGTTTCCCGATGGTATCGAAGAGGCACAATTCATTACGGAGAAAATCCTGGAGATCCGCGGGAACGACCTCGATTTCTCCGATTTTGCCGTGCTGACCCGGGCCTCCTGGCAAAGCAATTATGTGCAGGCTGAACTCATGAAGCGGCAGATTCCCTTTGTGGTGGTGGGTGGCATCAAATTCAGCGAACGACGCCATGTCAAAGACATCATGGCCTTTCTCAAAATCTCTCAGAATCCCCTGGATGCCGTGGCCTGGCACAGGATACTCCAGTTAAACGAGGGAATCGGAAAAGTCAGGGCCAGCGAAATCGTGACCCATCTGCACGCCCTCGCTGGGAAAATCAACTTCGGGCGTTTTCTCGGAAGAAAGTACTTCGGAGAACTCTCCCTGATTGAAACCCTGTATGAAGATTTGTCGCGCGACGGGCTCTCTCCGGTGGGAATGCTGGACATCATTTATCCCTATTACATTCCCCGGCTGAAACAGATCGAAGACGATTACGAGGTCAGGATCAAGGACCTGGAAACATTCAGGATCATCGCCGCGAAGTACAATGACCTTCAGAAGTTTCTGGCTGATTTTACGCTGGAACCACCTTCAAACCGATACCAGGAACAAAACACTCCCCTGGTCAGTGTCGATGAGAAGCCGGTGGTCGTCTCCACTATCCACTCGGCCAAGGGACTCGAATGGCACTCGGTATTTATTCCCCATGCCCTCGACGGGCTCCTCCCCTCGGTCAGGTCCATGGAGACCATTCAGGAACTGGAAGAGGAACGCCGCCTTTTTTATGTGGCCGCCAGCCGCGCAAAAGAAAACCTCTTTATTACCATGCCATCTTACATCGCCTCGTGGGATGCCATCTTCAACCGTCCCTCCAGGTTTCTGGCCGAAGTGGATAAAAACAAGTTTCTGCAGCCCTGAGTACAGGCTATCATTTCCTATTCTTCAACTTCCAGGGAGAAGTAAACCCGGAACTCGCCCTCCCCCTTTTTCATGAGCCAGTGGCGGTAGCCCAGGCTGGTAGCTTTGTCAATGAGCGGGGCCGGCACAAAGGGAGCCACCACCTCGAGAATCTCATAATAACTAAGCCGTTTCAGGGCGCCCAGCACCTCGTGGACAGGCTGTTCGCCCCGGTTCAGCGTCACCCTGATATCCAGGCTCTCCACGACCTCTTCATCAGAGTACCAGTCGGGACGGGCAGTATTGAACTTATTGCCCCCGTCGTCGATCTGACCGATCTCTTCCTGCCCTGCCTCCCGGCGCAAACGGTTCACCAGCTCCTCCACATTCAGTCCGCCCACAGCCGCCGCCTGCCCGATGTTGGTCACCCGCGCTATGGTGCGGCGCAACACCGGATTCCTCAGCTTCTTGAATTCAGGGGCCGCGGCAATCAGCACCTCTTCCAACTGGGGATAGGCCTCAAGAAGATCATATATCTTCGTCTTGGGTGTGATGATCAGCTTTTCCATGTTATTTTTTTGATGGGTATTTACTTTTTCATTTTAGGGAACACACTCCGGAAACCAAAAAGAAAGTGCGTCCCTGATCAAATCTGTGTATCCACGAAAGATTCTTCCGGAAAGCCGGGTTCGCGGGCAAGGGTTATCATGGCTGTTCCTTTCCGGAGGAAACGGTTGTCATGGCTGTTCCTTTCCGGAGGAATAACTGAGAATACGTTGCTCTCCCTCCAGGCTCCTGGCATGGGTCAGATCCTGAGACACTTCGAGCGTTCCCAGATATTCACCGTTTTCATCACGCAGGGCATAATATTCAATCAGAATGAATTTACCCCGCATCTGGATCCAGAAGGGCGCATGGGAGGCCTTCCCCGATTTGAAATCCTCGAGGATCTTCTCCACGATGTGGACGCTTCCGGGAGGATGGCAGAGCCTTACGTCGCGGTTGATGATGGTGCGGCTGCGGGCAAAAATCCGGTGCTCTCCCTGGGTGAAGTATTTCACTTTATCATGCTTGTCGACAAAAGTCATGTCGACGGGAATGGTGTTGAGGATGGCCATGATCTCTTTAGCCGTGAAACTGCCTGAAGGAAGCCTGACCACCCCGTCGGCTCCCGTGAAACTCTCCCCTTCTCCTCCGGCAGGGGCCATCCCTTCAGGCCGCCATTCCACCTGCGGATCATAGAGCGTAAATCCGAAATCGAGGGTCTGCTGATCCACATTCCACCAATCCTCTTGTGTGAGCACATCCATGGCCATCGGAAAGAGAATGTCCCGCTCCTTTTTGGTCATATCGGCGACAGCCTTCAGCACAGGAATGAAAAGTAGCTCCAGGGCATCGTCGACATCCTGTTTCTTCAGTTCGGGATGACGTAAAATCTCAATGCACCCTTTCAGCTGCTCCCTGATCTCGTCGTGCTTGCCCCACATCACCATGGGCGGACCGGTAATACCAGCCTTCTCCAGAAAGGGAAATACCAGGTATTCCTTCCTTTTGTAATGCTTGTCGACATCCATCAGATCGTTAAAACAGGCCTGGATCTGGTGGGCAAACGCCCGGAACCCGGCCTCATCGATGGCATACAGGGTGCCCAGAAGGCTCTCGGCTTTGTCCACCACCTTCAGAAGCTCCCTGTTCTCCTGTGTGAACACATCAATGGGGTGCCCCGGTGGAACATACTGCGCCCCGCTCTGGTCGATATGACCATCGAGAACCTCGCCGTGAATGTCGCAAAGCCGCAACACCTCCGACTCAGGAAGCCCTTCACTGATCAGCTCCTGCTCCACCTCCACCACCTCCCCGTAGGGAATCTGCTGTAAAGTGCCCAGTAGCTCCTCCCGCACCTTCTGCGGATTCTCACCTTCATGCAACTTCAGGATCAGCTCTTTCAGCCGCTCTTTCCTGTGCCTAGAATTATCTATCAATTCACTCATGACCGTATGTTTTGTGTAATCTTTTTTTTCATTTTTATCATAAAACCCGGGTGGCCAGTTCGGGCCGGGGAGCCTTAATGACCAGTATCCGCGCCGGCACACTTCCCGGGTTGCTCAGGTAATGAACGATACTGGCCGGGCTTTCCACCAGATGGTCGGCACCCACCGCCAGGCTCTCCTCCCCGATGTGAACCATGGGGGTTCCCTCCAGAACATAAAAAACCACATCAACCGGTGTCTTGTGCGGTTTCAGACTTTCACCAGGCTGCAGCGTGATGTGGTTCACCTGCGCCGATGGATCATTGTACAACTGCCTTACGTCTACCTTGTGGGGATTTTCCCCGGGCGTTTCCGTTTTGTAACTTCTGATGATCATTGGTTGAGATCTTTATGCTGATTATTTTTGTAAACAATTTTCTTCATGCAAGTTATGAAATATTCCCTCACTTTCTCCTCTTGTATTTCCTTCTATAAAGCAGATAGCCGCTGATGACCACAGTGACAGCGGCCAGTCCGGTAAGGGGGACAATTAAAATATAAAAACCTCCCAGCAGGAATTCCCAGATGCGTCCGGTATGTATTTCGAGGGTAAGGTTCCACAGGGAGATGTCTGCCTCCTCCCGGAGGTTTTCCGGCATTTCAGGCAACCGGCGGTCATGCCCCACGGGAATGATCCCATACCCGTATTCGGCAATGTAAAGCCTTCCTGCCGGATCGGTGAGGTGACCGGTCACCCTGATCTCTCCGACTGGCCGCCCCCCGGCGGGTTCCTGGTAGGGTTCCCCGCTCAGGTAGTCGTAAACCACAGGATGGGAGGGGTTCCAGAGAAACAACCCGCTGAAGGAACCCACCATGAAGCTGCCATGGCCCACCGGTTCAAAGGTGTTGATCCCCATCACACTCACCGGCGGCTGGTAGGGCACCGGCACCATCTTCAATCGCTCCCGCTCCATCTGGTACATCCCTTCGGAAGTCGACACCAGAAACACTCCTCGGTCTTCATCCCAGCGCAAATCCCTCAGTTTGTCGTACCACGGATTGGGCTGGTCAAGACGGGAAAACCTGAGGGGGTCTACCCTCGCCGAAGCAATCGCAATCAGCAGCGGCGGGCGCAGAAACATACCCGTAAAATAGAGCAACGCCAGTAAAACAAAAGTCCAGGCACCTACCTTGTTGTGCCATTTCAGCGACCATTTGTTGACACAGACCAGTTGGCCAACCGGTTTTTTCTTCTTCCGGAAATGCCTGATGGCCGAAGGAAAGAAAAAGTAAACGATACCGGTCAGCGACAGGAAGATGGTGACCACTCCCAGAAGGTCGACAAAGAGCTTTCCGGGAAGGCCCAGTATTTCTCCGCTGTGAATCTGCCAGATGGTCTCAAAGAGGGTGACCTTTTGCTCATACCCTTCCGGAGCGGGCAACTCCTTTCGCCCGAAACGGGTGCCGGTTCCTTCGGCCACCCCGGTGAAAAGATGACTTCGGCTCAGGGCAAACACCGTATCCCCGATGCCTTCGATACCCGTAAACCTGTCAATATCGGTTTCCAGCTGAAACTTCTTCCATACCCCGCTCCCTTCATCCCACCCCCACAGACCAAAAAGGGTCGCGGCAAACAAGGATCCGTTGGAGGTTTGGTGAAGATCGAAAATCTTGCGGTTGTCGGTTCCCGGCGGTAAGCCATGGTTATAGGAGGTGTATTCCGAAAAGGTGGAGTCGGTCAGCCATATCCCGATGTTCCCGTATACCAGAATGGAGTCGGGCGACAGCACCAGGCTCCCCTTCAGAGCGGCATTGTTCCAGTTGGTATAGGCATAGTTTCCCGGCAGCATGTCACGGTCCACATCAATCCCCGACAACCCCTCCCGGTGATTCATGACAATACCTGTCACCGCATAAAAGAGCAGCACAAAAGATAAGATCAATCCCGGCCACCGGTGCAGCTTCTTGAAAATACCTCCCCTTTTCCTTACCATCCGCTGTCGCACAAACTGATAAAACAAAGCATATTTCTCCGCACAGCAACTCCTTTTCAAGCCATTCCGGCCACCGGAAATCCGCGGACCTGTGCCCGGGGCAAAACTAATAAATTATTCCGGGCACAAAAAGACCATTTTATCTTCTTTAAAGAATTTTCAGCCTGCCGGCAAATCCTAACAGCACCCCGCAGCACCCTTTGAGAGGCTCCGGTAAAGGATCAGCGCAAAGAAACAGCGCGGTTTGTGAATCCGGAATTTCAGCTTAATTTTGAACCCGGGAATCCATGATTTCATGTTGGTCTCCTCCGGAAAGGAAGGCATTTCAGTGATCACGGAATTTCCACATCACAGAAAATCTTATCGTATGGCATTACAGGAAGAATTTGAAAAACGGGGCACCTGGCTTTTCAGGTACCGCAGTTTCATTCCCGCCATCCTGCTGGTGGCTGGAACCGCAGTATGGTTATACACCGAAAGGTACCCGGGAGAGGCATGGGTAAAAACTGCTCCCTGGGACGGGTATTATCTGCTTTTCTGCATGCTGGTGACCTTCCTGGGTTTCGGAATCAGGATCTATACCGTGGGGCATACCCCTGTAAACACCTCGGGCCGGAATGCCAAATACCAGATCGCCGACACCCTGAATACCACGGGAATTTACTCCACGGTCAGGCATCCCCTCTATCTGGGTAACTTCTTCATGTTTCTGGGGCCCATCCTGCTCACCGCCCACCCCTGGTTCATATTTGCCTTCTGCCTGGTGTACTGGCTGTATTATGAAAGGATCATGTTCTCCGAAGAACAGTTCCTCCGCAGGAAATTCGGTGAAGTCTACACTTCATGGGCCGAAAAGGTGCCCCCTTTCATCCCCTCCTTCAAGAATTTTGTGGCTCCTTCCCTCCCCTTCAGCTGGAAGAAAATCCTCAAAAAAGAGAAAAACGGATTTGCCGCCATTTTTATCATCTTTACCCTGATGGACATCTCAGGCGAACTGATCAAGGGAGAAACCCGCTTTAACCTGGTGCTCCTGGGCTTCTGCGCCTTTTCCTGCATCGTTTATCTTATCCTGAAGTATATGAAATGGCGCACCAACCTCCTCAATGAGGAAGGAAGGTAAAGGTGTCCGCACTTAATCCACCACACTTATGAACACAAAGCAAAACCATTTCCGCATGGCAGCCAATGGATTCAGGTCGCTGGTGTTTCTGGCCGGCTTTCTGTTTCTTTTACCGGGGGCACATGCGCAGAAGGACGTCACCAAAAAGTTGGACGGCTATTTCGCCAAATCGTTACCGGCCTGGGGCACTCCCGGGGTGAGTGTCGCCGTGGTCAAAGATGGCCGTGTGGTTTTCAGCAAGGGGTACGGAACCCTGGAAACAGGGAAACAGATTCCTCCCGACGGGAATACCCTCTACGCCATCGCCTCCAACACCAAAGCCTTCACATCGGCCATGATGGCTATGCTTGTGGAGGAAGGCAAAGCCGGGTGGGAAGATAAAGTGAGGAATTACCTCCCCTGGTTCGAACTCTACGATCCCTGGGTGAGCCGGGAAATGACCCTGCGCGACCTCCTCTGCCACCGCTCGGGATTGGGTACCTTCAGCGGCGATTTCATCTGGTATAAATCAGACCTCACCGCGGAGGAGATCATCCGCCGCGCCAAATACCTCCCCGCCCGCTTCGGCTTCCGCGACGGATACGGCTATTCCAACCTGATGTACATCACCGCAGGAGAGGTCATCGAAAAAATCACCGGAAAAAGCTGGAGTGAAAACCTCAGGGAAAGAATACTGGAACCCCTGAGCATGGACCGGACCCTCATTTCCCTGTCACAACTTCCCGTCAAAGGCAACTTCGCCACCCCCCATGCCCTCGAAGAAAACAGGAACATCCCCATCCCCTATACCGACTGGGAGGAGATAGCCGCCCTGGGAGGCATCATCTCTTCGGTCAATGACATCGGCCGGTGGATGATCTTCAACATGAACCTGGGCATCCACGGCAGCGACACCCTTCTGCGTCCTGCCTCTTACAACCAGTTGTGGAAACTCCACACCCCCTACGCGGTCGACCATACCCGCTCCAACGACTTCAACACCCATTTCAGGGGGTACGGACTCGGTTGGGTGCTCAGTGATTACCACGGAAAGATGATGGTCAGCCACAGTGGAGCCTATGACGGCATGATCTCGGCGGTGACCATGATCCCCGAAGAGAAACTGGGTGTGGTGGTCCTCACCAACGGACTCAAAACCCCGGCCAACGCCTTCTCCCTCTATGCCCTTGACACCTATCTCGGAATGCCTGAACGCGACTGGTCACAAGAACACCTCCAGCGCACAGAAGCCTCCGGGAAAAGGGATACCCGCATCGCCGACCGCCAGGCCGCCAGGATCCTTCATACCCTCCCGTCTCTGCCCCTCGAGAAGTATACCGGCCAATACCACTCCGACATCTACGGAATGATCACCGTATCACTTGACCCTGCCCATAAGGATTCACTCAGGCTGGAATTTGAACACTCCCCCGGATTGTCGGCTACGCTCGGCCATTGGCATTATGACGTATGGAAAATCAATTGGGACGAAACCCATGCCTGGTTCAGCTTCGGCACCGTGAAGTTCAATATGACCAACAATCTGGAAATCACAGGCCTCGACTTCGACGTCCCCAACGACGACATCTTCTTTGAGGAACTCAAACCCGTCAGGGTAAAATAAGATGCTCAGGGAATGGCGGGTTTCTCACAAACCAACGGTGAACCAACCTCCTCTTCCATCTGCCACTCCACCACATAATGGTAAGGTCCCGGCCGGTATCCAATCCTGACCGGCTCTATATCCTTCTTCGGGCTAATCCCGTAACGCTCATACCCCACCCCCTGGACCTGGGTTAAGCTCATTCTTCTTAATGTTTTCTGTTCTAAGTTCATGGCTGTTGTTTCTCTTCGTTTTCCTGATCTGTTTCTGCTTTCTCCTTCAATACGTTATCGCATCAGAAAATCCCAATGACCAAATAATTGTAATGGTGAAACTTGAAATTACTTTCTCCCGGGATTTCCCTGTATCCAAAAGTGTCCCTACGCTTTATTAAACGAGCAAATTCCGATTTGGATACATCATGGAGGAAGGTTTTTGAAAATTTTAACAGGTCAGCCCTTAGCTTTTAACACTTCAGGCTCCCCTCCCATTTTTATTTTTAGTCCCTATTTGGAAATAATGACCATTTTTCACTATTTTTGCCCCTGTCATTGCGGGAGTAGCTCAGTGGTAGAGCATCAGCTTCCCAAGCTGAGGGTCGCGGGTTCGACCCCCGTTTCCCGCTCTAGAGAATGAGAGAGTTAGATGAGAATCTGGCTCTCTCTTGTTTTTTGGGGGCAACATAGGTGTAACATTTTCCGTTTTCTCCTCTTGTCCGCCCATCCCGTCCGCGTCAGGAAACCACTCCCCCAGCCGCTTTTTTCTCATCCGAAAAAGAAGTAACTTTAGGACCCGTTGGGATGCCGTTTCCGCGCGGCATCCCCTTTATTTGCCAACCTTTGCCAAATGATATGAATATAAAAACCCATCAACTGCTATGTTCAGCGGTGGCCCTGACGGCCGGAATAACTGCCTGCAGCAGCGGCATTAACCCAAAGAGCGCCACCCGGAACGAAAAACCCAATATCATCTTTATCATCGCCGACGACCTGGGGTATGGCGACCTGAGCTGCTACGGCCAGAAGCTCTTTCAGACACCCCACATTGACAAACTTGCGGCCGGGGGCATCCGGTTTACCCAACATTACTCCGGGACCACCGTATCGGCCCCGTCGCGCTCCTCCCTGATGACTGGAATGACCACCGGCCATACCCCCGTCAGAGGAAACAAAGAGTGGAAACCCGAGGGGCAGTGGCCATTGCCCGACTCCACTTTTACCCTCCCGGAAATGCTCCGGGCTGCCGGATATACCACCGGCGCCTTCGGGAAATGGGGCCTCGGATACCCCGGATCAGAAGGGGACCCCCTGCGACAGGGCATAGACGAATTTTACGGCTACAACTGCCAGCGCATGGCCCATAACTACTACCCCGGCCACCTCTGGGACAATGACCGCAAAATCCTCCTTCCTGAAAACAGCGGCGACGCCCTGGTGACCTACGCTCCGGAGCTGATCCACCAACACGCACTCCAATTCATTGAAAAAAACAGGGACAAACCCTTTTTTCTCTTCTATCCCAATGTGATTCCCCATGCTGAACTGCTGCTCCCCAACCAATACATGGAAGAATTCCGGGGAAAACTGCTCCCCGAGAAGGCCTATAAAGGATCGGAGCCGGGGGATGCCCATTTCCGGACCGGGGGATACGGCAGCCAGCCGGAAGCCCATGCCGCCTTTGCCGCCATGGTGACCCTCCTCGACCGACAGGTGGGTGATATCGTCGCCAAGCTGAAAGAACTGGGACTCGAGAAAAACACGCTGATCATCTTCACCTCCGACAACGGTCCCCACCAGGAGGGAGGCGCCGACCCCGACTATTTCGACAGCAACGGCCCCTTCCGTGGGTATAAACGCGATCTCTACGAGGGAGGCATCCGCGTTCCCATGATCGCCTGCTGGCCCGGAACCATCAAAGCCGGCACCACCACCAGCCACGTCTCCGCATTCTGGGATGTGATGCCCACCCTGGCCGGTGTGGCCGGAACCACTCCCCCCGAAGTGACCGACGGCATCTCTTTCCTCCCTACCCTCACCGGTAAAGGAGATCAACCCCTCCACGATTACCTCTACTGGGAGTTCCACGAACTGGAAGGGCGCCAGGCCCTCCTCCGCAACCACTGGAAACTGGTGTGCTACCAGGTAATGAATCCTGAGAAAACCACCACCGAACTATACGACCTGGCCACCGATCCCGGGGAAACCCACAATGTGGCCGCCGGTCACCCCGAAGTGGTGGAGGAACTCCTGCGCATCATGGCTGAAGCCCGGATCCCTTCAAAGGATTACGCCTTCTGACCGGCAGTACGCAGGCCCTGTGACGCCCTGATCCCAGGGCAGATTCTTTCGTTCGCACAGATTTCCTTCCACGCATCTAAACAACCGTTCACCATGGACCATCCAACTATCTGCTCCATCAAACCCGGGTACAAAAATCCTATTCTGGCGGTCACCTTTCTGGCCGCCGCGGCGGCCTGCACACCATCTGAGATTCCCCTTACCGGGCAGAAACCCAACGTGGTGATCATCTACGCCGACGACATCGGCTATGGCGACCTGGAATGTTATGGGGCACAGGCTGTCAGGACCCCCCACGTCAACCGGCTGGCTGAAGAGGGAGTACGCTTCACCCACGCCCACGCCTGTGCAGCCACCTGCACACCCTCCCGCTATGGGATGCTCACCGGCGAATACCCCTGGCGACGTAACGATACCGGCGTAGCCCGCGGCGACGCTCCCATGGTCATCAGAAAGGATCAGTATACGGTGGCCAGCCTGATGCGTGATGCAGGTTATGCCACCGCCGTGATCGGCAAATGGCACCTGGGCCTCGGTGAAGGAGAATTCAACTCCCAGAACTGGAACGGCCTGATCACCCCCGGCCCACGGGAAATCGGGTTTGATTACTCCTATATCATGGCGGCCACCGGCGACCGCACCCCCTGCGTATTCATCGAAAACCAGCAGATCGCCCACCTCGACCCGGCCGATCCCGTAGAAGTCAGCTATACCCACCCCTTTGAGGGGCTGCCCCTGGGCAGTACCCACCCCCACCTGCTGACAATGCACCCCAGCCATGGCCACGATATGGCCATCGTAAACGGCATCAGCCGTATCGGCTACATGCGCGGGGGGACCTCCGCCCTCTGGGTCGACGAAAACATCGCCGACTCCATCACCGCCAAAGCCGTCCGCTACCTCGAAACCCACCAACCTTCCGCCACCGGGAAACCCTTCTTCCTTCTCTTCGGAACCCATGACATCCACGTGCCCAGGGTTCCCCACCCCCGTTTCCGGGGCATGACCGGAATGGGACCCCGCGGGGATGCCATCGCCCAGTTTGACTGGTCGGTGGGCCAGATCCTGGAAACCCTTGACCGGCTGGGACTCTCCGAAAACACCCTGGTCATCCTCTCCAGCGACAACGGCCCTGTCATCGATGACGGCTACAGGGACCAGGCCGTAGAATTGCTGGGCGACCACCTCCCTGCGGGCCCCTACCGGGGAGGAAAATACAGCGCCTTCGAGGCCGGCACCCGCGTCCCCTTCATCGTCAGATGGCCCGGAAAGGCCTCCCCCGGCACCTCCGGCGCACCCATCAGCCAGATCGACCTCTTCGCTACCCTGGCCACCCTGACCGGTGTATACGAAGAAACAGGCATGACCGGCAAGTTCCACCTCGTCACACCCCCCGAAGATCATGGCGGGAACCGCGACACACCCCCGTCCAGGACTTCCCCGGTACCCCCCGGCGCTGCTCCCGACAGCCACAACGCCCTTGAAACCTGGCTGAACCATTCAGCACAAGGACGCCCCTTTATCGTGGAACAATCTACCGGCACCCTCTCCCTCCTCTCCGGCCCGATGAAATACATCGCCCCCTCCAGGGCCGCACGCTACAACTCCTTCACCGACACTGAACTCGGGCACGACACCATTCCCCAGCTCTACAACCTGACTAGCGACCCCGGGGAAACCACCAACCTGGCCAGCCAGGATACCCTGATCCTGCGACGTCTGCAGACGACCCTCGACTCCCTCCGCCGCATGGGAACCCCACCGGCACCATGACACGAGGGAACTCCTCCCGGCACCAGGAAAGCGGCCAGATCCACAAGTGCCACCACAACTAAACCTGTTTGAAACGGCCACCTAAAAACCGAATTCCATGACCACAAGAAATTCCAGCCCGTTCTCCCGCCTCCTCCCGAAACGGGCACAGCGCCCCCTGTGGCTCTTTTTTCTTCTGTTGGCGACAGGGCCGCTTCTCTTCTCCGGCGCCTGCCAAAATGACCGGGAGGTATCCCCGGAACCAGGCTGGCCCGGGATCACCCGCGAAACCAAACCATGGAGCCGCTGGTGGTGGATGGCCTCGGCCATCGACAGCACCAACCTGACCGCCGCCATGGAAGCCTATGCAGAGGCCGGACTGGGCGGACTGGAGATCACCCCCATTTACGGAGTGCATGGCTATGAAGAGCGTTCCGTGAAATTTCTTTCTCCCGAATGGGCAGATTATTTCGGATATACCCTCGGTGAAGCGGCCCGCCTTGACCTGGGCATCGACCTGGCCATGGCCTCGGGATGGCCCTTCGGTGGCCCCTGGGTCACTCCCGGCGACGCCTGCAGAAACATGGAGACCGAAACCTGGACCCTCCGCGAAGGAGAAAGGCTCACGGCCAAAGTCGCCAAAATCCAGGAACCCCTGCTACGGGTCATCACCCGTAAAAACCTGCATATCGACCAGGTCAGGGATCCCATCGGCGCCAATGCCGACAGCCTCCAGGCCTGGGCCATCGACCAGGTGCGCTTCCCCCGCCCCATGCCCTTGCAAGCCCTTATGGGCTACTCCTCCGGCGGACAAATCCTTGACCTCACCAGCAGGGTATCCTCCGACGGAACCCTGGACTGGACCGCCCCCGCCGGGAACTGGACCCTGGTGGCCCTCTTCGGAGGCTGGCACGGCAAACTGGTCGAACGCGCAGGCCCAGGCGGCGAGGGCGACGTCATCGACCACTTCTCAGCCACCGCCATCGACCACTACCTCCACCATTTCGACACTTCCCTTGCCAACAGGGACCTCTCAGGCCTTCGCGCCTGGTTTAACGATTCCTATGAGGTGGACGACGCCCGCGGAGAAGCCGACTTCACTCCCCACCTCTTCGACGAATTCCAGAAACGCCGCGGATACGACCTCCGCCATTACCTGCCAGCCCTCCTGGGCCGCGACTCCGCCGACATCAACGCCAGAGTCCTCACCGACTACAGAGAAACCCTCTCCGACCTGATCCTCGAAAACTATACTCAGCGCTGGCACGACTGGGCCCAAAAGGGCGGCCACATCATCCGCAACCAGGCCCACGGCGCCCCAGCACACATCCTCGACCTGTACGCCGCCGCCGACATCCCCGAAACAGAAGGCGAAGACATCATCAAGGTCAAAACAGCCTCCTCGGTGGCCCACGTCACCGGTAAAAAACTGGCCTCTTCGGAGTCGGCCACATGGCTCAAAGACCATTTCGAAGCCTCCCTGGAAGAAGTCAAACAGGCCGTCGACCTCTTCCTCCTGGCCGGCATAAACCATATCTTTTACCACGGTACCACCTATTCCCCGGTGGAGGCCCCCTGGCCCGGATGGATGTTCTACGCGGCCGTCCACTTTGGCCCCACAAACCCCTTCTGGAAGGATTTCGCCACCTTAAACGGGTATATCACCAGGGTGCAATCCTTCCTTCAGAAAGGAAATCCCGACAACGACATCCTTCTTTATTATCCCATCCACGATGAATATGCCCGCAGGGGACGCTCCCTGCTCCTCCACTTCGACGGCGCTGCCCATGGCTCCTCCCTCCGGCCCGTCGCCCTCAGCCTCTGGGAAAAAGGATACGCCTTCGACTACCTCTCCGACCGGCAGCTCCTCACCACGGATTTCCACGAGGGCAGCCTCCTCACCGGTGGTAACCACTATAAAACCATCCTGGTACCCCCGGCACGGCTGATGCCCCCCGAATCCTTCGAAAAACTGATTGCCCTCGCCCGCAAAGGAGCCACCATCCTCATGGCTCACCTCCCCGAAGAGGTCCCGGGATGGGGAAACCTCACCCAACGAAGCGGGAAACTGGAGAAACTGAAAGGCGAATTGACCTTCACCCCCGCCGGCCAGGGGATCCAAAAGGCCATCATCGGCAAAGGATCCCTCCTCACCGGCGATCCTTCCCTGCTCCCGGCCATGGCCAACATCCCCAGGGAAACCATGACCGACAATGGCCTCCAAACCATCCGCCGGATCCAGGGTAACGTCACCACCTGGTTTGTGGCCAACCGGAGTGTGGATTCCGTCGACGATTGGATTCCCCTCAGCAAAAGGGGAACAGCTGCGGTACTTTACAACCCCATGAACGGCACCTGGGGAAAGGCCCGTATTGAATCCTCCTCATCCGTCACAAAGGTACGCCTCCGGCTTCACCCCGGTGAAAGCTGCCTGATCCAGCTCTTCCCCTCCGGGGTCAATGTGCCTGACTATGCCTATTACAAGGAAACCGGGGAAAAAACCTCCGTGGGCACGCACTGGACGCTCACCTTCACGGAGGGAGGGCCACACCTTCCCGCCACGACAGAGATGGACCAACCTGAATTGTGGTCCAGCCTTGACGGCGACGACTGCCGGGCTTTCTCCGGAACAGCCCATTATACCACTTCATTTCCCCGGCCCGCCGGAAACGCCTCCCAATACCGCCTCCGCCTGCAGGAAGTATATCATTCGGCCACCGTCACCCTGAACGGAAGGCCCCTGGCCACCCTTATCTCCCCCCCCTGGCAGGTCGATATTCCGGCAGCCCTGCTGACTGATAACAACACCCTTGGCATCGCCGTCACCAATCTGATGGGAAATCGTATGACCGACATGGAAAGAAAAGGAATCCCCTACAAAATCTTTTATAATGTGAATTTCCCGGCCTACCTGGCCCATAACCGGGGCCCCGACGGCCTCTTCACCACCCTCGGGTGGTCAGTGCGACCTTCGGGACTTGCCGGACCGGTGACCCTGCAGCCTCTTGTGGCAAATTGACAAACAAGCTATATTTGTGAAACCGGAAGCCACTTTATTACCAACCTTCCCGGATCACCACTGAATACTCATTCAAATACCTTAAATAATGAAACGTACCTCTTTAATCCTGACTATTCTGATGATGACCACCCAGGCTTTTGCCCGCGATTACCACCTGTCGTCACCCAATGGGAAACTACAGATAACCATCGCCCTCACTGACCAGATCACCTGGTCGGTGCAACATGAAAATACCCCTGTTCTCACTCCCTCCCCCCTGTCGGTCACCCTCGGCAACGGTACCGTCTGGGGCGTCGCACCGCGACTGAAAAAGGCCACCAACCACTCCGTCAGGCAGGAGGTGACCCCCCCTCTCTACAAAAAAAAGGTGATTCCCGAAGTGTACAACGAATTACGCCTTCAGTTCAGAGGGGATTTCCTCCTGGTGTTCAGGGCTTACGACCAGGGCGTGGCCTACCGTTTTGCCGATGCCGGCAAAAGCGGGCTTACCGTGAAGAACGAGGAGGTGCGCCTTAATTTCCCCGACGACCTTCACACCCTGGTTCCCTATGTCAACAACTTCAACCCCGCCGATCCCGACCGGCAGTTTTTTAACAGCTTCGAGAACACCTATACACATGCCCGCCTGAGTGAACTGCATCGCCAGCGCCTGATTTTCCTGCCCCTGCTGGCGGAACTGGCCGACGGCAAAAAAATGGTCTTCACCGAAGCCGACCTGGAGAGCTATCCCGGGCTCTACATGGCCAACCCCACAGGAGAGAACGCCCTGACTGGGGTGCATGCCCCCTATCCCAAAACGACGGTCCAGGGCGGCCATAACATGCTGCAACAGATCGTCACCGAACGGGAACCTTTCATCGCTCAGGTGAAAGCCGGAGCGGCCCTCCCCTGGAGGGTCCTGACCGTATCCACCTCCGACCGGGAACTCCTCGATAACGACCTGGTCTATCTCCTGGCCTCCCCCTCCCGCATCGAAGATCCTTCCTGGATCAAACCCGGAAAAGTGGCCTGGGACTGGTGGAACGACTGGAACATCGATGGCGTGGACTTCCGCGCGGGCATTAATAACGATACATATAAATATTACATCGACTTCGCCTCCGAAAACAAAATCGAATATGTGATCCTCGATGAAGGGTGGGCCGTCAACAAAAAAGCCGACCTCCTGCAGATTATTCCGGAGATCAACGTGAAAGAACTGGTGGACTATGCCAAAGAACGGAATGTGGGGATCATTCTCTGGGCCGGCTACCACGCCATGGACCGTGACATGGAGCAGGTCTGCCGGATCTATTCGGAAATGGGGGTCAAAGGGTTCAAAGTCGACTTCATGGACCGCGACGACCAGCCCATGGTCGAATTCTATTACCGTTGCGCCGAAACCGCCGCCCGCTACAATCTGATGGTCGACTTCCACGGGGCATATAAACCCACCGGTCTTCACCGCACCTGGCCCAATGTGATCAACTTCGAAGGGGTCAACGGCCTCGAACAGGTCAAATGGTCGCCCGTAGAGGTCGACATGGTCGGCTATGACGTCACCTTCCCCTATATCAGGATGCTGGCAGGACCCGTCGACTATACCCAGGGCGCCATGCGCAATGCCAACCGCTGGAACTACCGCCCCATCAACAGCGACCCGATGAGCCAGGGAACCCGTTGCCGCCAGCTCGCCCAGTACGTCATCTTTGAATCTCCTCTCAACATGCTGTGCGACAACCCCTCCAATTACCGCAGGGAGGCCGAATGTACCCGCTTCATCGCCGAAATTCCCACCGTCTGGGATGAAACCATCGCCCTCGACGGCAAAGTAGGCGAATACATCGTCATCGCCCGCCGTAAAGGGGATACCTGGTATGTCGGAGGACTCACCAACTGGCACAAACGTATGGTGACCGTTGACCTGGGTTTCCTCGGTGACCAGTTTAAAACCGTCGAACTCTTCCGCGACGGCATCAACGCCGACCGCGCAGCCCGCGACTACAAACGGGAAACATTCCCTCTCCCCACCGAAAGAAAAATGACTCTCACCCTGATGCAGGGCGGAGGATTCGCCGCTAAAATCACCAGGTAACCCTCTTTGCTGGTTTCCTCCGGAATCATACCATGACCCTGGCCGAAAAAATCATCCGTTTCAACGCCTCACTCTCTTTTGAAGAGCCCCTGCCTGAGGGCATCCGGATCATGAATCCCTACCGGGAAAATCCGGATGCCCTCAGGGTCTCCTCTCTTTTCTACCGGAAATATTACACCACCCCACATCCCCGCCGCCTCATCCTGGGGATCAACCCCGGACGACTGGGCGCCGGCGTCACCGGCATCCCCTTTACCGACACCTACCGGCTGAAAGCATTCTGCGGCCTCGAAATCCCCGGCCTTACCTCCCGGGAAACCTCCTCCGCCTTCGTATACGACATGATCAGCGCCTATGGCGGCCCGGAAAGCTTCTATCAGGATTTCCTCATCTCGGCCACCTGCCCCCTGGGATTTGTCAAAACCAACCACAAAGGCACTGAGGTCAACTTTAACTACTACGACGACCCCCGGCTGCAGGAAATCATGACCCCCTTTATCCTCCGCACCATCGAAGAACAACTCGGCTTCGGCCTCCTTACCGACCGCTGCTACTGCCTCGGCAGTAACAAAAACTACCGCTACCTCCTTCGCCTTAACCAGGAAAAACAATGGTTCGGTGAAATCATACCCCTCGAACACCCCCGCTTTATCATGCAGTATCGCCTGAAACAAAAAGAATCCTACATCGGACACTACCTTTCCCGTCTGAAACCATAAAGCTTCCGCCTTCACAGATGCCCGGAAGCGAAACCGGGCATGATGTTCTGTTATGCAGCAGCTCTTGTGACCGTCAATGCGACACCTAACGCAGGCGGCAAACAGATCCCTGCACAAAGCCTTGAATTACAGCGGAAAATTCAAAAAAAATCCGTAAATTGTATAGGGATCCTTCTTCATTTTCCACCCGGCAAAGGCCCCGGATGTATCCGCTCCCCTGTATGTTTTGTCAACCATTTACGTATTAAATTATACAGATGATGAGTACGCATTTTGACAAAAACAACCTGTGGCTTGCTTTAGAAGCAGGTTACGGAGCAAAGCTGCCCCAGGTCAGGGGCTGTATTCTTGCAGCTGCCATACTGCTGCTCTGTTCAGGGATGCCTTCTGCCCAGACCGCCATCCCCGACCCTTCCCATCCTTCGCCGCAACAAGTGCAAGACACGGCCATCACCAGGAAATACACCAGGGAAAAAATCCTCCGCAGAGCTGACATCAACCCGGAGCAGCCAGTCCCCATAGAGGTACAACGGGCAGGCCGGATTGACATCGTCAACAGGCCGGCCGGAAATTACACGCTTCCACAGGATGCCAAAACGGCAGTGATCAAGGGAATGGCCACCAGGGAATTCACCTCCGGCGGCTACGTGACCGAAAACAAGGAAAACAAACCCCTGAAAGGGGTATTAATGGGTGATGTGTATATCGGAAAGGCCATCGGTGAAAGCAAACCCCTCCATTTCCAGATTCTGGTCGACACCCTCTCTCCGATGAACTTCAACCAAGACCTGCAGCTCTATGAAGGCCATCTGGGAATTCTCCTTCTTGAGGACGGGGAAGGTAAATTGGTGCTTAAAAAACTCGAAGACCCGGTCATGCTGGAAATCTCATCCGGGAATCAATCGGTGACCGATCCGTCACAACTGCTCATTGACCATACCAACCTTCCCACCATGATGGTGCGCATCACCGATAAATCTGAAACCTCACCCTTGCCTGTGTTGATCAGAACCCCTTTCAGACCGGAAGGTCTCCGGGTGTCGGTGAATAAAGAACCGGTCATCACCGTGGAAACACCTCCCCAAAAGCTGGAGGGGCTGGGAGTTGAAGCCCTCCCTGTGAGAATTTCACTTTCCGGGCAGGCCACATCGGGCCCGGTAGTCGTTTTCTTCGTGCAAAACAAGGGAACCGTCACGCCTGACACCCTTACCCTCAGGGCGGGACAAACCGGATCGGTCACACTCAGGTCAAAGGGCCTGGGTAATGCCACGCTGACCGCCCGGGCCGATGGCGCCAGAGAAGGAAGCGTGACCTTCCGGTTCGTCTTCCCCTGGATGTTTATCCTCTTCTCCCTCATTGGTGGACTGCTGGGGGCCCTGATCACCACCAATAAAAACCAGAAAGACCGTACCGGCAGAATCATCCTGACCGGCCTCATCACCGGCTTTATCGTTGCAGTCCTCTATTATGTGCTGGGATTAGAACTCTTCCGCTTCGAACTCAGCAAAACCCTGAATGAGTTCGCCGTCCTGGGAGTCTCCTTTCTCGGGGTCCTTCTGTGGGACAAAATCAAGGCTCTGCTTTCCGGAGAGGGTTGATCCCGGAACTTCCGGCAGCTGTTGACATATGATGGACACGCGCCGCCGCCGTCTCTGACCCCCATGAAATATTTGACCCGAAATCAGGCAGTTTGCCGATCACTGTGTATATTTGTTCATGAACTTATTAACCTTGGTTTTATGAACAGGAAGCTGCTTAAAGGAAGTATACCGCTGCTGATGCTGGCGGTCATGGCCGGTGGGGAAAGCCGTGCCCAGGAAACACCGCCCCCCCCAACTACCAGAAAGGAGATCAGAACCATCCTCATCAACGAGGGTGGGAAAACTGTGACCGATACGGTCATCACGGAAAAGGAGATGAAGATAACCCGTTTTAAGGATAATGCTGATGCCGTGTGGGTCGCTTCCGATGCAGAGGCCGGCAACGATTCCCAGGTGGAAGAGTTGATCATCAGAAAAGGGGATGGAACCGAACGGCGGATTTCCCTCCGGAAAACGGGAGATGCCCCGGAAGGAATGGTGTTTCATGAGGAGATCATGGATGGGGACAGTGGGAAGATGGTAAGGGTTTTCGTCAGAAAGGCCGGTTCCGGCGAAGAAGATGTACTCATCAGGCGTGACGGCCGGCCGGGTTCCCGAAGGATGGTCACCCGCCGGATGGCCCCCGGCACTCCTATGCTCCCAGGATTCAGAACCGTAAGGAGGCAACACTTCCAAAATCCTAACATCATTGACCTTTCAGATCCGGGCATCCTCTCTTTTAAAAAGAAAAAAATGAGTGGCGGCCGTGAAAAAATTACGGTGATCAGAAAGGAGGTACAAGAAATGACCCTGGAAGAAAATCAGATCATGCAGATTGACCGCAACCTGGAAACCGGCGGGGATGAGGAGCTCGAGAGGATGAACGCCCCGCGCGTGGTCCGCGAACTCGATATCCGCCGCAAGGACCTGCCCGCGCCAGCGGAGGTTCCCGCCCCGGCAGAAAAGAAATAATACACGGGGCCTGACCTGGCCACAGCAACGACCACTGACCGGCTCTCCCCTGCAAAACGGGTCATCGGTAAGTGGAAAAGCCTATTCCAAAAAGAGGAACGGGCAGCTGAGAGGAAAGAAAAAGAGCTGCGATCGCAGGAAATCGCACATGGGAAAGAGGCTGCCAGGGTACCCTGGCAGCCTCTTTTATGGATCAAAGGATTAAGGATTACCTTAATCCTTTGTTAAGCATGTAATAGACTTCGTTCCAGCGAAGTTCCTTTTTGAAATCGGTGAGGTTGGTATTCTCGTCGATGAGGAGGAATTCAATGTCGGCGATTTCTGCGAAGTCTTCGAGGAATTCCTTGTTGATTTGCTGGCTGAAGGCGGTATGGTGGGCGCCACCTGCAAGGATCCAGGCCGCTGCGCCGGTCTGCAGGTCGGGCAGTGGCTTCCACATGGCACGGGCCACGGGCAGCTTCGGGAAATCGGCATCGGGACTGACCACCTCCACGGCATTCACGATCATCCGGAAGCGGTTGCCCATATCGATGACCGAAGCGTTGACGGCAGGACCATCAGGAACGTTGAAGACCAGCCGCGCGGGGTCGGCTTTCCCGCCGATCCCCAATGGATGCACCTCAAGCCGGGGTTTGGCCCTGGAGGTCGACGGACAGATTTCCAGCATGTGTGCACCCAGGACCTTCATACCCGCAGGATCGAGATGGTAGGTGTAGTCTTCCATGAAGGAGGTTCCCCCCGGTAAGCCAGCCCCCATCACCTTGACGGCACGCACCAGCGCCGCATGCTTCCAGTCCCCTTCGGCACCAAAACCGTACCCCTGGGCCATCAACCGCTGAACCGCCAGCCCGGGCAACTGCTCCAGTCCGTACAAATCCTCGAAGGTGGTGGTAAACGCCGTAAACCCGCCGGCATCCAGGAAAGCTTTCATCCCCAGCTCATAACGGGCCTGCACACGCACGTTGGGATGGTATTCCCCCCCGGGCCTGCCCGCTTTATCTACGTCATACAAGGTCATATATTCATCGACCAAACGGGCCACCTGGGCCTCTTCCACCTCCTTGATCGACTTCACCAGATCGCCGATCCCAAAACCACTCACCGTAAATCCCAGCCTGATCTGCGCTTCCACTTTATCCCCCTCGGTGACGGCCACTTCACGCATATTGTCACCAAAACGGGCCACCTTCCCCGTCTGCCAGTCGTGCCAGGCCACGGCTACCCGGGCCCAGATGCCTACCCGCTCCCTGATCTGCTGGTCCTTCCAGTGACCTACCAATACCTTCCGGTTCTTCCTCAGCCTGCTCACAATGAACCCATATTCACGACCCCCGTGCGCCGACTGGTTCAGGTTCATGAAATCCATGTCAATGTCGGCATAGGGAATGTCCCTGTTGTATTGCGTGTGCAGATGCAGCAACGGCTTGTTGAGTACTTTCAATCCCGCAATCCACATCTTGGCAGGCGAAAAGGTGTGCATCCAGGTGATCACCCCTACACAATTCGGCGCAGAATTGGCCTCAATGCACAACTTCAGTATCGATTCCGAGGAAGTCAGCACCGGCTTGAAAACCACCTTCACCGGTATGGCTTCACATTGGTTCAATCCCTGAGCGATCTCCATAGAGTCCTTGTCCACTTCATGAAGGGTCTTCTCTCCGTATAGGTGCTGGCTGCCTGTGGCAAACCATACTTCCAGATTGGCGAATTTTTGCATCGTGATATTCTTTTAGTTGTTTGACGTAAAGGTAATAAAATTCTTAAAGGTAAAATTAACTTTTATGAATAAAACTGCCGCCAGAAAAGGCGGTCTGGCTGGCCCTGGTTTACGGTACCCGGAGCAGGGATCAGGTTGTCCCGGATCACGCCTGCCGGAATGCATATGGACAGGGCCTACCCCGGAACGGTGGACCGGATCACGTCGTCGGCAATGCATGAGGGCAGGGCTTACCCCGGAACGGAGGACCGGATCACGCCTGCCGGAATGCACATGGGCAGGGTCTACCCCGGAACGGAGGACCGGATCACGCCAGCCGGAATGCACATGGGCAGGGTCTGCCCCGGAACGGTGGACCGGATCACGCCTGCCGGAATGCATATGGGCAGGGTCTACCCCGGAACGGTGGACCGAATCACGCCTGCCGGAATGTACATGGGCAGGGTCTACCCCGGAACGGTGGACCGGATGATCTGCCATGCTTTTTCCACATCGGCCCGGGTGGTATGGGTTTGGGCGATGCATAGCCTGAGGACCACCCTTCCGTTGAGTTTGGTGTGGGTGAAGTAAATCTTCCCCCCGGCATTGATTTTCTGCATCAGGACCATGTTTTCATCGTCGCTTCCCTTGTAGCGGAAGCAAACCAGGTTGAGCGGCGGCGGGGTGACCAGTTCGAAATCCCCGGAGTCAAGGATCCAGCCGGCGAATTCGCGGGCCAGTTCCACATGTCTGCGGATATGGAACTGCAGGCCTTCCACCCCGTAATGGCGGATGACAAACCAGAGTTTCAGGGAGCGGAAGCGTCGGCCGAGCTGAACGTGCCAGTCACGGTAGTCGAAGACTTCTCCCGATTCGGAGGCCTGGTTGCGCAGATATTCCGGAAGAATGGAAAAGGTATGGACCAGGTGGCGCCGGTCGGCCACCCAGAAGCAGTCGCAGTCGAAATTGGTGAACAGCCACTTGTGGGGATTGAAACAGAAGCTGTCGGCAAGTTCAAGTCCGTCGCTGAAATGGCGGAACTCGGAGCAGAGGAGGGCGGCGCCTGCCATGGCGGCATCTACGTGAAGCCATACCCCCTGGCTGCGGCAGATCTCCCCGATAGCGCGGAGCGGGTCCATCCCATTGGAGGAGGTGGTTCCGATCGTGGCACATACAAAGAAAGGCACCATTCCTGCTTCACTGTCGCGGGTCATCTGCTCCAGGAGCAGTTCAGGGCGCATGGCAAACCGGTCGTCCACATCGATGATCCGCAGGTTCTCACGGCCGATGCCTGCGATTTTCACGGCTTTCTCCACCGAGGAGTGGGTTTGCGAGGAGACATAGGCCGTATACCTGGCGGAAATCCCCGACTGGTTGGTAGCAAAGCCTGAAGCGCTTTCGCGGGCCGCCACCACGGCCGCCAACGCCGCCGAAGAGGCCGAATCCTGGATAACCCCGCCCCCCGTAGAGGAGATCCTGAAAGAGGACGGCAAGGCCAGCATCTCCGCCAGCCACTCCATCACCCGGGTTTCCAGTTCCGTGGCGGCCGGACTCGTGGCCCAGAGCATGCCCTGGACCCCCAGTCCCGACGAGAGCAGATCGCCCAGAATGGCCGGAAAGGAAGCGTTGGC
This sequence comes from Bacteroidales bacterium, assembly GCA_012729335.1. Classification (GTDB taxonomy): domain Bacteria; phylum Bacteroidota; class Bacteroidia; order Bacteroidales; family Prolixibacteraceae; genus UBA1413. The sequence continues at coordinate 120,121 of JAAYDJ010000037.1, read as the reverse complement.
AGGGAAATAGGCAAAAAAACCGGGCGACTGCCAGTGGGTGATCCCCGGCATGAGGATTTTCTCCACATCAGCAAGCATCGCATCAAAGGATTCTCCCGTGGCGGGAGGCTCTGCAGGCAGCTGCCCGTACACCTCCCAGGGTTTCACCTGCGATAAAACAGGGTATTTGTTTATCCCTTCATAATAATCGGCTATGAAGTCGACCAGTTTTTTCCCTTCCACCCTGAACTGGGCAGGGGTCATGTGATAACTATCCATTATATCTTTTAATATCTGATGTCAAACCGGCAGAAGCCTCCGGTAAAGGGGGACCGTTCCAGGGTGAGCTTTTGTACGCGGGCCATGGAGGGGCCTATCCTGAGATGGTCGGCAAAGGTCTCCAGGGAGGACAGCTCCCCTTCGGCCACCACACGCAGGGTTCCGTCAGGCATGTTCCGCACATACCCCGTCAGCTCCAGCTCTTCGGCGCGGGCGCGGGCATAGTAACGGAACCCGACATGTTGAACCCTGCCGCTGATGATCATGTCAAATTGCATCTTCATGGTGAAAAAATCAGGCGCTTCCCGGCCAGCCCGACACAGAATGGCCTATAGGGAAACGACCACAGAAAAGAAAGGCGAATCCTGAACAGTCGTCACCCTGATCACTCCAGCTTCTTTCCGCCCCCCCGGAAGAGGGCTACCACCTCATCCTGCACCAGAGCCCATATGGAATAGGCGCCCACCGCCGTTCCCAATGGGAAATTGAGCAGATTAATCACCGACAGGATGAGGGTGAGGATCCGTGCCCACTCCTTATGCGCCAGAAGACCTATGCCCGCAATGACGCCAGGTGCACTCATCAGAAAGAAAAAGCCAGCGGTAATGTTCCCGATCAGATGCAACACAAAACTGGCCTGATGATCACCCGCCAGGCTCCCGATCGTGTTCAGCACCACCAGTATGATAACCCCTGCGATAATCCCGAAAATACTCAGCCCTATCTGCAGTGCGGCTACGACATTCACATGTTTCTCCATATCGTCTGTTATTTTTGCCCTAAAGTTACAAATTGTACCCCAATGGAAACCTTTTCGTATCCTTTTTTGTTTTAAATGGGGACACACCTTCCCGAAGGTTCTCTTATCCCCGTAAAGGTGTTACTTTTGTCTTCCGAAATGAAACGGATATGAATTTTCTTAGCATACTGATACTGGCCATTGTTCTGGTAGCCCTGGCTTTTGCGGGATTAGGCATTACCATCCTCCTCAAAAAGGGCGGAAAGTTCCCCAACACCCATGTGAGCGGTAACAAGTACCTCAGGCAAAAGGGGATTTACTGTGCGCAGACCCAGGATAAGCTGGAGCAGAAGAAAGCCCGGGAGGAGTTCAATTTTAAAAATCTGAAGGTCGGAAAGGCGGAATAGGTGGGCAGGTCTGTTATTCCTGGTCTGCAGGTTGGAGGTATTGCGAAAAACCGTCAGACAGGTAAACCTGGTTGAATCCTGATTCACCGGCATAGATGAAATAGACTTCCACTCCGGAAAGTTGGCGTGCGAGTTCGACGCCTTTTTCCAGCCCCATGACCATGAATGCCGTAGCCAGGGCGTCGGCAGTCATGCAGTCTCCGGCCAGCACGGTGGCGCTCAGGAGGCTATGCTGCACCGGATAGCCCGTGGCAGGATCTATGGTGTGGGCATACCGTTTCCCGCCCTCCTCATAAAAATTTCGGTAATTTCCGGAAGTCGCCAGTGCCTTCTCCGTCAGAAGGACCACCGCCTGGAGATCGGCGCTCCCGAAAAGGGAAGTCTCATCAGGTTTGCTGATACCGATGCTCCAGGGGCTCCCGTGGGCGTTTATCCCTTTAGCCACCACCTCGCCGCCGATCTCCACCATGTAATTCAGGCAACCCCTGGCCGCCAGAAACGCCCCGATCAGGTCACAGGTATACCCTTTTGCGATGGCACTCATGTCGAGCATCGTCGCAGGATGGTCCTTGATGACCCGGCCCCCTTCCAGCCTGACCTTCCGGAATCCGGTGAACTCCAGCAAACTGTCGATCAGGGGCTGGCTGATCTTCTCGCGGTGCCTGAAACCGAAACCCCAGGCATTGACCAACGGGGCCACCGTGATGTCAAAGGCCCCCCCCGACCATTCTGAAATCTCCATGGCCTTGTTGAAACAGGAGACAAACAGAGGATCCAGCTCCACGGGGCGGTTCATATTGACCTTCGAAATCTGCGAGGCAGTGTCGAAGGTGGAGAAAATCGCATTCAGGCGCGCCAGTTCCTCATCGATCTCCGCATGAAGATCCTCACCACGGGGATGCTCATAGACGATGTGGTATACCGTCCCATAAATCTTACCCTCATTATATAAATACCCCGGCTGCCGGCAGGATGAGAGAAAAAGCATCCCCCCTATCCCCAACAGGACCACGAAACGCACCAGCCTATTCATTAGTATCTATGTTTGTTAATAACTTGTTCTTCAATTATATAACGAGGTGAAGCCAGTTTAGTGCTTCACGCCCGTGGAAGTCGCATGGAGCAAATATACATGTCCTTTTGTGGTCGGAGCACCATGCGATTTTCATAAATTCAGATATCAACCGGCTACAGGAAGCGTCATCACCGCTCCGTCCATCCCTCACGGGGAGGAAAGGGAAAAGATCTTCCGGTGCCCGGAGGAGCGGGAAAGAAGACTATTCCTTTTTCTTTATGAACTTAAAAACCAGGTAAATGACAAAAACCACCCCGAGGGCCAGCATGCCCCAGGTGAGCTCCGTATAATAACGATGAAGAAGCTCTTTCTGGGTATGGAGGAAGTACCCCATGGCCGCCAGAATGATGTTCCATGCGCATGAACCGATGGCCGTGAAGAGGATAAAGTCCTTCAGGTTCATCCGGGCCAATCCGGCTGGCAGCGATATGAGCTGTCTGACAGCAGGGACCAGCCGGCCGATCAGTGTGGAACTCTTACCGTGGCGTACGAAATAGGCTTCCGCCTTTTCCACCCCCTCACGGCTCAGGAGCATCATCCGGCCCAGTTTCGATTCGGCAAAACGGTATACAATGGCCCGCCCAAGATACAAGGCAAAATAGTAATTGAAAAGGGCCCCTATCAGCGCGCCCAGCGTCCCGAACACCACCACGAGGAAGATATTGAGGTCTCCTTCGGCGGCCTTCCATGCCGCTGGGGGAATGATCACCTCCGACGGAAAGGGAAGGAATGAGCTTTCTATGGCCATAAGCAGGGTAATGGTCCAATAGTTGATATGGGCCATGTACCAGTCGATGATGGTGCTGAATAATTCCTGGATCATAAAATAGAGTTAAGCTCCAAAAATAGGAAAAAGCAAGTATATAACGCATACCCGGCAAGGGCATAAAAAAACCGCAGAGGCACAAGGGCACGGAGAAATGGATTCGTGGTGTCTTTGTAGCTCTGCGGTGAAAGCTCAAGCGGTCAAACTATCCTCCAAAGTCGTCGTAAAGGATGTTTTCATCGGGCACGCCCAGGTCGTAGAGCATCTTCTGCACGGCGCTGTTCATCAGCGGAGGGCCGCAGAGGTAATAGTCGACCTCTTCAGGTTGCTCGTGTTTGCTCAGGTAGTTGTCATAGATCACCTGATGGATGAATCCTTTGGGGCCGGTCCAGTTGTCCTCGGGTTTGGGCTCCGACAAGGCCAGGGTGAATTTGAAGTTGGGGAAATTCTTCTCGATTTCCTCGAACTGCTCCTGGTAAAAGACCTCCCGGGTGGAGCGGGCGCCATACCAGAAGCTCACCTTGCGTTTGGTCTCCTTCATGGTATGGAAAAGGTGGAAGAGGTGCGACCGCATGGGGGCCATCCCCGCTCCACCGCCGATAAACATCATCTCGTTGTCGTTGTTCTTGAGGAAGAACTCTCCGAACGGACCGGAGACGGTCACCTTATCGCCTGGTTTACGCGAGAAGATATAGGAGGAACATACTCCGGGGTTGACGTCCTTAAAGCGGTTGTTGGCGCGGTCCCACGGTGGTGTGGCAATACGGATGTTGAGCATGACGATATTGCCCTCGGCAGGATGGTTGGCCATCGAATAGGCCCGGAAGGTAGGCTCCGGATTCTTCATCTTCAGGTTAAAAATGCCGAATTTCTCCCACTCCTCGCGGAACTCAGGTTGCACATCCATGGTCGAGAAGTCCACCTCTACCTTCGGAACATCGATCTGAATGTACCCCCCCGACTTGAATTCCAGGTTCTCACCTTCGGGAAGCTTCACCACAAACTCCTTGATAAAGGTGGCCACATTCCGGTTGGAGACCACCTCGCACTCCCATTTCTTCACGCCCAGGATCTCCTGATGCATGTGGATTTTCATGTTTTCCTTCACCTTGACCTGGCAACCCAGCCGCCAGTGGTCGGCCTGTTCCTTGCGGGAGAAAAAACCGGTCTCGGTAGGCAGGATGGACCCCCCCCCTTCGATAACCTGGCAGCGGCACATGCCGCAGGTGCCCCCGCCCCCGCACGCCGAAGGCAAAATGATCTTGTTGTTGCTCAGCGTACTCAGCAAACTGCTCCCCGGCTCGGTCTCCACCACCTTGTACCCATCGTTGATGTCGATCTTCACCACCCCCGAGGGCATCAGTTTCTTTTTGGCATAAAGCAGCAACGCCACCAGCAGGATTATGACCAGCAGGAAAATGACCACACTGGTGATCACCGTGGCCGTTTCAATGGATAATATCATCATGATACGGTTCAATTATGCAGTTACAGTTTAATTCCCATGAAGCCCATGAAGGCTATACCCATCAGACCCGTCACGATAAAGGTAATCCCCAGTCCGCGTAAAGGCTTGGGCACATTTGAATACTGGATTTTTTCCCGGATGGCAGCGATGCCCACGATGGCCAGGAACCAGCCCACCCCCGACCCCAGGGAGTACACCGTGGCTTCACCGATATTCTGAAACTCCTTCTGCTGCATGAAGAGCGAGCCCCCCAGGATGGCACAGTTCACCGCAATCAGCGGAAGAAAAATCCCCAGTTGGTTGTAAAGCGCCGGCGCAAATTTTTCCACCACCATCTCCACCAGCTGCACAATGGAAGCAATCACGGCGATGAACATGATGAAGCTCAGAAAGCTCAGGTCAACCGCGGCAAATGAGGATCCCAGCCACGCCAGGGCCCCCTCCTTCAGCACATAATTCTCGAGCAGATAGTTGACCGGCAGGGTGACCAGCAGCACGAAGATCACGGCAATACCCAACCCCGTGGCGGTCTTGACCGACTTCGACACGGCCAGATAGGAACACATGCCCAGGAAATAGGCAAAAATCATGTTCTCGATGAAGATCGACCGTACGAATATATTTATCAGGTTTTCCATACAAATGCCATTTTTACCGGTTAGTTTTCGATGAGTTTGCGGTTTCTGCTCCGCTGCACCCAGATGATAAGGCCAATGGTAATCAGTGCCATGGGAGGAAGGATCATCATGCCATTATTGGCATATACGCCACCGTTGGTGATGTACCAGCTTTCAGGGATGATCCTGAAACCCAGAAGCGATCCTGATCCGAGCAGCTCACGGAAGAATCCCACGATGATCAGGATCAGTCCATAGCCGGCGCCGTTGCCCAAACCATCGAGAAAAGACTGCCAGGGTTTGTTGCTCATGGCAAACGCCTCGAGACGCCCCATCAGGATACAGTTGGTGATGATCAGTCCAACAAATACCGACAACTGCTTGCTCACGTCATATACAAACGCCTTCAGCACCTGGTCGACCAGGATCACCAGGGCGGCAATGACCACCAGCTGCACGATGATCCTGATGCGGTTGGGAATGGTATTGCGCAGCAGGGAAATGATCACATTACCCAGGGCGATCACTACCGTCACTGAAATGGCCATCACAATGGCCGGTTTCAGCTGGGCCGTGACGGCCAGCGCCGAACATATCCCCAACACCTGCACGGTAATGGGATTGCTGCTGTTCAGCGGATCAGAAAGCAACTTCAGGTTCTTGGCTGAAAATAAGGGATCTTTATCGCTCATAATGCTGATTTTTTCCGGGTGATGAATTTTTCGTAAGAGGTGAGATCATCCAGCAACATCTGCTGTAACCCCTTACTGGTGATGGTCCCGCCTGAAATGGCGTCGACCTTGTGTTCTGCGGGGGCCGTCTCATTCGACTTGGCCACGATGATGGCCACCAGCTTTCCCGCGGCATCGAAAATGGTTTTTCCCCTGAAAGGCTCCTGAAAAGCCGGGGTATTGATCTCTGCTCCCAGTCCGGGCGTCTCTCCCTGGTGGTCGAAATTGACCCCGTAAATGGTATTGAGGTCTTCATTCAGGGCCAGATAACCCCAGATAGGCCCCCAGAGTCCTGTACCCCGCAACGGCAGGATATACTTCAGTCCCTCAGGAGTCTGACACTCAAATACCGGCAGTATCCGCTGCTCCAGGGGCTTCGACCTCTCCTTTTTCAGATCCACGGAAAAAGCATCGCCAGCTACCTCTTCTCCTGCCGCATTGACCACATAGGCCTTTTGAATATTCTGCTCATAGAGTGACTCAGCATCAGTGGCCGTGGCCTCTATGTGCACCGAAGCCAGAATATTCTGTTTTTTCTCTATCTCAGCGTTCTTGACCTGCTTCGGTTTCAGCGAAATGGCCGCCGCCGACAACAGGGCCGCCACCACCACCACCATCACCGATGCATAGATGAACGTATAGGAATTGCCGTTTTTGTTCATATTCTCAGTTTTTTACGATTAGGCTGCAACTTGGGCTCTTTTCAGGCGCCTTTTGATGTGCCCCTGTACCACATAATGGTCGATCAGGGGGGCGAAGGTGTTCAGGAGCAGGATGGCCAGCATCATTCCTTCGGGGTAGGCCGGGTTGAGTACCCTGATGAGGACAGCCATCACCCCGATCAGGAAGCCATAGATCCATTTTCCTTTTTCGGTTTGGGCAGCCGACACCGGGTCAGTGGCCATAAAGACGGCGCCGAAGGCAAAACCGCCGATGATGAAATGGTGCCAGAAGGGCATCTCCATGTAGGGATTCACGGCAAAGAGGTTGAGCAGGATGCCCATGGCGGCACCGCCCAGAAAGGTGGAAGCCATGATTTTCCAGCTCCCCACGCCTGTGATGATCAAAAACAGCGCCCCCAACAGGATGGCCAGCGTGGAGGTCTCCCCGATGGAGCCGGGAATGAACCCCAGAAAAGCATCCATCACATTAATCTGGGTGTTTCCGGCAGCCGCCTCACCCAGAATCGTCGCCCCCGAAAAACCATCCACGACCTTATCGCCCTCACCCAGAGCAATCCACACCTTGTCGCCCGACATCTGCGCAGGATAGGCAAAGAAGAGGAATGCCCTGGCCACCAATGCCGGATTCCAGATGTTCATCCCCGTTCCACCGAAGACCTCCTTCCCGAAAACCACCGCAAAAGCCGTGGCCACAGCCACCATCCACAACGGGGTATTGATCGGCATCACCAGCGGAATCAGCATCCCCGATACCAGAAAACCTTCGTTGACTTCGTGCCCGCGCGACTGGGCAAAAATAAACTCAATGCCCAGTCCGGTCACATAGGAAACCACGATAACCGGGAAAACCTTCAGGAATCCATACCCGAAAACCTGCCAGAAACCGGTGGCCGCCAGCTCCCCGATGGCCTTGAAATGCTGGTATCCCGTATTGTACATCCCGAAAAGCAACGCCGGCAACAAAGCCACAATCACAATCGACATGGTCCTTTTCATGTCAAGATAATCATGGATATGCGTACCCGATACAGATGTTTTCTTGGGGACAAACGCCAGGGTAAAAAAGGCATCATAGGTAGAATGGAGCCAATGGTATTTGGCCCCCTTCTGCACATGAGGCTGTAGTTTTTCAAAGAAATTTCTGAGCGATTCCATCTTTTAGCAATATTTCATTTACAGGTCCACAAAAAGTGGTAACTAAATTTCCCTCCCGGCAGGCTTAACCCAGTTCCTTCTCCATCAGTTCCAGACCCTGGCGCAGGATATCCTGCACCTTGATTTTGGAAGGGCAGGCATACTCGCATAAAGCCAGGTCCTCACCGATCACCTCATAGATGCCCAATTGTTCCATCTTGTCGATGTCATTGACCAGGATGGCTTTGAGCAGATGGACCGGGAGGAGGTCCATGGGAAGATATTTCTCATACTGGCCTGAAAGGACGAAAGAACGCTCTCCTCCATGCAGGTTGGCATTGAGTTCATACTCCTTTTTCGGAAAGAGGGAAGAGAGAAAGGTTTTAGAGGCGCTGAACTTGTCGACACCCGGTTTGGCCCATCCCATGAATTCATACTCCTCCCCTTCGGCGATCACAGTCACCTGGGAGTCATAGAAATTCAGGAAATTGTCGCAAAGGACCTTTTTCCCGGTCAGGGCGTTGCCGCTGATGACCCGTTGTTTGCTTTCCTCTCTGAGGTTCCCCTCGAGCAGGGGGCACAGTCGTGTGCCGAGGCGGGTTTTCAGGTAGCGGGGGTTGATCACCCCGGGGCCGGTGAGGGCCACCACACGGGTGAAATCCAGCTTTCCGGTCAGGAAAAGCCGCCCGATAATGGCCACATCCGCCGGATTGACCGTCCACACCACCTCACCCTTATTGACCGGATCGGTATGGTGAATATGCACTCCGACATTTCCGGCAGGATGGGGTCCTTCATAACGGGTGACCTCCGCATTCCGGATCCCGCTGAACATCTCCCCTCCCGTGGCAGGGAGCCCCAGGTGAACCTTCCCCGGCGTGAGCCGTGTCAGGGCATCCACCCCGGCCTGGAAATCCGCTTCACGCCCCGCAAGAACAAAGTCGTAATCGGGAGCCAGGGGAGCCGTGTCAAAACAGGATATGAAAATGCTCTTGGGCACCTCTGAAGTGCGCGCAATCGTGCCGTAAGGACGTCGCCTCATAAAAGGCCACAACCCCGCCTGCAGGATCTTCTCCTTTACCTCTTCGGCACCGGCCTGCAGGGGATCGGTTTTCCCGAAATCCACCTCGCCCACCCCGGCGGAAACCCTGACCAAAACCTCCAGAATCCTGCGCCTCTCCCCCCGGTTCACCGTCTCTACTATCCCCCCTACCGGCGACACGAAGACCACTTCAGGATGATACTTGTCGTAAAACAACGGCTCTCCGCATTTGACCTCATCTCCCTGCTTGACCGACAAACGGGGCGTCAACCCCGGAAAATCGGTGGGCTTCAGGGCATAGATCTCCGACGCGGAAACCTCTTCCAGAACAGCACCGGCTTTCCCTTTCAACCTGATGTTGAACCCTTTCCTGAGTTTGATGGTTTTTGACATATTTGATATTAAAAATGATTCTAAAATCAGAGCCAAAATAAATAATTAAACTTCATTTTCCCAATCATTACCCCATAAACTTATGCTTTTCAAAATATATGGCCCCCTCTTCCGTTCTTTCCTGGAGGCCCCTGCGGAGCTGATAATGAAACCGGTATTATTTTTGCCGGGGGAATATTAATTTTAAGTGATTATGCACGTCAGATTATTATCGTTGTTTCTGGTCATTATCCTGTGCGGTTTCGCAGGAAGAGGGGAAGAGACCCGTTTTTACCACGGCAATGCCGTATATCGCGAGGATATCAAATCGGTGAGGTTTCACCGGCAGGGATTTGAACTCTCCAATCCGGTGCTGAATCTGGGAGAAGAGGCCCGGTTGGTCCTGAAATTCGATGATCTCTCGGGCGAAGCCAAAAGGTATTCCTACACCATTCTTCACTGCGATCCCGACTGGAACGAAAGTTTCCTCTCCCAGAGCCAATATCTCGAGGGATTCCCCGACAATCCCATCGACGATTATGCCCGCTCCTTCAATACCACCTTCAGTTTTGTGAATTACTATCTGGAGCTCCCAAATGAAAGGGTGGGTTTCAAAATCTCGGGGAATTATATTTTATTGGTATATGAGGGTAATGACCGGGAGAAGCAGGTACTCTCGCGCCGGTTTCACATCGCCGAACCGCTGGTCACCATCGAGGGGAGGGTCCGCAGGGCCACTACCGATGCCTTCCGCGGTGAGAACCATGAAGTCGACTTCACGGTCATCCATGACCAGCTCCGGATCGAAAATCCCCGTGAAGAGGTCAGGGTGGTGATCATGCAGAACAACCGCTGGGACAATGCCATCAGAGGATTAAAGCCGCTCTTCATCCAGCAGAACCGCCTCGTTTACGACTATTCGCGGGAGAACGTTTTCAGTGCCGGCAACGAATTCCGCTATTTTGACACCCGGAACCACACCATCAACGGCGAAGGCGTGACCTCCACCACCTTCCACCGGCCCTACTACCACATTACCCTTTCCCCGTCGGAAGTCAGGAACGGAAAACGCTATTTTCCCTACCGGGAGATGAACGGCCGTTATGTGATTGAAAGCCAGGAACGCGTCGAGGATTTCGACCTGGAATGCGACTACCAGTTCGTCCACTTCTCACTGCCCCTCGAAGCCCCGTTGTTGGGCGGAACCATCAACGTTTTCGGGGAACTCTCAGGTTGGAACGCCAACAAGGGCAACGAAATGACCTGGAACTTTGAAACCGGCAGGTACGAGCTGACCCTCCTTCTCAAACAGGGCTATTACAACTATCTCTACGTGTATGTCCCCGAAGGATCGGCCGTCGCCGACCATGTCAATCTGGAAGGCTCCTACTGGGAAACCGAAAACGATTACCAGATTTTTGTCTACTACAAGCCGGCAGGGGCCAGGTACGACCGTCTGGTGGGCTATACCCAGCTTAACTCCAAAAACCTGTAATTACCTGACCACGATTTTCTCCTTGTGGGAATACTCCCCGTCGGTGAAGTGAAACAGATACAACCCCGGGGCGATTCCGTCGAGGGAGATACGCTGCCCCGGAGAGGGGATCCTGCGCACCAGCCGCCCTTCTGAGGTGAATATTTCCAGCATGGCGTTTTTAGCGGGTTCCGGGAAGGCCAACCAGACGAATCCCGTGGCCGGAGAGGGCCAAATGGCCACCTGTGAGCGGGGAATCTCCCCGGCAGGGGTGGAGACTCCTTCCTGGATCACCTCCACGTTCCGGGAGGAAAAACAACCCGAAATCCTGATCCAGCCGCTTCTTTTTTCTGCGGAATTTCCATCGGCGGAAACTGTTACGGTGGCATCCCGCAGCCCCGAAGTGGCCGACAAATTAATCCAGGGAAAGGAATTCAGCAAGGTCCAGGAGGCGTTGGAACTGATTTCCAACACTTCTGTACCTCCCTCCGGAGAAAACAGCAGCTTATCGTCATCCAGTTCAAATGCACAGGCTTCCTGTTCCACTTTCAGTATGCGGTTGGTGTTGCATCCTGAAAAGACCACGGTGCCGGTGCGGGGGATCTCCCCGCTGTGCATGGCCACGTCGACCTTTACCTGGCCTCCTTTTGTACCTGAAGCCGGGGTGAGGGTGATCCAGGCGTCGTCGGTGTGGGCCTGCCACCGCGATGAGGTGTTCACGGAGAGGCTTTTGCTTCCCGGCATATAGGTGAAATCGAGTACCTGCGAGGAGAGGTCGAAAAGACATGAGGAGCGCTGGACCAGGGAAATGGCATAGACGGTTCCGCAGCCATTCACCAGCACCACGCCGTTGCGGGCTGCAGATCCCTTGTTTTCGGTCACGGAAATCCGGAGCATGGCCGTCCCCTCGCCCGAGGCGGGAGAGAGGGTGATCCAGGTCTCGGCGGTGGTGGCTTTCCAGCTGTTCCCTGTGGATACGGTCACATAACGGTCGGAGGCCGCCGGTGAAAACTCGAGCGCCAGGGGGAGCACCTCCAGAGAACAGGCCCCCTGCTGCGTGACCTGGATGGTCCGCGCAATTCCGCACCCCCTGAGGGTTACCGTTCCCGTACGCTTCGACTGCCCTTCATTTCCGGCCGCCCCGATGAGCAGAACCCTGTCCCCGTCACCCGATGCCGGCTCCAGGGAAATCCAGGTGTCGGAGGTTTCGGCATGCCACTCCCCGTTTGATAAGATCTCCACGGAAGCGGTCCCCCCTGCGGCGCCCAGCTCCACACTGTGTGCTCCGGGAACCAGGTAACAGGAACCTTCCTGACTGACTTCCACCCGCTTGGTCACACTGCAGCCGGTGATTTCCAGGGAACCGCTCCGGGCCACGCCTCCTTCATTTCCGGTGACGGTCACCGTGATGGTTTCGTCGCCGTTTCCCATATCGGGCGACACCCCGATCCAGGCTTCCCCGGAAGTGATCATCCAGGAAGCGGTCGAACGGAGGGTAAAACTCTGGCTGCCGGCACCAACCTCAAAGAAGAGTTCTCCGGTGGAAGGTTCCATCGCACAGGTACCGTCCTGTACCACCCTGATTTCATGGGTAAGGCCGCACCCCTTGACGGTTACCTTTCCGCTGCGCCCCAGAAAACCGGCATTGGCACGCGCTTCAATCACGAGAGTGGCATTTCCCTGCCCCTCACGCGGCGCAATGCTCAGCCACCAGGCATCGGTGGTCACCGCCCAGCCTGCATTGGCCCTGATCTCAAGGGAGTCGGCACCCCCTGTCACCGGAAAGGTGACCTGCGTCTTTTCCACCGACAGAAGACATTCGAAATCGGTCACCGGCTCAATTCCCGCAATGACCATATGGGAATGGCTGTAAGTGTATTGTTGGGCACAGTCGGAAGGGTTGATCAGGTCGAGGCTGTAATAGCCATCAGAGCAACCGCCCCAGCCCCAGTTGATATGGAAAAGCCCCTCACTGTCATAGCCATCCACCACAAAGGCATGGCCAGCGGCCACATCTCCGGGCACCGCGGGATCCAAAGGATCGAGGGCGCTGTAAATGACCGGCCGGCGGGCGTTGATCTCATTCATGATCAGGTTTCTCCATGCCTCCTGAGAATAGACCGAGCGGTTGGCCTGCGTGGGCTTCCTGTATTTGAAATATTTCTCCAGGGCTCCGGTCACCTGCCCGGCATAGGTGGAACTGCTGTAAGGGCCGAAAATCATTTCCACGGCTACGGCGCAATGATAAGTGAGTTCGGCAATCTCGGGATTGGGGACGCCCGGCCAGGGAGCGTCGGCCATCTCCTCGTAGCGGTATTCGGCTTTCCCGAAGTCGGCACTCAGGTATCCGTAGGGGGAGGTATAGCCGAAGCTTCCTGTGCCTACCCGGGGATACTTCCAGTAATAGATGACCTGGGCCATGGCTGTGGCCACGCACCCCGCAGGGCAAATTCTTCCGGTAGCCTCATCATAGGGGCATAGGGTGTTGAAGGGATCGGGATTCTGGTTCCAGCGGATATCCTTCAGCAGGGGTTCCGCAGCTGCCCCCTGCACTGTTTCCGGGGAAGTGATTCCATAAGCACGGGCCAGGCCGGTTTCCAGGGCATACTGCGACAACAGGGCCTCCAGTTGCGGAGGAAGGGCACAGATGTCAGAAGTGGCCGACCAGGCCAGCACCTCTTTCACGCTGCTTTCCGCCGAAAGAATGACAAATCCGGGGCGATCCAGCCGGTTGAAAATGTAAAAGGCCGTCTCCCGCTGCCGGGGAGCCGACTTGAGCGGAGCGGGATATCGGACAGGCCAGGTCACAAAGGTGTCGCATTGCACCGCACGCCCCGACTTGAGGGCCGCACCCCCATCCAGTTCCGCAAAAAAACGCTCCGCACGATGCAAAGCCTCCTCGTAGCCCACTTCCGCAGCCCATAGCGACAAACCCCACACCATCAGGGCCATCGTGACGATTCCTCTCCTCATAAATATTCGCTTCGTATTAAACAACTGCAGCAACCTCATCCTGCGAATTGCTCCAGTAATCTGATCCGCTTTTCAATGGGCGGATGGGTGGCAAAAACCCGGTCAATGGAAAACTCCTTATTGACCAATTGTGGATTCTCGATGAACATCTGTGAAACATCCCTGCTTTTAACCGCCTCAATGAGGGGGTCGCCTGAGATTTTCCGCAGGGCTCCCGCCAGGGCCCAAGGTTTGCGGGTGATCTCCGCGGCACCGGCATCGGCCATGTATTCGCGCGAACGGGAGATCCCGAACCGCAACACCAGGCTGATCAGATAGGCTACCCCTGACACCGCCAGGGCCACCAGCAATACGGGAGCGTTGTTTTTCCCCCGGTTCCCGAAACTCCCGAAACGGGCGCTCCTGAAAACCATGTTGGCAATGAAGGAAAAAATCCCCACAAAAATGACCGAAATGATCAGCAGCCTGACATCCCTGTTCCGGATATGGGTCAGCTCATGGGCGATCACCCCCTCCAGTTCGTCATCTTCCAGTTGGTTGATGATCCCCCGGCTCAGGGAGATCGCGTAGGTGCGGTCGCTGATGCCGCTGGCAAAGGCATTCAGGGAATCGTCTTCGATGATGAAAATGCGGGGAATGGCCATTCCAGTGGAAATACAGAGATTCTCGACCAGGTTGTAGACCCGTTTGTTTTCTCTCCGCTCCAGAGGCCTGGAGCCGGTCGCCTGCTGTATGATGGAAGTATGGAAGAACCAGGCTACGGCGAACCAGATCAGGGTGGCGGCAATCACCAGGGGGGCCACTCCCGCAAAGGTGGAACCCACCGGAACACCTCCTCCCTGCGGAGTGGAGAAAAAAAGAAAAACGTAAACCATGCCCAGCAGAAGCAGGGGAAAGGCCACCAGCATCAGCACCGAGTTCAGGTTATTTTTCCTGATTTGAGATTGTATTCCGACGTATTGCACCTGCCCTGGTGTTAAAACTGGATTTTAGGGGGTTTCTCGGCTTCGGCTCTTTCGGTGCCCAGATCAAAGAGGGTTTCCCTGCGGAATCCGAAAGGCCCGGCGATCAGGTTGGCCGGGAAGACTTCAATGGCGTTGTTGTATTCGGTGGTCGCCGCATTGAAGAACCTTCGGGCGGCAGCCAGCTTGTTTTCGATATCGCTCAGTTCCTCCTGTAACTGGAGAAAATTCTGGTTGGCCTTGAGGTCAGGGTAGGCCTCCACCTGCACCTTTAATCCCTGAAGGGCCGAGGAGAGCTGGCTTTCAGCCGCAATTTTCTGGTCAATGGTGGAAGCTCCCATGGCAGCCGACCGCGCTTCCGTGATCCGGGTGAGAAGCTCCATCTCATGCTTGGCATACCCCTTGACCACCTCCACCAACTGTGGCACCAGATCATGCCGCTGCTTCAGTTGAACGTCAATGTCGGCAAATGCATTCTGACGGTTGTTGCGAAGCCGGACCATCCGGTTGTACAGGCCCATCACCCAGAAAACAACCAGAACAACCAGTCCGAGTAAAATCAGAAATCCCATAGTTCATGTTTTTTTAGTTACCAGCAAATATAATCGATTTTTGACGTCTGTGACCGAAGAGACTCCCTCCGTTTTGGTAGATAGGAACATAATCCTTAATTTTAACGTCGGGAATATCCCATCGGGTGGTGATGGACACGCTTCCCTTTTCACCGACAACCGGGCAAAATGGAAAACGAGGAAAAACAGGATCTTGAGATCTACCGGAAAATGGCGGCCCTCTGCAGCCGCTCGGAACAGTGTGTGGCCGATATCCGCAAAAAGATCAGGGCGCTGGGGGCAAACTCCCTGGCCGAAGAACATATCATCGCCAAACTGGAAAAAGAGAACTTCCTCAACGATGAACGGTATGCCATCAGCTTCGCCGGCGAAAAATTCAAAATCAACAAATGGGGAAGGGTCAAGATCAGATATTACCTGAAGATGAAAGGGATCGGCGACAAGGAGATCAGGGCCGGACTGGACTCTATTGATAATGAAGCCTATGTGGCATTGCTGGTCAAAACCATGAAGGAGAAAGCCAAAGGGCTTAAAAAGGTGGAGAAATACCAGAAGATGGCCCAGGTGATCCGTTTTACCCAGGGCAGGGGCTTTGAACCCGACTTGATTCACCGGCACCTCGAGGAGGCCCTCGGCTGAGCAATTCCGGCAGGTCACTCCCCCGGTGACCTGCGCAGGGCCCATCATTCCGGGCTTTCTGGCCAGGGCACGCCGCAGGCCTTATCAAAAAGTTGTTACCTTTGCCCCTCAGAATTTAAAAAATCAGACACATGGTCTTAAAGGAACAGGTCAGTGACCTTGTACAGCGCAGGAACGCGCTGAGGAGGCATCTTTGACTACGATGGAAAACTGACACAACTCGAAGAAGAAGAACTGAAGACCCGGGATCCCGGGTTCTGGAACAATCCCAGGGAAGCGGAAACCCAGATGCGGGTGATCCGCACCATAAAGAGCTGGACCACAGGCTTTGAAGAGGTGAACCGGATCACCGATGATTTTCTGGTTTTGTGGGAGTTTTATGAAGCCGGGGAGGCCGGCGCGGCAGAAGTGGACCAGGCCTATGCCGAAGCGGTGGAAGCCATTGAGAAACTGGAAGCCCGCAACATGCTCCGCAATGAGGAAGATCGCCTGGGAGCGGTACTCAGGATCAACGCCGGGGCCGGAGGCACCGAAAGCAACGACTGGGCCAGCATGCTCCTGCGGATGTATACCCGCTGGGGAGAACAAAACGGCTATGCGGTAAAAATGATGGATATGCAGCCCGGAGATGAGGCCGGTATTAAAAGCTGTACCGTGGAGTTCGAGGGGGATTACGCCTATGGCTACCTCAAGAGCGAGAATGGGGTCCACCGGCTGGTGCGCCTTTCGCCCTTCAATGCCCAGAACAAAAGACAAACCTCCTTTACATCGGTCTTTGTGGCCCCCCTGGTCGACGATACCATCGAAATCGAAGTCAACCCGGGCGACATCACCTGGGATACCTTCCGCAGCAGCGGCGCCGGCGGACAAAATGTCAACAAGGTGGAAACGGGAGTGCGCCTGCGCCATGCCCCCAGCGGCATCATCATAGAAAATACTGAAAGCCGCTCCCAGCTGACCAACAAGGAAAATGCCCTGCGCCTGCTCAAATCGCAGCTCTATGAGATCGAACTGAGGAAAAGAAGGGAGAAAATCCAGGAAATCGAATCCAATAAAAAGAGGATCGAATGGGGATCCCAAATCCGCTCCTATGTGTTACAACCCTACAAAATGGTCAAGGATCTGCGAACAGGCTATGAGACGGGGAATGCCCAGGCCGTCCTCGACGGAGAACTTGACGGTTTTATCAAAGCCTATCTGATGGAATTCGGCGGGGATTGACCCACCTCCGCGAGTTGCCCCGGGAGCCGGCGCAGAGCAATCCTGACCTTCTCCTGCCAGCGACCCGATAAGAGGCGGGGTATGGGCTCCTGAAGCGGTCTTTCGCGCTATGTAGCGATGAATCAGAGGAGATGAACCAGGAGCGATGAATCAGGCGAGATGAATCTTGGGAGATGGCGATTTCTCACGATGCAGGGAGAGGGTAATTCAGCAGCTTATATATGGCCAGGCGGCTTTGTTCAAACCTGAAACCGGCGAAGGCTTCCTCCTTTTTACGGGTGATCTCCTCCAGACAGAGGTTGCCGATGCTTCCCTCATGGGTGTGCTCCACCGTTTTCACGGGAAAGAATTCCCCTTCGGTGACCTGGCGCCCCACCTCCCTGTAGGCATCACGGAAGGGCATCCCAGCCAGTACCAGCCGGTTGACGGCTTCCACGGTGAAGAGATAATCATATTTCTTATCGTCGAGTATGGAGGGGTTGACCCTGATGTTTTGCAGGGCATACAGAGCCATGTCGAGACATTCGCCCAGTTCCCCGAATGCGGGCAGCAACACCTCCTTCATCACCTGCAAATCACGGAAATATCCCGAGGGGAGGTTATTGGAGATAAGGGTCAGCTGGTAGGGTAATCCCTGAATTTTATTGCATTTGCCCCTGATCAGCTCAAAGACGTCGGGGTTTTTCTTATGGGGCATGATGCTGGAGCCGGTGGTCAGTTCGTCGGGCAGGGAGACGAAATTGAAATTCTGGCTCATGTAGAGGCATACGTCAAAGGCGAATTTGGAGAGGGTGGCGGCCAGGTTGGCCAGGGCGAAACTGACGACCCGTTCTGACTTGCCGCGTCCCATCTGGGCATAGACCACATTGTAGCTGAGGTCCTCGAATCCCAGCAACCGGGTGGTCATGGTCCGGTCGAGCGGAAATGAAGATCCATAACCGGCGGCGGAACCCAGGGGGTTCTGGTTGACGATCCGGAAGGCTCCCTGCAGGAACAGGAGGTCGTCGGCCAGGCTTTCGGCCCAGGCCCCGAACCAGAGGCCGAAGCTGGAGGGCATGGCCACCTGCAAATGGGAATACCCCGGCATCAGGATCTCTTTATATTGGTTGCTCCTGGCGAGGAATTCCCCGGCCAGGCGGTTGGTTTTATCCGCCAGCTCCCCAATGCGGTCACGCATAAAAAGCTTCAGGTCGACCAGCACCTGGTCGTTGCGGGAGCGCCCGCTGTGGATTTTCTTTCCCGTATCGCCCAGCTGCCGGGTGAGCATCAGTTCCACCTGGGAATGGATATCCTCCACCCCTTCCTCAATGACCATTCCCGGGCCCGCCGCATGGTCGTACATCTCCCGCAGGGCCGCGTGGAGCCGGGCCAGTTCCTCACGCGTCACCAACCCTACCGACTCCAGCATGATCACATGGGCCATCGACCCCAAAATGTCAAAAGGGGCCAACAAGAGGTCCAGCTCCCGGTCGCGGCCTACCGTAAAAGCCTCTATGGCCGCATCAGCACTTATTCCTTTTTCCCAAAGCTTCATGACTGCGCTTTTTGAGCAAAGATAGCAAAAATGAGGTCATCCTGCCGGCCCGGAAGCTTGTAGCGGGAAGTGACGAAAAAGCGTTACTTTTGGCATGACCATGGGCATTCAGGCCATTATATCGCGTTTATTGCCCCCCCGTAGCCGGGGCATTCTTCTCTTCCTGCTGGTGGCGGGAGTAGCGGCCTATGCCGCCGGCCTTTTCGTCCATGTCACCCGCGATGCCAGCAAATATGCCGCCCTGGCCCGTGAAATCTACGACACCGGAGAGTTTATCAACCTGAAAATCCACGGAGAACCCTATGTCCAGAAACCTCCCCTTCTCTTCTGGCTCAGCGCACTCTCTTTTCATCTTTTCGGCATCTCCGACCTGGCCTTCAAACTGCCCCTCCTGCTCTTTTCCTTCGCCGGAATCTTCTTTACCTTTAAACTGGGCAGCGCCCTCTATGACCAGAAAACCGGAGTGCTGGCCGCCCTTCTCACCGCCAGCTCCCAGATCAGCTTCCTCTATAACATGGACATCCATACCGACACCCTGTTGCAGAGCCTGGTCACGTTCAGCCTCTGGCAGTTTTACCTCTTCCTGAAAAATAAGAAAACACACCATCTGGTGTGGGGGTTTACCGGGCTGGGACTGGCCATGCTCACCAAAGGGCCGGTGGGAGCCGCCGTTCCCGCCACGGCACTCCTGGGCTGTATGCTCTTTTCCGGCCAGGGAAAAAGAGTCCTGGACTTCCGCTGGTATGCCGGATTGCTGATCCCCATAATCCTGATCCTCCCGGCTCTGGCCGGCCTCTATAACCAGTTCGGCATGGAAGGCATCCGGTTTTTTTTCTGGGACAATAACGTGGGGAGAATCCAGGGCACCCTGGTCAGCAAAGACTCCAACTATCTCTTTTACCTCTCCAATCTCCTTTATCTGTACGCTCCCTGGACCTTCCTGCTGCTTACCGCCCTTGCCTTGCAATGGAGAGCGCTGTTCCTGCGCCGCATGGATGAACCCGGGTGGTTCCTTTTCTGGGGCATCTGGGTGTACCTGCTCATCATTTCGCTGGCCCACGGCAAACTGCCCAATTACATCTATATCCTGGTGCCCCTCTTTTCTGTGGTGACAGGCCGGATGCTCACGGCCCTGCTCCGGGAGCCAAAACAACTCCTTTTCAGATGGCTTCTGCCGGTGCAAACCGGTGTGGCCGCCCTCACCGGGATCCTTCTGCTGGCGCTGCTCTTTTGGCTGTTTCCCTTTCAGCGGGCCTGGATGGGCCTCCTGACAGTACCCTTCTTCCTGGCAGCCCTGCACCCCCTGATACAGGGAGGCAGCCCCGCCACCCGCCTGCTGATCCCCTCCCTGGCCATGGCCATCGCCCTCAACCTTTTCATCAACAGCCACGTGGCACCTCACATCTTCAATGACCAGGCATCGGTAAAAGCCGCCGCCATCTTCAACACCCAGGCCGGCCCAAAGGAACAATTGGGCAACTACAACTATTTCTCCCATGAGCTTTTCTTCTACTCAAAAACTCCGGTAAGGCAGCTGGTCAACGATCTGGAACTTTTCGGAAGGATGCGTACCCCCGGTAACTGGGTGCTCACCACGCGCGAGGTGGTCGACCGGATGCCCCCGGGTGAATTCCCGCCCCCGGAGATCACCCCCCTTTCCCACGTCTGGATTAACAACCTCACCCTGGAATACCTCCTCCCCCACACCAGGGTAAACGCCCTCGATACCCTCTTTCTTCTCCGGTCCACGCCTGTCACCCCCGACCAGCACATCCAAAGCCGGTAAATGCCCCTGACCCCCAATCGAGTATGAGGAAAAAAAGATGTAGCCTGCTTGATTCAAACGGGTGTCCAACTATAAAAACTAAAATGGTCTGAGCTTTTCAGCAAATCCCAGATCGTCCAGTCTCGCTCGCTCCTCGCTCAAACAAGGACGATTCTTTATGCCGTTCTTACTGATTTTTCGGCTCATTAGCCGATGCAATCTTACATCTTCACCTACGTCCACTTAAACTCCAACTCCTTAATTATCTGGTTTACAAATGAAATTAGTCACAATATTTTTTAAAATTTTCCGCTTGTTCCAATACCTGAGTAAATACTTCTTCATCCCATTGTGGTGGGTAGCCGTTTTTGTAGAGCAATTTGGTTAAATCCCATCGCAAGGAATCTTTAATGTCGCTCCGGGTTGACCAGTCGACATATTCCGCTTTATCGTCCACCAAATCTTTAATAGCTTTGGCAAGCACAATACATTTGTCGTCGGAGTAGTCAAATTCGTGGGTATCGCGAACACGAATCAGAATATCGTAAAACGCTTTTTCCTCGAAAGAAATACCCAATTTCACAAATGACTTCTTATCGTCTTCAAGTTGTGTAAAGATATTCATCAATTCATCCGAAAGGGAATCGACAAAATCGCCAACTACCTGATTGGTGAAAACCAGATTGTCGCGGTTATTGTATCGTTCCACTACCCTCTTCAACATTTCATCAAATTGGTTGGCCTGCGTTCTATTCTTGCGACGGTAATCATTAATTGATTTTTTGAGCAGTTTTAACAGTGCGTTGAATTTTGTCATTGGCATTTTGACATCATCCAACTTTTTCTCGAATTCTTCACTAAAAATACTTTCGGCTTCGGAAGCATTTACGATGTTTTCCACTCCATTGCACGAGATGGCCTGTTTCACCATTTCTTCCACATGCCGGTTCATGGTTTCGGCATCGGGTGCATAACCTTTCGTATGCTTGTAGATTATTGACCGGATAGCCAAATAGAACTGTGCCTTTTCCGTTTCATCATCAGTCAGTAAGCCGGAAGGGAAACAAATTTCATAAGATGCTTTCAGTCGTTTGGTAATGTCCATGTACCGTAACTGGTTTTCCTGAACCGACATAACAAATTCGGTCGCCCTGTTGAGGCAATGAAGCCGGGCAAGGGCATTCTTGTTTTTAAAGAAGTCTGAGGCATCGAAACCGTGCAGCATGTTTCCGGCCAGTTCAATGTGGTTGCGTGTAATTTTCAGGGTGGCTTCGAGGTCCTCGATGCTACCACCACCTTCACCACCATATTGCTTGATGGCTTTCATCATGTTCTCTTTGATTCCAATGTAATCGACTACCAATCCACTATCTTTCCCCGGGTACACCCGGTTTACACGCGAAATAGTCTGAATGAGTGTAGCGCTGCAACGGTTTGTCGATGTACATAACCGCAAGAGAAGGGACATCAAAACCAGTGCTCCACATATCGACCACGATGGCTATTTTAAAATTGGAGTTGTCGTTTTTGAACTGGTCATCCAGCAGGGAACGGAACTTTTTATCACCTAAAAGGTCGTACATTTCTTCTGGGTCGTCCTTATCGCGTGTAGCGACGATGTTGACCAACGGCAGAGGGATTAATTTATTCAGTTGCTCTTTTGTCAAAAGCGATTCATCCTGGCATCTCCTCGCTTCAAACCACTGCGGGCGTATTTTTTTTATCTCACTATGCAGTAAGTAAGCAATGGTGCGGTCGGCACAAACAATCATGGCTTTTTGCACCACCTTCGGTTTTTCAGCACAGAGCTTCTTGTAGTGTTGAACCATATCGGCAGCCAGTTTTCGCAGGCGTTCCGGATGCATCAGGATTTTGGTCATCTGGCTCATTGCATTCTTGCTCTTTTCGACCTGCTCTTCGGTTGAGCCTTCCTCTTCGCACTGGCGATAATACATTTCAATATCTTTCGCCTGCTGTTCGTTGAGCAATACCCTGGCCAAACGTGGTTCATAGGCAATGGGCACCGTAATACCATCTTCATATGATTGTTTCATGGTATAGGTATCCACAATTCCTCCAAAAACATGGATGGTCTCGTCTATTGGCGTTCCGGTAAAGCCAACGTAAGTTGCCATTGGAAAGGAGTCATGCAGGTATTTGGCAAAACCATATGAAGTTTGAACCCCTTTTTCATCCGATATGGTGAGTTTACTGCCCGTATTAATTTGCGAGCGGTGCGCCTCGTCAGAAATACAAATGATATTTGAACGGCTGGAAAGTAAGCCGGTTTCGGAACAAAATTTCTGGATGGTGGTTATAAAAACTCCGCCACTCTGACGGCTCCCCAACTCATTTTTCAAGTCCTGCCTGCTTTCAATAGCCCGAACGCTGTCTTCATTGAGGTATTTGGTTGAAGCACAGAACAGTTTGGAGGTTTGTGTTTCCAAATCCTCACGATCGGTTATGACTACAATGGTAGGATTGCCGAATGAATTGTTGTCGCGCAAAGTGAGTTGCCGGGATAAGAACAACATGGTATAGGTTTTCCCGCAACCGGTAGCACCAAAATAGGTTCCACCTTTACCATCGGCCTCACCTACATCTAAAGCCTTGACCAATGTTTCGGTTTTTAAATGGCGGCGAATGTTATCGAATAGCAGACGTGTGGCAAAAAACTGAGGGTAGCGGCAAACTATCTCCATTTCTTTCGACAACGAAGGGTCGGGATAATACACATAGTCGCGGATAATTTCGAGGAGCCTTTTAGCAGCCAAAGCGCCACGAACCAGTGTAATTATTTCGCCAATACCGGTTGAGGTAGGATCTTCGTTATTCACCTTCTTCCAGGCATAATAATACTCGTAAGGGGTGAAAATGGTACCGAGGCGGGCATTGGCACCATCGGAAATTACAGAAAGAAAACAGTACCGCAGCAAGATTGGGATATCGCGTGTGTAGCGGTAATGTATTTGCTTCCAGGCATCTTCAATGGTGGTTTCCTCCTTTATAGCACTTTTCAACTCGATAATCAGCATGGGAATGCCATTGATAAACAATAAAATATCGGGACGGCGCTCGGCGATGTTGACAACCGTAAACTGGTTTACACAGCGAAACTCATTGTTTTCGGGTTGTTCGAAATCAATGTATGTAATAAGCAGGTTCGGTAAATCGGCATTGTCGCGCGGCAAATAAAAACCAGAACAAATGAGGTTGAAGATGTTGCGGTTTGTTTGAAAAAGTGATGGTTCGTTTTCGTACTTCACGCTAGTGATGATGGTTTGCAGCTCCTTTTCGGTTAAATGCTCGTTTTTGTACCGGGCATTTATATAGGTGCGCAAATCATCTTCGAGCAATACATCCTGAGGGCGGCGGTGGATGGTTTCGCCGTTGGTGTAATCCCAGCCGTTCTGGGTTAAAAGCTCAATAAAGGCATCCTCAAACTCGGATTCGCTAAAGGTTTTCATATGCGGTTTGGGTTTCGGTTAGTTCGAAAGGCTTTGCCGGATGAACACCGGGCAACTTTCTTTCAGTATTTGGTTTAGTTCTTCGGCAATTCTCTGACGCTCGTATTGAGCGTGGTATATATCTACAATACTTTGCTGCATTTTTTTTGGTGGAATCGGAATTTTCACCTGGCACATATCGGCATAAGAAAAAACCTCACGGGCACTCCCCCACGAGTTGTAACGTGCATAGCGGTCAAACTCTGGGCGACTGAGCCACAAAAACAGGTATTCTGGCACTAATTGTTCAAAATATTTGACTTTAAAAACTTCATAAGAGGAGGAAACAATATAGGTGTCAGAACTATGATTCAATGCAATCGTTATTTTCTCTCCGTTTCTTGAAGTAGTTGGAACAAAAGCAAATGCATCAGGCTCTACCAAAACATACGGTTTCAACGAAACGTTTTCCATATTTGCTTTAGTTTCGATAAAGCATTTCTGGATTGAAATCCCTTTTAGGGCATCCAATCCATATTTCTCCGCAGTGTTATTTTCGCTACAAGGTTCAATGTATTCGCCAATTTCCTCAGCCGGAAATTCTTTGGCCAATTTTTCGATATACGCCTGACAGGTCAGTTTTAAATCATCGATTCCATCGGTGTAGGCTGCCAGGTTCGTCTGAAGGGCTTTATAAGCATCAACGGCTTTTTGCTGAATTTCGAGAGAAGGGAGTTTTAACGATATGTTGCACATGTCTGAAAATGAAAAGACTTCTCGCGCACTCCCCCATGAATTAAAACGGGCATAGCGGTCAAATTCTTCCCGCTGTAACCAGATATGCAGATAATCGGGTATTAATCGAGTTGTATCTATTACTTTAAAAACTTGATAAGAAGAAGAAACTATAAATGTTTCTGGTGTTTGATTAAAGGCAATTGTAATTTTCCCTCCATTACGTGAGGTAGTTGGCACATAAGCAAAACTATTGGGTTCTACAAGGATGTAAGGTTTTAATGAAACACCTTCCATGTTAGCTTTTGTTTCTATAAAGCACTTCATAATAGAAATGCCTTTAACAGAACTCAACCCATACAATTCGCCACTATTGTTATCATAACAAGGTTCAATCAATTCCCCCAACAATGCTTCATTCAATCCCTTATCCGAGGTTTATAAAGGCGTTTAACAGTTGGGTTTGACTGAGCTTTTCACGTTTCATCAGCTCTTTTAAATCGGCCTGAATGCGTTGCATTTCAGCTTCGTGGTCAATCTCCAAATCGTGGTCGATAAATTCGATATATTGGCTGGGCACGAGCGAGTATTTTTTCTTTTTGATTTCGTCGAGTTTTACAGCACGGTACAACTCTGGCTGCCCGTACTTTTCGGGGCGGTCAACTGCTTGAAAATCATTGTAAATCTTTTTAACCGCTAAGATCTGTTCATGTGTGAAATAGACGTAGCTTTTCTCATAAATGTTCTGGTTCCAGGTGCGGAGGTCAACAAACAGAATTTCGTGTTCGCGGCTCCGCAACTGGCGGCCATTCCGTATGCCTGCCCGTTTGTTGTTGTTCAGAATCCAGAGGGTTACACTTATATCGGTTGAGTAAAACATTTCGCGCGGAAGTACGATAATGGCTTCCACTTTGTCGTTTTTAATGAGTTGTTTTCTTATTTTGATTTCTTCGGCATCAGCACCCAATGCTCCGTTTGCCAGCAGGAAACCAGCAATCCCATCGGTAACATCGAGTTTGGAAAGCATGTGTAAAATCCAGGCATAGTTAGCATTGCTTACCGGAGGCGTAGCATAGCCGCTCCATCGTACATCGGTGGTCAACTCATCCTCGCCGCGCCACTTTTTCAGATTAAAGGGGGGATTTGCCATTATAAAATCGACCTTCAAATCTTTGTGCTGATCGTTGGAGAAGGTGCTTACCGCTTCTTTTCCCAAATTGTGCGAAATACCTCTAATAGCAAGGTTCATTTTGGCCAGCCGATAAGTACTCGGGGTGCTTTCCTGCCCGTAAACGCTGATATTTGAGGTATTGCCTCCGTGGGCTTCCACAAATTTCATGGATTGTACAAACATGCCGCCCGAACCACAACAGGGGTCGTAAATTTTCCCCTGATAAGGTTCTAGCAGTTCGGCAATCAGTTCAACAATACATTTGGGCGTGTAAAATTCGCCTTTGTCTTTTCGCTCGTCAATGGAAAACTCCTGTAAGAAGTATTCGTAAACCCGGCCTATTAAGTCTTTTTCTTGAAAACGTTCGGAGGAGATTTTATTGATTTCGTCAATCAAAGATTTGAGCGTTTTGGTTTCGACGCGTAGCGAAGTAAAGAACTTTTGTGGCAAAGCTCCTGCCAGTTGTGGGTTCTGTGCTTCAATATCTGCCATGGCCGTATCGAGAATATGGGCAATGGTGGCATCGCCTGCCTTCTCGACAATATATGACTAACGGCAATGTTGTTGCAGGTAAAACACATTCACTTTGGTATAAGCTGCCGGACTATCAGAAAGTGCTATGAGCATTTCTTCAGCGAAGTCCTCTTTTTTCAATTCTTCGATGATTTCATCTCTCCGGTTGAGAAATTTATCTCCGGCAAACTTCAGAAACGATAGAGAGAGCACCGCATTTCGGTTATCAGCTTTTTCAACTTTTCCGCGCAAAATATCGCGGCAATTCCAGAGTATCTGTTCGAGCGTCAGTTCTTTGGTTATATATTGCTTCTTAGCCATTATTGGGTTACTTAACAGATCTAAAAATAATCATAATATATACTTATTGACAATTCAATTTTAAATACTGAACATAGTTTAGCCTGCAGCCAGCCTTCCAATCTCATTCCAGTAGAAAAATGCTTCAATATTGGTACGCTTTAGCCGGTTCAACCGGTTGGGTAAAGGTTCCGGAATAGTAGCATCGCGAAGGGATTCTATGTTATCAGGGTCGAAATGATTTACTTTTGCTATCCCTTTAGCCATTAGCGTTGACAAATAGGCTGCTTTTGAGGCATTCACAGTAGCGCTTTCAATCCTGTATTTTTCGCTGTGGATAAAACTCTGAATACGCCGGATACCATCCTGTAATAATTTGAAATTCTCGGCATCGGCCGTTCCCTGCATACAGATGCAAAGTGAAGTTTGAAAAATGTCGTCGAGTACCTGTTGGATATTCTCGGGATCGAGTCCACGGTAACCTAGTTCAACGGCAGCAAACTTGCGGAAGGTTTCGGAAACCACCGTCAAATCATTGGTGATGTCGAACAGCGAAGCAACATCAAACAGTTGCTTGATTATCTCCATGGAGCAGTTCTTTTCGCCTTTGAAATAGGGTATTCCGGTAGTATTAGGTGCGAATGCTGTGAGTTTATCGCCCAATAAATCGGCACTGCCCGGCACATTTACCAGAAATGGCTCTCCTTCGTTTTTTAGAAAACGGCTGACAATGGGCAGTTGCTCCACCTTACTGTAATGCACATCTTCGAACAATACGTCAAGCAGAATATTTCCCACATCCGTGTTGGTATAATAACTTACCTGGTAAAAATACTTGGCGTGGCTTTTGGGTATATTTCGGGCGCTCTGGCGTTCAACGAGCTGCACTTCTTCGAAGCCATATTCGTGCGCAAACTGATGTATATATAGTTCGATGTCGGTTCCGGGCGGACAAATAATGTCGATGTCAATCGATAGCCTCCGGGCGCTATTGAGATGTAACATCAGTGATGTACCTCCTTTGAAAACAAAGGGGCAACCCGAGCGAACCAACGATTCGAGCAATGAAAAGGCACGAATGGTTTTCTCAATTAGCGCGATGTCTTTAAAATTGTTTTCTGCAGCAACTTTATGCATCCATTCTATGCTGCGGCTATCGGGGTGTATCATAATGAATTCAGGTACAATTGTTCGACTTGCAGGCGTCGGCCACGACGGGTTGCGTATCGCAGGAGTTTGCTTTTACTGATGTTGTGGCGCTGTACAACATTCCGGTAGAAATATGAAATTTCTGCGCCCTGCAGGAAATCAAACTCCAGGTCTCCGGCCACATCTACCAAAATCTTCTCAATGGTAGGAGCACTAAATCCTTGTATGGTCTGTAACGGCGCTTCGGAAATTAATGGACGAACTATCACCGATTCGTTCCCCGAAATGTAACGGCTGAAATCATTCTGGCTTGGGCACAAAAAAACACGAACTAAGCTGTCACTGTTCAGTAAATCGAAAACTGCTTCG
Organism: Bacteroidales bacterium; assembly: GCA_012729335.1. Classification (GTDB taxonomy): domain Bacteria; phylum Bacteroidota; class Bacteroidia; order Bacteroidales; family Prolixibacteraceae; genus UBA1413. The sequence goes on along the minus strand of JAAYDJ010000037.1, from coordinate 92,006 downwards.
GTTACATCGCGGTCCACATCAACATAGGTGTAATTCAGGAATGGAATGTGATGCATGTAAGGAGCAATGGATTGGCTGCTCCACACACAATAATTGACAAACGGAAACTTTGCTCTGAGTCTCAGATTTAGTTGCATGAGTTCGTTTGAAAGAAACGGAATAAAAATATTTTTTGAAGCGCCGGACAAGCTGTAAACGCCACGTTCTAACCGAACCAAATGATTGGATTTTAAAAGCCGGTCCAGTTGTTCGGATAAGGAACTTAGTGAATCGTCTTTGACCTGACTTTTTAAATAGTCGGTCAATTCTTTCCGGGTAAAGCGTTTCCGGGTAATGGCAAAATTTAATATGTCCTTTGTTGTTATCATCTTTAATGTATACACACAAATATATCACATAACCGGCAATAAACAATCTATATTGCCTGAAATGTGATATTTAGTTGTCCGGCCAGGCTAAAAAAGTAATCTTAAGAGTTGGTTTCTGCCCTTTACAAACAAAAAAAAACCGCTGTATAAAATTCATATACAGCGGTTTTAATATTTTTAGCAAATGCTTTTCGCGGGCATTTACTTCACTTCTTCAAAATCCACGTCGGTCACTTCGCCGTCGGGTTTGGACTGGCTGTTGCCTTGTCCCTGCTGTGACTGGCCGCCGGTGAAATCGCCCTGCGGGCCGCCGGCATAGCCACCCTGGGGTCCTCCCTGGGCTCCGGAGGCGTTGTACATCTCCTGCGAAGCCGCCTGGAACACATTGTTCAGCTCGGCCATGGCCGCATCAATGGCCCCCAGATCCTGGTTCTTATGCGCTTCCTTCAGGTTGGCCAGCGCCGCCTCTATGGGCTGCTTTTTGTCGGCAGGAATCTTATCGCCAAACTCCTTCAGCTGCTTCTCGGTCTGGAAAATCAGACTGTCGGCCTGGTTGATCTTCTCCACCCGCTCCTTGGCCTGACGGTCGGCTTCGGCATTGGCGGCCGCCTCGTCCTTCATCCTTTTGATCTCGGCATCGGAGAGCCCCGATGAGGCTTCGATCCTGATCGACTGGGTCTTGCCGGTCGCCTTGTCACGGGCCGTCACATGCAGAATCCCGTTGGCGTCGATGTCAAAGGTGACCTCGATCTGGGGTATTCCCCGCGGCGCCGGCGGAATACCGTCGAGATGGAACCTGCCGATGGTTTTGTTGCCCGAAGCCATGGGCCGCTCTCCCTGCAGCACGTGAATCTCCACCGAAGGCTGGTTGTCGGAAGCCGTCGTGAAAGTCTCGGTTTTCTTGGTGGGAATCGTCGTATTGGATTCGATGAGCCGGGTCATTACCCCTCCCATCGTCTCAATCCCCAGCGAAAGAGGCGTCACATCAAGCAGGAGCACATCCTTCACCTCACCGGTCAGCACACCACCCTGGATGGCAGCGCCCACGGCCACCACCTCATCGGGGTTCACCCCCTTTGAAGGTTTCTTGCCGAAGAATTCTTCCACTTTCTGCTGCACCGCGGGAATACGTGTGGAACCTCCCACCAGGATCACCTCGTCGATGTCGGAAGCACTCATCCCTGCATTCTTCAGGGCCTTGCGGCAGGGCTCGATGGTCGCATTGATCAGTTGGTCGGCAAGCTGCTCAAATTTGGCCCGGGTCAGCGTTTTCACCAGGTGCTTCGGAATCCCGTTCACCGGCATGATGTAGGGCAGGTTAATCTCCGACTGCGTCGTGCTCGACAGCTCGATCTTGGCCTTTTCGGCCGCTTCCTTCAGGCGCTGCAGGGCCATGGGATCCTTCCGCAGGTCAACGCCTTCCTCGCTCTGGAATTCGGCAGCCAGCCAGTCGATGATGGTCTGGTCAAAATCGTCACCCCCCAGATGGGTATCCCCATCGGTCGACTTCACCTCGAAGACGCCGTCGCCCAGCTCCAGGATGGAAATGTCAAATGTACCACCCCCCAGGTCAAACACGGCAATCTTCATATCCTTGTGCATCTTGTCAAGGCCATAAGCCAGGGATGCCGCCGTCGGCTCATTGATGATGCGGCGCACCGTCAGCCCGGCAATCTCACCCGCCTCCTTGGTAGCCTGGCGCTGCGAATCATTGAAATAGGCCGGCACGGTAATCACCGCCTCGGTCACTTCCTGCCCCAGATAATCCTCGGCCGTCTTTTTCATCTTCTGCAGAACCATAGCCGAAATTTCCTGCGGTGAATATTTCCGGTCGTCGATTTGCACACGCGGCGTATTGTTGTCACCCCTGACCACATTATAGGTCACCCGCTTGATCTCCTTTTCGCAACGGTCAAAGGTCTCCCCCATCAACCGCTTGATAGAGTATACGGTTTTCCGGGGGTTGGTGATGGCCTGGCGTTTGGCCGGATCACCGATCTTCCTCTCCCCGTTCTCTACAAAAGCCACAATGGAGGGGGTGGTCCGCTTCCCTTCACTGTTGGGTATTACCACAGGCTCATTGCCCTCCATGACGGCCACACATGAATTGGTGGTTCCCAAATCGATACCAATAATTTTTCCCATTCTATTTTGAATTTAAATGTTTATGCTTTGAAAACTACCTCCTTCAAGCAATGATTATGCCATAGCCCGTGAGAGGGGATTGCTGGCAATTCTGGCATAAACCCCAGGGGTGGGACGAACGGCATGTCACGATTTCTGCCAAAACGACAGCCCCGCATAGCCCCACACAACTCCTCCCTGATCTCTTGGGCCGCAATGCAAAAACACCCTCCCGGGGGTGCAAACGCACACGATGGCTTCATGATTTCCGGAGTAAATCTTAATTTTGCTGTAATTATGGAGATCATATTTGAAGATAACCACATTATAGCCGTCAACAAGGCCTGCGGGGAGATCGTGATGGTGGACCAAACGGGTGATACGCCCCTGCTGGATGAGGTAAAAGCCTACCTCAAGGAAAAATACCACAAACCCGGGGAGGTTTTCCTGGGTCTGCCCCACCGGATCGACCGCCCCACCAGCGGCATCGTGCTGATGGCCCGCACCTCTAAAACCCTCGCCCGCTTCAACAAGATGTTCCAGAGCAGGGAGGAGATCCGCAAAATCTATTGGGCAGTGGTCGACCACCACCCGGAACCACCTGCCGGAACCCTGGAACACTGGATCTCCCGCAGTCCCGATAAAAACAAATCCTACGCCCATACCTTCAGGGCTTTTGACGCCAAACACGCCCTCCTGAACTACCGGACCCTGGCCAGTTCCGACCACTACCACCTGCTGGAGATTGAGCTGCTGACCGGACGTCACCACCAGATCAGGGCGCAGCTGGCAAAAATTGGCGTCCACATCAAAGGGGACCTTAAGTACGGATTCCCGCGTTCCAATCCCGACGGAGGCATCCACCTCCATGCCCGGAGAGTGGAATTCATCCATCCGGTGAGAAAGCAACCGGTGGTGATTACAGCTGCCCCTCCCAACGATCCGCTGTGGAACGCCTTTCTGCAACTTACAGGAGAAGAACCCCGACAGGAAAAACCTCTTCCCGGAGACCACCACTCCTCACCGCTGATCTGAACCCGGAGAGGAAGCCTTCTTCATGGCCGGGACTGCGGCCCTGCCCACATCAGAAGGGAAAAAGAAATCCGCCGGGGGCCTGGTCGGCTCCGGGGAGCCCCGGACAGGGGAGTCAGGGGAACATGGGTTCCTGGCAGTGCGCCTGACAGTGAAGTCAGGGGCGGTGTTTACGGCAGTGCGTCTGACAATGGAGTACGGAAGTGGAGTACGGGGGTGAAGCCGGTTAACCTTTGAGGGATGCGGGTTTGAAGCTGAAGGGAAGCAGATCGTCTATCCCGTTGAAAACCTGGATCCTTTTTTTCCCGTCAAGAATCATCCTGATCGGGTGGCTGTAGCGGGCTTCGGTTTCGAGGAGGACCTGCCGGCAAGCCCCGCAGGGTTTCACCGGTTCGTTCACCTGTCCGCGCGCATTGGCAGCCGTGATGGCCATGGCCTCCACAGGCACCCCCGGGAAGTTGGCATTGGCATAGAAGAGGACCGTCCGCTCGGCACACAATCCTGATGGATAAGCCGCATTCTCCTGATTATTGCCCGTCAGCACCGTTCCGTCGGCCAGCAGAACTGCCGCTCCAACCCTGAAACCCGAATAGGGAGAGTATGCCTGGTCAGCAGCCTTCCTGGCCGCTTCCACCAGCCTGGCCCAGGGCTCAGGCAACGCTTCCGTACCCGTATATTCACTGTACTGGATCCTCAGTTCTCTGCTGATCATGGTCCGAATTTTCCCTAAAAGTACAATATTTGAGGTAAGAAAATTATATTTACCTGATTTTTTGACCCATCTAGCATCATGACCATGCGGAAATCAACCCTGGCCCTGTTTCTTATTATGCTGGCCCTTACGGGGGTGGCACAACGGCTCACCCGTGCCGAATATATCCGGAAATACCAATTGCTGGCCATCAGCGAGATGAACCGCAGCGGCATCCCTGCCAGTATCAAAATGGCCCAGGCCTGCCTGGAATCGGCCGACGGCAACAGTGAAATGGCCCGTAAATCCAACAACCACTTCGGCATCAAGTGCAAGTCCAACTGGACAGGTGCCCGTTCCTACCACGACGACGACGAGAAAAACGAATGCTTCCGGAAATATAAAACCGTAGAGGATTCCTATGTCGACCATACCAACTTCTTGATGAGCAATCCCCGCTACAGCGCGCTGTTCCGGTTGGCGCCTACCGATTTTACGGGATGGGCCCGGGGCCTCAAACAGGCGGGGTATGCCACCGACCCCCGCTATGCCGAAAAGGTGATTGAGATCATCGAGCTCAACCAGCTCTGGCGCCTCGACCACAAAATGACCCGCGAGGAAATGGCCCAGGTCGAAAAAATGAGAATGGGCGACCAGTTCAACCGGCAGCTGATCATCAACCCCTACAGCACACGGGAGATCACCCTTCACAACGGTCTGCGCTCAGCCATCACCCGCGAAGGCGACAACTTCGAACTGCTGGGCCAGGAATTCGGCCTCAAAACCTGGGAACTGCGCAAATTCAACGACTACCCCGAAGGGTATGAACCCCTTGCCGGTGAAATCCTCTACCTGCAGAACAAGAAGCCCCGGGCACAGGGCATGTATGAGCTCCACCGCGTCGCCGAAGGAGAATCCATGCATTATATCTCCCAATATTACGGGATCAGGATGAAGGCCTTATACCGGATTAATAAACTGAAATACGGCGATGTAGTGCCTGTGGGCACCCTTCTGAAACTCCAGAAAAAAGCCGTCCTTCCGGCCGCGAATTAAAGCCCGGCCCTATTTTCCGCGGGCGCCCTTATGACTGCCGTAGAAGAAAAAGAGCCAGGGAAGCAGCACCTTGTCGGCAACAAGAAGGAAGAAAAGGATTCCCCCGCCCCCCACGAGGAAGGGCCTGGCAGTATCCCACCATGCCGCCCATTCCTGTAATTGCTCCCGGCCTGAAAAATAGAGGACGACACCCAGTACGCCCAAAGGAAGAAGGATGGCTGCGGTATAGCTCAGAAATTCGAGTAGGTGCTGGCGCATGACCAGCCTGCGGGCCGCCTTGCGCCCCACACGGGCCGCAAAAGAAGAGGAGAGCGGAGACATCACGTCGCTCCGCAGAAACTGCTCCAGCAAACGGTCTGCTTCTTCATTCCGTTCCGGTTCACCGGGAAATAACTGTTCTTCCTTCATGGTCAAGCACTTTTTCTAGTTGACTTTTTAACAACTGCCGGGAACGGTGCAGGTAACTCTTGACCGTCCCTTCGGGCATCCCCGTGATCTCCCCGATCTCCCTGTAAGAAAACTCCTCCAGGTAAAAGAGGGTCAGTATGGTCCGGTAATGGACCGGAAGCTTCTCTATGGAAGCCTGAAGCAGCCTGCGCACCTCCCCGGCGTCAGCCATATCGCACGCGGGAAGATCGCCGTCTTCCAGGGCCATCACCCCGCCATGGTCCAGACTGGTCTCCTTCCGCCCCTTGTTCCGTTTCAGGTAGGTGGCCGTGGTATTGTAGGCAATGGTGGCGATCCAGGTCGATAAACGGGCATCCCCCCTGAATGTGTGAAGACGCCTGAATACCTTCATAAATACATCCTGGCAAAGGTCTTCCACCACCTCCTCCTGCAAAACCATTCTGCCGACCACATGCTGGACCAGCTTCTGGTATTGGGCTACCAGAAACCTGCAGGCATGTTCGTTGCCGTTTAACACCCGTCCGACCAGTTCCGCGTCACTCATTGGTTCATACGACTCCAAAGCTACCAAAAGGTTGCAGTATGATGTATAAAAAAAAACTTCTTTTTCCTGCAACCTTTTTCACGCAAACAGGTCACATGGGGCATAACAACCATTTAAAATAAGGAATTATGGAAGCCATTTTTATTACAGGCATTGTCTTTTACGGATTCTATCAAATTATCCGTGTGATTTCGGAACATTTCCTGAAAAGGAAACTCATCCAGAACGGGCATGTGGAACAGGCTGGGATTCTGGTCACTCCCGATGCCCCTGCCGGGGAAACGCAGCGGTATCCTTCACTGAAGTGGGGACTGGTGGCCTTCACGGCCGGACTGGGGCTGATCATCATTGAGATCATCAGGTCATACCCTACCGTCAACACTACCGACCTTTATGAGACCGCCCTCCCTTACGGCATTGAGCTGGTCTTCATCTCCCTGGGGTTTCTGATTTACTTCTTCCTGGTCAACCGGCTGAAAAAACAGGAAAACCCGGGATAAAAGAACCATTGCCAGGCCAAGCGGTGGCCTCCCGCGCCTGATATCGGTGGCTGGCACACACCAGACCGGAAGCATTTATACAGGTCACCAGGATTCCGTCATCTGCAGCCTTTTTCCACACGGAGGAGGGCTGCTGCTTTTTGGAAAGGCCCCATCAGAGCCATCCTATTCTGCCCTGAATTCTTCCGCCCCGGGGAAACCCCGCAGGAATTCCTCCGTCTTCATTCTCTTGCGGCCTGAAAGCTGCAGGTCGGTGATACGCAGCCAACCGTCGGCACATGCCACCTCGAGGTACCGTTTCCCGTCGGTACGGATGGTTCCCGGAGGAATCGTGGTTTCAAAAAGAGCACCGGTTTTCAAGGGGCCTTGGGATGCGCCGGGGGTATTGGTTTCCCCGGGCGTACTGGGTACCCCGGGTGCGCCGGTTTCGGCACCATAAATCTTCATCTCCATATGAGCTGTGCCGGCCCTGTGCCGCAGCGTTGTCCATGCTGCCGGCCAAGGCGAGAGCCCCCTGATCAGATTGCGCACCTGTTCTGCCGGGGCATTCCAGCTGATATGCATATCTTCCCTGAAGATCTTGGGAGCGGCTTTGAGTGCCCCGGCAGCAGAAATCAACGCTTCCTGGGGAACGGGAGCATAATCTCCGGTGGCCAGGGCCTCCACGGTTTTGACCACCAGCCGTGCCCCGCGGAGCATCAGCCGGTCGTGCAGGTCGCCCACCGTATCACTGGGGTGAATGGGTTCCTTCTCCCGGAAGAGGATTTGCCCGGTATCGATCTCGTGCGACAACAGAAAGGTGGTCACGCCGGTTTCGGTTTCACCGTGGATAAGTGCCCAGTTGAGGGGTGCGGCCCCGCGGTACTGGGGCAACAGGGAGGCGTGCAGGTTGAAGGTCCCCAGCCGGGGGGCCGCCCACACCACCTCCGGAAGCATACGAAAGGCCACCACCACCTGCAGGTCAGGATTCAATGCGGCCAGTTGCCTCAGGAATCCGGGGTTTTTCAGTTTCTCGGGTTGCAGCACGGGAAGCCCCACCGATACGGCATACTTCTTCACCGCGCTTTCACTCACCTTCAGCCCCCGCCCCGCAGGCCTGTCGGGGGCCGTCACCACCCCCACCACCTGATGGCCGCTCTCCACCAAAGCCCGCAGACTCTCCACGGCAAATTCGGGGGTGCCCATAAATACGATTCGCAGCTTTCTGGCCTCCATACGCATTCTGACATGTATTGACATCCGAAAGATAGGGCTTTTTTAAAGAAGAAACCCGGCACATTGGCCGGGTTTCTTCGGTTATCCTTAAAAAGGCCGGAGGGCAATTCCCTTAAAAACTAAGATTGAAGGAGAAAGTAGAGACTGACCCCCCCGGCCCGAAGTTCTGTTATTGTACACCCGTGCGGGTATCCCACCACATTTTCTTGCCCCAGAAGTAATCGACGGCTTCATTGGCAAAGGGTTCGGCGTTATCCTTGTTGTAAGTCAGCTCATTGGCCGGATAGGGATAACGGAAAGGCGGTGAGTTGTGTCCGGTGTAGGAGGATCCCGGTGCCACATAGTGGGTCGTGGGGATGCCTGTACGGCGGTAAAGTGACCAGCCTTCCATGCCTTGTTTGTAGAGGGCGATCCATTCCTGGAGATAAATCTGCTCCAGGGTGTTGTTGAACTTGCCACGTCCGTTGAGATAGGCGGTGATGTCGGCCTGACCAAGGCCATTTTCCTCGAGGGAAGCCGCCACGGCTTCCTCATAGGCGGCCTGGGCGGTGATGCCTGTGGCATACCCCTTCTTGGCCGCTTCGGCCGCGTGGAACATCACTTCGGCGTAGCGCATCCAGGGTGAGAATCCGGCCGGATCATCACGGAACCGCTCTCCAATTCTCGAGATGGTCGTCAGGGCCGGCTGGGCCTTGGCACCAATCTGGAAGCCCCTGAACTGGCCATCGGACTCCGCAGGATAAGCATACACCGGCAACCGCGGATCATTCAGCGACTTCAGAACATCAACCAGCACATCGCTTACCCCGTGATCATCACGTCCCTTGGAATCGGCATACCAGGGCTCCTCATAGGGAGCAGAACCCGGCCACCAGAAGAAGGCATTGTCGTCGTTGCTCTCCATGATGGGATATTTTGAGGGATTCCCCATGATCTCCTCCACGGTGCTTTTGGCCAGGCCGTTGTTCACGCCCGATATGCGCATGGCCAACCGCAGACGCAGCGAGTTGGTGAATTTCTGCCAGAGCTCCACATCTCCCCAGAACAAGACGTCTCCATCACCCAGGGCATCCCCGTGATCGGGATCATACATGTCGGCAGCCGCCTTCAGCTGGGCCAGCAGGGCAGGATAAATATCCTCCTGCTTGTCGTACTTCGGCGTGAGAATTCCCTCGCTCAGCTTAATGGCTTCCGTGAACGGAATGTCACGCCAGGTGTCGGTCATCAGCTGATACACCATCGCCTCCAGGGTCTGGGCCACCGCCATCAGGTTAGCGGCCCCGTCGGTTTCGGCCTTCTTCTTGATTTCATTGATGTTGTTCAAGATGATATACCCGTAATACCATTTGTTTTCCACCACCGTGGTACGATAGGTATAACGCGCCTCATCGATATACTGGATCTTGGCCAGGTACCCGGCATAGGTACTGGGCTCGTTCATGTCGTTCCAGGGATCAAACATCGTCGCCGAATAGTAACGGAGCACAAAGGCCAGCACATTGGTGGCAGGGGCATCCTTGGCCCGGTCGGGGTCGGTGTTGATTTCCTCAAACTTATCTGTACATCCCGCCACAAGGAAGATGGACAAGAAAGTCACTGCGAAAATTCTTCCAAATATTTTTTTCATAACCTATGCAATTCAAGTTAACAATTAGAAAGTGAAATTCAATTTAATACCCATGCTCCTGGAGGGAGGATAAGTAGTCGACTCAAGACCGACACCGCCGTTATCACTGTTCACTACGTTTTCAGGATCGAGGCCTGAAAGGTTGGATTTGTGGCGCCAGAGGATGGCCAGGTTGGTTCCCACCAGGGCCACGGAGCCGCCCTTCACGAAACTGCCCTGTCCGAACAGGCTTTTGGGCATGCGATAGGTGATGTGGGCTTCGCGCAGTTTGAGGTAGGATCCGTCATACACACTCAGCTCACGGTTGCCGTAATAGCTTTCGAAGAAGTCCTGGGCTCCGGTGACAATATCGTTTTCCGCAAACTCGGAATCCTGGATATTGGCAGCAGGTGTACCGACGATCTTCACAAACTTCTGGTCTTTCAGGAAATCTTTACCCAGCACGAGGCCGTTTTCGCGGAAGTCAGCCAGGGCGGTATATTCGAGCAAACCGCTGTAAGCACCAAACATGTTACTCACGCTGAAGATGTCGCCACCTTTGCGCATGTCAAGCATAAAGCCGGCGCTCCAGTTTTTGTAAGTGAACTCGTTGCGGAGGCCTCCCAGCCAGTCGGGTGTGACGTTCCCCAGTTCCATGTTGGCCTGGGTACGGGGACGGCCACCGGCATTGACGATGACGGCACCCTCTTTATTGCGGAGCATCCCGGTTCCCCAGATCACCCCCCAGGGTTCTCCCGGGCGAGCCTGCACGTAGGTACTCCACTGGTTACCAATCGTATAGGACTGCAGCGGCTGACCTGTGATGGGATCGGTGTAAAGCTCAACAATTTCACTCTGGTCTTTGGCCCAGTTCAGAATCATATCCCAGTTGAAGCCGTTGTCGTTTTTCAGGATGGATCCGCGCAGCTGCACCTCGATCCCCTTGTTGTTGAATTCACCGGCATTCACCAGGGTAGTGCTGTATCCGGTAGCCCGGGAGATGGCCACCGAAAGAATCTGGTTGGTGGTCGTCTTGTCATAGAGTGCCACATCAAGGCCAATCCTGTTCTTCAGGAAGTTGGCTTCCAATCCCACCTCGGTGGTCACCACCTGTTCGGGTTTGAGGGCCGCAGGCGGAAACTCAGTGGTCTGGTTGTACTGGGTCACCCCGTAAATGGTGGAAGCCCCTGCCGAGAAATAGGGATCGGTACGATAAGCACCTGTTGCGGCACCCACCTTCGCCCAACCGGCACGCAGCTTCAGGAAGGAAAGCACATCTGACTGCACATTGGCCATATCGAGGGGCAGGATGCTTAAACTGAAGGAGGGATAGAAGAAGGGATCCTTGATGGTCGAGGACCAGTCATTGCGGATGGTGGCATCGAGGAAGATGTAATTCCTGAAACCGAACGATCCCGATCCGTAGACGCTGTTGTTGCGGATCCAGACGTTGTCCATGGCCGTCACGGGACTTCCGCTGACGTTGGAAATGGTGAAGAGGTCGGGAACCGTCAGAATGTCAGCACCCAGGGTCTGGCTGTCCCACCGCAGGTTACGGTAATTGGCACCGGCCAGCAGGTTGACATTCAGGTCACCGAAAGTTTTGTCATAATAGGCGATCAGGTCGGCATTCACCTCGGTGTTGTTCAGCGAGTTAAGCCGGAACCATCCCCCGTCCCAGGCCCCGTAACCCGCCTGCACTTCGTTGGAGCGGTAGGTCGTGATGGGCTTATTCTTGGAGGCATAGTAGTCAAGACCCAAACGGGCTTCCAGTTTTAACCCCTTGGCAGGCATGATGAACAGGGAGGTCTTGCCGAAAACCCTGTCCTTCTGGAAGGAGTTGGTATTCTTGTACAAACTCCAGTAGGGGTTGTTGTGGTAATTGCTGTTCCAGTTGTAGGGATAGCCATTGGGCATGGTGGTTTTCCAGTTGGCCTTCAGGGCCTTCATGTCGACCTGGCGGCCGCTCCACTGACCCAGCGACTGCATGGGGTTACTGGCATTGTACTCGGTGATGGGGAGGTTATCACTCTGGTTCCTCGAATAGTTGAGGGCCAGGTTCAGTTCAACCAGCTTGCCCAGCCGCATCGTCGAGTTGATGGCTGCCGTATAACGCTTCATATCGGTATTCGGGAGTACTCCCAGCTGATCACGGTATCCCAGCGAAAGACGCGTGTTCGAATTATCGGTGACAGAAGTCAGGGAGATGTTGTGGTTGGTACTGTGCCCCATCTGGTAAAGGTCCTTCACGTTGTCGGGATTGGAGACCCACGGGGTGGGCTTGTATGCACCGTTTTCGTAAGGACTGTTGAACTGCGGGATCATCAGGCCGATGTCGAGGCGGGGACCCCAGCTCTCGTCCACACCGTCGTTCACACCCGAACCATACCCGTCAACATAGGCAAAACCGTACCCCGGATCGTAGCCTCCGAGAACGAAATCCTGGTAGGAACCGGTATAGCCGTCGGCCTGGGCTTCCTTGTAGAACCATTCGTCGCCCAGGTAACCCTGTCCGTATTTGTTCTGGTACTTCTGGATGCCGTAAACCTGGTCAAAGTTAAAGTTTCCGTCATAGGAGACTTCCACCCCTTTGGCCCGGCCACTGCCCGACTTGGTGGTGATCAGGATCACCCCGTGACCGGCACGCATCCCGTAGAGCGCCGCGGCAGCCCCACCCTTCAGCACCGATACCGACTCAATGTCCTGCGGGTTGATGTCATACAAACCGCTGCCATAGTCCACGGCATTGGCCGTAATCGAGTTATTGGCAATCGGAATCCCGTCGACAACCACCAATGGCTGGTTATCACCCAGGGAGCTGTTTCCGCGGACCACGATACGGGAAGAAGCCCCGATCTGGCCACCGGCCTGGTTCACCTGCATCCCGGCGACCTTACCGGCCAGGGAGGAGATCACATTGGGCGATCCCGCCTTGATCAGCTCTTCGCTCTTCACATCCTGTACGGCATAACCCAGTGACTTTTTCTCCCTGGAAATACCCAGGGCGGTCACCACCACTTCGTCCACCCCAAAGGTGGCCGGATACATCAACACCTTAAAGGTGGTCTGGCTCCCAATGGGTACTTCCAGACTGTTCATACCCACGAAGGAAAACATCAGGGTTTGTGCATTGGCCGGGATCCTTAAGGTAAAGGCCCCGTTCATGTCGGTGACCGTCCCCAGTGTGGTCCCCTTGACCACCACAGACACACCCGGAATGGGGGAACCGTCTTCCGAAGAAGTCACGGTACCCGAAATATCCCGGGTTTGAGCAAACAAGCCCTGCAGCCCGAACAGAAGAAGGGCCAGTAACAGCGCAACTTTTTTCATAGAGATAATTTTAAGTTAATAAATAGAAATAGATAAGTTTTATATACCCTGTCCCCATTCCGGTCTCTATGTATCCTCCGTCTTTCTCCCCGTTCTTTCCCGGATGATACTCCCGATATGTAGGACATTTGAGTCAGATTTGAAATTCATAATAAATCCCTGAGGCCACTTACGAAAATCAACGATTACAAATGTAAAAAAAGAAATCCGACACAGCCAAGACAATTCTTAGATTTTTTTGACCTTTATTAATAAATTTTAACAAATTATGCAGAAAAAGGGGCGCCACAGGGGGAGTATCAGGGCGTGCCATCCTAAACAAAATACTGATTAACAGTATTCTGATTCTGTAATGATGTAAAAATTACAATAAAAGAGGGATGAGGTCGGTTAATTTTTGGATACGCCGGGTAAGAGTACGGTTTTTATGGAGGGATTCGCTTTCTGCAGGGGTAAAGGAGGCATCGGGGAGGTCAGGGGCGTAATGGATTTGGTCGATACCGGCATTCATGGCGCCGAGGATATCTACTTCCCAGGAGTCGCCGATCATCAGGCTCTCCCTTTTGCGGGCGTTACATGATTTAAGGGCGTGCCGGAAGATTTCGGGGGCCGGCTTGGGAGCTTTGATCTCCTCGGAGACAAAAACTTTGCTAAAGAAGGGGGCCAGACCGCTGTGGCCCAGTTTTTTATACTGCACCTCGCTGAAGCCGTTGGTGATGATATGGAGTTGGTATTTGCAGGCCAGAGGGGCCAGCACCTCCATGGCGCCTTCGCAGAGGCGGGTTTGCAGAGGCATGCCCGCCAGGTAGGCCTGGTTGAGTTCCCTCCCGTCAATGCCACTGATCCCCATTTCCTCCAGGGTCAGGTTAAAACGGGCCTTTGAAAGATCTTCCTTGGAAATACCATTGCGCCGGTAAAGTTCCCACAGGGCATCGTTATGCAGATTGTAAATCCGGAAAAACTCCTCAAAAAGAGATAACTCCAGCCCGAAAACCGGAAAACAACCCATCAGGGCATCACGCGAGTTGCGGTTGAAGTCCCAGATGGTGTTGTCAAGATCGAAAAAAAGATGGCGGTAATGTGTCATACCTCAGTTCCTTTATCCTGCAACCTGTCAGAGGCCGGCCTTTCACACCCGAAGGTGGCCAATGACAGAGTCCCGGCCTGCCGAAAGCCAAAGGTGGCGAAAAAATTCCCTCCGGCAGGGAATTCATCCACAAAAACATCACGGATCGGTTAAATTGATAATTTTGAGGTTTGAGGTGGTTATGGATTCTGAAGAATTGTTCATCAACAGGGAGATCAGCTGGCTCTCGTTTAACGAACGGGTGCTCCAGGAGGCTGAAGACCCTGCCACGCCGCTCTTTGAGCGGATCAGGTTTATCGGGATTTTCTCCAACAACCTGGATGAGTTTTTCCGGGTCAGGGTGGCTACGGTCCGCCGGATGGTTGATTTCGGCAAGGACGAAGAGGCCCTGCTGGGGGAACTGACCCCCCGGGAACTCCATGACCAGATCCAGGAAATTGTGGGCCGGCAACAACAGAAAGTACTCAGGATCTTCAATGACATCCTGGAGGAACTCCGCAAGGAAGACATCTACCTGCTCAACGAGAAACAGCTCACCCACAAGCAGGGGGTGTTTGTCAGGAAGTACTTCCAGCGCAGGGTGCTGCCCAACCTGGTGCCCATCATGTTGTCAAAGAAAAACGCGTTTCCCTATTTACGTGACCGGTCGGTTTACCTGGCCGTCAAACTGACGGGAGCCCCCCAGGCTGACGATTTTGCCTACTCCCTGATCCGGATTCCCAGCCGGTCGGTGCCCCGGTTCCTGGTCCTCCCCCCTTCGGGCACCAAAAAATTCGTGATGCTGCTCGACGATGTCATCCGGTACTGTTTCGATGACCTCTTCTATACCTTTGACTACACCCGTTACGAAGCCTATACGATCAAGATCACCCGCGATGCCGAGATCGACATCGACGATGACATCTCCAAGTCGTTCATCGAGAAGATGGAAACCGGACTGAAGAAACGTAAAACCGGCCGCCCCGTCAGGCTGATCTACGACCGGGAGATGCCCCCCGACCTGCTCCGTTTTATCCTCAAGAAAATGAAAATCGAGGGAGAAGAGGATGCGGTTCCCGGAGGGAAATACCACAACCACAAGGACTTCATGGAGTTTCCGGAGATCGGTAAGAAACACCATTATTATCAGAAACTGCCTCCGTTCCGGCACAAGGATCTCCCTTTGCACACCAGTATCCTGAAGGTACTGCGCCGGAAGGACGTGATGCTGCATTATCCCTACCAGATGTTTCTCCACTTCATCGACCTGCTGCGGGAGGCAGCCATTGACCCGCAGGTCGAGGAAATCGGCATCACCCTTTACCGGGTGGCCTCCGACTCCAAGGTGGTGAATGCCCTGCTGAACGCCATCCGCAATGGCAAGAACGTCACCGTGGTCATCGAGTTGCAGGCGCGCTTCGACGAGGAGGCCAACATCTTCTGGTCAAACAAGCTGCAGGAGGAGGGTGCCAACGTCATCAACGGGATCGCCGGACTGAAAGTGCACAGTAAGCTACTGTGGATTAAACGCCTGGAAGGATCGGTCACCCGCAATTACGCCTATATCGGTACGGGTAATTTCAATGAAAGTACCGCCCGCATTTATGCCGACGAGGGACTGATGACTTCCGACCCCCGGCTGGCCGACGAAGTGGCCAATGTCTTTGAGTTCTTCAAGCACAACTACAAGCACTTCGAATACAGAAACCTGATCGTCAGCCCCTTCAACATGCGCTCCTTTTTTGTGAAGATGATCAACAGGGAGATTAAGCTGGCCCGCAAGGGGAAACCTGCCTGGATGATCCTCAAGATGAACAGCCTGATCGACCCCCAGATGATGGAGAAAATCTATGAAGCTTCGCAGGCGGGCGTTCAGGTCAAGCTCATCGTACGTGGCATTTTCGGCATGAAAACGGGCCTGCCCGGGCTCAGCGAAAACATTGAGGGGATCAGCATCGTCGACAAATACCTGGAGCATTCAAGGATATTTGGCTTCGGCAACGACGGCGACGAACGGTGGTTCATCAGCTCTGCCGACTGGATGCCCCGCAACCTCAACCGGCGTATCGAAGTGGCCATACCTCTCTTTGACCCCGACATCCGCCAGGAACTGAAGGAGATGCTCCAGATCCAGCTGCGCGACAACACCAAGGCCCGCATTCTCGACCCCGGCCTGCGCAACCTCTACGACCGGAGCGACCCCTTCCACAAATACCGCGCCCAGGAGGACTTTTACAACTTCATCCGCAAACAGCACCATGTCATCATGAAAATCTACCACAACCCCCGGTGCGCCCACAGTCGGGCCGGCCTCAAATACATGGAAAAGAAAGGTTATGACCTGGAGATCCACAAATACCTGACCGAGGGGATCACTGAAGCCGAAATCAGGGAGATCGTGGCAAAAACCGGTAAACACCCCCTGGAACTGGTACGCACACAGGAATCCCTCTACAAATCGGAATTCAGGGGAAAAGAGTTGTCGGCGGAAGATTGGATCAGGGTATTGGCGGCCCATCCGGGATTGTTACAGCGCCCCATCGTGGTCAACGGCGACCAGGCGGTGGTGGCCTTCCCCCCCGAGGAAATCGAAAAAATCCTCTGAGACGAAGGGTCTCCCGGTCACCTGATGTGTAACCGGGAGATCTCCATCGTAAGCTTTTTTTCTTCCCTGAGCGCTGCGGCCAGTTCTACGGCCTCCCCTATCGCCTTGATATCCCTCTCCTCCAGAAAAATAACGTACTGGCTTCCTTTTCCCAGAAAAGCCATCTTCAGGCGCTTCCCGGCATGTGCCACGATAAAGGGGGCCATCCCGTCCTCCCTGCCACTGCGGAAAGTGACCCGTTCCCAGGTGGTTCCCAGAAAACTGCCGTGGTACACATCGGCACTCTCCAGGGGTACGGTGTCGGTAAACGCTTCCTGTTCACCCTCCCAGACCCTGATCCGCTGATGGGCCAGCCGCCCGCTGCCGTAATACTGGCTGGTTAGCACCACTTCTCCGGCAGGCGTCACATCGGCCCTCAGGTAGGACCTGGAGAGGTTTTCTTCGGGGATCTGCCGCTGGTGAACATAACGGGGAGTGCGCTCAAACTCCCCCTGCGTCAGCACAAAACTGCGCTCCAGACGGGCAATACGGGCTCTGGCTGAGTCCAGTGCCAACTGTTTCCGCTGGTAGACATCCCAATGGATCTCCCGGCGAAGGTTGGTAGCGGCATTTCCTGATACGGCTGCTTTGGGATGCAACATTAAAACCGAGTCAAGGTGCAAAAGGGCTGCGGTGGTGTCGCCGCCCTGCAGTATAGCCCGGGCCATACGCAGCCGCGCCGATGCCTTCTCCTCCTCCGTAGGACCGCAACCCCACAGCCATAGGAGAGCCAGCAACACTATCCATCCGGTGACCATCCGGTCTGACCTCTTCATCATGTACGTCAATAAATAGATTAATAATCCTGCACGGTGCAGGGGATACGGCTCCCCAACCGGTCATGATCCGCCTGGCCTTCCATCGGGCAGATTCATCCTTTGCAAAAATAGGGAATTATCCGGTTAGAAATTGACGCCAATCCCCAGGAAGAATTGCCTCCCCGGGGTTCCGGTATTGTATCCCCCCGAAGGATCGGTATAGTCAAAAATATTGTCGATCCCGGCCTTCAGGTAATAATGGGATATAAAAGTATGCGTCGTGGTCAGCTTCCACAGGGAGAACCGCTCCAGGTCCACCACCGTGGTCTGGTGGGTACGGTCATCCATCAGGTTAAGCTTCTTCTTCCCGTACAGGTTGCTTTGCAGGTTGACATTCACCCCGTAATCCCCGGCCGTGAGGCGGTAATCGGCGTTGAACTTACCGGTGAAATTCCTGACGTTATCAAAAGCCTTGTTATCGATCTCATCGTACTTTTTGGAAAAAGAGAGCGCCCCCGTAAAAAGGAGGTCACGGAACACCTTGGTTTTCAGCAGAACGTCTATCCCTCTGACGGTGACATGGTCATAATTGCGGTAGGTATACTCGATGATGCCTCCGGGTTTCACGTTGTACTCATCGAGGTCCTCGGTGATCATCCCCGAAATGTCGTTGTGAAAGGCTGAGACCGAAAAGGAGACTCCTTTGCGGGTATACTCCATGGAGAGGGAAGCGAAACGGGAGTCTTCGGGTTTGAGATCCTCATTCCCGAGCAGGTACATGGGCGGACCGGGAACGGGCAGCTTATAGGACATGTATTTCTCCTTGAGGGTGGGGGTTTTGTAACCCAGTCCGTAATTTCCGCGGAAGGTAAAATGCCAGATATGGTACATGGCTGACACCTGGGGGGTGAAATGCCACCCGTAGAGGGAGTTGTGGTGTGCCCGGAAGCCACCGGTGAAGTTGAGGTTATCCGTAGCCTGGAGGTCCTCCTGGGCAAAAAGGATATAATCGCTGTTGTTTTTCTCAGCGATATTGTTGCGGGCAGCCGTGAGGGTTTCCTGGATATATTCGGTGCCCACGGTGAGCAGGTTCCACTCGGCCAGCCTGAAATTCCCCAGCAGCCGGGCATTGTTATACCGGTTGTCGTAGTCATTGACCAGTGAGTCGGGGGTGATCTTGTTAAAAAGCTCGTAATGGTCGGAATGCCAGCTCAGGGTAAGGTCATTTTTGAACCCCGGGAACCAGGTGGCCCTGGCCCCCCAGGTCAGGTTTCTGTTGTTACGGTCATACAGTTGCTCTGCCGTGTTGTCATGGTTCTTGTCCATATAGGAGAGTTTGCCTTCCACCAGGAATTCAGGGGAGAAGGTGTAACGCAGCTTTTGGTTGACCACGACGGCATCCTCCCGCTCCTGGGTGCGGTAGGTATTCCCCTTGAGCAGGTCATAGCCTTCGGTCTTATCCATGACCACCGAGGTCTGGGAGGAGATCCTGCCCCATTTCATGCCGCTGCTCAGTTGGTAGTTCTGGGTGTTGTACCCCGAAAAACGGGCCGAGGCCGAATGGCGGGCCACCTCCGACGGGGTGCGGGTGATGATGTTCACCACACCCCCCAGGGCATTGGATCCGTAAAGTGTGGAACCAGCCCCCTTGACCACTTCTATACGCTCCACATCGGCCATATTAATCCGGCTGTAATCGATATCGCCATAGGTATCCCCGGCAATGCGCTCCCCGTCAACCAGAAATACGGTATACTGGGGATCTATGCCTTGAAGGGTGAGAGATTTTCCGGCCGCCGTGGAGGCGAATTCCATGCCCGGAACGACCATCTCCAGCGCCTGGGTGATGTCGGTCGCATCACGGCTCACCAGCTCCCTGATCCCTACCGACTGGGTGAGCACCGGTGTGTTGCTGAGGCTTTTCTCGGTGCGGGTACCCGTCACCACCACGGCATTCAGGTCGACGGAAGTCTCTTCCATTTCAAAATCAAGGACCACCTCCCGACCGCTGAGTTCCACCTCCCTTTCCTGGGTCTGGTACCCGAAATAACTGACCCGGAGCGTATAGACCCCGTTCCGCAACCCTTTAAGGCGGTACTGCCCCAGTGCATCCGAAGCAGTGCCCAGCGTGGTATTCTTTATGATAATGTGTGCCCCGGCCAGAGTTTCTCCACCGCTGCCCCTGACCACGCCTGAAATGGTGTTCTGACCACTCAGGCCCAGGGTAGCCATCACCATCATGATGACCATGATGTATCCTGAAATTATCACTTTCATCTGGTTAGAATTTTAGAATGAACAGGGACCGTGCAATGAAACACCTGCCCTGTTCGTATAAGAAAATGGTTGATTTGTAAGTTCGGCGGAAGTCACCCGCCGGAAAGAAAATGGCCATGTCGTGCAGTCATGCCCCATGCAAGGCTTTTACACCAACACAGGGGCCTTCCGGAAGACTCCGGAAACATAGGGGCACGCCCGACCCGGCGGTTACCTGCAGTGGGGAGGGGCTTTGTTGCCCGGAAGAAGGTGAAAGGGAGGCGCCGTACATCCCCGGGCATCGGGAAGAGGATAGCTCACCACCATGCAGGGTGGGGCCCCTGGCAAGGGTTCCACCACCGGAACCCCCTGAACGGAGGCAGTATCCACGGTGTCAGCGCGGTCACAGGGCGTGACCATCTCCATCCTGTCCACAATCGTATACCCATCCCCTTTACCCCCGGGAAATGGAACCAGCTCCTTCCCCGTCATCAGAAAAAGAAGGGGAAAACATACCGTGAGCAACAACGGCAGCATCTGACCGGCAACTGTGGAAAAAAACATCCCTGTTTTGGATTGAACGGCCAAATATACCATTTTCACGACAAACTATTCACGATTAAATCTCTACTTTTGGGAAATAACAACCACATCCATGATTACCCTTACCCAGCTGGAATACATCGTGGCGGTCGACACCTACCGTCATTTCGGGAAGGCCGCCGAGCAGTGTTTTGTCACCCAGCCCACCCTCTCCATGCAGATCAGAAAACTGGAGGAGGACCTGGAGGTGATTCTCTTTGACCGGAGCAAGCAACCGCTGATTCCCACCGACGTGGGGCAAAGGATTGTGGAGCAGGCCAGGGTGGTGCTCACCCAGGCTGAAGAACTGAAGAACATCATCAGGGACCATAAGAACCAGGTATCGGGGGTTTTGCGCATTGGGATCATCCCCACCCTGGCCCCTTACCTGCTGCCGCTCTTTATCGGGCGCTATAAACGGGCCTACCCCAATATCCTGATCAGGGTGGAGGAACTGACCACCCGCCGCATCATCGATCTGCTGCACAAAGATCTCCTTGATGTGGGACTGCTGGTCACCCCTCTGCGGGAGGAGAAAATCATCGAGAAACCTGTCTTCTATGAGGAGATGCTCATCTATGCCCACCCGGAACATCCCCTGCATGCGAAAAAAGAGATCTCCCCCGCCGATATCGCCACCCCCGACATCTGGCTGCTGAGCGACGGGCATTGTTTCCGCAACCAGGTGGTCAACCTCTGTTCCTACATGAGCGGAGCCGGCGGGGAACTCCCCTTCCAGTTTGAAGCCGGATCCCTGGAAACCATCATGAACATCGTCGACAAGGAAGGCGGCCTCACCCTCATCCCCGAACTGGCCCGGCTCGACATGAATCCCGACAGAAGGAAAAACATCCTCTCCTTTACCACCCTGAAACCCTTGCGCGAGGTGAGCCTGGTCTACAGCCGCCATTTCGCCAAACACCGCCTGATCAACCTCCTCTGGAAAGAGGTCAGGGAAGCCGTACCCCCCGGAATGACCGGCGCTGGCAGAGGTTCTGTCGTCGAATGGAAATGAGAAAAAAATTTTTTAGGCCCCTCGAAATTTCAGAAAAAGTTATTTTCTTTGCAGCGCCAAAAAAACAGGCAGGTACACCATACCTCCGTTGAAGGCAAAAAAGTTCTTTCTGTTTTGCAGGATTACAAAAAACATTTATCTTTGCAGTCCGATTTTCAGAAAAAGATCAAAACGGTCGGTTCATCTAAGGGTTAGGATTCAAGATTTTCATTCTTGCCATAGGGGTTCGAATCCCCTACCGACTGCAGTTTTTCATTAAGGAAAGAGTTAAAAATGGCAAATCACAAGTCAGCATTAAAGAGGATCAGGCAGACCGAAACCAAGCGGCTGAACAACAGGTATTACGCCAAGACCACGCGCAATGCCATCAAGAAATTCCGTTCAGAGACCAACAAGGAGGAAGCGGCGAAACTGTATCCCGAAGTGGCATCTATGATTGACAAGCTTGCCAAGCGTAATGTCATTCACAAGAACAAGGCTTCCAATCTCAAGTCGAAGCTGGCATTACAAATCAACCGGTTGTAAGGCAACAATTTCATAAAGAGACGAAAAAGCCTCTCCTGAAAAGGAGAGGTTTTTTTTTGTGCTTTCCGGAGAGATTGCCGCCGGCTTTTCCCAACATTAAACGGGTTTAAACGGCTCTTTTCGTCATAATCGCGTAAATTGGAGTTCAGAAAGCCACCCAAATGCACCGGCGATGGAGAGTTACAAAAAACTGAACCTGAAAGAGTGGGCGGTGGAGGATCGTCCGCGCGAGAAGATGTTGTCACGGGGGCCACGGGCCCTGAGTGATGCCGAGTTGATCGCCATTCTGATCGGTTCGGGGAGTGCGGAGGAGACGGCGGTGGAGCTTTCACGCAGGATACTGCATGCCGTGGACAACGACCTTGACGACCTGGGGCGCCGGAACAGCGATTTCCTGACCCGTTTCAAGGGCATCGGTGAAGCCAAGGCCATCAACATTCTGGCGGCCATGGAACTGGGCCGCCGGCGCCGGGAAATCACCCTCCCAGGAAAACCCGCCATCACCGGCAGCCACGAGGCCGCAGCCCTTATGACCCCCCTCCTGGGCGACCTCAACCACGAAGAATTCTGGATCCTCCTGCTCAACCGCAGCAACCGCGTCCTCGACAAATACATGGTCAGCAAGGGAGGAATCACCGGAACGGTCATCGACGTGCGCACCATCATGAAATGCGCCGTCGAAAAATCAGCCACCTCCATGATCCTCTGCCACAACCACCCCTCCGGTAACCTCTCCCCTTCCGACGCCGACCTGCAAATCACCCGGAAAATCAAAGATGCCGGCCAACTCATGGAAATCCAGGTCCTCGACCATCTTATCATCACCCAGAGAAGCCATTTCAGTTTCGCCGACAACGGCCTCCTCTGAAGCACCAAAACCCGGCACACCAACATGGAAAATATGTTTCGCACTATGCAGAAAGCTGGATGTGAGCACGTTGGGGGCAAATGTTTTTTTCGTATATTTAGGCCACAACTTGGGACACTGATGATACTGATTTTTGCGGAACAAAAATATCCACGCCTGGAATACATCAGCCAATTGATCTTCAGGGAAATTCTCGGCTCGGAAGTGAACATAATCACTGACCGGGAGGCGTTTCTGAACTCCCCTTTTCCGGGCATCTGTTACGCCACGGCTCCCGCCGGCGATGGTTTATATATGGGATCACATTCACTGCTGACGACCACCACACGGGAGATGCCCCCTCTCACCCCGGTTTCCTATAAGGGTGAAACCGGGTTTTTCCCGGCGGCCCCCGGCTCCTTTTTGCCCTTTGATCCCTTTGCCTCCGCCTTCCTGGCCGTCTCCCGCCTCGAGGAGTACGGCACGGAAACGCGTGACCAGCACGGAAGGTTCCCCGCCGCCGCATCCTTCCTCCACCGCTACGGACTGCTCTCCAAAGCGGTCGTCAACCGCTGGGCCCGCCTCATCGCCCGGGCCCTGGAAGAAAAATACGGGCAACCTCTCTTTGCCGCTCCCGCCTGTCAGCTCCTCACCACCATCGACGTGGACAATGCCTGGGCATACCGCCACAAGGGATTGTTTAAAAACAGCGCAACCCTGCTCAGAAAGATCTTCACCGGAAACTTCAGCGCAGCCTCCGAACAATTCCTGGTGCTTTGCTGCAAAAGGGAAG
The DNA here is from genome assembly GCA_012729335.1 of Bacteroidales bacterium. GTDB lineage: Bacteria > Bacteroidota > Bacteroidia > Bacteroidales > Prolixibacteraceae > UBA1413. The sequence continues at coordinate 68,646 of JAAYDJ010000037.1, read as the reverse complement.
ACCCCTATGACAATTACAGATTCATCTCCACCGTTTACAAAGGAAACGAAGAGAAGCTCATGTATTTTTTCCTTTTGGGGGACAGGGCCCGTTATGACAAGCAGGTGACATGGCGGAACCGCCACCTGAGGGAACTCATCAGGCAAACGGCCGCCACTTTCCTGACGGGGATTCACCCCTCCTATACCGCAGGGAAGGATCCCACCACACGACGGCTCTGCATGGAAAAGGAGAGGCTGGAGCAGATCACCGGCACACAGATATCGGCCAGCCGTCAGCACTACCTCCTGCTGGAGTTTCCCCGCACCTATCGGAAACTGCTTGAAGCAGGCCTCACCGCAGACTATACCATGGGATACCCCGATGCCACCGGCTTCAGGGCCGGCACGGCCACCCCCTTCTTCTTCTATGACCTGGAAAAAGAAGAGGTCACTCCCCTCAAAATCCATCCATTCGTGGCCATGGACGTCACCCTCAGACAATACCTTCAATTGTCGCCCCGGGACGCCATTTCCACCCTCAACGCCCTGCACGCGGAGGTCAAAGCCACCGGAGGCCTGTTTTCCACGATCTGGCACAATGAGTCTCTCAACGACAGAGGATTCTGGAGAGGATACAAAATGGTTTTCGAACGTTTGAACAAGGAAGGGATCGGGAATGGCGGAAGCTGAGCATACTCCCCTCAGGCGGATAAACCGGAAAGCGCTTTCTCTGGTCAGGTATGAAGCCTGCCTGGAGGCCGGCGGGCCGGCACCCGTTTACGCGTGGCCCTGGTTTCTTGACGTGATGGCCGGTGCCTGGGAAGCCCTGGTGTGGGACGATTACCACTATGTGATGCCGGTGGCCTTCCGCCGCAAATGGGGAATCTCATATGTCTATCAGCCGATGTTTGCCCAGCAGCTGGGCATTTACCCATCTCCTCCCCCCGGGGTGGCCCGCGCATTTTATGAATTCCTGGCCTCCCGCTATCCTTACATCCGCTATTCCGCGTCAACAGGCGCCGAAGAGGCCACAGCGGCTGGCTTTTCGGTCACCCCGCTTCACACACGCACCCTGCCCCTCCATCTTGGCTATGCCGCCATTGCGGCACACTACGACGACTATATCACACAAAACCTGAAAAAAGCCCGCAGTAACCAGATCAGCGTGGTCAGCGAAAACCACCCCGGCCTCTTTTTTGCCATGCTGCGGAAAGCCCGGGAGATTCCCGTGCCCCCGGCCGCCTGGCGCAACTTCAGAAAACTGATGGAAGCCACCCTTCCCGACGGCCGGGGTCTCCTCCTGGCCGCCCGCACCCCCGGCGGTCAACCCGTGGCCGCCGCCTTTTTCATCCTCTGGCGCGAAAAAGCCTACTACATGGCCGTGGCCTCAGACCCAATGGGCCGGAAACTGAGGGCCGGCTTCGCCATCCTCGACACCTTCTTCAGGGACCACGCCGGGAAACCCCTTACCTTTGACTTCGAAGGCTCCTCCGTCGAGGGCGTCGACCGCTTCTTCGCCGCCTTCGGCGCAGGCAAAACCCCCTATTATCTGTTTCATCTGAACCGTCTGCCCCGGATCCTGCGGCTGATCAAAAAATAACCTTCGCCATGGACACCCGGAATTTACTCCGCACCTTCACCCGCGTGGCTGCCTCTCCCCTGCCCCTGCCCGGTCTCCTCGCCCTTTCAGGCCAAAAGGTGATCCTTCCCTTTTACCATGCCGTGAGCGACGACCCTCCCCCACACCTCCGCCATGTCCTGAAAACCAGGGATACCCGCACCTTCCGCCACGACCTCGATTGGCTCTGCCGCCACTTTGAACCCATCGATGCCCCCACCCTCGAAGAGATCGCCACCGGCCGCAGGGCCCCCACCAGGCCCTCCTTTCACCTCTCCTTCGACGACGGACTCAAGGAAGCCGCTACCATCATCGCTCCCCTGCTCAAGGATAGGGGAATCCCCGCCACCTTCTTCCTCAACACGGGATTCATCGGCCAGAGGGACCTCTTTTTTCGCTTCAGGGTATCCGTGCTGATCAGCCGTTTGGACGCCACGGGCGAAACTGCCCGCAAAAAGGCCGCCACCCTCCTCGCCGGTAAAGGGATTCTGGCCCCCACCCTGCGGGAACAGCTCCTGGCCGTCGACTATCCCCGCCGGGAGATGACAGGGGAGGTGGCCCCCCTCCTGGGCGTCGACTTTGACGCATACCTGCGGAATCAACCCATATACCTCGAGGAAGAGGATATTGCCCATCTCTTGCGGCAGGGATTCACCCTCGGGGGCCATGGCCTCGACCACCCTCTGTTCCGGGAGGTCCCTCCGGAGGAACAGCTCCGCCAGGCCATGGAAAGTACCCTCTGGCTCAGGGAACGCTTCGGCGTGAAGCAACTGCTGTTCTCCTTTCCTTTTTCCGACGAGGAGGTAGGGGCCGCTTTCTTTCGCCGTGTCCACCCCCCGGAAGGGGAAATCAGCCTCACCTTCGGCATCTCGGGCCTTAAAAAGGAGGCCTTTCCCCGCCATCTCCATCGCATTCCCATGGAAAAGGGTGCCCTGAGTGCCCGGAGCCTGATCAAAGAGGAATACCTCTATTTTCTGCTAAAAGCCCCCGCGGGCCGAAACACCATTCACCGCCTATGATCCGTCAACTGATCCGCACCCTCCTCCCGGAAAGGCAGCGCATCGCCCTGCTGATGATGAAACTGCGCCTGAGAAGCCTCACCCTCCGCGGAAAGGGCGTCACCTGCAACTGTTGCGGCAGAAGCTTCCGGAAGTTTTTGCCCTACGGGAATATCCCCCGCGCCAATGCCCTTTGCCCATGGTGCCACTCCCTGGAAAGAACCCGGGTGCTGATGATTTTCCTGGAAAGGGAAACCCGCGTCTTTGAACCGGGAACACGCATTCTCCATTTCGCCCCGGAAGCGCCTATCCTCCGCAGAATCAAACGGTCGGCCCGCCCGGGCGATTATGTGGCCGCTGACCTCAATCCCGCCCTGGGAGAAGCGGTCATCGACATGACCCGCATCCCCTTGCCCGACGCATCTTTCGATTATCTCCTCTGCTCCCATGTCCTGGGGCATATCCCCCACGAAGCCCGCGCCATCGATGAAATGTACCGGGTGCTCAAAACGGGCGGCCAGGCCCTGGTGATGACCGACATGGACCTGAATAATCCGCAGACCCTGGAAGACCAGTCCGTGACTACTCCCGCAGAAAGACTCGCCCGCTACGGGGAACGCGACCTGGTGCGGCTCCATGGCCGCGACTTCGCCACCCGCCTGAGCAGACCGGGAATCACCATCGAGGAAATCGACTATGCCCGGCAACTCACCCCCGAAGAACGACAAATCATGAGCACCGGAAACGGCGAAAGAGAACTGATCTTCCGCTGTACCAGGATACAGCCCTGACCGGGCCCATGTGCGCTTTTTTCCGGAAGACAGGTGCGGAACGGCTAATGCGCACCGGCAGACACCGGCTTTTCATACAGGATCATTCTCACCTGCACACAGCGCAACTCCCTGACCACCTTCCATTCAGCCTCAGCCTCCGCTTTCAGCGCCTCCGGAAAATCATTGAACACATTTGACCACAGCAGGTAACGAAAGGGAGTGCCCTGCTCCCCTGCTGTACCGAAAGACCGGGTATCGTCAGACAAATCAATGTACTTGAAGGAGATGTTGTTGGGGAAAGAGGTTCCGACAGTTTCGGGAGGGACATCCTTCTCCTGCAGAAAGCGGACCATGTCGCGGCGCAGCGGCTGGTAGGGCAGGTAAGCAAGGCTTGCATCCCACCCTTTTGCAATGGAATCGGGGTATACCCAGAAGTGGCCCGACAATTCCCCGGCCAGCAGGAAGAGCAGGACAAGGACAACCCTGTGTTTGTTGGCCACAAAAAGAAAGAGGTGGTAGGAGACGGTAAGGGCGGCCATCAGGAAAAGGGGCAGGAGGTAGCGGTGGCCGGCCAGGTTGCGGTAGGTCAGGGCCGAATAGCTGAAAACGGCGGCCAGCACCAGCGTGAGGGTGATCAGCAGCCGCCCGTCAGGGGTGGTTCCCGGGCGGGACCGGAGCGCGCGCAGGAGAAGGGCGGCACCGGTGATCCAGATGAAAAGACGTCCCTGGTCGGCCAGGCGCCAGGTGAAAATAAGGAGATTGCGCAGGAAACCGGTCAGGTCGACGCGGGCAAAGTGCTCTGCCCAGGGCATATCGGGGTGGTACCCCACCCATCCGGTGCGCAGGAAGTGGGCACCCAGGTAGAGGAGTACAGGCAGGGCAGCAGGAAGGTAAACGGGGAGGGCCCTGAAAAGGATGCTGAGACCCTGCCGCAGGAAAGAACGCCCCTCCGGAAAGGAAGGCCCCTGTGGATTGGAGCGGTCCTGTGGCCGTAAAAAGGAATCCTGTGGCTGCAGGGAGGGATCCTGTGGCCGCATAGAGGGGTCATCCGGCCGTAAGAAGGGATCCTGCCTCCTTTTTTCGGGAAAGAAAAGCAGGATTGCCTCGGTCAGGAAGAAGGCGGCAACGATCATCATGCCCCGCATGCTGGTCAGGGCCAGGAAAAGGAAAGCCACGGCCATGGTTTTCCGTTTTTGTTCCAGGAAAGCCCACAGGGCCATGGTGAAAAAGCAGGCGATCCAGATATCGGGGGAGACCAGGGAAAACTGGGCAAGCAGGGTGGCGTCGGCCACCATGAGAAGGGTGACCAGCCAGGCTTGTTCCCGGGGGAATAGCCGGCCGGCTATCCGGCGTGTAAACCAGAGGGTCCCTGCCACAAAAGGAAACATCGCCAGGTGGCTCACCCACAAGCTCCGGCCCAGGAGCTGCCATGCCATGGCCACATACATCCCGAAGGCAGGAATATGGCCGCTGTCCATGTCATTGGGCAAGAAGAGACTTTCGAAACGGTTCTCATAAAAAAAATGGGCATGGCGGGATGCCAGCTGTAGGGTATCCCAGAAAAATGGAAGTCCCCCCGTGGCCAGGACCACGGCAGCAACCAGCAACCAGGGGAGCATTTCCCCAAAGGGCCTCACTGGCCTGCAGATTCTTTCTGAGGATGGATTCATCAGGATTCCGGATTCAGGCAAAATTAGGCGTTTCACCGGGAGAACCACCCACTGAAGGCTATTTTTTACTTAACTTCGCCTGGGTTCACCCGGGAGGGGGAATCTCCTTCCCGGGAGCCCGTACTAAACTATAACCCAATGGAAATCATCGTAACCGGCAACCGCCATTCCATCCTCGACCAGTATCTCGCCGAAATCAGAGACCACCGTATCCAGGCTGATCCGCTGCGTTTCAGAGAGAACCTGCAGCGGCTGGGGGAGATTTTCGCCTATGAGATCAGCAAGACCCTGCCCTACGAAACCAGGGAGGTGATCACCCCCCTGGGGGTGGCAGCGGTACCGCAACTGGCGGTCCAACCTGTGCTGGCCACTATTCTCCGGGCAGGGCTTCCCATGCACCAGGGCATGCTCCGCATCTTTGACCACGCCGAAAACTGTTTTATCTCGGCCTACCGGAAATACACCGAAGACCACAGCTTTCAAATCGAATTTGAATACATGTCATCACCTTCCCTCGATGGTAAGGTGGTCATTCTTTCAGATCCGATGCTGGCCTCGGGCCTTTCGATGGAGATCAGCTATCATGCCCTGCTGAGCAAGGGAACACCCGGGCATATCCATCTGGTGTCGCTGATTGCCAGCCGCCAGGGCGTCGATTACCTCAGGGACAAGATCCACGATGAGCGGGTTACCCTCTGGCTGGGGGCGATCGACGAGGGGCTCAATGCCAAATCATATATCGTACCCGGACTGGGAGATGCGGGGGACCTGGCCTATGGCGCCAAAATCGATTCCAAATAAAACAGAGTCCGGGATTTCATTTATAACTGCCTGCTGGGGTAAGGGTTTCAACAAGCCCCTTGCGGAAAACGTAAAGAGTGCCTACCCAGGGCAGGTTTGACGAACGGGGCACTGACCTGACCTCAGAATCCTTCAAAGCGGCCCAAGCCGAAGAGGGCGAAGTCGTACTTTACGGGATCGCGGGGGTCGAAGAGGCGGAGTGCAGCCGTGACCTCTTCCACGGCTTTCCAGTCGTTTTGGGTACGGGTGAGGATCCCCAGTTTACGGCTCACATTTCCGGTATGCACATCAAGGGGGAGCATCAGAGCCGAGGGGGGAATTCCTTTCCAGAGGCCCAGGTCGACCCCCCGGTGGTCATCGCGGACCATCCAGCGCAGGAACATGTTAAGCCGTTTGGCGGCCGAGCCGGCGCGCACGTCGGCGACATGACGGAGGCTCCGTGCGGGGGCTCCCGGCTCCAGAAACACCTCCCGGAAATGACTCAGCGCCGCCGCCACACTCCCCCCCTCGCGGTACCCCCGGGTGAAAACCGCCTCCAGTCCCCCGTGCCGCAGGTAAAGGTTCCGCAGGGCCAGGAAAAAGAAATGGGCATCCGCACCGTTGAAAGTGCGGTGGCAGAAGCGCGTAGCCACGGCGAGTTCTTCAGGGGAGGCCCCGGTTAGAAATCCGTAGGGGTCATGGTCCATGATCCCCATGAGGCGGCGGGCACTCACCAGGATCTGCTCCCGTTTGCCCCAGGCCAGGGTCGCCGCCAGAAAACCACCGATTTCAGCGTTCTCCTTTCTGTCAAAACTGCGGGGAACAGACACCGGATCCTGGGCGATGAATGCGGGACGGTTGTACAGGCTGCTCTTTTCCTCCAGGAATTCCCTGATTTCCGCCAGTGTCATGGAAGGATCACGCCGTCTTTGATATGGATGATGCGGTCGGAGCGTTCCGCAAAGGAGTCGTCATGGGTGACGATCACGAAAGTCTGGCCCAATTCGTTACGTAGGGAAAAAAGGAGATCGTGCAGTTCGTCGCGGTTACGGGAATCGAGGTTTCCGGAGGGTTCGTCGGCCATGACCACCGCCGGTTTGTTGACCAGGGCACGGGCCACGGCCACCCGCTGTTTCTCACCTCCTGAGAGCTGTGATGGCTTATGGTCACACCGCGCTTCCAAACCGAGAAAACGGAGGAGCTCCCTGCTCCGGGCATCGGCTTTCGCCTTGGAAAAACCGGCAATGTAGGCGGGAATGGCCACATTTTCGAGCGCTGTGAACTCAGGCAGCAAATGGTGAAACTGAAATACAAAACCCAGTTTACGGTTCCGGAACCGGGAAAGCTCCTTCTCCCCCATCCCCGACACTTCATGACCGTCGATCCACACCTTTCCCTCATCGGGAAGACTCAGCGTCCCCAGAATCTGCAGAAGGGTTGTCTTTCCGGCTCCGCTGGCGCCCACTATGGAGTAAATTTTCCCGGCAGGCACTTCCAGATCAATGCCCCGAAGGACCTGGAGATTCCCGAATGACTTCCTGATGTTCTGAGCTTTGATCATGACCTTACCGTTTTGAGGGAAGCCCTTCCGGGCACCGGTTATCCGGCGGGTTCGTCTTCAACCTGCTTTTTGATCGTATCGGCTTCCTTTTTGACCTCCTCAGAGATCTTGTTGAAATCCTTCCTGAGGTCGCCCGTGCTGTCGCTGATCTCACGCTGAATTTCGTTGGTGGCTTTCTTGAACTCCCGCATTCCTTTGCCCATCATACGGGCGATATCGGGAATCGACTTTGCCCCGAATAGAAGCAAAATCACCAGCACTACCACTATGATTTCTCCTCCGCTCATATTTCCATATCCTTAAGGATTCTCACTCCATTCCCGGGGTTTCCCCCACTGATTAAACCCCGGCGTCTCTGCAGGCGCAGGCACTTGGCCGGCCGGCGCCTTCCCTTTCCGGAATCAGAGTACCTGGGCCACTTCAACTTCGACAAACGACTCGATATTGTCGCCCACCTTCAGATCATTGAAATTATCGATATTCAGACCGCACTCATAACCGTTCTTCACCTCCTTGACGTCCTCCTTGAAACGTTTCAGGGAGCCCAGGTTGCCCGTATAGATGACGATACCGTCACGAATCACCCTGATCTTGTTGTTGCGGGTGATTTTCCCGTCACGGACGATGCATCCGGCCACGGTGCCCACCTTGGTGACCTTGAATATCTCCAGAATCTCCAGGGTTCCGGTGATTTCCTCCTTGATTTCAGGTGAAAGCATCCCCTGCATGGCCGCCTTAATCTCGTTGATGGCATCGTAAATGATGGAGTACAAACGGATATCGATCTGTTCCTTTTCGGCAAGTTTGCGGGCGCTCAGCGAGGGGCGCACCTGGAAGCCGACCACGATGGCCTCGGAAGCCGACGCCAGCATGATGTCCGATTCGGAAATCTGCCCCACTGCCTTGTGGATCACATTGACCTGGATCTTCTCGGTCGAGAGCTTGATGAGCGAGTCGGAGAGTGCTTCGATGGAACCATCGACGTCCCCCTTGACGATCAGGTTGAGCTCCTGGAAGTTACCGATGGCGATGCGACGGCCGATTTCGTCGAGGGTGATGTGTTTCTGGGTACGGAGGCCCTGTTCGCGGGCCAGCTGCTCCCGCTTGTTGGCGATCTGGCGGGCATCCCTCTCATTTTCCATGACATGGAATTTATCACCCGCCTGGGGAGCCCCGTCAAGACCCAGGATAATCACCGGTTCCGAAGGCCCGGCACTCTCTATACGCAGATTCCGCTCGTTGAACATCGCCTTCACATGGCCGTAATGCTGTCCCGCCAGCACGACATCGCCTCCCCGGAGGGTTCCCGACTGTACCAGCATCGTGGCCACATAGCCCCTGCCCTTGTCAAGCGACGATTCAATGATGGCCCCGCTGGCATGCTTGTCGGGATTGGCCTTCAGATCAAGGAGTTCCGCCTCCAACAACACCTTTTCCAGAAGTTCGTGGACGCCTGTCCCTTTCTTGGCAGAGATGTCATGCGACTGGTACTTGCCACCCCACTCCTCTACCAGGTAGTTCATATTGGCCAGGGCTTCCTTGATCTTCTCAGGATTGGCTCCCGGCTTGTCGATTTTATTGATGGCAAACACAATGGGCACCCCTGCCGCCGAAGCGTGATTGATGGCCTCTATGGTCTGCGGCATCACGCTGTCGTCGGCCGCCACGATGATGATCACGATATCGGTGATCTGGGCACCACGTGCCCTCATGGCCGTAAAGGCCTCGTGACCGGGTGTGTCCAGGAAAGTGATCTTCCGCCCGTCGGGAAGCTGCACATTGTAAGCCCCGATATGCTGGGTGATTCCTCCCGCTTCCCCGGCAATCACATTGGTGTTCCGGATGTAGTCAAGCAGAGAGGTCTTCCCGTGGTCAACATGCCCCATCACCGTGATAATGGGCGGCCTGGGTTTCAGTTCCTCAGGCTTGTCGGCCTTCTCCTCGATGGCCTCCTGGATGTCGACACTCACAAACTCCACCTTGTACCCAAACTCATCGGATACCACCGACAAAGTCTCTGCATCGAGCCGCTGGTTGATGGAAACAAACAATCCCAGACTCATGCAGGTGGCAATGATCTTGGTCACCGGCACATTCATCATGGTGGCCAGCTCGTTGACCGTCACAAACTCGGTGATCTTCAATATGTTCTTCTGCTGGTCCTTGAGTTCCGCCTCCGCAGCCGCCCGCTCACTGAAAACAGCTCTTTTCTCACGGCGGTACTTGGCCCCCTTCGACTTGGTCCCTTTGGAAGTGAGCCGGGCCAGGGTATCCTTGATCTGCTTCTGCACATCCTCCTCATTGACCTCCTTCTTGAGCAACTTTTTCTTGCGACCCGGCTTTTTAGCCTCGTCGCCCTTTTTATCCTCGTGGGGCTTGGACTGCAGGTTGACTTTTTCGGTATCCTTTTGTATCCGTTTACGCCGTTTCTTTTTCCGGTCCTTGTCGCTGTCGGCGCCCTTTTTGTCTTTTTCCACAGGCAGTTCGATCTTGCCCACGATGGTGGGCCCCGCGAGCTTCTCCGCTCGGGCTTTGATGAGTTCGGGTTCCGCAGGGGCAGCCACCTCGGGCTTCACCTCCGCAGGGGCTGCGGCTTTCTGGCGGCTCTCCCTTTCCTGGCGGATCTTCTCCCGCCGCTCCTGGTCGCGTTCCTCACGGGTTTTCTTATCAGGCCGGGTGCGGGTATTCAGCGCGTCAAGGTTAATTTTTCCCACCACACGCGGCTCGTCGACCCGCGGCACATCGGTGGATATATGCGCCTCCGCGGCGCCTGCCGATGAAGGCTCCTCCTGTACCACAGGCGTTTCCGCCACAGGGGCTTCCGTTCCGGAACCTGCTCCGGCACCAGCTTCACTGACTGCCTCCGCAGCAGCAGGCATCGCTGCTGCCCCTTCCTTTTCCACAGGCGGCACCACACTGCCCCCTTCCACGGGTGCAGTCACTTCAGGTGACACAGGCCCCGCTGATACTTCCTCCTCCTTCTTCGGCAACACCTTGCTCCCGGTTTTGGCCACCGGTTTCTCCGCCGGCTTGTCGGCCCCCTTCTTCCTGGCTCCCGGAAGATCATCGAGCGCAATCTGATCCACGACCTTGTATGGCTTGATGAATGCCTCACGGGGTATCTCCTCGGGCTGCTCCGCAGGTTTGGCTTTTTCCTTCGGCTTCGTGGCCGAGGCGGCAGCCGCCGTCTTCTTCAGGTCCCTGACTTCCAGAATATCTTCCGGAAAATCCTCATCGGATTCATCCTTCCTGGAAATGTCATCCAGGGTGATCACCTCCTTCCTGGGACGCTGCTGGCGCAATGTAATCTGCTCTGCATCCCGCTTGACCTTGACATCGCCCTTATACTCCTTTTCCAGGAGCTGGCAAACATCCTCGGGGACCTTGGTATTGGGATTGGCATCCACAGAAATCCCCTTCTTGTGAAGAAACTCGACGATCGTCTGTATCCCCACATTGAACTCTTTTGCCAATTTGCTTAAACGCTGTGCGTTGCCTAAAACCATACTTCTCTTTTATAAATTTTTATGCGGGCTGTCCCGTCAGCCCTCCTCTTCAGGTCATGCCCCGGGGGGCTTCCTGCGGTATTCCTTACTGTTCAAATTCGGCCCTGAGGATCCGCCTGACCTCATCGATGGTTTCCTCCTCCAGGTCGGTCCGGGTGATCAGATCCTCCCGGGAGAGGGCCAGCACGTTCTTGGCCGTATCACAACCGATGGCCTTGAGTTCGTCGATGACCCAGCCTTCGATTTCATCGGCGAATTCCTCGAGGTTCACATCCTCGTCATCCTCTTCGATTTCACGGAAGACATCGATTTCGTATCCTGTGAGCTGGCTGGCCAGCTTGATGTTAAGGCCGCCCTTGCCGATGGCCAGGGAAACCTGGTCAGGCTTGAGGTACACCTCGGCCCGCTTGGCCTGCTCGAGAATCCTGATCGAGCTGATCTTGGCGGGACTCAGCGCCCGCTTGATGTATAACTGCAGGTTGTTGCTGAAATTGATCACGTCGATGTTCTCATTGCGGAGTTCCCTGACGATCCCGTGAATACGCGATCCCTTCATGCCCACGCAGGCCCCTACCGGGTCGATCCGCTCATCGTACGACTCCACGGCCACCTTGGCACGCTCCCCGGGAATCCTGACAATCTTGCGGATGGTGATCAGCCCGTCGAAAATCTCGGGGATCTCCAGCTCAAAAAGCCTCTCCAGAAACACCGGCGACGTCCGCGACAAAATGATCAGGGGCGTGTTGTTACGCAATTCCACCTTGATGACCACCGCCCGCAGGGAATCCCCCTTCCGGAAATAGTCGGAGGGAATCTGCTCACTCTTGGGAAGTATCAGCTCATTCCCCTCATCGTCCAGCACCAGCATCTCCTTTTTCCACACCTGGTAAACCTCACCGGTGATGATATCCCCTATCCGCTTCTTGTATTTGCCGAAGATATGGTCCTTCTCCAACTCCATGATCTTGCTGGCCAGGTTCTGGCGCAGGTTGAGAATGGCCCTCCGGCCAAAATCGGCAAACTTCACCTCATCGGTCACGTCTTCTCCCACTTCATAATCCTCATCGATCTTTTTGGCTTCGGTCAGGGTAATCTCCTTGGCAGGATCTTCCAGCATGTCATCTTCCACCACCACGCGGTTGCGCCAAATCTCAAAGTCACCCTTGTCGATGTTGATGATCACGTCGAAATTTTCATCCGTTCCAAATTGCCGGATCAGGACACTTCTGAAGGCATCTTCCAGAACACTCATCATAGTGGCCCGGTCGATATTCTTCAAATCCTTGAATTCGGAAAAAGTATCAATAAGATTCATGTTCTCCATGGTTCCCGGTATTATTTAAATGAAATAACAACTTTAGCTCTTTTAATATCCTCAAAGGCCAGCGATACCCTGCGGATCACCAGCTGTTTCTTGTGTTCACCCTCCTTTTTCTCCCTGGAGGTGACTTCCAGCACAATACCCGTATCACCGGCCTCGGCCAGTTTACCGCGATACTCCGGCCCCGCCGCCGTCACCACATCCAGTTCCCGGCCCACATGACGCAGGTACTGGCGGTTTACCTTGAAATACTGGTCAATGCCGGGTGAAGAGACCTGCAGTTCAAAATCTTCCTCCTCCCGGTCAAGATGACTCTCCACATGGCGGCTGATGGCCACGCAATCGTCGATGGTCACCCCATCCATGCTCTCTATTTCCACGTGAATCACCTTCGAAGGCGTCACCTGGACATCCACCAGAAACTGGTTCTCACTCAGTTTTCCGTTGACCAATTCTTCTATTTTCTCTCTGGTAATCATGATCAGTAATAAAATAGGGGACATTTTGCCCCCTACCCTCAGCCTGTCTGAAAATACGCCGCAAAGTTAATAAATATCTGCATATAATCAACGGCAAAATAAATAGTGGGAAACGAAAGAATTGGTTGTTAATTAATTTACTCTATTTTTGCATCGCTAAATATATCGTCCATGAAGTTCAAAGCCGGGGAAATTGCACACTATCTGCATGGGGAGGTCATCGGCGACCAGGAGGTGACGGTCTCCACCCTGTCTAAAATAGAGGAGGCCAAGGCAGGAAGCCTGGCTTTTCTTTCCAATCCGAAGTATGAGCATTATCTCTATGAGTCGGAGGCGTCGGTGATTCTTGTGAGCAAGGATTTCACGCCACGGAGCGGATTTAAGGCCACGCTGATCAGGGTGGAAGACTCCTATCAGGCATTTACGGCCTTGCTGCAGTTGGTTGCAGAGGCCAGGAGGAGCGAAAAGAAAGGCATAGAGCAGCCCTCATTTCTTCATGAGACGGCGGAAGCGGGCGAAGAACTCTATTTCGGGGCATTTGCCTATGCCGGCCGGAATGTGAAGATCGGCAAGCGGGTCAAGATTTATCCGCAGGTGTATATCGGCGATCAGGTGACCATTGGCGACGACACGGTGATCTATGCCGGGGCAAGGATTTACCAGGACACCATGATCGGGGAGCGCTGCATCATCCATTCGGGTGCGGTGGTCGGATCCGACGGTTTCGGTTTTGCCCCCCAGAGTGACGGAAGTTATCAGAAAATACCCCAGCTGGGGAATGTCATCGTGGAAGATGATGTGGAGATCGGGGCCAATACCACCGTTGACTGTGGCACCATGGGGCCGACCATCATCCGCAGGGGGGTCAAACTCGACAATCTGATCCAGATCGCCCACAACTGCGAAGTAGGGGATCATACCGTCATGGCGGCACTGACAGGCCTTGCCGGGAGCTCCAGGGTTGGGCGGCACTGCCGCTTCGGAGGGCAGGTAGGGCTTGCAGGCCACCTGACCATCGGCGACAACGTCCAGATCGGCGCACAGAGTGGCGTGGTCAAGGACATCCCCTCCAATCAGACGGTTCTGGCCTCTCCGGCCATCGAATATAAGCAGGCTATTCGCATGTATACGGTGATGCGAAACCTGCCCCAGCTCAGGCAGGAGGTCATCGACCTGCGCAAGGAAATCAAGACTCTGGAAGAACGCATATCCAAGTAAACAGAACAGACACATTATGGCACACATGCAGCGGACCCTGGCCCGGCCGTTTTCCATCCACGGGCGGGGCCTTCATACGGGTGTGGACGTGACAATGACCTTCCTCCCGGCACCCGAAAACCATGGTTTCAAATTCCGCAGGACCGACCTGCCCGGCCAACCTATCATAGAAGCCGACGCAGACCTGGTGGTCGACACCTCCCGGGGCACCCTCCTCGAGAAAAACGGCGCCCGCATCGGAACCATCGAGCACTCCCTGGCTGCCCTGGTGGGCATGGGCCTCGACAACGTCCTGATCGACGTCAACAACGAGGAAGCCCCCATCATCGACGGCAGCGCCCGCGTCTTCGTGGAAGGGATCGAACAGGCCGGAATTGTCTCCCAAAAAGAGGAGAGACGCTACCTCGAAATCAAAGAGAAAATCGTCTTCAGGGATGAAAAAACAGGCTCCGAACTGATCGCCCTCCCCGACGAAGACTACGCCCTCAACGTCAATATTGCCTTCAACAGCAGGGTTCTCAACAACCAGTTTGCCGTCCTCAATTCCATTGCCGGGTTCCGCAAGGAGATCTCCATGTGCCGGACTTTCGTATTCCTGCATGAACTGGAATTCCTCCTCAAACACAACAACCTGATCAAGGGGGGAGACCTGAGCAGCGCCATCGTGATCATTGACAAGGATATGAGCCAGGAGGAACTCGACCGGCTGGCCGACCTCTTCAACCACGAGCGGGTCGCCGTGAAAAAAGAGGGAATCCTCAACAATGTCGACCTGCACTTCGACAACGAATGTGCCCGCCACAAGCTGCTCGACGTCATCGGCGACCTGGCGCTGACCGGCCGCCATATCAGGGGGCGCATCATCGCCACCAAACCCGGGCACGGAGCCAACACGGCCATGGCCAGGGCTCTCAAGAAAAACTTCCTTAAAATGGAAACCGGCGCCCCCACCTACAACCCCAATGCGGAATCGCTTATGGACGTCAAAAAAATCACCGAATACCTCCCCCACCGCTACCCTTTCCTTCTCGTCGATAAAATCATCGACATCAGGGAAAACCAGATCGTGGGCGTCAAGAACGTCACCATCAGCGAGCCTTTCTTCCAGGGCCATTTCCCCGACGAACCCGTCATGCCGGGAGTCCTGCTGGTGGAAGCCATGGCCCAAACCGGAGGTCTGCTCGTACTTAGCCAGCTGGAAGGAAAATACAATACCTATTTCATCCGTATCGATAACGTCAAATTCCGCAAAAAAGTGGTTCCGGGCGACACCCTCCTCTTCAGGCTGGAGCTGACCACCCCCATCCGCCGCGGTATCGCCATGATGCGCGGAGTTTGCTTCGTGGGCGACAAAATCGCCGCCGAAGGAGAATTTATGGCCCAGATCGTCAGAAGCAACTGACCGGTCATGTGATATACAAATAGAAAAGAAATACCATTACAAAGAAATAGCCAGATTAAATGAAACAGCCTTTAGCTTACGTTCACCCCGAATCGAATGTCGCAGAAAACGTGGTCATCGAGCCTTTTGTGACCATTGACAAGGATGTGGTTATCGGAGAAGGGACCCGGATAGGATCCAATGTGACCATACTGCCCGGGACAAGAATCGGGAAAAACTGCAAGATCTTCCCCGGAGCGGTTCTGGGGGCCGCACCCCAGGATCTCAAGTTCAGAGGGGAATACAGCACCGTGGAGATTGGCGATAACACCACCATCAGGGAGTTTGTGACCGTACACCGTGGCACCTCCGCCAAGGGGAAAACCATCGTGGGGAACAACTGTCTTCTGATGGCATACGTGCATGTGGCCCATGACTGTATCGTGGGCAACAATGTGATCCTGGTCAACAATACGCAGCTTGCCGGGGAGGTGATCATTGACGACTGGGCCATCCTGGCCGGCATGGTGGCCGTGCACCAGTTTGTACATGTGGGCTCGCATGTCATGGTGGCCGGAGGTTCCCTGGTGAGAAAAGATGTCCCCCCCTTCATCAAGGCCGGCAGGGAACCCCTTTCCTACGTGGGCATCAACTCCATCGGCTTGCGCCGCCGGAACTACTCCAATGAGAAAATCAGGGAAATCCAGGACATCTACCGTCATATCTACCAGCGCGGGCTCAACACCTCGCAGGCCCTGGAAGTGATCGAAGCCGAAATGCCCGCCTCACCCGAGAGAGACGAGATCCTCCTCTTCGTCAAGGATTCCAAACGGGGCATCATCAGAGGGTACTTCCCCGATTAACCCAGGGATTAAAATCTTACAAATACCAATGCGGGTACCACGATGGCTGCCGGTTTTCACCGGCATAATGATTACTTTGGTTTTTACGGCCGCAGGAGAGCAAAATCCCGGGCAGCAGAGCCGCCGGCCTTCCCCTGAAGGGCAGGAACAGAAGCGCCCTGACACAGAGGAACACCCACACGATCACGGCCATTTCACCCACGAGGATCCACACGCCTGGCATCTGGGAGTGGGGTTGGCAGCGGTCCGCATCAGCGGGGAGGCAGGCCTGACCCCCGGATACCATCTTCACCTGATCAGGCAACTGGGGCAACAGCACCGGTGGGGCGCCGGCCTCGGCTGGGAGATGATTCCCGGCGACCACGCCCATCACGGCCTCAACCTGCTGCTATCCTCCCGTATTTTTCACTTCCTGACGTTGACCGCCGGCCCGGGAGTGGCCATCTCCCGCCATGAAGGCAACCGGGAACTTCTCCCCGCCCTCCATACCGAAGCCCAGCTGGAATTCAACCTGAGAGGCATTCACATCGGGCCCATGGCCGGCTTCGGCTTCGACCGTGTGGAAAGCCACTTCTCCGTTGGGCTGCACATCGGCCTGGGATTCTGATTACCCTGAAAAGCAACACATCCCGGGAATCCCCGGAGACTCCGGCCTCCGGCTCTGCTTCCTCTGATCAGTCCTGGGTTTTATCGGCCACCACGGGCTTGAGCGTTGCCAGCTGAAGAACCACGGCCAACGCCACGGGAATGGCCAGCATCGCCAGATCCTGACCCAGGTTGCCCGCATCGGTCGACTTGCCCAGCCAGCTGGTAATGAAAGCCCCCGCAAATACCCCCGTCATGTTCATCAGCCCGTAACCGGCTGCCCTGTGACGCGGAGATACAAACTGACAGAGAATCGGCATGTTGTTGGCATCAAACATCCCATAGCCCACACCAAAGAGAATCCCTCCCCCTACGATGGGCACCAGTGAGTGGCCGAATCCCAGCAGAAACAAGGCGGGAATGGTCAGGGACAAACCGATGGCCCCCGTAAAAATACGGCCCCGGAGGTTACGCGTGATCCACCTGTCGGCCAGGATTCCCCCGGAAATCACCCCCACAAAAGAGGAGAAGGCAATGGTGATGGTGCTCAGCGGTCCCGCCTTCGCCATGTCAATTCCCAGACTGTCAGAGAAAAGCGTCGGCAGCCAGTTTTTGGTGGCCCACCCCGGGAAACTGGGCGCCGCAAAATAAAACAGGATAACCCAGAAACTGACGGTCCCCAGGAGCATCCCCAGGCTGTGACGCACCGAATCCCATCCGGCCGCAAACCCTGACTTCACAGCACCGGAGGGTGCCACCGCCTTCCTTTCATTACTTACCTGACCGTTCGACCGTTTTTCGCGCAACAGGAAAACCAGCACCAGGCTGTATGCCACCCCGATCAGTCCGAAGCTGTGAAAGGCGGTTTGCCACGACCAGGTGTGGGCGACGGTCGCCCCAAAGCCACCCAGGGCCTGCCCCACATACAACCCGGTCATGTGAATGCCCACCGCCAGGGAACGCGTATTGCCCCGGTGATAATCGGCAATCAACGCCAGTCCCGCCGGAATGTACAACGCCTCACTTACTCCCATAATGGCCCGCAACACATACAGCTGGCTGAACGATGTGGCATATCCCATCATCAGGGTGACAAACGACCATACACCCAAACTGCCCACAATGAGCCACTTGCGGTTGATACGGTCGGCAATGAGCCCCGCCATGGGACTCATCAGTCCGTAAATCCAGAGGAAAACGGCCATCAGCCGCCCGAAATTCTCTGCGGTTTCCAGTTCCCTGATGTCGCCCATCATGGCCACTTTCATCGTCGAAAGCATCTGCCGGTCCATGTAATTAAGCAGGGCCACCACCCACAGCAGCGCAACCACTGCCCAGGGATACCATGTTTTATGCTCTATCTTCATCATGACTATTTATGGAAATATTTCATTGTCAGATTTTTTCAAGGGTGGTGTAGACCTGGTACAAACCACGTGGCACATGGAAGAAGCCTTTCCACTTGCCTCCCTTGAGGGGCAGGAGCACCTCTCCGCGGCGGTTGAGGTATCCGAACCACTCGCCGTACTGCGGATCGGGGAAGTGTGACCAGGTGTAATCGTGCACCTTTTCAAACCAGGTCAGGCATTGAGGATTACCGGTAAGCTGATACCCCTTGGCCAGGGTGATCAGTGTTTCCATGTGCACCCACCAGAGTTTCTGGTCCCACTCAAGCTGCTGCACCGGATGACCAAGGAGATCCATGAAATAAAAGATGCCTCCGAACTCCTCATCCCAGCCATATTCCAGGGTGCGCAGGGCGATGTCCACCGCCTTTTCAGCCAGAGCTGGCCTGTTGAGCCGGGTCGATAGATCCATGATAAACCACATCGCCTCGATGGCATGCCCCGGATTGAGGAGCCTCCCCTCATAGGAATCACTGAAGCTCCCGTCGGGCTGTACATTCTCCAGGATCAGCCCCGATTCAGGCTGGTAAAAGACCTCCATCACCTCGTGCAGCACCTGATCGATAGTCGCCTCCACCCTTTCACGTGTGAGCAGGTGCTCGATTTCGAGCGAGAGGTTGCACAGGATCATGGGGAGGCTGAACCCTTTCAGGGGGCGCGTGCCAGCCACAGCCTTGCTCCAGCGGCCCTTGGGATTTCCGGCGCGGCCCAGAATATTCCCGAAAGTCTTCAGGGCAATCTCCCCATACTGTTCGTCACCCGTGGCCCTGAAAAGCTGACCAAAAGCCATGGTGGCAAAACAGTCACTGAAAATATTATAGGGCTCCACCAGGGGTTTCCCCTCCCTTGTCAGCGAAAAATACCAGTTCAGCTCTCCGTCGTGGCCGTATTTCTGCAGAAATCGCGCCCCGTGAAGGGCCATCTCCAGCCAGGCCTCCTTTTTCTCCACCCGGTTGTACAGCGAAGAGAACATCCAGACCTCCCTCCCCTGCAGCCAAATGAACTTGTCGGTGTCGTACACCCTCCCCTGCCGGTCAAGGCAGGTAAAGTAGCCCCCATACCGCTCATCCTTCGAGTTATTCTCCCAGAAAGGGACGACATCGTCAAGCAGGGCCGATTTGTACTGATGTATGAGTTTTTCCTTTTCCATTTTTTCCGGAATTTCAGGTTTTTCCTGGCCGGCTGACCAACCTGCTTTCGCAGGCGGGTTCTGCAAACCTGGTTTATTTCATTTTAAAAGCGGTGACCCCGGGCGTCCTGACTCCCGGACGGATCTCCCCGCCGGGAATGACAACCATTTCCCCCCAGAAAAAGGCCACCGTCGTAGCGGGAAGTCCCTCCGGGGCCTCCCCGATCACAGACCACTCTTTACGCAAGGTGTGATAGGCCAGGATCTCACGGAGAAATCCCGGATGGCCGCTCAACAAGGCCTCTTTCTCGGCCAGAAGCTCCTTCTTCAGGGAATCCCCGGCCACCGCCAACGCGTTGTTCAGCGTTTCCGTGCGGTTGAAATAGATCCCGGGATCGCCGCCGAAAAGAAGTACCTGACAGCCGCCTGCCGCCAGGCCTGTGCCTGCCGCTAACGGAAGAGGCTGGCCTTCCTTCATGATCCTACCCTCCCTGGTCCATACAGCCGTGGAGGGTGTGAATTTCCATATGTCGCTGAAAAAGGTGTGCACCGCGGTGGTTTTGTTCCGCCCCCCAAAGAGGTAAATACACCACTCCTTCCCGTCGGACTGGGCCGCCACAACACCATGCGAAAGGGGTACCGGCAGCGGAGGAAGCATTTGCCACCCTTTCCCCGGATCCCCCAGGTCCAATACCATAAAGACATCGGTCGCTCCTGCTGCATCCAAACCACCTGCAAGATATATTTTTTCACCGTACTGTGCAGCACCAGGTGAGGAGAGCGGCACCGGAAGAGGTGGAAAATCACGGATCAACACCTTCCCGTGGTCAACCGTCAGCAGGAAGACCTCAGCCAGCGGGCCGCTTTCGGTTTCACCTCCCATGCACAGGATGCCCTCCTCCAGAGAGAGGCAGGCCGGATAGGCCATGGCGTGGGGAAGCCTTTCGGCGGCCATTCTCCAGGCAAATCCCTCCCCGTTGCCATTCTCAAGCAGGAAAATCTCATCATGGTAACTCTTGGCACCACCCCGCCAGGGCATCTCCCCTTCGAAGTTGGCCCCACCGGCCACCAAAAGGGTTCCCCCCGAAACACCGGCCACAGGTCCCGCCACTCCGGGCTGCACCGCCTTCCCTTCGACAGGGGGCATCTGAGGTAACTCCTCCCACTGAAGTGCGGTAACCTCCTTTTCCCGGTTATCACACGATACTGTCAAAACTGCCGTCATGGTCACCATTATTAAAAACCGGAAACTACCTTTTCGAGAAGAGGTGTTCCATCTGAAGCGCTTGCACATCACCCTTGAATTTATCGTACATGCCGGCAGTCATATTCTTCACAGGAAGCCTGAATCCGCCAAAATCGAATCCGAGATATTTCATGTAGGCCTTTCCGGTGGCAATACCGCCATATTTACCCAGCAGGCGGATCATATCGATCGATTGCTGCTGCAGCCTGCGCGCAGTGACCAGGTCACCCTTGTCAAAGGCGTCAATAAGTGCATAATAGAGGGGTGCGGCATAATTAAACGTGCTGCCCACACCACTGCGGCAACCCAGCACCAGGGCCGACAGCATGTTCTCGTCGCGGCCCCACATCATGTCGTACTCCCCCTCCTGGAAATGGATACAACTCAGGAAATCCATGAAATCCTCATGGGTGTATTTGATTCCGGCCAGGTTGGGAATCATCGCCGAAGCTTCCTTCAGGAAATCGTACATGCTGACATAACATCCTGTCAACACCGGAATATGGTAAAAATATACCGGCAATTGGGGAACGGTTTCGGCAATGCGCGCGCAGAATTCGGCCAGTTGCGGGGCTCCGGCAGGCTTGAAATAGTACGGAGCCAGGATGGCAATGGCATCCACGCCGGCTTCCGCCGAGTGAATCGCCGCCTCCGCCGACTCCCTGTACGAAGTACCCCCCACCAAATTGATGATTTTGATGCTTTTATGCCTCGCGGCAGCCGTCCACGCTTCCGTAACCACCATCTTTTCCTTCATGGAAAGGGAAACCCCTTCCCCTGTGGAACCGTTGATAAAGGCTCCTACCACCTTGTTCTTTTCCAGAAACTCACAATACCCCGGAATCGCTTCCGTCATGATCTCTCCGGCTCCGTTAAAAGGAGCAAACGGAGCTGCGATCAAACCTTCAAACTTTTGCATAATGGTCTGTTTTTTACCTGAGTTAATATTTTTTATACTCTTGCTCACTTCTCTTTAACTTCTGAATATCGCTTATATCAGGGGCCTGATCACCCTGACCCATTGCAGGTATCCCTCACCATTCAAATGTAATCCGTCATTGGTATACCTGGAATCCATATAGTGATGATCACCGCTGATGAAATGGGTGAACAGATCGACATAAACCACATTCGGTTGCCTGCACCAGGCCTTGAGTCTTTCATTGATCCAGATGATCTCCTCTGTTTTGGAACAGTGTCCCGGGAACCTGCCTATTTCCGGGTTAACCGGTAAAATACTTTGCACAAAGATTTTGGTACTGGGTGAATGTTTCCCCATGGTGGCGGCAATGTGGCATATGCGTGCCAGCACGGTATCCCTTGAAATCCCGCGTGCAAGATCATTGATGCCAATGAGGAGGAACACTTTTTCCGGTTTTGAGGCGGTCACCTCCGCGAGCCGGGCGAGGACACCTCCGGTATGGTCTCCGCTGATCCCCCTGTTTTTAACCCGCTTGTTCTGAAACAGTTCCGACCATTCGGCCCCGTCGGTTATGCTGTTGCCCAGAAAAATGATTTCCCTTTTGGTGTTGGGAAGCATTTCAAACAAAGTACGCCGCTGCGCATAGTAGGTGGAGGGAGCCACCTCCTGTCCGGAAGGGCATCCGGCTTCAAAGGTGGAGGCGGGCCATCCCGATGGATTGACCAGGTTTCCCCGGGTGTAAGGACGCCATCCATAACGGACACGGCTGATGGAAGCTTCCCCGGTCTCCACGATAAGCCTGTTCCCCACAATTTGTGCCTCTCTCAGCGTAAAGAGGCCATCCGGCCCGGCTGTTTCCAGTTCCCTGACAGGCAGGTTGTCGGAAGTGTGCAGACTTTCCGCATTGGAGAAGGAAAGGATCAGTTTCCCGTTTTCCATTTTTACCGATTCGACTTCGGGGCCCCCTGAGGCTACGCCCGCCACCCGGTAGGTATGGGCCAGGGCCGTGGCTGCAAACCGCCGGCCAATTTCTATTTTCCTGACCGGATGCACATCAAGGGAATCACCCAGGTCGGCAGTGACCACCATGGCCGTGTGCGGAACACTAAGGGCCAGCCTGCGCTGCACATCTCTGAAATAGGGCCATGACGGCCGGTCAATCCCCGACAGCTGGGCAAAATAAAAGGGCAGATCGGACTGGTTAAAGGTGGTACGCCACGACTTCACCAGCGCCCTGAACGCATTTTGGTAATGCAAGGCGTTGTGGGCATTGGACTCTCCCTGGTACCAAATTACCCCGGCTATGGGTAATCCCTTCCATTCGTCCACTGCTGCCTCATAAATATAGGCCGGTTCAAAGGGGTGGCGCTGCAATTTGGCGGAGTTGCTGGCCAGATTGCGGGCTGCACGCGAACGTACCCAATCCATGTAAAAGTCGTTCTGTTTCCAGTTGGTGAGCACATCCACCAGGGTGGGATCAAACTCAAGGGTTCCACGGTCGATAAAGGCTTCGACGGGCGCACCGCCCACGCTGATGTGGATCAGCCCCACAGGAACCCGCAGCGCGTCAGCAACCATCTTGCCAAAGCTGTACCCGATGGCCGAAAATTCTGCGGCTTCTTCCGGTGTCGAAGGTTTCCAGAGGCCTTCAAAATAGTGCAGCCTGTTAATGCGGGCCAGGGACAGACTGTCCCAAACCACATCATCGGGCCGCACGATGCCGGTTTTGTTCAGGAGCCGCAGCTGGTCGTTACCGGCCGCCGATATCATCTGTTGTGCGTTCCGGGCCTGCTTTAACCTGAACTCCATATTGGACTGCCCGGCACAAACCCACACTTCGCCCACCAAAATATTGTGCAGGGTAACCTCAGAAGTGTCGCCGGCGCTCACGGTAAGGGAGAAGGGCCCCCCGGCGGGAACAGGCTGAAAAACAACCTTCCACTGGCCGTTTTGACCAGCCACGGCGGTGAGCCGCTGATTCCCGAAAGCGACTTCTATGGTCTGACCGGCATTGGCTTTTCCCCAGACCGGGATGGGCCTGTTTTGCTGCAAAACCATGTCAGACATGAAAACCGGAGCCAGCTCCAATCCGCCAAAATCACCGGTCAGCATCTCATACACGGTTTGGGCAATGATCCCTGCGCCTTCCGCATTGGGGTGAAGCGCATCCTCAAATAAATCGGGGCGTTGGGCTAACGGCGTGTGCAAATCAATCAACGGGGTACCTGTACTGGTGGCCACCTGTTCAATGGCCTCCTGAATCTCCCAAAACCAGTCGCGCGTACCCGACTTAAACCGGGGATGGGCATTGAAAATGGGAGACATCCGGCAAATGAACACCTTCGGAGCCGGATGACGGTTCTGCTTAAAGGATTCAATGAGCCGCAGGTAATCGGCAATAAACGCGTCACGGTGGTTGGGCCAGTTGCGCGGGTCGGTATCGTTCAGTCCCAAATGGATCACCACCACATCGGCGTTGAAATCGAGCGCCCCGGCATATTCGGGAGTCAGCACATAAGGACGGTGTCCCTTGGAGAGAAGCGTGGCCCCACTGTGACCGAAGTTCCCCACCACATACTCTTCACCCAGCAGTTTCTGCAGTTGTGACGGGTAGGCCTCATCAGCAGGATCAGCCAGACCATAACCACGGGTCACCGAATTGCCCACGCATGCCACTCTGGTGGGTTCAGCCGCCGAAGACTCCTGCACAGTCCCCCCTGCAGGTGCCATCCCGGCCATACACCACCATCCCATTAACAAGTACAAAAACCTGGTTATCATTTTTCTGCTATATGATCATTCAAATTGTGCCGAATACCTCAGGCCTTCCACCTCACGTGCCTGACCCCGGGATTGGTCCACCGGAACAAAAGTGAACATGCGCTTCCAGGTACTGGCCTGGACCGGAATTTTCAGCAGCACCGTATTCCATCCTTTCCTCAACCCAACCTGCGAGGGTGGACGGAAGTAGTAGTTTTCGTCGGCAAAGGGCACCTCATCGGATTTCACCTCCACACCCGGTTGCTTCCAAACCGGTGGTTCCACCGGCATGCCGTTTACCCAGACTTTGGGGTGGGTGTTGTGCCATTGGCCCTGTTCGGGAAAAGGCCCGCCCCTTCGCCCTCCTGACCGTGACCAGTCATGAAAGCTGATCCAGGCATCCACGGTCTGCTTTTGGGGCGACCATATCCGTGTCCAGGCATAGTAAGTCCCCTCCTGACTGGCAAAGTAGGAAGGGTATCCGAAAAAATGGGTGAGGTGTACGGTGCCGCCGGTCACAGGTTCAGACCAGCCAATGGTGTCCATACCATCCACATATCCGGCCACAATCGATTCTTCAGGCTGAAAAGAGCGATTCACATCGCCGCCGTGGTCAAAGGGCCCTGCAATGCGCCATTCCATATTGGTTTGCCTCACGTAGGGGAAAGGCAGACGGGTAAAATAGCGGTCACGGTGGGCGATAAGACGCTCTTCAAAATGGGCGAAACGAATAAAAGCCTCATCGTTTACAGGTGGGAATTTGGCCAGATATTGCTCCCCAAAGTCGAGGGACTGGCCAGTCCAGGAGGTTTCGCTGTAAGTGACAATACCGGGGTAGACCGGATTGTGGAGGATGACATCATAGGGGTCGGCCACCAGGTTGTCGTTCCAGTTGCACAGTATGCCTCCCAAGCGCAGTGAATCGCCGTGGGGTGCCCCGCTGATCCGTTCGAAGTAGAGCTGGGCTATACCTGCCAGCGGATCGAGGTGATTCAGGTAGTTGAGCCGTGCGTCGAGGTAACGGTGCCCCGGCTTGGGATGGCCATTGGACGACCAGAGGTGGGTAATGGAAACCGAATCGGTGGCAATGGCCTGTCCGGGCCGCCAAACTACCACTTCGCGGCCATGATGGGTGGTGATGCGGTCAACCAACGCCGGCAACAGGGTCGGCGAGGGCTTCTCGTAATTGTGCCAAACCTCATCGGTACCGATATGAATGTAAGGCATAATATCGGCAGGGGCCAGACTGCACAACTCATCTACCAGAGCGATCAGAACCGGCTGTACCCCCGGGTCGCTCATGGTTTCAAAACCCATCGCCTTGCGGAAGGCGGTACTGTGACCCGGGACATCAAACTCGGGAATCAGCGTGATGTGCCGCTCCTGGCAATAGGCTACCAGCTCCCTGAATTCGTTCTGCGTATACAACCTTCCCGGCCACCGGCTCATCGTTGCGGGATGGCCCAACTGAGGGTAAATCTTGCTCTCCAGGCGCCAACCCGGATCTTCGGTCATATGAAAATGAAAAACATTCATTTTATAGGCGGCCAGTACGTCAATCTGCTCTTTCAGCATCTCCATTGGCTGATAATTACGGCCCACATCCTGCATAAATCCGCGGATGCGGAAAGCCGGCCAATCGGTGATGGTACACCCGGCCACCAGCCGCTGGCCCTTTTCAACCGTGGTGAGTTGCCGCACGGTTTGCATGCCGCGGTACAACCCCGTGGGGGTTATGGCTGTCAGAATCAGGGAGTCGTGGGTCACCACCAGCGAATAGGCTTCGTGGTGGTTCATGGCGACCCCTTCCAGGTGCGGGACCAACCGCTGAATAAAACGCGTACTGCTGTCGGCAAGGTTAAACTGCTGTTGGTTCCAAACCATCTGCCGGGGCATGGGAATTAATGCCGGGGCCCCATGATCCGCCACAGGGACGCCGGTCTGGCAGCCGGCAACCAGCTCAGCCAGCAACAAGATGGCAATGGGTAAAAATGTGGCCCTTTTCACCGGTCTTCTCCCTGGTTTATAATCTCGGCGACCGGAACTTTCTGGAAAAAGAGTTCCTTCACGCCTTCATAAACGATCCCCACGTGGTTTTCATCGACCATGGTAAGGCAGGAGTAACCATAGCCGGCAGATGCAAACAGTTCCACCTGCAGTGCCTGGGGCCAGCTGTTTCCATCGTCGAGACTGGCCTTAATGGTCATATTGGTGCGCTGGTTTTTGTTGTTGGGGTTGCTGAAAAAGAGCACCCGTTGTTTGTTCCCGTTGACGGTAAGGTCGGCACCAATGATACTGGCCATGCAATTGGGTTCCGGCAATGCTGCGTTCGATGTGGGATGCATCGTCCAGGTCTGCCCCAGGTCGTTGGTGACAGAAACAGCCCGGCCGTTGGTGTCGTCCTTCACGCGGCGGTTGAGGTCGTCGCGCATGTTGAGCATAAGGCTCCCGTCGGAAAGCTGCACCACCTGTGCTTCGGTGGTGTTGGGTTTGGCCCCGGTACCAATATGCCAGCTTTGGCCGCCGTCTTTGCTGTACACAATGGTCGAATGACAGGTATATTGGCCGCCATCAAGGGATTTGCTACCCGTATCCATTTTAAACTGCGCCGCAAATACAAGCGTTCCGTCGGCAAGGGTAATGCCCGCCCCGGGACCCTGAAAGAGCAACTGCCACGCGGGATCTTTAATCTGTTCGGTAATATTGATGGGGTCGGACCAGGTCAGGCCGTCGTCGGTACTTTTCACCAGAAGAAACTGCCCGGTTTCATTGGGCTTCATACCCGGTTTCGAGGCCCACCACAGCATATCCTTTTCATTGAATCCGCTGATCCAGAGTGCGGCAACCCAGATGGTCCCGGTGGTGTGGTCGTACAAAACCGCGGGATCGCCCACGCCGTTAAGGCGTTGCGGACGGCCACCCCACTCACCCAGGTCCATGATCACCCGCATGGGCTCCCAGCTCTGGCCACCATCGGTACTCCGGCTCATGCCCACGTCAATATCTTCCTGCAAATCCTTGCTGTTGTTGTAACGGTTGTCGTACACCGCTATAAGGGTTCCCTTACCGGTGGTGACCAATCCCGGTATACGGTAGGTATCACAGTTGTCCTGGCCGGCTGCCCGCAACCGAAGGGCCGTCCGCGTCACATAACGCTCTTCCGGGGTAAACTTCCATGTTTTATAATTCCGGAAGGAGAGTTCCAGGCCTTCCAAACCGAAACGGGTCATCAAACCGGCCTCCGGCTTCAGGAAAAAATCAACACTCAACCGCAGGGCTCCGGGTTCCAATACGACTTCAGCTGGAACCTCCAGATGCGTCGATACCGCTGAGACAAGCCCCAGATGCCCCACCTGATCACCGTCAGTCCACCTGACCCTGACCGAGTCAATGCCTGACAGGTCACTCTTCTGCGAAAAATCAAGGGATACCCTCTTCAGAACCGGAAGCGCTCCGTTTTCAGGAACCTCCAGTTGCACGGTGACCATCCCTTCATTCCAGGTGCCGGCAAACATGGGAATACGGGGCTGAATAACTTCTATCTCCGGAATGATTTCGACGATATCAGGCTTAATCATCGTTTTACACTGCCATGAAAGCCCGGAAATCATGATCAGACTGAGAAAAACCGGGAGAATGTGAGGTCTGGGATGCATCTTCATCTCTAATCGTTTTAGTAGTTCATAGTGTCATTTATCACAAGCGGAGAAAATATCCTGTTAGAGGATGGTCTTTGGGGGGAGAAGCCTATTACATTCCGGACAAGCCCCCGCATTCAGTTTAACCTGCAATTTAACATACTTTTTACAGGGTATATCCTGCTAAATCAGAAAAGAACGGCATCATGGAGGATTCATCAGGAAAAAGAACCCGGCGGACCGGGTTCTTTCCTTAAATCAAATCTATGAAAACAGGGTCAGTAAAGAACCTTCCCAACTGCTTTTAAGAACGATTAACCTGATGAATGTGGCCATGTGGTTCCCTTATTACGGTTTTACCGAAGGATAGCCCGGAGTTTGGTCCACCAGGGGATCGTTGGTCCAGATGGCCTTTTCGATGGGCCAGAGGACCATATGGGCCTTTGTGGCTTTGTCCAGCACGCCATATCCGTGGTTCGGGCTCTTGAAAACCAGGAAGTCGGAGCCGTATTTCATACGCCTCAAGTCATACCATGCTTTTCCTTCGTGCACAAACTCCTTGTTGCGTTCGGCAAAAATGGCCAGCTCGTTGTTATCCTTTGAGGAATTCACGAAAGGAGCCGGATCGGCATCAGGGTAGAATGCACGGTCGCGGATCTGTTTGATGTATGAGGAGGGATCCCCGCCTTCGGCATTGACAATCTCAGCAAGCATCAGCAGCCGGTCAGCCTCCCGGTAAACCGTCCAGTCGTCTGAGAAATAGCGCTTGTTGGCACTGATGGTCCCCAGGAATTTGACCAGGGCCGTATTCCGGATATTCACCTGATAGGGAGGATTCCCCGTCTTGGTCACCTTGTAATAATCGTAGAAGGTGGCATCCCTTCTCTTATCCTTGAGGTCATAAGACTGGAACAGCTCAAAGGTGTATCCGTATCGCTGAATGATCTGGGTGGAATTGGAGGCCACAATCACCAGGGGATCCACCAGCAGCGGCCCGCTGGCCAGAGAGTCCTTGTAGTGAAGATTATCGAAATTATAGGTCGAATAGAGGAAATAGGAATAGGTCGACATTTCGGCTTCTCCCACCTGGTAGCGCAGGGCAAAAATGACTTCACTGTTGTTTTTCTTGTTATAGGCAAACACGTCGGCGAAGTTCTGGACCAGACTGGTACCCGAGATGGCATTCAAAGCACTTTTAGCCTCGGCCAGATCGGCAGTGGTTCCATACACCTTGGCCGACCATAGGAAGACTTCTCCCTTGAGCATCAGGGTAGCACGGGGACTCCACTGGCTTTTGTCGGCCGGACTGGCGGCATTTCCGAAATTGGAGATGGACTTGGCCAGGTCGCTTTTGATGGCGGCAAGGACATCGGCTTCAGAAGAACGGGCTTTGCGCAGTTTTACCGGATCGGTATTGCCGTTCAGCACTTCAGGCTCCAGCCAAAGAGGAACACCACCATAGGTGCGCAACAGGTGGAAATAGTAGAATGCCCTGATTCCGTAAGCCTGCCCCAGAAAGTACCCTTTTTGGGTTTCACTCAGAAAGGTACTGGCTTCCACTTTCTGGATGAAGAGGTTGGTCTGAAGAATGGGATTGTAAAAACCCGCCCAGTTGGTCACCCCCGTGGAGTTCTCATCAATACGCTGCTCGATGATGGGCAGTTCGTTCAGGGAGGTGTTCTGGCGGTCGATGTTGCTGTAATTGCCGCTTCTCATTTCACCCAGCCTGACAAACATAAACTGCTGATCGCGCAACTGCTTGTGCATACCGACCATGAAATTGGCCACCTGTGACTCATTCTGCCAGTAATTGCCGTCACCGAAATAATCGATGGGAGCCAGGTCAAGCGCCTCCTGACAGGAGACCGCCGTCAACAGGAAAATTACTGTTGCTCCTATTAAATATCTTAACTTTTTCATTTTATATACTCATTTAAAGTTGACAACTCCTGCTTATAACGTAATATCCAGGCCAAAAATCAGCTGTGTCGGAATGATATAGGCCCCGTTGGTATTACCGGTACGTTCGGGAAGGTTCAGCAGCCGGTCGGTAAGATATCCCAGGTTTTGACCCGTGACCGAAAAGACAGCCTTGGGAATTTTCACCCTGGAAAGCAGGGAGGCAGGCAGGCTGTAGCTCAGGGTCACTTCGCGGAAAGCGAGGTAATCTGACTTTCTCCAGAACATGCTGCTCGGGCGGTCGAAGTTTTTGGTATTGAGCTGGTCGGCCCACACGTATCGGGGCAGTTCAGCCTCCGGATTGTCGGGGGTCCAGGTATTCCTGACATCCTTGGTCATGTTGAATTCTCCCTGGAAGCACCCCAGAGCCCACATCTGCATCTGGTCCTGCTGGACATGACCCAGTGCAAAGTCCATTCTTGCGGCCAGTCCGATTCCCTTGTAAGTCAGAGAAGTGTTGATACCGCCGGTGATTCTGGGAAGTTGGCGGCCCAGGGAAACCATATCACGGGTATCGATGGTGTCGTTCTGATCAATATCCTTCCACATCACATCGCCCTTTTTGGCGGAAATCCAGCCTCCGGCCACGGTAAGTCCGCGCTCGGTCATCAGTTTCTGGCTGGCCACCCGCTTCCCTGCGGAAGCACCGTACCAGGCCTGCCCTGCAGCCAGGTCAATCTTATTGTACTTGGCCAGATCTTCATCGGTACGGATAAGCCCTTCGCTTACAAAACCGAAGACCTCACCCCACTCCTGACCTTCCTGATAGCCGCCAACCCAAATCAGCTTCCCGGTTTTGGGATCGTAGATCTGCTGTCCGCCCTGACGGTTGTTTTCATTGCCGTTGAAGGGGAGTTTAAGCACGGTGTTCTTGACCCATGCGCCATTCAAACCAATTTCCCATTTCAGGTCCTTCTTCTGGATCACCTTGATGGTCGATTCCAGTTCCACCCCCCGGTTGCGCATACTTCCGTTGTTGGTGCGGATACTGCTGATCCCCGAAGATGTGGGAAGGAGTACGCTGGCGATCTTATCGTCGGTAACCCTGTTGTAATAGGAGAGAGAGGTATACACCCGGTTGTCGAAGAATCCCATGTCGGCACCCACTTCAACGGTATTGGATTTCTCCCACCTCAGGGCAGGATTGGCCAGTCCGGTCTGTAAGAATCCGATGGCTCCGTTGTAGGCGGTCTGGGATCCGTAGGAACCCTGAAGTTCATAAGTGCCGATTCCGCCGACGTTCCCGTTTTTACCCCAGCTGGCACGCAGCTTCAGGTAAGAAAGCCAGTTTTCTGTGGGTTTCATGAATGATTCCTTGTGAAGGAGCCAACCAGCCGAGAAAGCGGGGAATGTTCCGTAACGGTTGTCTCCCAGGAGGCGGGAGTACCCATCCCTGCGGATAGTCATGGTCAGCAGGTATTTCTCATCATAGTTGTAGTTGACCCGGCCAAATCCCGACATGATCCGTTCATTGCTGTGCCACGAGTCGGTACTGCGGGTCTGCTGATCCTTGTTGTTCAGCGTCAGACCAAGATCCTGGAAATCGTCGGTAGGCGCCAACGATCCGGCGGCATACACCCCCGTGGAGTAGGCATCATAAAACTCAAACCCGACCATGGCATTAAGGTTGTTTTTCCCGAGGAATTTGGTCTCATAATTGGCAATGGCGTTATAGGTCTGCCGGGTCGTCCGCCCGAACTCTGCCGCGGAATTCCTGTTTCTGTTCCATCCGGTATTGGGATTGGTGTAACTCATGATGCCCGTGCGGAAATCTTTATTGAAGGATTCCTGGAAATATTCGTCATACATCCAGATGGCACTGGCCCTGACATACAATCCCTTCATGATGTCGGCCCTCAAAGCCTGGTTCAGGGTGAACTTGTCGGACTGGTTGTCGCGTTTGTACTGGTCAATATTAAAGGCGGGATTTCCGTCGCTGGCATCGCGGCCCAGAATCCACTCTCCATTTTCATTGGTACCCCGGAGGGTGGGAGGCGCCGAAAGCATGCGGGCCCAGTAATTGGTCTCCCCATTCTGCAGGGACTGGTCACGCCATTTGGCACGGGCGTACTGAACCCCGCTTTCCGAAGTCAGCCAGTTGTTGATTTTATAATCCCCGTTAAAGGCAAAGTTGAGCCTGTTATAATAGGTAGCCAGTGAAAGTCCCCCTTCGTCATAGTAACCTAAATTGGCAAAGTACTTGCCCTTGTCGTTACCACCACTGAACCCGACGTTGTAATCCTGGGTGATCGCGGTCTCGTTGAGCCCGTAATCGCCGTAGTTGAAATCCTTGTAGATCAGGTCATAATAGGTTCCATTGGGATCATAGTTCCCGGCGGGATTGGTTGGGATCACATCCTTCATGGATTTCCAGCCCGGTTTATTCAACAGCTCCTTGGTGACGTCATTCAGGCGCATTACGCTCCAGATGGCGGTGGAGTTGTAGTTTCCGTCAAGGATGTTACCGTTGGCGTCCTTGTACTGGTTGCCGGTACCCCGGGGACCTACCCCAGCCACATTGGTGACCGGAAGGGTACCATTCAGGATGGCCTGTTCAGCACCGAGACGGGCCCACTTGATATAGCCGGCGGCATCTTCAAAATCATAGGGGACATTCAGATAGCTGACTCCCCTTCTCACTTTGACATTCACCTGGGCGGCCCCGCTTTTTCCCCTCTTGGAGGTGATCAGGATCACCCCGTTGCTGGCACGGGCTCCGTAAATGGCTGTGGCAGAAGCGTCTTTGAGCACCTCGATACTGGCGATCTCCTCCGGATTGATATCACTCATGGAACCTCGGATCTGGCCGTCCATAATGATAAGCGGGCTGCCCGACCCGTCGAAGTTGGTACCCCCCCTGAGGACAATGGTGGGAAGCGATCCGGGGCGGCCTGAGGTGGTGGCCACCCTTAAACCAGGAATGGTCCCAGCCAGCGCCTGGGCAGGATTGGAGCGAACCCCCGTCTCGAGAAGCTTGGCATCCAGTTTGGTCACCGATCCGGTGATGGTGCTTCGCTTTTGGGTACCATACCCTACGATCACCACCTCGTCAAGCGCCTTGGTGGCTTCCTTCAGCGCAATGTTGAATACCTGCGTCTCCCCGATAGGCAGCGTCAGCGATGAGTATCCCACCATGGAAACCATGAGCTCTTTGGCGCTGGCCGGTAGTGCCAGGGTGAAATTACCGTCGATGTCGGTAATGGTCCCTGCGGTTGTTCCCACAACCACGATGTTGACTCCGGGAAGTGTGGATCCGTCGCGCGCATCCGTAACAGTCCCGGAAACCGTCATCTGGGCCAGAACCTGTCCGAACGACAGCAGAACTGCCAATGCCAGTAAAACCGGCTTCAGTACAGAAAATTTGTTCATAGCATTCGAATTAATGGTTTTAAACTAGACACAATGTCTTATGTAATACATAACGCAACAAAGGTAGATGCATTTATGAGAATGACAAATTTTTTCTGCTTTTTTTTATTCTCTTTTTTTTATGATTTTTGTCACCCTTTATTCCCCTTCATGGAAGGAGGTTAAAAAAACGTAAAAAGGATTATGTAGGACATATTCGTATTGTAATTTTTCATAACTTTGGATTTGTTTTCTCCTAAAATAGAATAAGGATATGATGACGCAGGATATGATAGCAGGGATAGGGGCCGTGGATACAAGGAGCCTTGTGGACAAGGTGGAGATGAATCTGATCGATTTCTTCATCAAGCAGGAACTGAGCCCGGGTGATGTGATTCCCAAGGAGTTGGAACTGGCCCAGGTGATGGGGGTGAGCCGCACGGTAATCAGGGAATCCCTGAACCGGCTCAAGACGATGGGTTTGATCGAATCCATCAAGCATAAGGGCACCCTGATCAAGAGTCCCGACCTGCCACAGATCCTGCAGAAGTCGATGATTCCCAATATCCTGAACCAGCGCTCCCTCAGGGATGCCTTTGAACTCAGGCTGGTCCTGGAAGTCGGCATGGCCGATCTGGTCGTCCGCAGAATTACCGACCAGGACCTGGAGGAACTGAGGCAGATTGTCAGCAATGAAGACTCCCCCTCCGCGGATACCTTGTTCGATGTCGATTACGAGGTGAGGTTCCACGGCAAACTCTATGACATCACAGGAAATGAAACCCTCAGGGGATTCCAGCAATTACTCCTTCCTGTTTTCAACTATGTCTATTCCAGCGGATTGATCCATAAAACGGGGGTGCATAAGAAATACGTCTCCCACCGGGGGTTGGTGGAGATTCTGGCAGAGCGTGATGCTTCCCGTTTCCGGAAGGGGATGCGCCAGCACCTGGAAAACCATTTTAACCGGATTTTCAACTAAGAAGCGGACCACCGGCAGCCTGCACCCTCCGGGACTTTCGCCGGCCACAGCCCGTTAAAGGGGATGGCTCATCTTTTCGAGATAGAGGGCTCTGATGTCCTGCAGGTATCCGATATCGAGCTTGCTGGAGTAAACGCGCACGAACTCCCTGAGTTTCCCCTCAGCCACAAAGGAACCTACAGCAGCGTCAAACTTGCTCCCAAACCAGTTGTATTTCACCTGGCGGGTGACTTTTTCGAACAGTTCCCATTCCAGGAAACGGGGAATTTCAATATAACCATGGAAATCCTCCTTCATGTCGATATACACGCCGGGTTCCACCTGCTTGATCCACATCATTTTGACGATACGCACCAGCGCGGGGTATTCGCCCTGTTTCCGGCTTTTCCGCAAATAACCGATACCGGCTTCGCTGAAGGCTTCCTGGAGGGGGGCCACCATATCGTAATTGCCGAAATGACGCAACCTGATCACCGGAATCTCTTCGGCGCCCATGTACACAATCCCCTTTCCGGCGTCGAAATATTCCTCAAACCGGGGTTCGATGAGCTGGGATGCCCTCAGTATCTCCTCTAACCGGTACATTTTGTCAAGCGCCAGATAGAGGTATACCGGCGGAGCACTGTCGGGGGTGTCGCTGTAATACCCCGGAAAGGGATCCAGCGATTCGAATACCAGACTTCCGGCGACAATTTTACCCTCCACGGGAAAAAGCTTCTCCTGCTTAAGCAGGTTGCCGAAGACCTCCAGCTTCTTGTTGTATTCCATATTGGTTATCTTTGGTTCTAAATATACTCTTTTTTTTATATATACGCATGTCGGTAAAAGTGGTTCATATCAATCCCGTGGGTGAGGTGATTTTTCGCCGGCATGCCGCCTCCAGAACCATCAAACTCAGTGTCAGACCGGGAAGAAAGATTCTGGTTTCCTATCCGGTTCATGTCCCCTTCAGGGAGGCGGAGCGGTTCGTAGGGCAGCACACCGAATGGATCCTCGGCCAACTGGAACGGCAGCGGCAGGTTTCCCCCTACCCCGAAAACATCCCGTTTAAAACCCGTTATCATACGGTATTGATTGTCAGGGGCGGACTGAAAACTACGGTCAGGCAGAAAGGTTTTGAAATGGTGATCACCCTCCCGGAGGCTGGTGAACGCACCGGACATGAAGGAATGGAAAAGGTGACCGCCATCATGACGGAGATCTACCGCTGGGAAGCCCGGAAATACCTCCCCGGCAGAGTAATGGAACTGGCGGGCCAAACCGGCCTTTCCTTCGGAAAAATAACCATCCGCAACAATAAAAGCAACTGGGGCAGCTGTTCACACCGCAACCACATCAGCCTCAACCTGCACCTGATGAAACTCCCCGGCCACCTCATCGATTATGTCATACTCCATGAACTGGCCCATACCAGAGTAAAAAACCATGGTCCTGAATTCCATCGCCTCCTCGACGAACTCACCGGCCATCAGGCTGCCCGGTTAAAAGCTGAAATCAGAAAATACTCCCCCCATCACCTGCTGCCTCACCTGAATCAGGAGACTTAGAGGGGGAGAGACGGAGAGACGGAGAGCGAAGAGACTGAGAGCGGAGAGCGGAGAGACAAAGAGACTGCAGGCCCTTGACCTTAACCTCACTCTTCAATTGACCTGGCATGCGGGAAGATATGGCTATCCGGCTGGTGTTAAGGGGAAACCCCAGGGCCCGTCAGGCGAACCACCGGCGTTTTCTTTCGGGGAGGTTCCCCAGGGTGTGGAGGACGATATTCACATCGTCGACCACCTGAAAATCGAACATGCCCACGCAGATAAAATCGGCGCCGTTTTCAAAGGCCCATCTGAAACCATCCTCGGGGGCGATGGCCCCAGCGGCCAGTACTTTAAACCCCATGACAGGCAGCGTGGTCCTGTTCACAAATTCAACAGTCCGCTCGGGAAACAGGCAGAAACAGTTGTCATGGAACCGGTCGTGATCGGGATATTTCATGCCATCGACCTCAAAGGGAACCCGTTTTTCGCGCGGGTGCGCCGACCAGTATTGGTCATGGTGCATGGTCTGCATATAGTAGTCGGGAAGAATGCCCTTTTCTTCACAGGCGATCAGGGAATCTACCGTATGAGCCCCCAGTCCGGCCAGGTATCCCTGGCTTCGGATGCGCTCAAGCATGGCGGCGATCACTTCACTCTTCCCGTCGCGCACCAGCCAGTCGCACCAGTTTCCCTGGACCTGCAGAATATCGGCTCCTGCATCAATAGCGCCATTGATCTGCCCAAAATAGTCCCCCTTGTCCATGTCGGGGGCCACCTGTGAAATCACCTGCAGTGTACTCCCCGTGATTTTCTTGTATTTGGCAAGGAGTCCGTTTGAGGGATACCCTATATTAATGGTGTTGATACCGGCCTTTTCACACAGGATGAGGGTATCAAAGATCTTCTTTTCGGTGTTGTAAGCCCGGAAGAGGGAGGGTACGTAAAGCAGGTCGCGTGAGTGGGCCCAGCCGCCGATAAGGTTTCCGCCCATCACCAGCCGGCTGATCTGGTGGCCGCCGATTTTTCCGAAGGGCAGTTTCCCCTCCAGTTTGCGCAGGTCAGCCGTTTTGAGCTGTATGGTGGCTCCAGAGAGGGTGTCTACGCCCATCTCCTGGCTTACCCGGTGGGCCCCCCAACCCATGACTCCCAAAAGAGGCAGGGAGACCAGGTTCCTGACCACCTCCCGCCGCGTCGGCGATACTTCGCCGGCCGGCTCATCTGCGCCTGCCTGGCCATTCCCGCCGGCGGAGGCTTCCTCTCCGAAGGAGGCTTCCTCTCCCGCCGGAGTACCCTCCTGTTCCCGGGTTCCGGAATCTCCGGAGATCCTATCGTCCGTCGCAGCAACAGGAAGTCCCCCGGAATGCGACGGGGCCCTGCCCCGCAGGTGACCTGCCAGGGCAAACAATCCATATCCTTTTTCAGGAATGACAAGGAGAAGCAGCAAGGTCAGGGATTCCAGCAGATTCCGGTCAACCAGAAAAAACTGCCCCCCGGTATTGTGGAGCAGACTGCTTCCAAAAGGAGGATAGGCTGCAAAATAGAGCAATAAAAGCAGGATGCCGCCCGCCATGGCGCCTCGCACCCACACCCCCAGGAAAAGGGCCGCCCCAATAAGCAGCAATCCCCATATATTGAGAAAATCGACCGCCCTGAGCAATGACGGATCCGAGGCCAGCCAGTGAAAGAAACCGGAAAGCGGTCCGGAGGTGTTGGCCAGGTAACTGAAAGAACTCCAGTTTCCGGCCACGAGCTTTACAAATCCTTCATACAGGAAATGCCAGCCGATGGCCATGCGTAATAAGGTGATGGCCCATTTGCCCATTTCAGCCCTTAGGATTTTCATGGTGTGGGATTTTAGGTTGTCGCTGGTGTTTCTTTTCCCGGTGGCCGGCGGTGGCATTTTCCACCCCGAGCTGCCTCAACCTGCGGGGTACGAGGAAACCGGTAGCGTATTCCGCATTGATATCGGCGATGAAAAGGGGAAAATCTTTTTGGGTGACCTGCGTTATTGTGCGTCCGGGGAAAAGCCTCCTGACGGGAAATTTCCGGTTGACACTTACAGATAAGGTATAGTAACCGGTGAGGGTATCGCCCTGGGTGGTCAGGGTGGGAAGCAGAAGCGGGGGCAGGGATTCCGGAGCTGGCTGATCATAGCCCGTCAGAATGGGGAACACGGGACGATAGGGCTGGACATTCCGGAGCATCACCACCTTGGCACTGGGGTATCGTTTGACACGGGTCCACCAGATGTCGCGGACGCTTTCCATGGCGGCGACCGTCTCTTCCGTGGTGAGCACGCCCCCGAGGTCCTGTAATTTTGCGGCCACCAGGGCCGTCATGGCCTCCTCATAGGGAAGCTCACTGCGAATGGCTTCCATGCCCAGAAGAATGCCCAGAAGATTGGAGTAGGTATCCTCCACCGAGAAACTGGAATATTGCTCAGAGACCAGGGGTACGGAGGAGACCCCATACCAGGTGGCGATTTCATGCCATACGGCCAGGTCATAAGCCATGCGACCGGCCAGAAGGAGCAGGTCCTCATCTCCGGCTTCCCGCGGAAGAACCACCTCCAGCCGCTTTTCGCCCCCCTCGTACCCCAGTTCCACCTCCATGAGAGAATCATCGCGGTGAACCAGCAAGAGTGCATAAAGCCATGCCGCCCAGTCGGCATTGTCACGCAGGTGACCCATGTCGATAAATCCCCCCTTCCGGGTATACACCACCCCGTTGTTCTCAGAACTTCCACCCAGAAAACGGTGACTCCCCATCTTGTCCAGACTGGTCACCGCCGACAGTTTAAGAAAGGGGATCCCAAAAACCCCTACCCTGGTGCCAAACATACAGCAGGTGCGTATAATCCGCGGAGGATGGGCCCCCGGATCAGCCCCTGCGGGCTTTAAACCATAACTGGCCAAAGGAAGCAGCACCCAAAGCGCCCCCACGATCATGGTCACCACTTTCTTTAACATCTGAAGGATTTGTTTTCGCTCATAAAAATAGAATTAATCCGGCAACCTGTAACAGCACGTACATATTCGAAGCGAAGTTTGTTAATTTTGGACCTTACAGAACATAAACCTTTGGAAGACCCAAGGGGCAGCCGCCCGGGTTTTCCCTTTGCGGAAAAATATGATAACCTTTACTGTAGCCCTGATCATCCTGCTGATGGGGTATTTCCTCTACTCCCGGCTTCTGGAACGCATCGAAGGGGCCGATGGATCACATCCCACGCCGGCATTGACCATGGCCGACGGTGTAGACTATGTACCGATGCCATGGTGGCGGGTTTTTCTGATCCAGTTTCTGAACATAGCCGGACTGGGTCCCATCTTTGGGGCTGTAGCCGGGGCCATGTGGGGGCCTGTGGCCTACCTCTGGATCGTCCTGGGAGGGGTCTTTGCCGGCGCCGTCCATGACTATTTCAGCGGCATGCTCTCCATCCGTCACCGCGGGATGAGCATCACCGAAATCATCGGCATTTACCTGGGGAAGGCCACCAAACAGGCGGCACGCGGATTCACGGTGCTCCTGATGGTCATCGTGGGCGCAGTCTTCATCACCGGCCCCGCAAAAATCCTGGAAAGCCTCACCCCTGATGTGCTGACGATGACCTTCTGGGTATGGGTCGTGTTCATCTACTATATTCTGGCCACCATGCTGCCCATTGACAAGATCATCGGCCGCATTTATCCGGTCTTCGGCTTCGCCCTGGTGTTCATGGCTGTAGGATTGATCGGGGCGCTGCTGGTCAAAGGGTATCACATCCCGGAGCTCACCTTTGACACCCTCCGGAACTTCCATGCGCAACCCGAAAAATTCCCGGTCTTTCCGATGCTGTT
Organism: Bacteroidales bacterium; assembly: GCA_012729335.1. Lineage (GTDB taxonomy): Bacteria > Bacteroidota > Bacteroidia > Bacteroidales > Prolixibacteraceae > UBA1413. The sequence continues at coordinate 29,154 of JAAYDJ010000037.1, read as the reverse complement.
CATCACCATAGCCTGCGGGGCCATCTCCGGTTTTCATGCCACGCAATCGCCCCTGATGGCACGCTGCATAACCGGGGAGAGACTGGGGCGACGCGTCTTTTATGGGGCGATGATCACCGAGTCGGTGGTGGCCATGATCTGGGCCACAATCAGCATGAGTTTTTTCGGAGGCATCGGACAGCTCAACCAGATCATGGCTGAACACCAGGGAAACGCCGCCTGGGTAGTCAATCTCATCTCCAACTCCCTTCTGGGAAAAGTGGGAGGAGCCCTGGCCCTGCTCGGCGTGGTGGCCGCTCCCATTACCTCGGGCGATACCGCCTTCCGGAGCGCACGCCTGATCGTGGCCGACTTCCTGAAACTAAGGCAGGGCCCCGTGAAAAACCGGCTGCTGATCTCCCTCCCCCTCTTTGCCGCAGGATTTGTGCTGACCCAAACCGATTTTGACATCATCTGGCGCTATTTTGCCTGGGCCAACCAAACCCTGGCAACGCTCGTGCTCTGGACGATCACCCTTTACCTGGCCCGACGACGGTGGGCTTACCTGGTCACGTTTTTGCCGGCCCTCTTCATGACGGCCGTGATTACCGCTTACCTCCTTTTCGCTCCGGAAGGATTCGCCCTCTCCCTGAATATCGCTGCGCCTGCCGGCATTCTGGCCTCACTTGTGGCCGGAACCGCATTCCTCCTCCACAGGAAAAACCATCTGATCACAAAGCCATGATCCACATCCCTTATCTTCGTCCCAAAAGAGACCTTTTTATTTCTGCCATACTACTGATCCTGGGTCTGGCATTTCTGATCCTTTTACCTGGTCTGGCTGAAGCCAGTCGAATGCCTTCATCCCCAGTAAACGGGAGGAGGGTGGTCCAAGCCGATGTCGTCATCTACGGTGGAACATCGGCGGCCATCATCGCCGCGGTAGAAGTCATCCGCTCCGGGAAAAGCGTGGCGGTGGTCTCCCCCGACCTCCATCCCGGTGGGCTCACCTCGGGCGGACTGGGATACACCGATACGGGAAGGAAGGAGACCATCGGCGGATTGTCACGTGACTTTTATCACCGGGTATGGCTTCACTACCAGAGCGATTCGGCCTGGAGATGGCAGAAATCCGCAGAATTCGGAAACAAAGGGCAGGGCACACCCGCCATCGATGGCCAAAACCGCACCATGTGGCTCTTTGAGCCCCATGTAGCCGAACAGATATTCGAGGATTATATCCGCGAATACGCTATCCCTGTATTCCGGAATGAATGGCTTGACCGGGAGAAGGGGGTGATTCTGAAAAAGGGGAGGATCGTTTCGATCACCACCCTTTCGGGCATGATCTTCAAAGGCCAAATGTTTATGGATGCCACCTATGAGGGGGACCTGATGGCTGCGGCAGGCGTAGGTTTTGTCACCGGCCGCGAAAGCAACGCAGAATTCGGCGAACAATGGAATGGGGTCCAGAAAGGGGCCTGGCACCATCGCCACAACTTCCTGGTGTTGAAGGAGCCTGTAAGCGCTTACAAGATTCCGGGGGACCCCGGAAGCGGACTCCTGCCCCTGGTAAGTCCTGATCCACCGGGTGAAAACGGATCGGCCGATCACCGCATCCAGGCTTACTGCTTCCGGTTGTGCATGACCGACCACCCCGCCAACAGGATTCCCTTCCCCCGCCCCGCGAACTATGACTCCACCCAATATGAACTGCTGGCCAGGGTTTTCGAACGGGGATGGAGCGAAGTCTTCGACAAATTCGATGCCCTTCCCAACCGGAAAACCGACACCAACAACCACGGCCCCGTCAGCAGCGACTACCTCGGCATGAATTACGACTATCCCGGGGCTTCCTATGCACAGCGCAGGGAAATCATCAAAGCCCATGAGGAGTACCAGAAGGGGTTGCTGTGGTTTATGAGCCACGACAGGCGAGTTCCGGAAACCATTCGAGACAAAATGGGAGCGTGGGGACTGGCGGCCGATGAGTTTACAGACCATGGCGGATGGCCCCATCAGTTGTACATCAGGGAGTCGCGCCGGATGCGGGGTGGATATGTGATGACCGAAAACGAACTGACACGTCGCTGCCCTACTCCAGAATCGATTGGCATGGGTTCCTATACCATAGACTCCCACAACGTCCAGCGTTATATCGACGAAAACGGAAACGTTCAGAATGAGGGGGATGTGGGCCTGGAACTGCCTGGGCCCTATGCCATCGCCTATGGATCAGTCGTCCCCAGGAGGGAGGATTGCACCAACCTGCTGGTCCCCGTTTGTGTGTCGGCAACCCATATCGCTTACGGCTCCATCCGGATGGAGCCGGTATTTATGATCCTGGGACAATCGGCCGCCGTGGCGGCTTGTATGGCCATCGACCGTAACATTGCGGTGCAGGAGATCCCCTACCCTGCACTGAGAGAAGCGCTGCTTTCCAAGGGCCAGATTCTGAATGAATAAGGCTTCTCCCGGCGGAAAGGCCTCTGGTAACGGGCTGTCTGGAGGGAATCTGCCCTGACCTTCCGGAGCCCGGCGACAGCCTCTAGTTCATGGCCGGAAGGAGATGTTCCCAGATCAGGTTGATCTCCCCCTGCATATCCTGGATATTGGCGGTGGTAACCACGACGGCATCCTTGTCGGGGATGACGATGATGAATTGTCCCACGGCGCCGTCAGCCCTGAAGGCATTGTGCCGGCAGCGCCAAATCTGGTAACCATAACCCTGAACCCAGTCACTCTCCCGGGGGTTGCCGTCTTCAGGGAACCACTGCGGGGGTTGCGTAATATGTGCTTTCGTAGCTTCTTCAAACCAGGCTTCGTTCAGCAGCTGCCGGCCGTTCCACTTGCCTTTCTGTAAATAGAACTGCCCCAGTTTGGCCATATCCTCGGTTTTGATATGGAGTCCCCAGCCGCCGCAGTTCACCCCCGACGGACTGGTTTCCCAGACGGCACCGGTGACCCCCAGGGGGCGCAGCAACCGCGGGTAGAGATAGTCGAGTACCGTCTGACCCGTCACCTTCTGCAGGATCGCCGCCACCATATAGGTGGCCATGCTGTTGTAAAGGTATTTCGTGCCTGGTTCATAGGTGATGGGATGGGCCAGAAAGATCTCTTCCCAGCTCATGTCAGGCCGCGTCCTGTCGACCGAAGGCTCCGTGGCATGCCCCACCGACATGGTGAGCAAGTCCCGGATCTCCAGATCAGCCAGCCAGGGAGTCACCTCTTTGGGCAATTCCTCAGGGAAAAACCTGATGACCTTGTCGCTTACCTTCAGGAGTCCCTCCTGCACGGCAAAACCCACCGCCGTGGAAGTCCAGGTTTTACTCACCGAATGCATGACATGGGGAATGGCCGGGCCATGCCCGTGAAACCACCTTTCAGCGACCACCCTGCCATGACGCAACACCATCACACTATGCAATTCCTGGCCGCTTTGCTTCACGGCCCCAAAATAGTCACTGATGCCCCGGGGATCCACCTTCTCGGCTTCCGGAGTACTCCGGGGGAGCGCCTTGGTCACCGCATTATAGCTGACCAGGGATATGCCCCTCTCACCAATGACCTGTTTAACCCGCTCACTGGTGAAAAGGTCGGCAACCCCCTGCCGGTCGACGGCCACATCCTCATACCCGATGTGGTGAACCGCCTGCATCTCGGGGGTATTGTAAGCCGGATGCTCCACAAATACATATGTTTTTCCCTTTTCCAGGGTGTTGAGCATGGCGATGAAACTTTCGGTTTTCTCCCGCTGAGTGGCATGGGGCCCGGCAAAACCGGCAAAATGGATCTCAGGCCCCTCAAAGGCAGAAGCCCCGGAACTTTTCTTCTCTCCGGAACCGGATTGGTCCCCGCCCTCCTGATTAACATAAGCCATCAGATTGCGGTCCACACAGGGCAGATGAAACTCTTCGGCCAGGCGGGCGGTGATTTCCGCCACCCGGGGGTCAAAAGCCGTGGATCCCATATGGCCTGAGAGGTGGGTGATGTGGGGGATATTCTTCAGGGCCAGTTCAATCTGCGCCCTGAACTCCCGCTCTATCTCCTCAGTGGTCCATTTTTGTTCCATGATGGCTCCTCCCGGATAGTTATTGTCGGGGAAGAGCCGGGGCTGGAAATAGCCGTTGCCGTCGGTGAGTCCGGGGCAGTGGGTCAGGGGCCTCCATTTGACAAGATCCCATTCGCTGGTGAGGACCAGGTGAAGTCCCACGTCAATACCCGGGTTTTCGCGTAGCATCCGCGCAGCCTCCGGGAACCAGGGAGCTACCGCCATCACCTCCACAGAGGTGACGATTCCGTGGGTGGCGCTGCGCAGGGATGCCCCATTGCTGGCCTGGAATGAGCCCATGTCGTCGGCGCGAACTATCAGCCGGGGCGGAAGGACCTGCTGCCCTATCCCTGTCACCGAGAGACATATCAGCACTAAAACAACAATAAGTTTCTTCATGGTTTTGGTTTTAAGAACTACTCAGGTTTTTGTGGTAAAATTATGAAAATGGACTTAAATTTAGGCAGTATTCCGGTTCCGGTTGATGCAGCAGGATCATCATCCTTCCGGCAGGTCTTTTAAGGCTCTCTTAAGGACTTATAAATCTGAAGAGTAATAATTATTTTGAAAAATAACGTCATGCAAAAAAGCAAAATTTATCTTCTGGCCATTTTTCTGGGTGCAGTAGTGCTGGCCACGCCCCGTTTTTCAACGGCACAGGTTTTCAGGCCGGGACCGCAGGTGGCCACCTTTTACTCGGAAATCGACGATTCGGAGCAGCCCTTTGGGCTTTACATCCCTCAAAATTATGATCCGCAGAAGAAGTATCCTCTGGTGGTGATGCTCCACGGGGCAATGTCGAATCACCGGCTGGCCCTGAAGCGGGTTTTCGGGAAATCAAATCTTCCGGGTGAAAACGATGCCCTGGCGTCGCGTTATTTTCCCCGGTGGAAGGAGGAGGAGTATATTGTGGCCACCCCCTGGGCCCGGGGCACCATGGGATATACGGGAATTCCGGAGGAGGATGTCATGGCAGTGATAGAATCATGCAAAGCCCATCTCCACATCGATGAGGAGCGGCTCTTCCTGACGGGTTTGTCGATGGGAGGCGGGGGTACCCTTTACATCGGGTTGAGCCGGCCCGGGCTTTTTGCGGCGATCGCTCCCGTATGTCCGGCACCCCCTGAAGAGGCTTACGGCCTGATGGGCAACGCCCTGAACCTCCCCGTGGCCATCTACCAGGGAGGCGCCGACCCTGTAGTCAGACCTGAAGGAGTCAGGCTGATTGCCGGGGACCTCCTCAGGGAGGGAGCCTCCGTGGAATACCATGAATTTCCGGGTGTCGGCCACGACGTGTGGGTCCAGGCTTACGAAAACGGCAACATCTTCCGCTGGTTCGATGGGCTGAAGCGCAATGCCTTTCCACCGCGGGTGAAATATACCACCAGGTGGTACAAATACAATACGGCCTACTGGGTGCTCTTTGACAAGATCACACCCGGCACGCCGGCCACCATCGACGCCCGGTTTACGGCGCCCAACACCCTGGATATCAAAACCAATGATCTGGAGGCTTTCACCCTGGCCCTCAAGGGGCATCCCTCTTTCAGCGATTCTGAGGCACTGATGGTGAAAATCAACGGGATTCCCGTTCAGAGTGCGCCGAAAATGAACCACTCCTTTCAGCTGAAGGAGGGCAGGTGGATCTCCGGCAAATACCACTCTCCCGTGGTGGCTAAAAAAAAGGGGATGGAAGGAGCGTTGTACTCCGCCCTTACCGGGAGGGTGATTTTTGTATACGGAACCGCCGGAACTCCCGATGGTAACGCCCTGGCTGCGCGGCGGCAGCTGGCCCGCGAGGCCGCCGACTTCTCGGTGGCTTTCGGCAGCTATGAGCAGCCCTCCCTGGTCAATCCCCGCATCGTGGCCGACAGGGAAGTGACCGCCGAAGATCTGCGCAGCTCCCACCTCTTTCTCTTCGGAACCCGCGAAACCAACCAGGTGATCGCCCGGATGGCCGACCGGCTGCCCCTCCATCTGAAGGAAGGTGATACCGTGCACGGACTGGTCTACACCTATCCTGTAAACGGGAAAATGGTGGTGGTCGCCTCAGGGGTCCCCTTCTGGAAGGCCAAAGCCACCCCTTCCCCCACACCCGCCGACCCGGTATCCGCCAGGGCCCGCACACGCATCAGCTTCGGAACCGGCCCAGGCGCCAAATCCCTGGCCGGCAGAATGGACTTCCTCCTCTTTACTGAAGAGGGCGAAGTAATCTCCGAAGGATACTTCGATCACGATTGGCAACTTCCGGCCGAAGCCCGACAGAAATTGAGCATCTGTTTACCCTAACTTTTTTTGAACTGGCTTTGTCAGCCTATTTCGAAAAAATCAAAAAGGCGGAATATATCCGTTCCTTCAAGGCGGCAGCAGGCGATGAGGAACAACTTCTGCTGGCAGAGGAGGGATTGGAGGAATATCTCAAAATTCTGGATGAAGGTCAGGACCGTACCAAGAGAGAGATTCAGAACCCGCTTGGGAGAGATTACCGGGAACCAGTTACGGGTAATTATAAATGGGCTCAATGAGATACTGACCTATTAAAAAAAATAACCATATAAAACCTGACTTATGCAAAAAACGATTTTTTGGTTGATGCTGGCCCTGGTGGCCTTATCGTCGTGTACCCACAGGACGGTCACCCTGGAGTCACTGCTGAAAGAGATGACCGACCGGGACGCCATCGCGCGCTATCCCGCCCCGGAGTACAGGCTGAAGCAGTTCAGCAGCTACGACCGGGCTACCATAGCTCCCGGCGATCACACCTGGTTTGCCAACTGGGACCGTTCCATGTTTATCCGTACCGATACCATCAGCGGCCGTAAGGAGTACGTGATGATGGATGCTGAAGGTCCGGGGGCCATTGTGCGCTTCTGGATGACCTTTGCCGGTGAAAATTCCGGAAGGGGAATTCTGAGGATCTATTTTGACGGAGACATGGTGCCTGCCATCGAAGGGACCGCTTTTGACGTGCTGAGCGGCACCCTGCTCACAGGGGCACCCCTGGCCACCTCGGTTTCCGACTCCACGGAATATGAGCACCGTGGCCACAACCTCTACCTTCCCCTCCCCTATGCACGCCGCTGCCTCGTCACCTACCAGAGCCAAAACATCAAAGATCCGGGGGCTAAAACCGGTGGGGAAGCCGCCTACTACAACATCAACTACCGCACCTATCCATCGGGAACCAAGGTGACCACCTGGTCGCCCGGGGAAATGTATAGATGCAGAACCACCCTCGACCAGGTGCAGGACTTTCTGGCCACCCGGGGGCGGGGAGTGACAGATCTGAAACCCGACTCCCTGAAATTTGATGCGATACTGGCCCCCGGGACGCTTCGTTCCGACACCCTGGAAGGCAGAAAGGCCATCCGCATGATCAGGGTGGAGGTAGATCCGGCCATCGACCCCCAGGCGTTGCGTTCTACAGTGCTGAAAATCGCCTTCGACGGTGAGACTACCGTCTGGTGCCCCCTGGGTGATTTCTTCGGAACCGGCTATCAACTCCGACACAGCAACACCTGGTACACTTCCACAGATCCTGGCCGGGGTATCCTGACCGCCTGGTGGGTGATGCCTTTCAGGGAAAGGGCGGTAATCACCCTTGAGAATTTCGGGAAAGAACCGGTAGAGATCGGGGAGGTGACCCTTTATACCACACCCTGGAAATGGGACCGACGTTCCATGCACTTCGGATCTTCATGGCACCAGTTCACCCGTTTGCAAACCGGCAATGCCAAGGAGAACGACGGCCGGGGCGGCGCCTTTGACATCAACTACGCCTCCTTTTCAGGGAAAGGGGTTTACGCCGGCGACGGCGTCGCCCTCTTTAACACCATGTATGGCTGGTGGGGTGAAGGCGACGAAAAGGTGTTTGTTGACGGAGAAACCTTCCCCTCCCACATCGGCACCGGTACCGAAGACTACTATGGCTACGCCTGGTGCCGGCCCGAGAAATTCGCCAACCACGCCTTTATTGCCCAGCCCGACGGCAGCGGCAATTTCTGGCCGGGATATACCGTCAACCTGCGGCAGCGGAGCCTCGACGCCATCCCCTTCGGATCCTCCCTCCGCTTTGACATGGAGATGTGGCACTGGAACAAGGCCACCATTCACCATGCTCCCGTCACCTGGTACTACCTGATGCCAGGCGGGAAAAGCCACATCCTTCCCGATACCGCAGGAGTGCGCGAACCTGTAGCCCTGCGACGCAGCGACATCATCTCCCCCTGGATCCGTAACGGCAGATTGGAAGGAGAAAACATGGTCTTCGGAGGAGCTTCACGGGGAAATATTGAATTTCAGAACATTCCCCGCTTTCACTGGAGCGAAGATATGCAGGTTTTCTGGCAGGGTGGGAAAACAGGCGACCACCTCGACCTCCTGTTCTATTCCGCCGATTCCGTGATAACCCAGGTCACCGCCGCTTTCACACATGCCCCCGATTATGGAACCTTCAGGGTAGAACTCAATGGGAAACCCCTCCCCGGCGTCTTCAACCTCTTCCATGAGACGGTGACCACCCGGGAGGTTCCCCTGGGGACCCTCCCCCTCCGCAAGGGAAGAAACCAGCTCAGAGCCATCATCACCGGCACTTCAGGGAACGAGGGGAAAGCCTTCTTCGGAATCGACTACCTGAAATTGGGAGAATAATGCATGCCGTTCACCCTCAGGCTCGGGTGAGCATCCACCCCGTTCCTGTCAGGGAACTTCCGGAACGAAGTAATGGTTCGCCAATCAAGGCAAACAGCTGGCCCTATCGTTTTATATCATTATAATACAGTCGTTTAAATATATGAAGACTATTTGTCAAGCGCTCCTTCTGTTGATGGGCGTGGCGGGCAGTCTGGTCCGGTCGTCAGGCCAGGGACTGAATACCCTCGGGATTGCAACGCCTGAAAGGCTGGTTGTCACTTCCATTAACGGATCACACGCTTCAGACCATCCTCTGCCCCTGGTGTCCTTCCGGATTGGAAAGACCCTCTACACTTCTGAGGAGTGCACGATCACAGAGGGCAGGCTCCGTCTCTACGACCTCCTTGAGCTGGAATTTAAGCCTGTGAAGGCCCCCCACGGATACAAAGCCACCCTTACCTTCACCAACCTTTCAGGCGACACGCTCCTGCTGCACAACGTCGTGCCCTTCGGGGAGTCGTCGGGCCATGTGTACCTGACTGGAAAGGGCGACCACCCCCTCTCAAGAAGCCATCTGTTCCTCCCCGGAAGGGAACCAGTCAACGTCATTCTTCCTGACAACGCCTGGGAACTTGGCTTTTCAGCCGTGGAAATCACTGCGCTAAAGGGCGGGACAAAAAGGACCGAAGAGATTGAAGGGACTGGGCTTTTGGGAGGTTCCGCGGGTATGGGGGTATGTGCGCTGGTTCGCCGCGACCGGGAGTCGGTGGAGAAGGGCCGGCGCCGCCGCTTTGAGACGGAGCTTTTTCCGGGCGGGAAGGTCTCTTACACCCTTTGGGCCGACACCTACCAGGGCGACTGGCAGAAGGGACTGGAGGTGATGTTCAGGGAGAGGATGTTATACGACGTGGAACCCGGTACTTTCGACCATACACTGTATGAGCGACCCGATCTGGTGTGGGTGCGGCAGGCCTATGTGGCCCACCTCCTGCAGGCCTGGGACCGCGATTTCTTCGATGCCACGCAGGGGGGGTACCGGTTGAAGGAGTTCCTTGACCGGGGACGGCGTCTATACGGCGGTGATGACTTCACGGGCATCTGGCCCACCTGGCCCTCCCTGGGGATCGACCAGCGCAACCAGTGGGACCTTTTCCGTGATCTCCCGGGGGGATTGCCCCGTATAAAACTCCTGGCAGAGCAGTGCCGCGAGGCCGGGTCGGCCCTTTTCATCTGTTACAATCCCTGGGATGAGAGTACCCGCAGCGAAAACCACACCGAAGGGATGGCCGCCATCCTGGAAGCCACCGGCGCCAGTGGGGTCGTCCTGGATACCCGCGGCGCCTCAAGCCGGGAGTTTCAGGAGGCCGCCGACAGCGTAGCCCCCGGCATCATCATGTACAGCGAAGGGATGGCCGTACCCCGCGACATGCAGGGCATCGTCGCCGGAAGGGTACACAATGCCCTCTATTACCCGCCGCTTCTCAACCTCAACAAGTTCATCAAACCGGAATTCGCCATCTTCCGCGTCGCAGAATTGTATAAAGAGCCCATCCTGAGGGAATACAACCTCTCCTTTTTCAACGGCTACGGCACCGAACTCAACATCTTCGCGCCCGGGAAGCCGGTATGGGCGGAAGAACAATACCGGTACCTGGGGCGCACCTCCCGCATCCTGCGGGAGAACAGTCCCCACTTCACCTCCCGCGATTACCGGCCGCTGATCCCCACCCTGCGCGACAGCATCTGGGTCAACGAATGGCCGCTATCAGGAAAAACGCCTGAGAAAACACTTTATACCATTTACAGCATCCTTCCGGAAGGGTCGGCTGACCCCCTCTTCGAAGTAAAGCCCGATTCGGCCTTTCACTTCATTGACCTCTGGAACCACACAGAAGCCCTCCCCATAAAGGCAGACGGAAAATGGTGGATGGCCCCCGTCGTGGAGGGATTCAGCGGCCGCTGGCTGGGCACCAACAACGAAGGAGCCGTGGGGTGCGTGGCCCGCCTGCCCCGGTTGCTGGACCTCTCCCTGCACGGGGATGCCCTGAACATCACCCTGAAAAAGACAATTGCCCCGGGCACCGCTCACAACGGCATAGATACCGCATCTTCCCACACCGGAATCCCACCATACCAGAACACCCCCGCCAGGGCAGAAAATCAGAATACCCATCGGGGACCGGGAGAATCTCCCGGCCATCTTTCAGAAAAAGACGACTCCCTGCTGGTATGGACCGGAAACCCGGAATACGGGAAAAACCCCCTTTGCCTTCCGGCATCAGACACCTCCCTGTTCCTGTCAGACCACTTCGGAAGGTATGAAGGGAAATTTGTCGTTCAATTGTTTCAGAAGGGTTTTCTGATCGATGAGGGTATCGTGACCATCCTTCCCGGCACCCCCAGGCTGGTCAGCAATCAGGAGCGCCCTGCCGCCTTTCCGTCAGGTGACCGGGATCTGACCGGTGCCCGGGACCTGACCAGAGCCCCGGAACTCACCGGAGCCCCGGAACTCACCGGCGCCTCAGAACTAAATGGCCCCTCAGCGTCTGTCCGGCCAAAGATCAGAGAGGAGAAGAAGAGAGCCATCCCCCGGAAGATCCCCGGAGAAATGGTGCTGGTTCAGGCCGGAACATATGTTTTCCAGGCCACCGCCGGCGATGATTTCATTCCCTATCCAAAGGATAACCTGGGCAGGGAATTCGCGATGCCCTCCTTCCTGATGGACCGCCACCCTGTCACCAACCGGGAGTACACATCCTTCCTGGAGGCCACCGGGTACCAGCCTGCCGACACCGCTAACTTCCTTAAGCATTGGAAGAATGGCACTTTTCTCCCCGGGGAGGGGGATTTTCCGGTGGTTTACGTTGCGCTGGAAGATGCCCGGGCTTATGCCCGCTGGGCAGGAAAGCGCCTCCCCACGGAGGTGGAGTGGCAGTATGCCGCCCAAACCCCCGCGGGAAACGAATGGCCGTGGAAACAGCGCCAGCCGGTGAAACGGGTGGAACAGGCCATCACCGCCACCCTCACCGTCTCCTCCCTCGAAGGCCTCGAACCGGGGATGTGCAACCCAGGCAACGGCCTCCCCTATCCCGTGGGTAAGTACCGCAAAGGGGCCAATCCCTTCGGACTGCAGGACCTGGTGGGGTGTGTCTGGCAGCTCACCAACGACGAATATCTTAACGGAAGCTACCGGTATGTCATCATGAAAGGGGGCAGCTATTTCAAACCCTCTGCGTCGTGGTGGTACGTCCAGGGTGGCCCCCGCGAACTCCACTACCGGCAGATGCTGCTGCGCATCTCCCCGGGATTCGAACGCAACGCTACCGTCGGCTTCCGCTGTGTCAGAGACCTCCGGTAACCCACATTTCACCGGGGAAACACCCCTGGAGAGGGGCAAAATGCCTCAGCCATCCAGCCCAAAATGACATTAATTTGTATCTTTAACAAAAAACCATACCTGATTTCCAGCCTGAGCAACTCATCCTTATCATGAAGTACCCTATATCCTTAACGGCGCTGGCGTTGGCAGTGCTCCTGAGTTTTCCGGTTGTGGCCACACCGGATGGAAAAGAGATCCAATATCTCTCGGGAACCGGGAGTGACGACACGCGCACCTGGGAGTTTTACTGCACCACGGGGCGCAACAGCGGCCACTGGACCACCATCGAAGTACCCTCCCACTGGGAACAGCAGGGATTCGGGGAGTACGACTACGGCCGCGACTACCGTACCTACGGCCGGAAATTCCGCTTCGCCGACGAGAAAGGGCTCTACCGCCATACCTTCCGGGTTCCTCCCGCCTGGAAGGGGAAAAAGGTAAAGATCGTCTTTGAGGGGTCCATGACCGATACCGAAGTGAAGATCAACGGCCACCCGGCCGGGGAGATCCACCAGGGGGCCTTTTACCGTTTCAGCTATGACATCACCGGCATGCTGAAATTCGGGGATGTCAACCTGCTGGAAGTTACCGTCAGCAAGATGTCGGCCGATGCTTCGGTCAACCGGGCGGAGCGGTACGCCGACTACTGGGTGTTCGGGGGGATCTTCCGGCCGGTCTACCTGGAAGCCTGCCCCGCGGAACATGTGGAGAGAGCAGCCATTAACGCCGGGGCCGACGGCACCTTTGAAGCGGACCTCGTCCTCCAGGGGATCAAGGGGGCCTGCCAGGCCGAAGCGGTCATTCTGGATCAGGACCAGCAACCGGTCGCCACCCTGACGACACCTGTGGAATCCGCCGACACCCTGGTCACCCTCCGCGGAAAGGTGGAAAATCCCCTGACCTGGAGTGCCGAAACGCCCCATCTTTACACGGTCAGAATCACCCTGAAACGGGGCAGAAAAAATCTTTACACTCTCACGGAGTCCTTCGGATTCCGCACCATTGAGATCAGGCAGGGCGACGGTATTTATATCAACGGGATCAAGGTCAAGATGAAGGGGATCAACCGCCACGCCTTCTGGCCCGAAACGGGCCGCTGCCTCAACGACCGCATCAACCTGGAGGATGTGCGACTGATGAAATGGATGAACATGAATGCCGTCCGCTGCGCCCATTATCCTCCCGACAAAGCGTTCCTCCACATCTGCGACTCGCTGGGGTTGTATGTCCTCGATGAGCTGGCCGGGTGGCAGAATGCTTACTCTACGGCGGTGGGAGAAAAGCTGGTCAGGGAGATGGTGTTGCGCGATGTGAACCACCCATCCATTATCTTCTGGAGCAACGGCAACGAGGGAGGCACCAACAAGGAGCTCGACGATGATTTCGGCCGGTGGGATCCCTCGGGCCGGCCGGTGATCCATGCCCACCACCGCCCCGGCAACGACTTCAACGGCATCGACTGCAACCACTATGAGAATTATTACAGCTCCCGGAAGATCCTTGGCGAAGGGAAGATTTACATGCCCACGGAGTTCCTCCATGCCCAGGACGACGGGGGCGGGGGGGCCGGACTGGCGGACTTCTGGGAACTCTTCTGGAACACCCCGAATTCCGGGGGTGGTTTCCTCTGGGCATTGGTTGACGAGGGGGTAGTTCGCACCGATCTGGGGGGTTTCATCGATGCCAACCGGGTGAATGGTCCCGACGGGGTGGTGGGACCCCACCGTGAGAAGGAGGGCAGCGCCTATGCCATCCGTGAGATCTTCTGCCCGGTAAAAATAGCCCTTCCGGAGTTGCCCGGAACCTTCAACGGCACGATCCCCATAGAGAACCGCTACCACTTCACCGACCTCAGTGCATGCCGTTTTGAATGGCAGCTCGTTGATTTCAGTACCGTGACCGACCGGCAACCCTTCCATTCCGTGGCACAAAGCGGCACCGCCGTGAGTCCCGCCATTCCTCCCCTGGAAACGGGATTTCTGACCATCGCCCTCCCTGCCGGCTATGACAAACACGACGCCCTTTACCTGAAGGTGTTCGATCCCACGGACCATGAAATTTACTGCTATAGCCGCAAAATCAACGGCAACAAAAAGGCGTTGGAACAAATGGTCTTCACCACACCCAGCGAACAGCAGCGGCAGTTGCGCGAGCGCCTGCGGGCCCAGGGTGTCGAAGAGGACAACATCCTCCCCATCGAGCGTCAGGCTGCCGATATGCGCCGCGAATCAGCGGCCCCTGAAATCCTGGAAACCGACACCCTGATCACCCTGAAAGCCTCGGGGATCGCGGTCACCTTCAGCAAAACCGACGGCACCATCCGGTGGATCAACAATGATCTGGGGTTGCCCATTCCCTTCGGCCAGGGCCCGCTGCCTGTCTCCGGAAAAGCCCGGTTCAACGGTTTCCTCCAGTTTTCCACTCCGGAATATGCCGCACTCACCATGAACTACACAGGCGACCTGAAGCAGGTGACCTGGAAGATGTACCCCGGCGGGTGGCTCGAAATGAACTACGAATACTTTCTGGAGAATTCCAATCCCTTTGCCGGCATCAGCTTCACCTTTCCGGAATCGGATATCATCGGGGTGAAATGGCTGGGCAACGGCCCCGCCCACGTCTGGAAAAACCGCATGACAGGCGGGGTACTGGATGTGTGGCAGCGGTTTTACAACAACCGCCTGCCCGGCGACAACCACTGGGGACCGCCACAGTTCAAGGGGTATTACGACGATGTCTCCTGGATGGAATTCAACACTGTCGACGGGAAATTCACTGTCGTGGCCGCCGAAGAGAAACTGTTCGTCAGGCTCTTTGATTTCCACGGTCTCTCAGGCCCCCGCCACTATCCGGCCCTCCCTTCCGGCAACCTCTCCTTTCTCGATGCCATTCCCCCTGTGGGCACCAAGCTGGCCATGGGCATCAGCAACGACACCTGGAACCTGGGCCCCGCCGGAGAAATGAATACCATGAAAGAACCCGTCAGACGCACTCTTTTTTTCTACTTCGGAATTTTTTAACTTTGAGTGACATGTGGTCAAGGCGCTCTTTTTTAGGCAATTCGCTGATCATGGGAGCAGGGGTTTCCCTGCTGCGGTGTTCTGTGGCCAGTGGAACCGGCCGGAAGAACTACCGCCGGTCGGATGTTTCCGGTTTTGCGCGCCGGTTGAAGCCCCTGAACAGGATACTTGAACTCGAAGGCTACTATGTTTGGGGGACCTCCCCCATTTATGGTCCCGACAGGCGCATCCACGTCTACTTTTCGCGCTGGGAGGCCCGCAAGGGGATGGGTGGCTGGATCAACGGCTCGGAGATCGCCCATGCTGTCGCCGACCACCCCGGAGGCCCCTACCGCAACATCCAGACCATCCTGGCCCCCCGGGGCGGAGCGTGGTTCGATGCCACTACCTGCCACAACCCCCATATCCAGTGCGTCGACGGAACGTACTATCTTTTTTATATCGGCAGTTCCAACGGCAAAACCAACTCCAAACGGATTGCCGTGGCTACCGCCCCTTCTCCCGATGGGCCCTGGGAACGCCCCGACCGACCATTGCTGGAGGCCGGTCAGGCAGGAGCCTGGGACGACCATTGCACCTCCAACCCGGCCTTCCTGGCTTTTCCCGGAGGGGAATACCGCCTTTACTACAAGTCATGGAACAGTTATGAGTACGACCACTACACCGACCCGGCCATCCGCGGGAACCGTAAATACGGGGTGGCCATGGCCAGTGATCCGGCGGGGCCTTATGTGAAATACCCGGGCAATCCCATCATTGACTACGCTTCCCTGGGCCAGAACAGGCAACTCGAAGATGGCTATCTCTTCCGCGAAAATGGCCGCATTTATATGCTGGCCCGCGACATGGGCCGCTTCGGACACCAGGAAGGGATCCTCCTGGAATCGGGCGACGGTCTCCATTGGTCGGAACCCCGTATTGCCTGGTTCGGGGTCAGCCATTATGTGCAGGAACCCCCCGGGCCTCCTTACCTGAAAAAGTACGGCCGCTTTGAACGCCCCCAACTGCTCATCCGCGACGGAAAACCCACCCACCTCTTCCTGGCCTCCCAGGGAGGGAAAGTGATGACCTCCTCCGCTTTCGTCTTTGAAATATCTCCTGCCTGAAAGTAA
Source organism: Bacteroidales bacterium (assembly GCA_012729335.1). Classification (GTDB taxonomy): domain Bacteria; phylum Bacteroidota; class Bacteroidia; order Bacteroidales; family Prolixibacteraceae; genus UBA1413. Next base: position 12,981 of record JAAYDJ010000037.1, on the reverse strand, counting down.
TTATTGGCTGCCTTTTGTGACCAATTGGATGGATCTTTTCGCTGTTTTTCGTAAATTCCATCGACTGGTTTTTCCATCCGAAAAGGGTGGGCACATGCATGGTAATCGATTAACCTCATAAATTACAACCCATGAAGCGCACGCTTTCCGTTTTGTTTCTGATCATTCTGATGATTCCGGTGCCGATAATCCTTCAGGCAGCCGGGGAAAAGCCCACTGTGTTTATCATCGGTGATTCCACGGTCAAGAACGGAAGGGGTGACGGGGCCGGCGGGCTCAGGGGCTGGGGGGAAAAGATTCACCTGTTTCTGGACACCACCCGTCTTACCATCAGGAACCATGCGCTGGGGGGCACCAGCAGCCGCACCTTCATCACGCGCGGACTTTGGGATCAGGTACTGGAGCAGTTGAAGCCGGGTGATTTTGTGCTGATGCAGTTCGGCCATAACGATGGAGGGGCCATCAACGACACCCTGCGGGCCAGGGGTACCATCCGTGGAACCGGCGAGGAAACCGTGGAAATCGATAACCTGCTCACCCAAAAGCACGAGCGTGTGCACTCCTATGGCTGGTACCTCCGGAGGATGATCAGGGAAGCCAAAGCCAAAGGGGCTATCCCGGTGGTGGTTACCCCCATTCCCCGTAACGACTGGGAGGATGGTAAAGTCAAACGGACACCGGTCAGCTATCCCCAGTGGGCCATGGAAGTCGCCCGCGATGAGAAGGTGAAATGCATCGACCTTAACCGGTTGATGTCGGAAAAGATGGACACCTTCGGGGAACAGCAGGTGACCGGCCGGTTTTTCCTTTCCTCCGACCATACCCATACTACAGAAGAGGGAGCGGTCATGAGTGCCTCCCTGTTGATCAGGGGGATGAAAAAGAGCAAGAAATGCCATCTCGCCAAATGGATGGTCCCCACCCGGAAACTTCCCTACTAATCCTGAAACTTCCTACCTCAAAGGACGCCCCATTGAACAACTTTCCGAACTTTGCATCCGATGTCCAAAGTCCCATAAAAAGCCGCCTGAAACCAGCCGGTTATCCAGGTCAGACCAGGGTGATGATCCTGCCCACGACCCCCAGGAAACCGTTGACCACCCTGAGGATCTCCTCCGTTTTTTGGAGATCGGCCAGAACGCCTTCCACCTGGGTAGCGCCGGCGGTCAGCTCCGCTTCCAGGACGGTCAATTGATCGCGGAGGTCATCCAATTCTGCTGCTCTCATCTTCAGAAGGGCCATCTGCACCTGGTGCTGGAGGAGTGCACTTTCGTGCTGTTTTTCGGGAGGAAGCTTATCAAGCGAAAGTAAATAGGCCGGTTTGGCCATCCCATTCCTGATCTTTCCGAGCTGCCTGATGGTGAGGTTTCTCAATTCATAAGGTGCCATAAGGGTCTGTGTTTATTTGGTTTCTGACTGTTTGCGGAGCATTTCGGCCAAATCGAGCATAGCGTGGATATCCTCGAACAAAGGGGTCCATCCCGCGGGACCCATCCTTTTTTCCACCAGCTCCAGAAATCCCTTTTTCAGGGTTTCGGCGGCGGTGGCGGCTTTGTCCACCGCATCGAGCGAAAGAAAGCCCGTGAGGAGTTCCTTCCGTTTGGCCTTCCAGGGATCTCCCAGCGTGGCCGCTTCCACGAAAGGGCGGGTAACGGCATCAAAATCCTTCAGGTCGAGGAGCAGTTCCATATCTTCGGCCATTTGCTGTGAAAGGGCTTTGAGGAGGGCCGATTGAAGTTCCAGTTCCCGCTCGATCACGGGGCCGTTGCGGCGTAGTTCCTGCTCCAGGGCCTGTACTTTGATGCCTGAAATCACCAGGGGCGTCGCCGATCCGAGGAGGTCAGCGACAGATGCATCGCCGATGGAGGCTTTCTCGAGTTGGGGGCGCAGGGCCGACAGGGAGCCCATGACCGATCCCAGTTCTGCGGTGATGATTGCCGGGGACCCGGAAGCGGCCAGTGCCCCCAGGGCCGCAAAATACCTCTCCAGCAGCCGGGTATGCTGCCTGATCCCCTGAAGACTCCCCAGCAATCCCTTTAGTGCCTCAGAACGCTCCAGGTAGATTTCTCCCCTCTCCTCCGCCGTTAAATGCTCCCTCTCTTTCAGCAACAATTCATTGTCGGCATCAATGGCCAGTTTGCCCGCCTCCATAGTAAGGGCTTCCATGGCCTTGGAATAATTCCGCCCTGCATTGGCAAATACTGCAAACTGGTTCACCCGTGTCGACACACAGGAGGTAACCGAAATCAGCAATAAAAGGATTAAATAGCGTCTCATCTGCTTATTGTGTTTAGTAATAAAGGTCATCACCTCGTTCTCATCTTCTCAACCAGAATACAATTTACACAAATAGAGTGAGATTCAAATATTAATCGCCATCTTTATAAATGGTTTCGACAGGCCATTGAAGATGAACGTTTAAAATCACCGTACGTCATGCAAAAATGGAATTTTGCGGCCTTTTTGGCCGTGATGATATGCGCAGCCTCCTGGTCATCGGCCCAGGATCCGCGGGAGCGGACCTATCTTTACCCGGTGTGGCAGCCTTCGCATGAGGAAAAGCCCAAAGTGGAGGGGTGGGCCAAGGAGCGGGTCAGGGAAAAGCTGAGCCGCGGATTAGTGGCCCTTCCGGCCGGGGAGGGGAAGGTGTTCTTCTCCTGGCGTCTTCTGGAGGAGGACCCGGCTGATATCGCATTCAATCTCTACCGGGAGGTTCCGGGCAGGAAGCCCGTGCGCCTGACGCGGCAGCCCCTGCAAACCGTCACCTGTTTTACCGATGGGGGACCTCTGCCCAAAGGTCTATGTTCCTGGATCCTGCGGCCTCTCCTCAACGACCGGGAGGGGGATCCCTGCGGAACCGTTTCTCTCGATTTATCTGCGGAACCGAAAAACTACCGCGCCATCCGCTTCCGGGGAGATTACAAGCCCCAACGGATCGCAGTGGCCGACCTCAATGGTGACGGGGAGCTCGATTTTGTCATCCGCCAACCCGACCGGGGCATCGACCCCGGAGGCCAGCCCGACAGAACGGGGCTTACCTATAAGATAGAAGCCTATCTCCATGACGGAACCTTTTTATGGCAGAAAGATCTGGGGCTGGGCATTGAACCGGGCATCTGGTATGCTCCTTTTATCGTCCATGACCTCGATGGCGACGGCAAGGCCGAGGTCGCCGTCAAGACTGGCCCCGCCAATGCCCGGGAGGCCGACGGCAGGGTGCGCAGCGGCCCGGAATGGGTTTCCATTTGGAACGGCATGACCGGTGAAGAGATCGCCCGTGGTGACTGGCCGGCCCGCAATCCCCGCTTTGGCGACTACAACCGCAACAACCGCAACCAGATGGGCATCGCCTGCCTCGACGGCAAAACTCCTTTCTTGCTGGTAGCCCGCGGCACCTACAAACTGATGGTCGTCGACGCCTGGATGATGAAAAACGGGAACCTCGAACGGACCTGGCACTGGGATGGCGACGAAGAGAATCCCGTCATCCGCCATCAGGGCGCCCATAACATGCATGCCGCCGATGTCGACGGCGATGGCCGCGATGAAATCGTCCTGGGCTCGGTGGTCCTCGACGACAATGGTACCGTCCTTTGGTCGACCGGACTGGGCCACCCCGACAAATGCTTCGTCACCGACATCGACCCTGAAAGACCCGGACTGGAAATTTTCTACGTGATGGAGGACTGGCACGACAACGGGAACGGCATCTGTCTGGCCGACGCCCGCACGGGGGAGATCATCTGGGGAGTGGGCCGCAAAACCCTCCATGTGGGCGATGGCATGGTGGCCGATATCCTTCCGGAGGTGCCCGGCCTCGAATGTTTCGCTTCCGAAGATCCCAAAGGGGGTTCCCGCGAAAAATACCTCCTCTCGGCCAAAGGAGAACTGCTGGCCACAGGCGATGAGGTCCCTGGCTGCCGCAACTGGATCTGGTGGGATGGCGATAAGGTGAGAGAGACCATCATCACCCCCGGATGGCAAAACAGCATGTGGGACCGCTTTGAGGCCCGGAAGCTGTCGATAGCCCAATACAAGGGGGATACCCTGACCACCCATATCGAGGGTTCCGTCATCTTTATGGCCGACATCGAGGGGGATTGGCGCGAGGAATTGATTACCATCCTTCCCGGGGAAATGCGCATTTATGGCACTACCCTCCCCGCCACCGACCGCAGGGTCACCCTCCTCCAGGATCCTTTCTACCGCAACCAGGTCACCCACCGCTCCATGGGCTACGAACAATCCCCCCTCCCCTCCTTTTACCTGGGTGAGGAGTAGTCTTGTCGATAAATAGTATATTTTGTTTCTATAATTCACTATAAATGCAGCATAACAGAAACAAAACATATAAATGAAATCTTGGGAATTCAGATCTCAAATGTTCAATCTGGCTTGCATAAATATCCATCAGATATATGCATGGCAACCGGGTTTTGATAGCAACAACCTGACGCGTTGGATTAAAAAAGGGTATATCAAAAGGTTACGGCAAGGCTATTTTGCTATTTTTGAACACTTGCTTTTTAATAAAACAAAAAGCAGCATGATTTTACTCTTTGGAGAGTTTGTAAATTCACTGGCAAATTGACAAAATGATATACTATGAAGCGTTTAGTAACCTTAATCCTTTTCCTGGTCTCAGGGTATTTCCTTTGGGCGCAGAACCAGACCGACGCCAACACCCCGCTGCACCTGCTGAAACCTGATTACAAAACCCCTTACGGAAAACCTGATATCGGGGAGGTGACTGCCGTTCTGGACAGGGTATACAACTACCTCAACGGAAGCACCCCGGCCACGCTGATCGACAAGGAAACCGGCCGGGATATCAACGATTTCTCCGGAATCGATCAGAACACCATCTTCAAACCCGGCGATTTCCGACTGATCAGCTATGAGTGGGGCGTCACCTATGCCGGAATGCTGTTGGCCTCGGAAGCCACCGGCGATCCCAAATATGGCCGCTACACCAGGGAGAGGCTTCAGTTTCTGGCTGACATCGCACCAGGATTCACTCAACTCGAAGCGAAAGCTCCCGGATTCCGCCATCCCCTCTATTACACCCTTCATCCGCACGCCCTTGACGACTGTGGTGCCCTGTGCGCCGCCATGATTAAGCAGCAACGGGAGGAACCGGTGCCCGGACTGGAACCGGTGATTACCAACTTTATTGATTACATCAGCCATAAGGAGTTCCGGCTGAAAGACGGCACCCTGGCCCGGAACCGTCCCCTGCCCAATACCATCTGGCTCGACGACCTCTTCATGAGCGTTCCGGCCCTGGCACAGATGGGCTCCCGAACCGGGGAGAAGAGATATTTTGACGACGCCGTCAAACAGGTGCTCCAGTTTTCACGCCGCATGTTCGATTATGACAATGGAATATTCATGCATGGCTGGGTACAGGAAATGGAAGAGCACCCCCCCTTTCACTGGGCCCGTGCCAACGGCTGGGCCCTGATGACCATAGCCGAACTGCTGAGTGTGCTGCCTGAGGACCACGAGGGAAGGGCACAAATCCTTGATCTTTTGCGCCGCCATATCAGGGGCCTCGCCGCCTGCCAGTCGGGAGAGGGATTCTGGCATCAGCTCCTCGACCGCAACGACTCCTATCTTGAAACCTCAGCCACCGCCATCTATGCCTATTCCATCGCCCGGGCCATCAACAAAGGGTGGATCGACGCAAAGGTGTATGGTCCAATGGCCTTCCTGGCCTGGAATGCCGTCACCACCAAAGTCAACGGCCAGGGACAGGTGGAAGGCACCTGCGTGGGAACCGGGATGGCTTTCGACCCCGCCTTCTACTACTACCGCCCCGTGAGTCCCTACGCCGCACATGGCTACGGTCCAGTTCTTCTGGCCGGCGCTGAAATCATCAGTCTGCTGAAAAACCACAACCCCGACATCAACGACAGCGCCCTCATGCTCCAGGGGCAGGTCACTTCCCCTCCGGAATCACGGAAGTTTTCCTTTGGAGAGGGACCTGATCAACCCGGGTTTATCCTTATCACTCCGGGAACATCCTGGTCCGGTGATAAAGGATACGGTATTCTTGCGGAGAAGCCTCCGGTTGCAGTCACCCGGAAAGTTAGAAACAGACCGGCGGCCACATTTATGACCAGCGACCATCCTTTTGCCTTTGCTTTGCGCGTGCCCGAGGGCCGGTATGAAATTACCCTGACCCTCGGAGATCCTGCCGGAACGTCGGAAACCACGGTGAAAGCTGAGTCGCGCCGGCTGATGCTCGAAAATGTCAGAACCGCAAAAGGAGAAGTGGTCCAGAGGAAAATCATCGTTGACGTGCGCACCCCCCGCATCAATCCGACCGAACAAATCCGTCTCAAAGCCAGGGAGCTGAATTACCTCAACTGGGATGACCAGCTCACCCTGGAATTCAGCGGGAGCCGCCCTGCCGTATCCGGTATGGAAATCAAAGAAATCAGGGATCTTCCGGTGATTTACCTCGCCGGAAATTCCACGGTGACCGACCAGGAGGAGGAGCCCTGGGCTTCGTGGGGACAAATGTTTCCCCGTTTCCTGAAGCCGGAAGTGGTGGTGGCCAACTATGCCGAATCGGGGGAGTCGCTGCTCAGCTTTAAACGGGAAAAGAGGCTGGAGAAAATACTGAGCCTGATCAAACCCGGCGACTGGCTCTTCATTGAATTTGCCCACAATGACCAGAAACCCGGGGGCAACCACCTTGATCCCTTCACCACTTACCGCGATGAGTTGAAATCAACCATCAGGGAGGTCCGAAATAAGGGGGCCCGGCCGGTACTGGTCACCTCCATGCACCGGCGCCGTTTCAACGAAACGGGTAATATCATCAACTCCTTAGAAGACTATCCCGAAGCAATGCGCCAGACCGCCAAACAGGAGCAGATCCCCTGCATCGACCTGAATGCGATGAGTAAAATTGTCTTTGAAGCCCTGGGGACTGAGGAATCAAAAAAGGCTTTCGTCCACTTCCCCGCCAACAGTTTTCCCGGGCAGAAGGAACCCCTGGCCGACGACACCCATTTCAGCAATTACGGGGCCTACCTGCTGGCGCAGTGCGTGGTGATGGGCATCAGGGAGGAGATTCCGGAACTGGCGGCTTACCTTGAATCCGGACTGCCATCCTTTGACCCGGCAAAACCAATGCCCTATGATCAATTAAGGCTGCCACAGAGCATGAAACACAACACCCTCCGACCCGCAGGTAACTAATTATCACATTGACTCCCGGAAGGGATACAACTTCTCATTCCATAAAAAGCATATCTTTTAAGGAATGTAATCTACAATATGGTTATCTTTACAGGTTGTAAAAACCTTCATTTCAGCACACATTGGCTAATTACAATATCAAATATTATCTTTTATATTGTCTTCTCGCAATTGGATTTTCATGCCATAATAGGTCAGACAGAGCAGAAAATATCCTTAACAAAGCAGAAATGCTGGTTGACACTCTGCCCGACAGCGCATTGGTATTGCTCAATAAGATTCAAAACCCTCAACGCTTAAACAAACCGCAGTATTATGACTATTTTCTGTTAAGAGTACGGGCAAAAGACAAGACCTTCAATGACATCACACAGGATACCCTTATTTTTAAGGTTAAAGAATACTATATCCATAAAAAGAATGTAGAAAAAATCCTCCTGGCGACCTTCTATAGTAGCAGGGTCTTGAGGGAACAGGGAAGATTCGGGGAAGCACTGGAAACACTCTTAAGTGCAGAACCTTATCTGAGTAAAAGCAACAATATCAATCTAAAAGGACTGGTCCAAGGTTCAATCGGTGAGATATATTATCAGCAACTTCTGAAAGATAAAGCCATCACCCATTTTAAGCATGCAGAAAGGTTCTTTCATCTGGCAGAAAACTTCAGGAATGAAATAATTGAATGTAACTATATTGGAAACTGCTATTTGTTACAGGGGAAAAGCGATAGTGCCTTTTTATATTACTTCAGGGCATTGGCTTTGGCAGACAGGCACCAGTTTCCCAGAGAACAAGCCGGTATTAGAGAAAGCATTGGCGTAGCTTACCTGGAGAATAAAGATTATATAAATGCAGAGAATTATTTCAAAGAGGCCTGGGATTTTTCTGTCGATTCGTTAAAAAAAGCCAGTATTTCCACAAATCTGGCACATCTGTTTGAATCTCAGGGGAAGAACGATTCAGCCATCATATATCTCAAAAAGGCGTTAAGTTATTTACCCTCAGACAAAGAGAATTTTCTTTCAGCGAACATTTATAAAACCTGGTCCGCCATTGAAGAAAGCGAAATGAATTTAGAAGGTGCCCTGGAAATGTACAAACTTTACAACAAGCATCTTGCCTCCATTTTGAATGATAATAAAAATAGCGCTGTTCTGGAAATCGAAGGTAAGTACAATTTTCAACGCCTTGAAAACCACAACAAACAACTCCTCATCGACAAACAGAGAATCTTGATGTATTCACTTGGGCTGCTAATTGTATTAATGCTGACAGTTCTTCTGGGTTTAAGACGATTGCATATACATGAGAGGAAATTAGAGGAAGCAGAAAAGAAAATTTATCACATGAAAGAGCTGGCAAGAAAATACAATGAAAAAGAGGATTCCTTCAGGAGTATTTTGCTACGCCATTTCGATATCCTAAAAAAAACGGCGTTATTGGAAGGTTATTTGAATGAGGGAGAAAAAGGAAAGGGGAAAAATTTGCTCCGGAAATTTAATGAAGTTGTATATGGTCGTAAGGACCTGGATTGGGACGTTTTGCACAAGACCCTTGATAATCTGCACAATGGATTTTTTGAACGACTAAAGAGAAAATTCCCTGATCTTGATGAAAGCGAGTTCCGCATTTGTTGTCTGACGTACGATGAGTTCGACAATACGGAGATGGCCATCATTTTAAACTACAGCATTAACACCATTCAGACCAAAAGAAGCAGCATAAGAAAAAAACTTGGGATAAGATCCTACGGAGATATCCGCGATTTTCTGATCCGGGAAGTTGAAAACAAGCCCCAAACTTCTACCACACCAGAAAACGCCAAATAAAAAAGCTATATATCCCGGAAGGAACTTTGTTTAATAAGTAAATAAGAGTACCATTTGACGGTTGTACCCGGCAAATATTCCTGTTGCATTTTTTAAGTTAGTGTGCACTATAACTGGTTCAGAATAGGGATTTATACGCTGGCTTACTTGCAAAATATAGGAGCGGTAATAATCGATATAATCTTTACTACCTTGTGTTATTTCTAACCAAAATTCTACATTACGCTTTTGGCTATTCTCCATTGAGTATTTAAGATTTGCATTGGCATATAATAAATTCGCCGAACCAATGTTTTCCCCCTCACCAATTACTGTGGTCACATCGTATGAAATATTATTTAGCCAGAAGTCATTTCCGAAACATACCGTTGACCTAAAAGCTTCGTTCTCACGTGTGGGTACACTTTTTTGTTTTATTTCCTTATGTAAAAGAGATAATAACCTCTGCCTTAAATTAAAATCCCCAACAAAGTCAAAGAGGATTTTATCAAATTCGCGCTGACTTATTTGCCACTGGTCGACAAACCTTAACAATTCCTTGGAAGCGTTTCCCGGTAAACCCTCCTGTTCGAGTTTTTCCAGAGACTCTGAGGTAAGCATATACCTATTATATCCATAGCGAGGATCAAAATTTTGGGCACGAAACAGGAACCGCGCTTCTTGTATGGTTTCACCAAAGTTTACTTCCAGCGGAAATGCATCGTAATCCATCAGGTTGTTGGGATAGAGGTATTTTATCCATTTTATTTCAAAATCGGGAACTGTGGCTTTAACAAAATTGGGGACCTTACTTTTTGCAGTAATTTCCTTATGCCCCGGAATATTTACTTTCAATGTATAATTTCTACCTGACTCCGGATACTCATCACTAATATAAAGCCCATTTTCTCCCGAATAAGTAAGTGTGATGTTTTCTCCGGTTTCCGAGGTGATTTCAACGCTTGCATCATCAATAAAAATGTCTTCATCCTCTACTAACAATTTCGTTTCTGAAAGTGTAAGTTCCCATTTGTCCTGTGGATTAAACAAACAGGCAACAACAATTTCACGGTGAGTGTCGGGAATATCAATTTCCATGTCTTTAACACAAGCCGTCAATGTTAAAAACACAGTAAACAAGATAAAGGAATATTTTACTATTACTTGCTTCATCAATAATCAGCTTTTAAAATTTCAGATGATAACTAATTGATGGAATAAATGGGAAAATACTCACTTGCCTGTACTTTGTTTCGCCGGTGGGTGATGTTTGCGGATAGTACACGTATGCATTCTGACGGGCATAGGCATTATAAACTCCAAATTTCCACTCGCGGTAAAGATTTCCTTTTTGCTTTTTAAATGTAATCCCAAGGTCTAAATGATGAAATGCAGGCAGCCGGTAGCTGTTGTATTCTTCGAAATATTGAATACGGTGGGTGTCTTCAATGTCAATGCTGGTGATAAAGTCGGTAATCGTATAGTAGATTGGTCCTGCGGCCTGGTAGTCCTGTACAGGAATTGTGGCAGCCATACCGGTTTGATAGGTCCATACTGCAGAACACTCCAAATTATCGGTTAAATTAAACATGAAGCCTAAACTAAGATCGTGGCGGCGGTCGAATTTAAAGGGGAACGCCTTGTTGTTATTAATGCTTTCAAACTTCCGATTGTTCCATGAAAGCGTATAATTTAGCCATGCATTTAGTCTTGAAGTTTTATAGCTCCATGAGTTTTCAAAACCCCAGGCTTCTCCAGTACCGATTTTAACCAGATCTTCCCAATTGTCGTAAATATCCATAAAGCTGTTTCCAGCTTTGTAATTTATTACACCGTCCATGGTCTTGTAGTACGAGTCGAATTGATAAGAGAACCTGTCGTTAACTTTTAAATTCGCGCCAAAGGTGATTTGTTGCGATGTTTCGGGTTTCACATTTTCGGTAGCGGGCACCCAAATATCCGATGGCAAGCCCACACTACTGTTGGTTAACAAATGTAGAGGCTGCACCATTTGGTCGTAGGAAAAAAAGAGGTCTAGATTTTTATGTACCGCCAATTTTACATTTGCCCGTGGCATTATATAACTGTGCCACTTACCACCTAAATCGAGCAAGTCGAGTCGCACTCCTCCCTGCAAGGTTAATTTGTCGCCCATATTAAGCTGGTCGTCCATAAAAAAGGCAAGTGCCTTATTATTTACCTTGACGTTCCCCCTTTTTATATTTTCACCGTCGTGACGTTCAATTTCCTGTTCACCGGGTAAGTAGCTATTTAATTCTCCGCTTGTACCAATCTGGATTTTATTTTGGGGCAGATACCAATCAAAGAGAAGTTGCAGTTTGTTGTTGTTTATCTGGGTTTTGTACACGACCTCAGACCAGATTTCTTCTTTGCCATCCTGGTTTTTGAGGGTTTGTTCGTACTTGTTGTGTATGTAATAGCGAAACGAACCACTGGAAAGGGTTGTGTTTAAATAGAGCCGGTTTCCCAACTGGCTTGTCCAACGCAGTGCCCCGATTTTGTTTCCCCATTTAAGTTTTACTTTGGTGCTTTGTTTGGTTTCACCCTCTTGATAGGTATATGAATCTTTGAAGTTAGAAGATAACCGGTCGCCACCACCATAAAAGCTTAAATACAATTGATTTTTAGGATTAAGTTCGAAATTGAATTTTGCATTGAGGTCGTATAAATTTAAGCTTGGCACCACGACTTCATTGTCTGACATCTGAGAGATTTTAGCAATACCGGTTACAAACAAATCGAGCAATGTTCTCCGGGCAGAAAATAAATAGGACGATTTCCCTATTTTTATGGGTCCTTGATGTGTAAACTTTGAAGTTATCGGGCCAATGGTGAGATCGGTTTCATCATGGTTTTTATTTCCTTCTTTCATGCGCACATCAATAACCGATGACAGTCGACCACCGTAACGTGCAGGGAAACCACCTTTATAAAAATCGACACTTTGCAGCGCTTCGGGGGTAAACACCGAAACAAAACCAAACAAATGGGTTGCATTGTAAACAGGTACACCATCAAGCAGGATCAGGTTTTGGTCGGGGCTGCCGCCGCGGACAAATACTCCGGCACTTCCTTCATATCCTTGTTGAACTCCGGGTAAAACGGTCATGCTTTTCAGTACATCTTGCTCTCCGGCAAAGGCAGGCAGGGCTTTAACCGTCTGCATATCGATCTGTTCATATCCGGAAAATGTGGTTTTTTGTTTTAACGATTGTGCTGTTACAATTACTTCTTGTAAATCGTTATTAGTGCTTAACTGAAAATTAATGGTTGTGTCGTTGGCGGCATAAAAAGTCAAGATTTGTTCTTTGTACCCAACAAACGAAATACGTAACTGCACCTTACCTGCCGGTAGGCTTAACGAATAAAAACCGTAGGCATTACTTATCGTCCCCAGTTTATTGTTTTGCTCATATACAGTTGCATGGTTTAGGTTTTCTGACGATACGGAATCACGAATGTACCCATAGATAGTTATGCTCTTTTGCGCTGAAACCTGAACAAGGGTGCTAATAAACAAAAGTGAAAAAACTAATTTTAGTTTGGGCATTTTTAAAACTGGATAAAGGCACGTTTTTAATAAAAACCACAAATCGACATGGAAACCCTTAGCTCATAAATTAAAACACTAGTGTCCACTAAAAATTAAAGCACAATTGAACGCTTCCTTTTTCTGTAATATCATCCATTGGTTCCGCTCGTTCAAAGAGTTCTCTGATCGGAGTTTTGTCAAAAAGCGACAGGCTCAGGATCCGGAGGACGTCAAATGTGCTGCGATTAAGTCGAAGATCATGTTCGACAATGGCGACCAGGCAATAAGCCGTGATCGCCGAATAGATCTGGATTCTGACAGCATTCTCAGTTACACCCCAGAAGGATTTAATGTGCAGATGCTGTTTAATCCATTTGTAGAACAACTCCACCTGCCATCGGTTCTTGT
>JAAYDJ010000036.1 GCA_012729335.1 Bacteroidales bacterium | reverse complement strand
GGGGTTCCCACGCTGAACTGAATCCCTGACATGCCCATGGGGTCCCCTCCCGTAAAATTACCATGAGCCACATTTTTTTCGTTTTTTTTATATCACGGCTAAGGGTTTTGTCTCCTTCGTCCCTATATAGTAATGCAGACAAACCAAAAACCATTTGTCCTATGAAACCGAACCCGTGTATTGCCACTCCCGGAAATGCACCAGACTTACCTGGAAATGCACCAGACTTACCCGGAAAAGCACCAGCTGCTCACGGAACCGCTCCGGTCGCTGCGGGCAGACCGGCATCCGCTTTGTTAAATAACGCATTATCATGCTATTGATCCATGGAAATGGCTGAACACCCCCTGAAAAGGTTCTTCCGGGGTAACTATTCCCGGAAAGACTACCTTGCCGTCATGAATCTGGTCTCTGATCCCGCCCGTGAGGATGAGCTCAGGCAACTGATGGCCACCCACTGGACGGAAACGGGCGATGAGACCCTCTCTGATGCCGGCATGGACCTTCTCCTCTCCCGTATCCAGCACAGAATCATGACCGAAGAACGGCAGACCCGGAAGAAATTCAGGATTCTGGATACCCTCCAGCGCGTGGCTGCCCTCCTTTTTCTTCCGCTGTTGCTGGGTTCACTGGCATATTTTTATTTCTCGGTCCCGCGGCAGGCCATGTCAGGGGGATTTGCCGAAATCGAATGCCCTGAAGGGGTACGCACCCGCTTCACCCTCCCCGACGGAACCACCGGCCACCTCAACAGCGGTTCCCGCCTCGGATACGCCCTTGACTTCAACAAAAACCGGAAGGTCACCCTCTCCGGCGAGGCATTCTTCCAGGTGACGAAAAATGAGAAATTTCCCTTTACAGTCCATACCCCTCACCTTGCCATCCTGGTGACCGGCACCGCCTTTAATGTCATCTCCTATCCCGGGGAAACCACCGAAGAGGTGATCCTCCAGTCGGGAAACCTCGAAATCAGCAACCCGGCCGGAACCCGCATCACCTCCCTGCAGGCCAACCAGAAACTGAGAATGGACCTGGAGAACGGCTCCTGCAGCCGCAGCGAAGTCATTGCCTCCCAGTATACGGGCTGGACCGAAGGGAAACTGGTCTTCAGAAACGAGGACATGGGGCAGGTCGCCCTACGCCTTAGCCGCTGGTACAACGCCGACATCCTCATCGCCGACCGCCGCCTCCTCGACTACACCTTCTACGCCACTTTCCAGGACGAACAACTCGATGAAGTCCTTAAACTGCTGGCGATCACCACTCCCATCCTCTACGAGGAGAAAGAAAGACAGCCCCTGGCAGATGGTACCTTCCCGAAACGAAAGATCACCCTTCGCCTTAATCCGGCAAAATTGAAGGCCTTTAAATGAAAAACAGGAGAGTGGTGCAACACCCTCCTGTCAAACATAAGCAGCTTCTTAACCAATATTGTGTAAACTACTTAATGCTTAAAAGTATGAAAAAAAAGTGGATTTGGCACACGGACCCATTTCCGTGTATTACTAAAACCTGCAGAATTATGCGTTTATCTCTGTTCTTCCTGTTACTGATGACCGCCCAGGGGTGGGCCCTCGACACCTATTCCCAGGTGACCCGCCTCTCACTGGCCCTCAAGGACACCCGCGTGATCGACGTCCTTCAGGAAATTGAGCAAAAGTCGGAATTCTATTTTCTCTTCAACCAGAAGCTCGTCGATGTGGAACGCCGTGTCGACCTGGAGGTGAAAAACAAACCCATCGAGGAGGTCCTTTCGGAACTCTTCACCGGCACCAACGTGAATTACCTGGTCATGAACCGCCAGATCGTCCTGACCACCGCCCGTACGGAAGCCCCTGGTGTGCCGCAGCAGCCCGCGGTGCTCACAGGTAAGGTGACCGACGCCACCGGATCACCGCTCCCCGGGGTCTCCGTGACCATCAAGGGAACCGTCACCGGAACCATCACCAATCCCGACGGCATTTTCTCCCTGGCCAATGTCTCCCCTGAAGCTACCCTGGTCTTCTCCTTCGTGGGTATGAAAACCCTCGAGGTCGTCGCCGGAAACAGAACCACCCTCACCGTCGTTCTCGAGGAGGAACTGATCGGGGTCGATGAGGTGGTGGTGGTAGGTTATGGTATCCAGAAGAAAAAGCTGGTCACCGGTGCCACCCTGCAGGTCAAGGGCGAGAACATTGAAAAACTCAACGCTTCCAGCGTACTGGGTGCCCTTCAAAGCCA
Source organism: Bacteroidales bacterium (assembly GCA_012729335.1). GTDB lineage: Bacteria > Bacteroidota > Bacteroidia > Bacteroidales > Prolixibacteraceae > UBA1413. The sequence continues at coordinate 170,069 of JAAYDJ010000036.1, read as the reverse complement.
GTCCCCGGGGGTCTACATCACCCAGAGTTCCGGCCAGGTCGGCGAAGGCTACAACATCAACATCCGCGGTTTGGGCACCACCGGCAATTCCGCCCCTCTTTACGTCATCGACGGAGTGGCCGGAGGTTCGCTGAACTCCCTTAACCCCAGTGATATCGAGTCGATCGACATCCTCAAGGATGCGGCTTCCGCCGCCATATACGGTGCCAGGGCCGCCAACGGGGTCGTCCTGGTCACCACCAAACGCGGAAAGGCCGGCAAGCTGAAAGCCACCTATGACGCCTATTACGGCATCCAGAACCCCATGACCAATGGCGTCACCCCTCTGAATGCCAAACAGTATATGGAAATCATCAACAAGGTGCTCCTCACCCAGGATCCCTCGGGAAGCCTCCTCTACAACTGGCAGGATGAACTTCCCGCGGCCATGCTCGCCTCCATCGAGAATGGCACCTGGACGGGCACCAACTGGCTCGAGGAGGGAACCAACAAAAACGCCCCCATCACCAGCCATGCCGTGAACCTCACCGGCGGCTCCGAACAGTCGCGATTCGCCATGGGCTTCTCTTACCTCATGCAGGAGGGAACCATCGGCTACCCCGCCACGCCCCACTACGACCGCTATACCGCCCGTATTAACTCCGACCATTCCCTCCTGAAAAAGAATGGCCGCGACATCATCAAATTCGGTGAAAACCTCATTTTCTCGAATTACAGCAAATCGGGGGTCAGCATCGGCGCCATGTACAGCAATAACGTCCGCAACCTCTTGAAAGCCAATCCCCTGCTGCCCGCCTATAACGCCGATGGCAGCTATTACCTCTACGACAATATGCTGGCCGACGGATGGAATTTCGACCAGGGTACGGTCAACCCGCTGGCGCAGCTCGACTTCACACGCAAAAACCGCAACTCCATCACCAACCGGCTCCAGTCAAACGTCTTCCTGGAGATCTCCCCGGTGAAAGATCTTCTCTTCAAGAGCAGCCTGGGCTACGATTACTACCAGAACTCCTATCGTTACTACGTTCCCAAATATGTCCTTTCGGCCCGCACTTCCAACGAAACCGACGACATCACCCAGGGACAGTCGTGGAGCACCAACTGGACCTGGGAAAACACCCTGAACTATACGAAGAAGCTGGGACACCACGCTGTGGACCTGCTCCTGGGGCAGTCGGTCGAGAAATGGGGCTACGGTGAAGGACTCTCCATCAAGAATTCCAACTCCCTCTTCCCCGGATCGTACGACCACGCCTACATTGACAACTCACAGGGCCTCGACAACACCAACACCACCATTGAGGGGGCACCTTCCGATGCCGGCCGCCTCGCCTCCTTCTTCGGGCGTTTGAACTACAACTACATGGAGAAATACATGGCATCTCTGGTGATGCGCGCCGATGGTTCCTCCAATTTTGCCCGCGGAAAACGGTGGGGCTACTTCCCCTCCGTATCAGCCGGGTGGGTCATCTCCCAGGAATCCTTTATGGAAGGGACCTCCTCCGTGCTCAACTTCCTGAAACTCCGCGGAAGCTGGGGCCAAAACGGAAATTGCAACATCGACAACTTCCAGTACCTGGCCACCATCGCCTTCAATACCAACGCCTATTTCTTTAATGATAAGAACAATCCCGCCACCGGGGCGTACGCCGACATCCTTCCCAACAAGAACGTGACCTGGGAAACCTCGGAACAGCTCGACCTGGGTTTCGACGCCCGTCTCTTTGCCTCCCGCCTGGGGGTTAACTTCGACTGGTATGTCAAGAAAACCATCGACTGGCTTGTGGTCGCACCTACCCTGGCCTCCTATGGCACCGGCGCTCCCTTCATCAACGGCGGCGATGTCGAAAACCGCGGCGCCGAACTGGCCTTTACCTGGGACGATAAAATCGGCAGGGAGTTTTCCTATGGCCTCGCCCTCAACATGGCCCATAACCAAAACAAGGTGCTCACCATCGCCAACGAGGAAGGCATCATCCACGGCCCCGACGCCATCATCGCTGAGAATACCACCGAATCCTTCCGCGTCGAAGTCGGATACCCCATGGGGTACTTCTGGGGATACAAAACCCTCGGCGTCTTCCAGAACCAGAAACAGATCGACGACTTCCTGGCCAACGGCGGCGTGACCAAACAGGGCACCCCGAAACCCGGTGACCTCATCTTCCAGAATACCGACGGCAACACAAAAATCGACGAAAACGATAAAACCTACATCGGCAATCCCCATCCCGACTACACCGGAAGTTTCTCGCTCAACTTCGCCTGGAAAGGCCTCGACCTCTCCCTCACCGCCTACGGCGCCTTCGGACAACAGGTCATGAGGATGTACCGCTCCTATTCCGATACACCCAACGACAATTACACCACCGAAGTCTATACCAAATACTGGACCGGCGAGGGCAGCACCAACCGCTATCCTTCCCTGGCCTACGGAAAACATCCCAACTTCGTCGATATCTCCGACATCTATGTCGAAGACGCCGATTATGTGAAGCTCTCTAATGTCACCCTGGGTTACAACATCAAGAACGCCTGGAGCAAACTCCCGGTATCCCAACTCAGGGTGTATGTCACCGCCCAGAACCTCCTGACCATCACGGGCTACTCCGGAATGGACCCCGAAGTGGGCTACGGCGCCGGCTACAGCTGGGCCTCAGGTATCGACAACGGATACTATCCGGGTTCCCGGACTTTCCTCATGGGTGTCAATCTTAAATTTTAACTTTTAAAGAACAGTAAGAGATGAAAAGAATAATTTATATCCTTGCCGCCCTGTTCCTTTTCTCGGGATGCGAAAGCTTCCTCGATACGGAAAGCTTCACCAAAAAGAATACCTCCAACTTTCCTGCCACCCAGGACGATGCCGAGCAGATGATTACCGGCATCTATGCCTCGATGAACGATCTGATCCGCAACCCTGAGGTGCACCCCTTTTACATGAGTGAGATGTCGGGTGACGACCGTTTAGGGGGAGGGAGTACCAGTAACCGTGGGGCCCAGTCGCTTGACAGGCTCCTCAACCCGGGGGTGAGTTTCTTTGAGGACCTCTGGCAGAGGCGTTATGCGGGCATTTTCCGCGCCAACATGGCCATTCAAACCATGGACAACGTCACCGGCTGGGTCACTGCCGGCAAACGGGAACAACTGCTGGGCGAAGCCCATTTCCTCCGGGCCTTATTTTATCTTGACCTGGTGCAGGCCTTCGGCCAGGTTCCCCTGGTTCTCGAAACCGACCCACAGAACCTGCCCAAATCCCCGGCCGACGAAATCTATGCCCAGATTGCTTCTGACCTGAAAGAGGCCATCGCCCTCTTCCCTGCGACCCCTTTCCCCAACTACGGGGCAGGACACGCATCCAAATGGGCCGCCGAAGCCCTGATGGCCAGGGTCTATCTTTTCTACACCGGGTTCTATAAGAAATCCTCCCTTCCCCTGGCCGGCGGCGGAACCGTCTCCAAACAAGAGGTCGTTGCCTGGCTCGAAGACTGCATCCAAAACAGCGGCCATGCCCTGGTCAGCGACCAGCGCAACATCTGGCCCTATACCAACCCCTATACCGCCGCAAACTACCAGTATGCCAAAGAGAACAACCTGGTCTGGGAAGGCGACGGCTGTAAGGAGACCATCTTCGCCCTGAAGTTCTCCAACACCGGCGCCGAAGGTTACTTTAACCGCATTGTGGAATTCTTCGGAATGAGGCTCTCCAACGCCAATAACTTCCCCTTTATGCCACAGGGTTACTCCAATGGCCCGGTCAGTACCAAACTGTGGGACGACTGGATGAGCGATCCCGACTATGCCGGAGATTATCGCCTGCGCGGATCCATCTGCAGCGAGGCTGAGGAAATCCCCAATTACGTGGGTGACAAAACAAAAGAGGTGGAGAAAACCCGCCTGTGGGCCAAGAAATACCTGGGTGTGGGCGCCTATGAGGGAGACAACCTCATCACCTCCTTTGCCTACTTCTATGGTGGCATCAACAACCGCCAGCAGGGACTTACCTCCGACCTCATCCTGATCCGTTTGGCCGATGTCTACCTCATGCATTCGGAACTCAGCGAAACTCCCACCTACATGAACAAGGTGCGCGAAAGAGCCCAGCTGCCCCCCTATGGCAGTTATTCCCTCCCGGCCCTCAAAAAGGAACGGCGCTTTGAACTCTGCTTTGAAGGCCTCCGCTGGAACGACCTCCGCCGTTGGGGAGACGTCCAGCAGATCGTCGCCAACCAGGAAGGCCTTGCCATCACCAACCGTGGCGCCAAAGGAACCTTCACCTTCGGGAAATTCGATTTCATGGAACGCTATGCCCAAACCGGCGGCGGATTCTGGAAAATCCCCGATGCCCAGGTGACCCTCTCCGAAGGCGTCCTCGAACAAAACCCCGGCTGGGAAACCGCATACGACTTCATCGCACTGCCCTACTACTCCAAATAAGGAGCACCACACTTTTTTATATTTCATCATTGAGGCTGCCTCCTGTCGGGGCAGCCTCTGCTTTTTACACCCGGGATTTTTTCGTAACATAGCAACAAATTCCTGCACTATGACCCACACCATCGCTTCGCCAGGGCGCATCGCCTCCATCGACATCTTCCGGGCGCTCACCATGACCCTCATGATCTTCGTCAACGACCTGTGGACCCTGAGCGGCATCCCCCAATGGCTCCTCCACACCCCCGCCGACTACGACGGCATGGGCCTCTCCGACGTGGTCTTCCCCGCGTTCCTCTTCATCGTGGGTCTCTCCATCCCCCATGCCATAGATAACCGCAGAAAAAAAGCGGAGAAGGATCATAAAATCCTGGGCCACATCCTCCTGCGTTCCCTGGCCCTGATCGCCATGGGATTCTTCCTGGTCAACTTTGAAAACATCAGCCGCGGGTCCCTTCCTATCCTTCCGGAGATCTATGAAATATTGCTGATCGTCGCCTTCTTTCTGATCTGGACCAAATACCCTTCCGGAAAAATCAAGGCGATTCCTGTCTCCTTTCTGCAGGGAGCCGGAGTGGTCCTGCTGGTGGTCCTGGCGGCCATCTATAGGGGGGCAGGGGAGGAGCTTACCTGGATGAAAATCCACTGGTGGGGCATCCTGGGCCTCATCGGCTGGGCCTACCTCTTCTCTGCCCTGGTCTACTTCTTTTCCAAAGGGCGGCTCCCCTGGATCATCGCAGCCCTGGCGGCCGTCATGCTCCTTAACCTGCAGGAAGTCCTGGCCTGGGGCGGCGGCTTTAAACTGATTGTCAGCGCCTCCAACCACTTCCTGGTCATGGCCGGCGTACTGGCTTCCACCATTTTCCGCAAGATCCACTCCCACGCTGGTACCCCGGATCCCCTCACACTCCACCAGGGAAACGAGCGGCTTATGGCACCATTCCCCGGCGGGAAGGGAAAAACAGAAGGACCGCAGGAAACAGACCGCAGCTATTTCCTTATCCTGATGGCCCTGGGCGCCGCGGCCCTCATTTATGGTTTCCTGGTGCGGCCCCTGGGCGGCATCTCCAAAATCCACGCCACCCCCTCCTGGACCATGATCTGCGCCGGCATCTCCCTGATGGTCCTGGCCCTGCTTTACCTCCTGACCGACCGCCTGAAAATCACCTCCTGGGCCCGGATCATCGCCCCCGCCGGCAGAAGCACCCTCACCTGCTACCTCATTCCCTATGTGGTCTACCCGCTGCTATCACTCCTCCATTTCAAACTGCCCGCAGCGCTTACCACCGGCCCCATTGGCCTCCTGAAATCCCTCCTCTTCGCCCTGCTCATCGTCGCCATCACCCGACTGATGGAAAAACTCAGGATCACCCTGAAAATCTGATACAACTGCTCTGATGGTAAAAACTCAGGATCACCCTGAAAATCTGATACAACTGCTCTGATGGTAAAAACTCAGGATCACCCTGAAAATCTGATACAACTGCTCTGAGTGTAAAAACTCAGGCTGAAAACAAGGGTTTACAGAACATCTTCCGGTCGTTCCGCTACCGGAACTTGCGGCCGGTTTTATAAATATTTTATGTTTGGAACATAATTATCTAATATACATAATAAGAGTGCAATAAACCGGCTATTCCCCGCGAATTGAATGCCGTGGAACAACGGGACTGTTTGCATAGCCCGTTTTTTGTTTTATTTTTGAATAACCCAGGCAGGGCCACTGGTGATGTGGTGGTGGCTACACCGCCAATGACCGGTTGAAAACTGCCGGGTATGGACGTTTTTCCAATCTGACTGACCAAATTTTTTGGGGGCCTTTGCCTTATGTTGCGCAAAACCATAGTTTGCCTTTTACCCTTGTTATTTCTTTTTTCCTGCGGAAGGAAAAGCATGGACCGGGAGGAAGCCATCCGCTCCCTGAAGGTATTGAACAGTGATTTTACCAATTTTTTTACGCGGGCGGGGGAGATGGAGGAGCTTCAAGCCCTGCGGTTTCTATGGGACCATGATTCAGTGCCCCTGCCTTTCCCGCAGGAGAAATACAGCGCCGGCCATCCCTGGAGCCCTTATGACTTCGGGGCCAGCCGCGGCGTTTATGTGTTGGACTCCCTGCAGGGGCTTTTCCTGCCCACAGGAGCCGATTCTATGGTGAGACTCCGGTTTTCCACTGCTGATTTCAACGAAAGTGAATTTGTCCTGGAAAACTACCGCGCCGCCACCCTTTCCTCCCGTCCCGATTTCCCCCTGGAAATGAAGGCCCGCCTCCATCTCAACGGTCAGGAACGCCTCGTGATCTCTCATACCGCTGTGGTGGAAGACGACCTTCCCCTTCAAATCCTGACCAAAGTCCATACCCCGGAGTCGGCATGGAACTACTCCCTCCATCGTACCCGTGACGGCGACAACGGATCCCTTGACATGGAAACCTCCCTGGCGCAAAAAGGATTCACCTTCATCGACGCACACATGAATGCCCTTGTCGGATACAGTGCCATGGGCTATTATTTCAGGGACATCTCCTTTACGATCAAAGCCTTTGACCATCTTATTGAAGGCACCATCCACTACGGCCAGATCGACCCGACCGCCCGCGATTACGCCCGCTCCTTCAACAGTAATTCGGAAATCCTCATCATGGAATTACCCGGGCGAAAGGTGGCCGGAAAACTGATCCTCGCCCCTACACCCCAGGGCGACCTCCTCGATTACTACATCCGCTTTGCCGACGGCCACCAGGTGCATGTCAGCGAATACCTGCCATTTCTCAATCAACTCTTAAATATGAAACTCTAAAAATCCAGCGCGTATGAAAAAAACGATCTTTTCTTTACTGACGATCTTCTCTCTTGGACTCCTTCTCTCCTGTGACAAGGATACGGGATTGGAAGATGTGGCCGATCCTGATGCCACCCTCGGAAAAGTGGGCAACTACTGGAATCTGAAGTCCACAGGCTATGCCAACTCCAAGATCACCATCAGCAGCAATACCAACGGGGAGGTGGTGGGATCCTATACCTTTAATGGTAAAACCTACACCCTGGAGGGAAAAATCACCGAAAACGGCATTTACGATTTTGTGTACAGCAACGGGGACAAGAGCAAGCCCTTCACGCTGGTGAAATTTGACGCCAGGGTGGGTGACAAATGGGAGTATAAGGTGGGGAACCAGACGGTCGTCCGGAAGGTGGTCCATAAAAGCACCGAGGACGATACCTTTTACGGCCCGATGATCATTAAAACCATCGATGTGGAGGAGACCATTCCGGAAGGGGTCCAGGTCAAGGGTGCCGCTTCCCCGTTTACAAAAATTCTCTGGAAGTTCAACCACAAGTTTGGCTTCATCATGGCTACAGGGACCAGGGCCAACGGATCCATCGTTAACCTCTATTCCGACGACACCAATGCCAATGATTAGGTGTTGTTAATCAGCAAAAATAATGGTGTTTGCACTGTACAGGAAGAGGGTGGGGGTCAGAACCGCACCCTCTTCTGCGTATTTTCTGGTGAATTGTTAAAGTACGGACTGGCGATCAGGTCATTGGGGTAGACCATGACCCCTCCGTTGGGATCCAGATCCACACCAAACAGGGTATAAAAAGCCTGCCAGATGACCAGGGAACAGTACCAGTGTCCCGGGTCCTCCCCCCTTTCCGGGTTTACAGGGCCGGTAAGTCCCGCAAACCTTTTTTGTGCCCGCCAACTGGAGCGTCCCTCATCGAGTGAGGTGACAAAGGTGATAAACTTCTCCAGATCCTCAGGGGAAAGGGCTGGCCTTAGCCTGTAGCAGTAACCCAGGTTTTGCGGGCCGAAGGTGATGTTAGCCGTTCTGTAATCGTGGCCCGGAAGGTAAGCGGCCACCTGCCGCAGCTGATACGCGTCGGGAACATCGCGGGAATGGGACTCAAAGAGAAGGGTATTTTCCAGCAGTCTCAGCAGACTGGTATCACGCGCTCCCTGCAGCACCAGGGCCGCATGGCCAAAACCCTTGCCTCCCCATACTTGGGCACTCCCCGGCAACCAGTTGTGGTTGGCCTTCACCAATATGTCTCCCCGCCGGAACTCCTCAACCCCCTGCTCCTCCTCCCTGATGAGGTACACCTCTCCCGATGGGCCGGGGTTCCCCACAGCCCTCTCCTCCACAGGCTGCGCCCATCCGGAAACCGAATCCCCTGTCCGCCACTTCACTCCCCGTTCACCATTCATCCCCATCGTGCCTATCCCCCCAGTTTCCGGACTGGCTCCCGGAAACAACAGCATCACGATCACGCATGCCCACACGTGGGGAATCCTTTTCACGTATCTCATATCCATTTAAAGAATTGCACTTCAATTTTTTATACTGATTGTGGGCTTGTACCTTCAGGAACAAAAATAGTAAAAAAAAAGGCTGAACCGTTGTGCAGGTCCAGCCTCATGTTGACGGCAAAAAATGATAGCTATTTGATAACCAGTGATTTACTAAGAACCTGGCCCTCCGAACGTAAAATTACCTTGTACAGTCCCGGGGAGAGGCGTGCCGGCGACATCTCGACCTCGTGGAGGCCTGCACGCCGTTCGGGACCCATCCGGTTCAGGATGAGCTGGCCCGTAGCCGTCATTACCCTGATTTCCACCTCCCGGGGCGTGCCCGTGGCATAGGTGATCCGGAACGATCCTCTGCTCGGATTGGGGTACAGGTTGATGAATTCGAACATATTCCCGGTGACACTCTTTCCATCGGGCCCTACAATGCCGGTCACCGTGTCGGAGGGATTGACCTTGATGCTGCCCGAATAAAGGATATTCCCCTCTTCATCAAAGAGGGTGAGGCCCAGTTGGGGCAGCTTCGGGGTGAAGACCAGGTTGAAATATCCCATGGGTTCCGTGGCACTTCTGGCCGGAGCGAGCTCAAAGAAAGCATGGTGTTTCCCCATCCAGGCGTTGGCCGTCGTGGCCAGTCCGGCCGGGTACTCCTCATCTCCCATGGGGGCCGCCGATATCGCCCAGAAACCAAACTCCGGCTTTGCAGCTTCATCCTCATCGGCCAACCCGAAGGAGAGATATCTGACTTTTCCGTTCACGTTACCCTGCACGACAGGAGTGATGCTCACGGCTGCCAGGGGCGTCTTATCGGGATTGATTTCCACATCGACTCCGATCGGATCGATCACCTTGGAGTTCCATTTGAATTCAAAACAGCATCTGGTACCGTCGCACTTGACCACACATACGGTGATCACTCCCTTGTACCCGGTGGCGGTCAAACTGAAGTCAATCGTGTTGATGGCGCCGGGGGTGAGGTTCCCCGAAGCAGGAATCCGCACCGGTGTCCAGGATACCGGCGAGGGTACTCCGTCAATGACCAATCCTCCGGTAGTGAAACTCCCTGCGGGCGCGGGGCTGATCTCTACATAACAGATGGGCGAAGCCGGATCCAGGTTGGTGATCTGGAAATGACCGGTCTGATTCTTCCAGAAGGGCCATTTGGTCTTCAGTGTGAAGTCGGCCAGGGCGCAGCAGGTCGGTTCGGCGGCCTTGCACTCCATCCTGATGCTCTTTTCGCATACCTCTCCGTTGGTGAAGGTAATCATATAATCGATGGTGACCATCCCAGTTTGGGTGGGGGTCACGCACAATTTCAGGTCGGCGGCGCACCCTCCGGCCACAAAGGTGAAACTGCTCTGGTTGACATACCCTGAGGGCAGGGTCCCGCAGTTCCAGGCTGCCGAGGCGATCACCCCATTGGTGAGGTGGACGTCGATTTTCTCCACCTCGCATTCCGTCACCAGGCGGGCACAGCACTCTTCTCCCTGGATGGGCTCCAGCTTTACTTTCTCACAACACCCTTCCGGCGACCCGCAGTCCAGGTCTATGATCCGTTCGCACTTCTCACCGTTCTCGAAGGTGACCATATAGCTGATGGTCACCACGCCTGGCTGGGTGGGGGTCACACAGGTGGTGAGTTCCACCGCGCAGCCCCCCGGGGCAAAGGTGTAGGAGGTCTGTCCGGCATATCCGGTGGGAATCGGCGTGGGACAAGTCCAGGAGGCGGTCGACAGGGTTCCGTTGGTGACGGTCACCTCCACCGACTTCACCTCACAGGTGGTGACCAGTTTTGCGCAGCAGCCGGGCGTTCCATCGGCTCCGGAACTTCTTTCCACCCTTAAGCTGTCACAGCAGGTGGCCTGCTTGCCCACCGTCAGGCATATCGGAGCCGCCGCAAGCGGCGTTAATGCCACGGTCTGCGGATTGCCGTTCAGCAGGAACTGCGCCGACGCTATGGCGGCAAAATCGTTACAGACGGTCTGCCCCGTGGTGGCCGTCGTGGGAATCCCCACATCGAAATCCTCCCTCAGGAATTTGGAGGGCGCCAGGGTAAAGGAGGTTCCGTAATCCATCCTGATGTTCTTGTCGGGTGTGGATCCCCAGGTGGCGGCATTGCAGCCGAAGGCCACGACATATGGGGGCAGGCAGATGTTCGCTCCCGCCGCCCACTGCAATACGGGAGCCGACACCGGCCCCGGAGGCTGCAATGAAGTGGCATGGTTCCCGACATACGAGAGGTCGAACTGGCTGCCGCGGGGTGTGCCCCGGCTGAAAATCATCAGGTCGGTGGTGGTGTTGTCCATGGCCAGCAAATCGACCAGCCGTACATTGGACACCCCGACATTCGAGAGATTCCGGTAGTTGAGGCGGAAACGGGCGTTGCTCCCCGGAGCGGCTGTACCCGTGGCGGCATAGGTCGCCCCGTTGTCGGTACTGACCAGCTTGTTGACCTCCTGGCCGAAGCTGGCCACCACCAGCACGTTGACCGTATTGGAAGTGACCGGTGCAGGGAGGTTACCCCCGGAAATGGTGTACTGGTTGGGAGTCACCCCTGGCAGGGCAAAACTGTCGACGACGGCATCAAACTCAATGAAGTAGTATGGAATTCCATAGGTTCCGTAGTATCCGCACCACGCCGTATAGAAAAGCTGGCAGTCGGAAGCAATGGGAGGCAGGTTCCATGACAGGTTGTTTCCCGAATGGGATGGGGTGACCCCCGTCCAGGCCGTCGCCCCAGATGGGGGGGTCCCCCCGCTTGAACAAGCCGGGTTGAAACTCGACGACTGGTAATAGGTCTCATTGCCCGCATAGGGGAAATTGGCGTGAAGCGCATCCTGGATGGAGGCCCCTGAAAGGGTGGCACTGCCGATGTTCTGGACCCTCAGCCTGAAACGGACCACATCACCCGGCTCATATTCTGACTGTGGGGAACAGATGTCCTTGAGCAGACAGGCCTGCGGGGCCCCGGCATCGACGGTGAACTGCACACAGGCAGGGTTCAGCGTCAGCGGATTCGACAACGGCACAAAGTTGGCGCAATTGGTGACAATGGTCCCGGTAGGATTGGGATTCACCGTGAAATAGACATACATGTAAAGACACGACCCCACTGGCAGCGAACCGGTCATCTGCAACTGCAGCTGGTTCACCGGCCCCGTCAGCGCTCCCGTGGAATACCCCGATGAGGTGATGCCCGTGGCAAAAGGAGTGCTGTTGATGTTCAGGTTCACCGAAGTGGTCGAACTGGCATTGAAGATCTGCACCTGGTTGACGGTGATCCCCGCCGGAATGGCATCGTTGATGTTAAAAGCGGTCAGGGGTACGTTCCCGTTGTTGCACAATACTATATAATAATAGCCGTTGCACCCGGGCACCCGGTTGGTCATGGCCAGGTATTTGGCAAACTGGGCATTCGGATTGGGAACAATATTGGCCACCTCGACACAGGTCTGGTTGCTCGTGTGGGTGATGGGCTGGTTGCAACTGGTGGCATTCAGGGTGGCACTGTTGGGAATCTGGGTGTTCACGGGGAAGGAGGCGGCCGGATAAACCACCTTTATATCGATCCAGTAATAGGCCCAGGGATTGGCGGCGTCAAGCAGCTGCGTGGGGGCATTCACATTCCAGGTGATGGTGCTCCCGCTGAAGGTCGCATTGGGATGGGGTACCATCACCGCCCCCGCTGGAAGCACATCGGTCACCACCGCCCCCGATGCATTCTGCTGCCCCGTCACATTCCCGTAATAGGGACTGGCCTTGGTCACCGATAACCGGTAGGTGACTGTATCCCCAGGATTGATCAGGTAGCCGCAGCTCCCCCCGTTGGGATTGACCACTGCCCCCGTCAGAATCGACTTGGAAACAATCCAGGGATTGGCAGCTATGGCTGTGGTGCTGATAAAGGGCGTCCACATCCACTCTCCCCCAACCTGTATCCCCGCACGGTTGCGCGCAGTAACCCCATTACAGGTCACCCCCTCGGGAAACTTCACCACTATGGTGAATGACCCCGAAGGAGGCCCCGTGGCAGGCAGAGAACTTAAATTGTAGGTGACGATTTTTGTGGTGTTGTTCCAGGCAATCACCGGGGGCACCCCCAACACCGGCCCCGCCGCCGTCACATTGACAATGTCCAGGGCGGGAGGAACCAAATCCTGGATCGCTATCGATGCCGTCCCCGCCGGGGCTGAAAAAAGAATGGTGTAACTGAAATTGACTCCGCTCTGAATGGACAGATTGCTCACGACCTTCTTGATCGACCAGCCATTCCCGTTCCACTCCGCCTCATTCTGGTTCACCTGACCCTGGATACCCTTCGACATAAACAGGAGACATACCATACACATCAGAAGAACCGCCGATTTCCCCGCTCTCATAGTTTTAATTATTAAGGTTTGTAATTCTTTTTTACTTCGGAATTTAAGTCAATTTACTCCGAAATTCGGGAAATCACAATACCCCACGGGCCTGGAAGCCTAAAATAACCCAAAAAGAGCGAAATATCTTTTATAGAAATTCGAATTTCCGAATGGTCTTGTTTTATTGTTCTGAAATTCCCCGCAGGAGGGGATGGGTACCGGCTTATTTAATGAGGTTTTTGTCGCGGTAAGCCTGGATGTAGTGTTGGTCGAGTTCGTCTGAATCCTTGTATTTTCTCCTGATCTTCTCCAGTTTGACTTTGAGGTCTGCCACGACTTCGGCATAGGCGGGATCGGCGTATACATTGTGGAGTTCCATAGGGTCTTTTTCCCGGTCGTAGAGTTCCCATTCGTCAACATCGTAGTAAAAATGGGCCAGTTTGAATTCCCGGGTGACGATGCCGTAGTGTCGTTTGACCATGTGGACCGAGGGGTATTCATAGTAGTGATAGTATACGGCCTCTCTGTTCCACTTTTCGGGGTGGCCGGTGAGCAGGGGCATGAGGCTTTCGCCCTGCATGTCAGCGGGTGCGGGTACTCCTGCGGCTTCCAGGAAAGTCTGGGCAAAGTCGAGGTTCTGAACCATCTCTTCCGAGCGGCTGCCGGCGGCGATCTTCGCCGGCCAGCGGATGACCAGCGGCGTCTTGAAAGACTCGTCGTAAATGAACCGTTTGTCAAACCAGCCATGTTCCCCTAAATAGAAGCCCTGGTCGGAGGTGTACACCACGATCGTGTTTTCAAGCAGTCCGGCCTCGTCGAGATAGTCGAGCACCCTGCCGATATTTTCGTCGACGGCGGCGATGCAGGCCAGGTAATCCTGCATATAGCGCTGGTATTTCCAGCGCATGAAGGCTGAATCGTCCATGGCGGGGTACGTTCTGGCAAATTCTTCGCTGATGGGGCCGTAGACCTCATCCCAGTGCGCCTTCTGGGTCGAATCCATTCGGGAGTACTTGCTGTTGAACACGTTATAACCCCAGTTGCTGGGCTCTTTAATTCCCAGTTCGCGGGCCACGTCCGGGTACACCTTATTGTCGGCCGACACGGTCATGTGCCGCAGAAGGTTCATTTCCGCCGTGTGGGCCGCCGTACCCCGCCCCGCATAATCGTCGAAGAGGGTGGCCGGCTCCGGAAAAGTGCGCTGCGTGAACGCACGGTAGTGACGCTCCGCAGGAATCCACTCCCGGTGTGGCGCCTTGTGCAGGTACATCATCAGGAAAGGCTGATCCTTCCTCCGCTCTTTCCTCAGCCAGTTCAGCGTCAGATCGGTGATGATGTCGGTCACATACCCGTGGATCACCGTGTCGCCACGCGGGGTGATGAAATCGGGATTGTAATAATCCCCCTGGTCAGGAAGAATCATGAACTCGTCAAACCCCCTGGGATTGTTGCCGAAATGGAGCTTCCCGAACATGGCCGTCTGGTACCCGGCCTGCTGCAACAGCTGCGGAAAGGTGACGTTGCTGGTGTCAAACGGAAAATTGTTGTCGATTTTCCCGTGGATGTGGGTGTGCTTGCCCGTCAGGATCGTCGCCCGCGACGGCGCACAAATCGAGTTGGTCACACAGGCGTTGCTGAAGAGTATCCCCTCCCGGGCAATCCGGTCGATATTCGGCGTTTCAAGGAGGTGATTGCTGTAGGCGCTGATGGCCTGGTAAGCATGGTCATCACTCATGATGAACAGAATGTTGGGTCTCTGCTCAGTCTGCTTTTCGGTGCATCCCGCCGCCATCAGCAAGGTCGCTAACCCCGGTAATACCATCGGCTTCATAGGCTCATTTTTTGCGTTTCTCCTGGTTTTGTCCCACTAAAGTACATACTATTTCTATACCTCCCGCATGCGATGCACACAGGAGATCACTAAAACAGCGCATGAAGCCTTCTGCTTTATTCCTTGAATTCCGGTGAGCGCATTGGCTACATCTGTTCTCTATGCCAGGTCAGTATTAATGCCCGACTCTGATGATGGCTGGTCGGGTGCACTCGCCCGCCGAACTCATCCAAGTTTACCGGAATTCGTTTCCCCGCAGGACTGACTCGGGGTAAGCGTACAAGATACTAAATAAGTCCTTGACGGAACCGGATTCCCCGCTGCTCTGCGACGGGGTGTTTCAATTACAGTTTGATCAGTTCAACGCGGCGGTTCTTGGCTTTGTTCTCAGGGGTATCGTTGGCCGCCACTGGTTTGCTTTCGCCGGCTCCTTCGGTCTCCAGGCGCGACGCGTCAATGCCGAATTGTCCGCTCAATGCGCTCTTCACCGACTCGGCCCTGCGCTTCGACAGGTCGAGGTTCAGCTTGTCATCCCCGTCGCTGTCGGTATGGCCCACAATCTTCACCCGCACCCCGGGGTTCTCCTGCAGGACAGTGGCAATATCCCTGAGCGTTCCATGCGACTCGGGCTTGATGTCGGCCTTGTTCACATCGAAGGTAATCCCATAGGTGACCAGCTTCCCTTCTGTGATCAGCTTGCTGCGCGTATCGGGTGCCGCCGTGGTGACCTTCAGGTTGGTTACCAAGGGATAGCTGTCCCGGTCCCATCCCGAAAACCGGATCCTATTGAAAACCAATCCCGGGTAGATGTTGGTGGGCATGTCGATCACTTTCGCACCCTCATGGTAAACACGCACCCGCCGCTTCTGGATCCAGATGATCACATGGTTGACCTGCTCCGTCACCACCGGGTTCTTCGAGGCCTCTCCGGTGATCCACCGGTCATCGGGACTATCGGTATACCCCAGGGTCTCCCATCCCTCCTTATGTGGAATAATGTGCACCCCCCCCTTCCCGGGATACAAATCATCGTTGAGCTCCTGCGGATCTTCAGGATTCTCCTGGTACAACGTGAAAACAATGCCTCGGTAGTACTCTTCGTCAGGAATGATGTCAAACTCCACGATGAAATTCTCGGGAAAAGCAATCTCTTTGGTGTAACAGTACACCGCATCCTCCCCATTCATGTGAAACCATTTCCCGGGGGCAACGTTGACCGTCTTTACCTCAGCACTTCCGTTTGTCGTCCACAGCGCCGGAAAATCTCCAACCGCATCCTGACTGAAATCCTCATAGTACAAAATCTTATCGCCCGGAACAAAGTCATACTGCGTGGTAGCCTGAAGCTTCACCTTCTCAGGCTGCGGGACAACCGTTTCTTCCCCGCTCCCTCCTCCGGCTTCCCCGGAATCCTGCTCCTCAGCCTCTTCTTCGTTGACCTCCACCTCCTGAACTTCTTCCTCCTCTGATCCCTTCTCCTTCTTCCGGAAAAGACTCCCTACTCCTTCCTCCACTTTGTTCAACCCACGGTCAATCCCCTGATCGATCCTGGAATTTGTACGATGGGTCGCCTTCTCTTTCACCACTTCACGCGGATTGACAATCTGGGCACTGGCCCATCCGCTCCATAATAAAATCATGAATACCAATAGAATGGATGGGAGGTAACTGCTTCGTCTCATGTTGATTTGTGTTTAAAATACTGAACCCTAAATTTACATAAAATTCAATATTGTTTCTCTCTTCCCGTCTGGTTTCTCGATAAAGTTTTTAACGCGTCCCATGAAAATACTGTAATTTTCACAAATATGAGTTATATATTTACGAAATATCTATTTCCCGGACTGGTTCACACCAGGTGATACCGGAGCGCATATCAGGAAATGAGTTTTTAAAACCAAACAATGTATCCAATGAGCAAAGGAATCGTTTCAAAGAGACCCGGGGGGCTTATACGGAGGCTCCGCCAGGTCAGGGTGATGCCGCGGATGTCCCGTCCCTTCAGGCTGATGCTGCTGATGGCGGCTGCTGCGGGGTGGCTGACCACGGTCGCCCAGCCTTCAGGAGGGCCTTACGGCCCTGTACACCAATCCTGGCCGGTGCCCAAAACGGCCGGAAAAATCATTTATGTAGCCCCTGACGGGAACGCCGGGGCAGCCGGCGATCAGCTGGCAACCCCCACCACCATTGAGAGCGCACTGGCTGCAGCGGTCACCGGCGATGTGCTGATCCTCCGCGGGGGCATCTACCGTTCGGGTGACCTTCTCTTTAACCAGGGCATCACCATTCAGCCTTATAACGACGAGCAGCCGGTCTTCAAGGGGACTCAGGTGGCCGATCAATGGCAGCGCCTGCGTGGTAACCAATGGAAAACGTCCTGGAAAACCCTTTTCCGGGCTTATCCCGATGACTGGTGGGTACCCGACCGCCACGGCATGCGGACCCCCCTCCACGTTTTCAACAACGATATGGTGTTTGTCGACGGCCGACTCCTCCACTCCGTGGGGTGGCCCGGCGAAGTCGATGAGAACTCCTTCTATATCGATTATGAAAAGGGTTTCGTCTACATCGGCACCAACCCCGAAAACCGGCTGGTCGAAATCACGGCCCATAACCACGGCTTCTTCAGGGTGCTCAGGGACGTCCACGGTAAGAAAAACGACCACAAGGGGGTCATCATGCGTGGCATTACCCTGACCCAGTATGCCTATGCCGGGATGGAAATAGAAGCCCGCTTTCCCGACGGCATCGCCGATCCTTCCACATTTGGCAAGGATGTCGTGGGTTCCGTCTTTGAGCATTGTACTTTCTCCTACTGCGGAAGGGTGGGTGGCTACCTCCATGGCGACAACCTGGTGATGCGGAACTGCAAGGTCCACGATACCGTCACCGAGGGGATTTACATCCAGTCGGCAAGCGACTGCCTCCTCGAGCGGAATATCTTCTCGCGCAACAACCTGGATAACATCAGCGGCTACTATCCGGCCGCCGTCAAGATCTTCAACCAGACCCACCGGGTGGTCTGCCGTGACAACCTGATCTGCGACCAGCCCCTTTCGAACGGCATATGGTATGACGTGGGCAACGTCGACGGCCGGTTTCTCAACAACTGGGTGAAAGACGTGGGCACCAACCGGGGCGGGCCCTCCGATCCCAATGCCCATTGGGTCAACTACAACGGTTTCTTCTTTGAGATCTCAAAGGGAGTGGTGTGCGCCGGCAACCTTTTCGAGAACTGTGACCAGGGGGTTTTCATCCTCAACAGCTCCAATGCGGTGATCACCCAGAATACCTTCGTCAACAGTCCGCTTGTCATCAGCCGCGATCTGCGCAGTGCCCAAGCCGACCATTTCGGCTGGCACCCGGCTACCGGTCCCGACGTCGACCAGCGGGAAGGCCACCAGGTCTTCAATAATCTGATGGTGGGCACAGACCAGTGTCAGGTGCCCCTTATGAAGGTCATGCAACACCCCGGGCTCTGCGGAAAACTGACCCGCTCCCCCCTCACCCTCTTCGACCACAACACCTTCGTGAAGGATCCCGATGGCGGAGATTACCCCCTGCTGGAATGGGCCCCTGTTCCCGTCGAAAATTGCCAGATGACCGCCTCCACCCCTGAGGAGATGCAGAAAGTGTTTGAGGGCGCTGCGGCCCACAACCTCGTTCTGACCACCAAAAACCTGCCCCTGTTCATGGGAGGCCTCACTGGCAACTATGCCCTGAACCCCGCCTTCCCGGGTGCCGGAAACGCCATGCTCCTCCCGGCAAATATCAGGGATCTGCTTGGCCTGCCTGCCAAATATAAACCATTTACCGGCAGCTATCCCCTGAAATGACCTGCTGACCTCTTCCCGCTCACCCTCTTACCGGAGGAAAGCCCGCAAAGGCTTCCCTCCGGTTTTTTTTTACCGTGAGTTGTAACATTTGGTACTTTTCACAGTCTGATAAGGCAAAACAACCTGATGAACCAGTTGGCCTGCTGTTTGAAAAGGGTGGTCCTCCTCCTTTTTCTCCCTCTTCTCCTGCTTACGGGAACTCCCCTTTCCGCCCAGAATCCCTCCGGTGCCGCGAATCCCGCTCCCATCGGGAAAGCGCTGAAAAAAAAGGTTTCTGCGCGAAAGGTCCCCCGAGAGCTGGAGCAGATCACCCCTGAGCTGATGGCGCGCCACATTGGTTTCCTGGCCTCCGATTCCATGAAGGGACGCAATACCCCCAGTCCGGAACTCGACCAGGCCGCCGAATATATTGCAGCCGAATTCTCTTCCCTGGGGATCGGCCCGGTCGGGGGTGTCCGTTTCCAGGAGGTGCCCCTTCATACCAAAAGCCTCGACCAGCAGGGGTGCCTCTTTACGATGACCCGCGACGGTGAAACCCGGGACTTCAAACTCCGCACCGACTACACGCCGTTTGACCTGACCGCCGACACCCTTGTGCAGGCTCCCCTGGTTTTCGCCGGTTACGGCATCACCGCCCCGGAATACGGTTATGATGACTACCGCGACCTCGACGTCAAAGGAAAAATCGTCCTGGTCATGAAACATGAACCCGGAGAAAAGGACTCCCTGTCGCGTTTCGACGGCGTAAAGGAGACCCGCCATTCCCTCATGGCCACCAAAATGGAAAACGCCCGCAACCACGGCGCCGCCGGCCTCCTTCTGGTCACTGACCCCCTCAACCACCTTCTCCTCACCCCGCAGGGGTACCCCTGGCCCGGCCTTTCCAAATTCCTCCCCTCCGACAACATCCCTGTGGAACTCAACCATGGCATGGACCTCATCCCGTTTGTACAGGTGGGAGAACCGGTGCTGAAGGCACTCTTCGGAAGTGTCGATTCCCTGCGGAACCTTCAGCGGCGGATCGACGCCACCCTCACCCCAGCCTCCTTCACTTTTCCCGATACGGAAGTCCGCCTGCGGACCGCCATGACCTTCAACCCTCTGACGGCCAGGAATGTCGTGGGACTGATCGAAGGCCGCCATCCCCGCCTGAAACAGGAGGTCGTGGTGGTGGGAGCCCACTACGACCATGTGGGTTTTCTGAAGAAACCCAAAGCCGGGGAGGATCCCATCTTTAACGGCGCCGATGACAACGCTTCGGGAACAGCCGGCGTCCTGGCCATCGCCCGCGCTTTTGCCGCCGCAAAGAAAAAACCGGCACGCAGCATCCTTTTCATCCTGTTTGCCGGTGAAGAACTGGGGCTTTACGGCTCCAAACATTACTGCGACCATCCCCTGATACCCCTCGATAAAAGCGTGGTCATGCTCAACCTCGACATGATCAGCCGCAATGGCAGCGATACCCTGCAAATCAGCGGACTGCGGTTCAACCCCGATCTGGCGCAGATTCTCCTCGAGGAAACAGAAAACTCGGGATTGCAAAACTTTCCCGAAGGAGAGGATCTTTTCAGCCGGAGCGACCATTACAACTTTTTCCGGAAGGGGGTGTCGGGAGTCAACATCACCACGGGACTTCATGGCGATTACCACAAGGTGAGCGACGACCCTGCCTCCGTGGATTCCGGGAAGGCGGCCCGCGTGGCGGCCCTGGTATACCGTGTGGCACGGCGTATTGCCGGAGATGACCTTTACCTGAAAACCGTAAGGCCTTGACAGCCCGTGAATATGTGTTCTGTGCAAATTACAAGAAACCCATTATTTAACTCAATACATTAAAAAGATGAAAAGCTTAACCCAAATGCTTGTGTTGGTGGCCCTGGCAGCCATCAGTTTTTCCTCCATGGCGCAGGAGTCTGTCCTGCTGAAATATGGTTTCAAGGCTGGCGACACCTACCTCCAGGAAATGGAAATTCTCCAGAATACTGTTCAGTCCATGATGGGACAGGAAATCAAGGTGACTGCAGAAATCAAGTCCCTCAATTCCTTTGCGGTGGAGGCCCTTTCTGCGGAAGGGAATGCCACCGTGCTGATGACCGTCAAGGACATCTCGGTTCATTCGGTGGCCATGGGCAGGGATACCACCCTGCGCTATGAAAATATGAAGGATGCCGTCCGGATCGTCTATACTCCGGAGGGAAAAGTCGTCTCCACAGCCAAGGTCGACTCCTCGGAGGCGGCCGCCGTCATCAACCAGCTGGAACCCGGGAATCTCCTGGTTCTGCCCGGAAAAGCGGTGAAGGTGGGGGAATCCTGGGAGGAGACCAAAACCGAAGTGAAGCAGGCGGCGTCAGGTACGCCCTTTGCCCTGGAGATGGCCGTTGACAACAAGTACACCCTGGCCGGAAAAGAGGTCCGCGACGGAAAAGATTTTTATAAAATCACCACCTCCGGGACCATCGGCGTGAACGGCAAGGGATCCCAAATGGGCATGGAGATGTTCATAGAGGGGAATGCCAAAGTGGAGGGTTATGCCCTCTTCGATGCCGCCCGCCAGATGATCGTCTACGTTGAAACAGACACCGAAATGGAAATGAACGTGGCGGTCTCCGGTCCGCAGGATATGACCATCCCCATGACCCAGTCCATCAAAACCATCAGCCGGTTTAAATAGACCTTCCCGGTTAACGCGATGCCCGACCAGCGGTTCAGAAAAGGAATCTTCCTTTTCTGAACCGCTTTTTTTTCCTGGAACCGCCGGTACCCCTCCGGGCAGACCCGGCAGGAGGTCTGATCACCTCAAGCTCTTCATGGGTGCCCTGTCGTGAAAACCCGCCCGCAGGCCCTTGTTTTGCACTTGCCGGAATTCAGGCACTGTTTTTGACATGCCATCGTCAGGTGGCCGTTTATCCGTATCTTCAGAGTGTGTTTGAAGAGGTGAAGCCGCACCTCCGGTATACACCAACCGGAGTGATTCAGCTACATGGGAAGCGAAGTTCAGCGGAGCACCGCGGAGCCAATTCCATGGGCGTGAAGCACATCAACTGGCTTCATCTTGAAATACAAATGAAGAGCAAGTCATTAATTAACAAGTAAACAAATGAAAGTCGCATGGTGCTTCGACCACATAAGGACATGTATATTTGCTCCATGCGACTTCCACGGGCGTGAAGCACATCAACTGGCTTCATTACGATATATAACTGAAGAGCAAATTATTAACAAACAACTATACTAATGAAATATCCATTCATCACACTGGTATTTCTAACCTTCATGACAATATCGGTTATGGCACAGAATGATCATCCTTTCCGTTGGGAGGAAGTGGACTCCCTGGTGAGCCAGGGGCTCCTGCAGTCGGCGCTCGATAAGGTAAACATCCTCTATGCGGAAAGCAAGCGTAATGGCAGGGAGGGGGATGCCCTGAAGGCTTTGGTGATGAAATTGCAGCTGGAGGCTGATTTTCAGGAGAATTCGCTGCAAGAATCAGTGGCTTTCCTTACAGCCGAAATGGAAGAAGCCCGGAGCCCGCAACGTCAGTTACTGGCCTCCCTGCTTGCCGGAGTGTACCATGACTATTACCGGAACAACCGGTGGATCATAGACCGGCGCACACCGCTGGCCACGGGCGGGGGGACGGTTAAGGATGCCGCCCCCGGAGACGCCCTTCAGGAAATCGAAGGTCTGCCGTTTAACCCCGAAACCTGGGACCGGCACCAGTTTACGGCCACCATCAACCGGTATACCCTGCTCTCCCTCTCTGATGCCGGGGTGCTGCAGTCGACTCCCGTGGAACACTACGGGGAGCTCCTCGAAGGGGACAAGGAGACCCGCAGGCTGCGACCCACCCTTTATGACCTGCTGGCTTTCCGCGCCATTGACCATTTCAGGGAAACCGCCCACAATGACCTTAACGAAAGAATGGGATATCCCTGGGATCAGCCCGGGCTATTCGCACCTGCACACGAATTTATCCGCATGCCCCTGCTCACCGGCATCAAAGGGAGTTCCGGCGATGAAACGCTCCGGGCGGTTCCCTTCTCTGCCGGCATCCACGCCCTGACAATCTTCAGGGATCTGCTGCGCTTCAGAGAAAACGGCGATGCGGCCGCACTGGTCGACGCCGACCTCCACCGGTTAGAGTTCGTTTTCAGATTCTCCAGCCTTATCGGGAAACAGGAACGATATATCGAAGCCCTTCGGGAAATGGCCCACCGTTACCAGGGGCGACCCGAATCGGCGGAGATCCTCTATCGTTTGGCCCGCCAGATAAACGACCGGGGTATGCTTTACAAACCCCTCGTCTCTGACGACCATAAATGGGACCATAAGGAGGCGCTGGAACTGGCTGAAAAAGCAGCCGCCCGCTTCCCTGATACCCCGGGTGGCAAGAACTGCCTCGCTTTGGCCAAAGAAATCAGGCAGCCATTTTTCAACATCGACGGCACCAGCGAGGTGATACCCGGGCTCCCCTCCCTGCTGTCGGTCCAATACCGGAATACGCCTGTGCTCCATTTCAGGGTGGTTGCCGCAGAACCCTCTCCGGAGGAGATGATCCCCCTCCAAACCCCGGAAAAAAGGGATGAATACCTCAAGCGTCCGGTGCTCATCTCCTGGAGCCAGGCCCTGCCCGATGACGGCGATTTCCAGTCCCACCGCACCGAGGTGAAGCTGCCGCCCCTCATACCCGGATATTATGTGGTGATGGTCTCCCGGGAAGAAACTTTCACCGAAAAGGAGGAGGTCCGTTGGTTTCACCTCTGGAGCACCCGCCTGACCCTGGTAAGCCGCACTCCCGGCGGCAGATCCGGTGAACTGCTGGTCCTCGACCGCCGCTCGGGCCAACCCCTCGGGGGAGTCTCCATCCGCCCCTTCTTCCGCAAATACGACACGCGGCTTCGTAAACAAATCTTCGTACCCGGCGATCAGGTGGTCACCGGCAAGGATGGCGCCGCCACCCTCAGTTACCCCGCCGACCAAAACCTCAATTCCGGCTACTGTCTCCTTACATACAAAAAGGAGAAGTTCATGACACGCGCCTTTTACCGGGGATACGACGGACCCGGGCAACCCGGAAAAGAAACCAGGGTATGGCTCTTCACCGACCGCTCCATTTACAGGCCCGGACAAACGATCTGGTTCAAGGGTATCGCCATGGAGAAGGAGGGCGAAGCACAACAGTTGAAAAACGCCTTCCCGGTGACGGTGAAGTTCAACGATGCCAACGGTCAGCTGATTGCCACGCAGGAGTTCACCACCAACGACTATGGCTCATTCGCCGGTTCCTTTACGGCGCCGGCGGGGGTCCTGACAGGCTATATGGAGATGGTCACTGACTATGGGAGCGTGGGGTTCCGGGTCGAGGAGTACAAACGGCCCCGCTTTGAGGTGACTTTCACCCCGGTGAAGGGGGACTTTCAGCTGGGAGAAACGGTGATCCTGAAGGGGAGCGCACTGAACTATGCCGGCAACGGCGTGGGGGATGCGCAGGTTACCTGGAGGGTGGTGCGCCAGGCCCGCTATCCGTTTCCTGTGTGGGGCCGCTCCTGGTTGCCCCGCACCCCTGAAGCCGAAATCGCCTCCGGGACCGCCGTCACCGCTTCCGACGGTACCTTCAGCTTTACCTTTACGGCCCTGCCGGCTCCTGACACCGACCCCTCCTCACAGGCGATCTTCACCTATACGGCTTATGCCGATGTGACCGACATCAACGGGGAGACCCGCAGCGGGGAGACTTCCGTGAGTGCTTCCCTTCAACCGCTTCTGATCACCACCAGCCTCGGGGAAGTGGTCAACGCTGCCACGGGCCGTGAGGTGAGGGTCACCATTACCCGCCCGGGCGGAGAACCCCTCCCCGCCACCGCCAACTATACCCTGACGGAGCTGAAGGCCCCCGCTTCCGCGCTTTTTGAGCGGCGATGGCAACAGCCCGACAGGTTTACCATGACCCGCGGCGAATACGCCAAATGGTTCCCCGGGGAAGGGTACGGCGATGAAACGGATCCCGCCAACTGGTCGCGGGGCAGGAGAGTGGGGCAGGGGAGCTTTGAGAGCCCCCGCGACAGCGGCTTTACCCTCCCCGCCACCCTCGCTGCGGGAACCTACCAACTGACCCTCACCGCCCGCGATACACAGGGCAAAGAGGTCTCCACCACCCAGATCTTCAGGCTGTTCCGGCCTGAGACGGGGAATACGCCCTTCACGGATCCCATGACGGCCAGGCTTCTTCGCACCGAAGCACAACCCGGGGAAAACCTCTCCCTGCTGGTGGCCTCCCCCCTGGAAAATGCCGTGGTCTTCCTTGAAGCCGTTTCCAAAGGAGGATTGGTCATGAAAAAGCAGCTGAATCTTGACCGGGGCCAGCTCCTCGTACCGATTCCCGTCAGGGAAAGCGACCGCGGCGATATCGTCATCTCCCTGGTGATGGTTCGCCATAACCGGCTGTTCACCAAAACCCTCCGCGCCGCCGTCGCCTACGACAACAAAAAACTGGAGCTTACGGCCGGCAGTTTCCGGAGTGCCCTCGATCCCGGGGCCGAAGAGGAGTGGCGGATCACCATCCGCGACCATCAGGGTGCACCGGCAGCAGCGGAGTTGCTGGCCGGCATGTACGACGCTTCCCTCGATGCCTTTGCCCCCCACCAGTGGCCCTTCTCCCTCTACCAGCCCTTCCGGGAAGTGATCCACTGGCAGGGCCTGGGATTCGGTTTAGCCCTGTTACGGAAAAGTTCTGATGGGCACTACCCTCCCGGATATACAGAGAGGGATTACGAACGGCTGCCCGAATGGAGTCTTTTAGGGGCACGAAACCTCCTTCTTAAAGCCGGCACCATGGCCGACGGGGGCATCCGCATCAGGGGCACCCGCACCTTATCTATGGTTTCCCAGGTACAGGCCGAAAGTGCCGGGGACCAGGTTTTCTTCAGCGTGGAGGAAGCCCCGGCCCCAGAATCGGCTGTTCCCGGGATTGCCGCTGGTTCCGCAGGAGGCGGCGCCGGGATTCCTCCGCCCGTTCCCCCGGCCAAACCCCGAAAGGATTTCAACGAGACGGCCTTCTTTTTTCCCCAGCTGGCCACCAATGCTTCCGGCGATGTGATCCTTCGCTTTAAAATGCCCGAATCGCTCACCCGCTGGCGGATGATGGCCCTGGCCCATACCCGCGACCTCCAAACCGGCACCCTGGAATACACTACGGTAACCCGCCGCGAACTGATGGTTTTCCCCAATGCGCCCCGCTTTCTGCGCGAAGGCGACCGCCTGGTCTTCCCCGTGAAGATCTCCAACCTCTCCGACCAACCTCTCTCGGGAACCGCGGAAATCACCTTCTTCGACGCCCTGACCATGCAGCCGGTCAGCCACATGATGGGAGTGACGCAGACCACCCGCTCCTTTTACGCCGGAAAGGGGGAAAGCGCCCTGGCCGAATGGGAGATCACCGTGCCTGAGGGACTGCAGGCCGTCGTTTACCGGGTGACGGCCATCGCCGGAACCTTCTCCGACGGGGAGGAAGCTCCCCTGCCTGTGCTCACCAACCGCATGCTGGTCACCGAATCGCTGCCCCTGCCTCTCCGCGGCCGGGAAACCAAAACCTTCCGCTTCGATAAGCTCGCCAATGCCGGAAAAACCGGCTCCACCCTCCGCAACTACCGGATGACCTTTGAATACACTTCCAATCCTGCATGGTACGCCGTGCAGGCCCTTCCTTACCTCATGGAGTTCCCCCACGAATGTTCAGAGCAGGTCTTCAGCCGCTTCTATGCCAATGCTTTGGCCGGTCATATGGCCGGCAGCGACCCCGCCATCCGCAAGGTCTTCGACGCCTGGAAGTCCCTTCCCGCCGATGCCCTCCGTGCACAACTCGAAAAGAACGAAGAGCTTAAGGCGGTCCTGCTCCAGGAAAGTCCCTGGGTGCGGGAAGCCACCAGCGAGAGCGAACGTAAACAACGCCTGGCCTTCCTCTTCGACGCCTCCCGGATGGCCACCGAACAGAACGCCTCCCTCCGGAAACTGCAGGAACTCCAGTCGGTGAACGGCGGCTGGCCCTGGTTCCCGGGTATGCCCGAAAGCGAATATATCACCCGCCACATTTTGGCCGGACTTGGAAAGCTGACTTCCCGCGGGGTGATTACTCCTGATGAAGAACCCCTCCTCACCGAAATAACCGGCAAAGCCATTGTCTTCCTCGATGGAGAGATGGCCTCCCGGTTCGACAAACTGAAAAAGGAGGACAAAGAGTACCTGAAAAACAACCATTTCACCCAGGAGGTTGTCCACTGGTTTTATGTCCGCTCTTTTTTCATTGCCAGTCGTCCACTTCCGGAGACACTGACGGAGGCGGTTGCCTATTACCGTTCACAGGCGGCCGCCCACTGGAAAAGCAACTCCAACTATATGAAGGGGATGACTGCCCTGTTTCTTCACCGGATGGGGGAGAGGAAGCTGGCACTGGCCATTATGCGTTCCCTGAAGGAAACGGCCCTGCACAGCGACGAGCTGGGCATGTACTGGCGCAGCCAGCCCCGGGGGTGGTTCTGGTATGAGGCGCCGGTGGAGGCCCATGCCCTGCTCACCGAGGCCTTTGATGAGGTGACGGGTGATGCCCGTGCCGTGGAGGAACTCAAAGTGTGGCTGCTGAAGCAGAAACAAACCCAGGACTGGAAAACCACCCGGGCAACGGCAGAAGCGGTGTGGGCGCTGCTCATGCGCGGCGAACCGCTGCTGACCCCCGCACAACCCGTGAGCGTCACCGCCGGGGGACTGCAGATGAATCCTGCTCTGGCCACAGCCTCCCCCACGGAACCGGGCACCGGCTACTTCAAAAAGAGCCTGGACGCCACGGAGATCACCCCTGCCCTGGCCCGTATCGAAGTCCGCAACCCCAACCCGGGCATCGCCTGGGGCGCCGCCTACTGGCAATATTTCGAGAACCTGGATAAGATCACTCCCGCGCAGACCCCCCTGCAGGTGAGCAAGCAACTGTTTAAAGAAGTGAATACCCCGCAGGGTCTGCAATTGGAAGCTATCGACGGAACCCATCCTCTCAGTGTGGGCGATAAGGTGGTGGTCAGGGTGATCCTGAAAACCGACCGCGACATGGAATACGTCCACCTCAAGGACATGCGGGCGTCGGCCTTCGAACCGGTTAACGTGCTGTCGGGCTACCGCTGGCAGGGCGGACTCGGATATTACGAGTCGACGCTTGACGTGGCCACCCACTTCTTCATCGGCTATCTGCCTAAGGGAAGTTACGTACTGGAATACCGGCTTCACGCCGCGCAGAAAGGGGAGTTCTCCAATGGGATCACCACGGTCCAGTGTATGTACGCCCCCGAATTTGCGGCGCACAGCGAAGGAATCCGGGTGACCGTGAAGTAAGGACCGCCCATGACCACCATGGTCAGGCCCGGCTAACAGAGAAAATCACCTTAAGGTGTGCCTGTCATGTGTTTCGCTGGTGCCTAATAAAGGACGGTCACTCTTCTGACTGATGTGCCGGCCTTCACGGTGTAGACTCCCGGGCCGCCCAGGGTTCCGGCAGGGAGAATCACCGTGGATTCTCCGCCGGGGTGGCGGTAGACCAGGGAGCCCAGGGCATTGTAAATGGCGAATCCGGGGTTCTCCTTGTCATGTGGGAACCTGATCGTCACCTGTTCTGAGGCCGGATTGGGGAAGAGCTCGAAGGAGGTTTCCCGGAAGGCAGGAATGGCGGTATTGAGGGAGACGACGAGCTCGCGTGCCACCGTTGGGGCTGCACCATAGCGGTTGTTGCCATTTTGGCGGGCCGAGATCAGGGTGGTCCCTGGCCCGGTAATTCTTACCTTTCCCTCCGCGATGGTGGCCACTGCTGTATTCGAGCTGGTATAGGTGATGGGCAGCCCCGATGAGGCTGTGGCTGCAGGATCAAAATCGGGGGTGCCGGTCAGCATGGGCCCCATCTCCGGAAAGGTGATGGCTTGGGGTGCCTTGGCTACCGTGAGCCGCTGTACCACCTGGGGTGCTGGAAGGTAAACGCTGTCGCCCTCCTGGAAGGCCACAATGTCACAGTTTCCCGCCCCCATGAGGGTGATTTTCCCATCGGCCAGCCGGGCTACCCTCGGATCCGACACGGCAAACTGCACCGGTAACCCGGATGTGGCCGTGGCCGAAAGGGTCAGAGCGGTATCCCCGTAGGTCATGGCCGGCAATACACCAAAATGGATCTCCTGCGATTGCAGATCCCTGCTGCCCTCCACGAGAAGATATACCGCACTGTACTTCGGCAGGGCCAGCCTGATCTCCCCGTTCCTCTCCGTTCCGTAAGGTCTGAGGGTCGCGTAATCTTCAGGCCCGCCTCCGGCCAGCGTGGTGGTCTTCCCGTTCACAAATACCTTGCGTGAGAAATTGCCGTTGTCGGTACCCCCTGTCAGTACATAATAGTAGTAGCGGCTGCCGGGTTTGAAATGGTTGAAGCGGAGCTCCACCACCCGTTCCGAAATGCCTCTGTTCACCAGTACGATCCCTTTCTCTCCCGAAGAGAAGGAAGAGGCATAACTCAGGATGTCGCTGCTGCCTGACACCGTGGTAGGGATCATTTTATCGCCGAAGTACTTCTGGAAGTAGTACATATAATAGAAGGGCGCCCGGGGGGTGTAGCGGGCGATGCCCGGCTCCCCGTCGGCAAACAGCCCGTGGTTGTTCCCGTTATCCCAGCCGTTGACAAAATCCCAGCGGTTCCCCTGTCCGTAGTTGTTTTTAATCAGCTCCCCCAGAACCAGGGTCGCGTGCATCCCGTTGATATAAGAGACCCCCTGTCCGCTCCCGGTGGCGAAGATGTTCCATTCGGTCATGGCCATGGGCATGGGCCCCAGTCCGGCATGGTTCTTCAGTCCGTCGGTGACATATTTGGCGATATCCTTCGATTTGGCGCCGGAACCGAGGATCGTGGAAACACTTGAATTCTCATTATAGGGGGTATGGTAACTGTGAACGATAAAGAAGTCGGCCAGATGGCCCACCTGCTTCATCATCTGGCTGTTCCAGTTCTGCTGTATGGCATCCCAGGTGACATGGCTGTCCATGGCCACCACCCCGATTTTGATGTCAACGCCCACCTCTTCGGCGGCTTTGCGCATCTCCTCGATGAAAATCTTGCAGTGGCGCCCGTAAAGGTCCCCGTTGATGGTTTTGGGCTGCCCGTCTTTGTTCAGGTTGGTATCGATCTGGTAGCCGACCTCCCAGCTGCCGAAATTCTCATTCCCAATTTCCCAGATCAGCGTGCGCCCTTTGTCGTAACGCACCCAGTCGGCGGCATACCGGGCGGCCACCCGCACAGGATCCTCGCTGGTCCCTATCCGCGCATAGGAGTAGTTGACGCTGATATTTCCCGTGGCACCCGTTTTGGCGAGCAGGGAGTAATAGTTGTCTACCGACATGGTCCAGCCGCCGTTGTTCAGCCCATATTGCAGATCCTTGAATTCATAAGTGGAAGGCAGGTCCTTGGGGCGGGTTTCCTTGCTTTTGGCCGCCCAGAAATAGTCGTTTGACATGCTTCCCCCGGGCCAGCGGATCACATGGGGATTCAGATGGGTGATGTTCGTCACGGCCAGAGGGCTGAGGTCTAGTTTGCCACCCCATGCTGCCGCATTGTGACCATAGACCTGCGGGGGAACCCGGGTCAACACCGTGCCCGCATTGACGGTCACCGTCACCCCGGGGTTCAGCGTGGTCTGCGGTACCGTATCGAAAGCTGTCACCTCAATGGTTTTGGGCTGCCACCCCTCCAGGAAAAATCCCTGTACGCCGGGAGTCTGGCAAAATACCTCAGGGACGGCAATTCCCAGCAACGCCATCAGCCCTGCCAGCGTCCACACACTATGCATCCATCCCCCCCGGGTGGCCTTGGCCGGTATGAAACCTGCGGCATTCCCGGTGCTCCTTCCTGCCAGCCTTCCCGGCAGCTTTTCAGTGTATCGGTCAATGAGATCTTCCTGAAACATAAACCCACGATTAAATTGCTCCGAAGGTAGCAATTTCCCCCCATCTCCGTAATTTTCAAACTGTGTTTTTTACAAGATAACCAGTTCGTCGCCCAGGTTAAAGGCGGTAAAACTGTTACCCCATGCTTTCCGGAAAAGGGTGATGGCTTCTTCCCCGGTACAGTGGGAGGGGGCGATTTTTTCCACGCCCTCCTGGCGGAGAAGGTCGGAGATCTCCCTGACTTCCTTGGCGGTTTTGCTTCCCAGGTGGAAGCCTCCTGATACCAGGGCGATGTGTTTTCCAGGGAAGGCTTCTTTCACCTGGCTCACCATGGGGATCACCCCGGGGTGGCTGCACCCGTTCAACAGCCAGAGGTGGTCGCCACGAAGGATGACCAGCGCCTGTTCATAGAGGGGGTCTCCCTTGTAGGTGGTGGCCATACTGCCGGTACTCCAGATCCCGGGAAGGATCTCCGTCGGGCCGGTGATGCCTCTGACGCGGGCGGCGGGGTAGGTCTGGGCATATTTTTCCCTTACTTCTGCGGGAACGAGCACCGTGGGGACATAGGCGGTGTGCTCCAGGAGCCAGGAGAGTCCGTTGCGGTGATCCCAATGGTCGTGGGAGAGGATCACACTGATGAGGCTGGAGGGATCCAGCCGGAGATGACGCATGTTGTCGCGGAGAATGTCGGGGTCACCCCCGGTGTCAAAAAGGAGGTTCCCCTCCGAGGTGGCCACCCATGCCGACAATCCCCATGCCCCCTTCAGGCCTGGCTGCGAACCGGTGTTGTTATAAATCATCATCACCCTGACGGGAGAGGTATCCGGGGTGGTTTTTTCCTGGGCCATAAGGCTTCTTTTTCCAGCAAAGATAAGGATTCCGGAAGCCAGGGCCATGTTTTCCATAAAGGATCTTCTTCGCATTGGATAGTTGATATGCGGACCACTTTCCGGGGGGACCGCGGTGAATGTGAGCTCAGGGGGCAAAGATGGCGGTTTCCTTTTCCCCGGTAGAGCGGATATAACCCCGGAACATCCCGGAGGTGTTAAAGGGCATGGCAAGGTTTCCCCGGGCGTCAAGGGCGATGAAGCCTCCGGTGCCTCCCATGGTGGTCAGTTTTTCCAGGGCCCCGGCAGAGGCATCCTGCAGGGTTTTGCCTTTGTATTCCATCAGGGCGGCCACCTCACGGGCGATATTCCCCCTGATGAAAAATTCGCCGTGGCCGGTGCAGGAGACCGCACAGGTGGCGTTGTCGGCCCAGGTTCCTGCCCCGATCAGGGGGGTGTCGCCGATTCTTCCGTAGCGTTTGCCGGTCATGCCTCCCGTGGAGGTTCCCGCACACAGATTCCCGTAGCGGTCAAGGGCCAGGCAACCCACGGTGCCGTGGTTGTCACGGCTCTCCCGTTCGCGGGTTTTCTTTTTAAGGCTCCTGAGCTGGGCCTTGCGCTCCCGGGTATGGAAATAGCGGTTGTTCACCCGTTCCAGTCCCTGTTCGCGGGCGAAGATTTCGGCACCCCGGCCGCTGAGCAGTACATGTGGTGAATGCTCCATGACGGCACGGGCCGCCCGGATGGGATGGCGGATGGTGGTCACACCGGCCACCGCCCCGGCCTTCCGGGAGGCCCCCTCCATCACCGAGGCATCCAGTTCGTTCTTTCCTTCCCAGGAAAAAACGGCCCCCCTGCCCGCATTGAAAAGGGGGGAGTTCTCAAGCACCATGACCGTGGCTTCCACGGCTTCCAGGGCCGTGCCGCCATGGCGCAGCACCGAGTCCCCTGTCGTCAGGGCCCTGTCGAGATCCCGGAGGTAGGCCTGCTGCCGCTCCGGCGGCATCTTCTCACGCTCCATAACCCCGGCACCCCCATGAATAACCAGACACCAGGTGCCCTGCTGTCCCGCGGCTTCCCCGGGGTGAAATCCCAGTGCCAGCAATCCCACTGCCAGCCATACCCTTAATGAGCCTCCCTTCATACCTTCGTGCTTTTGTAGCGAAAGGTAAGCATTCCTCTGCAAAAAGAAAAACGCCGCACCCTTGTGCGGCGTTTTAAGTGAATGGTGCTGAAGGTGCAGGATCCACATCCCGGCTTGTATTATTTGGCCACGCCAATGCCGGCAAAGTACTTCTTGAAGGTGTCGAGTTTCATGGCGAAGACCCCGTTGGCATTCAGGGGAACGTTCACGGGGGTTCCCATCAGGACGGTATTCCAGTTGCCGGGGAGCACGTCGAGGACAGCGGAGTAGGTTCCCCAGGGGTTGCGCAAAACCACATAATAGGTGCTGTTGTGGTATTCCCAGCCCAGGACGGAATAGGCGTGGTTTCCGGCGATTTTGGCGGCGGTGTAGTTCACGCCCGTAGGCGGTGTGCCGTAAGTCCAGGCCACCATGGGGTTCACGGTCCTTTTGGTCAACGAGTTGGCCCTGACCAGGGTGATGATTTGGGCGGCCGTTTTGGAGGGATTGCTGTAGTAGGTGCGGGCACCCTTGATGAGCTGGGCGCAGGCCATTACCGGGTCTCCCCCCGCAATGGGCGGATACTCAGGGAAGTCGGTCGTGTTTCCCGTCCTCCATTTGGCATAGGCCTTTTCCATCACGGCAGGCCATACTTCTGTGGCATCAAGGGAACGGGCATAGATCCAGTTGTGGGTGGTTTTGGTCACCGGCACATTCTCGGTGACTTCCAGTGACTGGGCGGTGGTGCCATCCTTGTAGAACACCACCCGGTGGATGGGATTGGATTCGGTTCCCGGCCTGATCATGTTCACGATGGTGTAGGGGCGGGCCCATACCACCGAGGAGAGGGCTGCAATGTAGTAGCAGTCGCCCAGGGCCCCCTGGATCGGATCGTTGAACTCGTTCAGATCCTCGAAGTAGTCGCCCATGTCAAACCAGTCGATATTGGCTGGTTTCCAGGGCACATTGGTCCCCGCAACCCCCGTGTTCAGGTCGGCCAGCAATTGCGGGAGCTGCTCCAGACGCTCTTTCGGTACCTTCCGGGTGATCGCGGCACTGCGGGTCACCTTCTGCACACTCAGAAAGTCGGCCACCCTCTTCTCCGCATCGGCAGGCTTGAGATCCTCCACCTCACCCGAATCAAGCACTTTCAGTGACGGACTCAGGATAGGATTCTTCACATTGAAAATCTCCGCAACAGGCACGTTCAGAATCTCTGAAAGGGTCCCCTCGGGATCGGTCAGCGTATCCCACTTGATATGCTTCTGCATGAGCAGTTCGCCCAGCGCAAAGGGATTGGTTACTCCAATTTTCAGTTCACTCATAGCAATGACTCCTTTTAGTTTTAGAAATTAAACATGACAATAACATATGAGTGATGCATCCTCAAAAATCAAATACTCCGGAAAATTAAAAGCGCCAAAAAAGCAGAGCAGAATACTTAATATAATATAAGATATTCAGATACAATTTACGTCAAATTTTCCTCAAATGCAACATTTTAAGGCAAATAATGAGGGAGCAGGGGCGAAAAAGGGCCGGGGGTGTGCCGTTTCCTTGTATAAACAGTTATAGCCATGTATAGCCATGTATAACCGTTTATAACAGATAGTAAACAGATTATGGATGCACTGGGTCACTCTGCACCCCGGTACGCCCGCCACGCGGGGTCCTCCATGCCTGGCCACAGGTGTCCTCCATGCCTGGCCACAGGTATCCTCCATGCCTGGCCATACGGGGTTCTCCTTACCTGGCCAGCCGGGATCTTCCATACCTGGCCACACGGGGTCCTCTATGCCTGGCCAGCCGGGGTCTTCCATGCCAGGCCACGCGGGGTCCTCCATGCCTGGCCATACGGGGTCCCCCATGCCTGGCCACACGGGATCTTCCATACCTGGCCACGCGGGGTCCTCCATGCCTGGCCAGCCGGGATCTTCCATACCTGGCCACACGGGGTTCTCCATGCCTGGCCAGCCGGGATCTTCCATACCTGGCCACACGGGGTTCTCCTTACCTGGCCAGCCGGTAGACTTCGCTACCAGCCAGCAGAAAGGCTCCCAATCCGTAATCCTCGAAGTTGGGCATGGTATCGTAGCCAACAGGTTGGCTTGAGGCGGGCTCCTTGCCCGTTCCCTGCATGTACCCTAGGAATCCGTTGGGATGCAGCGCCTCATTGCACAGGGCATTCCATCCCCTGATCACTGCCGGCAGATATTTCCCCTTTTTGAGGTGACCGTGGTTGATGCCCCAGGCCATCCCATACACGAAAAAGGCCGTTCCGGAACTCTCGGGGCCCCCGTAGTGGCCCGGATCGTGGAGACTTACATTCCAGAAGCCATCTTCACGCTGCACCTTCACCAGGGCTTCCGACATCTTTTTGAGCATGGTGATGTATTCCTTCCGCTGTTTTTTGGAGGGGGGATTCTGTTCCAGGACCCGTGCCATGGCGGCCAATACCCAGCCGTTGCCCCGCGACCAGTAACAATCTTCGCCGTTGGGCTCCCGGTAGGGCGGCACAAAATCCTTGTCCCGCCACCAGAGGTGATCCTCAGGATTGTAGAGTCCCCGGCCTCCTTCCACATTCCGGGTATGAAGGTACATCTCATGCATCCTGTTCCAATATTTCTCCTCGTTTTCCAATGCTCCCAAACGGGCAAAGACCGGCATGGCCATCTGGAGGGCGTCGATCCACCACCAGTCGTCGATTTTGTTGGAAGCCACCATCTTATCGACGGCCTCCTTCAGGATTCTGATCCTCTCGGGGCGGGGATCCATGTTGTAAAGATCAATGTAGGTTTGTCCGCATCCCATGTCGTCGGCGTTGCGGTTGTCGTTTTTCCAGGCCAGGCCCCATTGGTGGGATTCTCCCCAGGCTATGGCATAATCGGTATACCTTTTCTCCGGACAGATGTGGTGTAGTGCCATCAGTCCCTCGAAGTAGGTGGCCCGTGTCCAGATGTTACTGGGCCTGACCCGATCCCCCACGATGGGCACTCCCGGGTCGGGCCACTTCTGCATGAAGTAGTCGTTGGCCAGGGTCATTTTCTGCACTACGCTCTCCTTTGTGGGCAAAGGCTGCGCATGCACGGCGGTGCTCAGGGCCAGCGCCGTCACGATGAGGACAAGTCTGCGGTTCATGGATCGTTGTTTTTCTTCCTAAAAGTAGCAATAAATTCTCTGATCAGCAGTCCTTTGCACCCGGGAACTTCACACCGGAGAGATGAAAAGGTCATTGGAAGGTGAGTTCCAGCTGGTCACCCTTTGTCATGTCCAGGTGAATAAAGCCTTCTCCGGAGGCG
Source organism: Bacteroidales bacterium (assembly GCA_012729335.1). Lineage (GTDB taxonomy): Bacteria > Bacteroidota > Bacteroidia > Bacteroidales > Prolixibacteraceae > UBA1413. The sequence continues at coordinate 134,095 of JAAYDJ010000036.1, read as the reverse complement.
GGTTCCAGGGGTTTCCCGTTAAGGGATGCCTGGAAGGAGGTGGTTCCTGCGGGGATTTTCAGGTGGAGGTCTGCGTGGCAGGAGGCGTCAATGGTAGCCCGGGTCACGGTTTTTTCTTTCCAGCTGGCCGACACGGTGAATCCTCCCCTGGCCCGCAGTCCACGGAAGGAGCCTTCCCGGAAGGCATCGGGGAGAGCAGGGGCGATATTCAGGAAGCCGGCGTGGCTCTGCAGGAGCATTTCGGCAATGCCGGCGCATCCTCCCCAGTTGCCATCCATCTGGAAGGGGGGATGTGCGCAGAAGAGGTTGGGGTAGGTCCCTCCTTTGTTGGCATAGTTAAAGCTGGTGTCGAAGGCGGGGTCGAGGAGGTTTTTAAGAAGGACGAAGGCGTGGTTGCCGTCGTGAAGGCGTGCCCAGAAGTTGATTTTCCATGCCCGTGACCAGCCGGTACCTCCATCGCCGCGGCGTTCCAGGCTTTTGCGGGCGGCCGCCGCCAGATCGGGAGTGCCCTCGGGGGTGATCTCCGACCCGGGATGCAGTCCGTAGAGGTGGGAGACATGCCGGTGGTGCGGGTCGGCTTCCTCATAATCTTCAAGCCATTCCATAAGCCTGCCGTCACTTCCTGCGCGGCTGGGGGGCAACTGGGCGGCGGCCGCCGCCAATTGTTCCCTAAAATCACCGTCCACGCCCAGAATCTCCCCTGCACGGAGGGTATTCCCGAACAACTCCCTGATCAGTTGGTTGTCCATGGTCGACCCCATACATATGTTCACAGGCTGACGGCTCCCCGGCATCAGAAAGGCGTTCTCGGGGGAGGTGGTGGGGGCGGTCACCAGCCATCCGTGGTGCGGTTCTTTCACCAGCATGTCGAGGAAGAACTGTGCCGCTCCCTTCAGAACGGGGTAGATCTCCTGCAGGTATGCCGTATCGCGGTTGTAGTCGAAGTGTTCCCAGAGGTGGGCGCAGAGCCAGGCCCCTCCGGTGTTGGTAGCCCCCCAGGAGGGGTGTTCCCCGGGAGCCGTGAATCCCCACACGTTGGTCATCATGTGGGCCACCCAGCCCCGGGCATTGTAAAAGGCGGCGGCGGTCTTTCCTCCCGGCTCCACCAATCCTTTGGTGAGTTCAATGAGGGGTCGGTGCAGTTCGGCCAGGTTGGTGATTTCCGCCGGCCAGTGGTTCATCTGGACGTTGATATTGAGGTGGTAATCTCCGTTCCAGGGGGTGTTGATGGTGTGGGCCCAGAGCCCCTGGAGGTTGGGGGGCAGCAACCCCGCATGGGTGCTGCTGATGAGCAGGTACCGCCCGTACTGGAAATAGAGGGCTGCCAGTCCGTTGTCATCGGGATCGGCGGCAAAGGCCTGCAGCCGCTCCGGAGTGGAAAGGGCTTCCCGTTCGGGGTTCGGGGTCAGCATCACCTCGGCCCGGTCAAACCAGGCTTTGTAGGCTGCAATGTGTTCCCTGACGATGCGTTTGTATGGGCGGGCCATCGCCTTGGTCAGTTTCTCTTCAACCGTTTTTTCAAATCCGGGATTTTTGTAGTCGGTGCCTGCCGATACGTAAATGAGGGCTTCTGTGGCTCCGGAAACGACCAGGCTGTTCCCGTAGGTGGTCACTTTTCCTTTTTTGGTTTTTACCGACACCAGGGTCCGGTAGCGCATGCCCTTGCCGTCGGTTCCGTTTTCCAGCTGGCCGGTCATCTCGAGCCGGCTGCCGGCTGCCGTCGTCGTGAATTTCTCCGGCCTGTCCAGGCTGATGCGCACGTTGACCATTCCTTTTCGACCGGCCGTCAGCCTGATGAGGCCCACATCATCGGAAAAGCTCACGAAATAGTCACGCCGGTAACCGGTTTCCCCGAGGGTATACCGGGTGGTGGCCATGGCGTCGTCAAGGGAGAGCGCCCGGTGGTAATCCATGGGATCTGCCGCGGTATCCCCCTCATAATGGAGGCGTAGGTGGCCCAGGATTTCGTAACTTCCGTACGGCACCTTGGTGCCGTTTCCGTGGCCTGAGCCGGCTCCCTTGCACCTGAAGGTGTTATAGACCAGTTCCTGAGCCAGGTCGTTCCGGCCTTCAAAGAGCAGCCTTCGGATCTCAGGGAGGTGCTCCGCTGCTTCGGGATTGTCGGCATCCTGGACGCCCCCCGACCAGAGGGTGATGTCATTCAGTACGATGGTCTCCTCCCGGAGGTGACCGTCGGGCATCATCCCCAGGTGGCCGTTGCCCAGGGGAAGCGTGGCCTCCCACATCGCCGCCGGCTCCCGGAACCAGAGACGATACCTCGCGCCCGTCCCTGCTCCCTCATCCTTCCAGGTTCCACTTTCCTGCCGGCACCCGGCGGTCGTCAATGCCACTGCCAGCATGGCCGAAGCAACCAAAAGCCGGATGACCCGGCGGTATGTACGAATTAGGTGGTAAGCAGCTGTTTCCATAACCAAGGTCTTGAATGTCAGAATGTCAGAGAAATTTTAAATCCTGGTCTTAAGTCTTAAATCTTATGTCTTAAATGACTTAATAAATAAGCTGACCAAACGGAAAGCCCTGAGGTTTTTAACCTCGACATGGCCGGAGCGCAACGGGGTTCTATGGGATCATGCCCATGGCGCGGATGTATCCTTCGTTTTTGGTGCAGTTTTCGAACTTGCAGTTTTCGATCAGCTCCAGCATGGCTTTTTTGACCAGTTCCTGGTCGGGGCGGGCGGTGCGGATCTCTCCGAAGTGCAGGCGGGGGTGCTGTGTGAAGGCCACCAGGGAGTCCCAGTTGGCCGGGGTCGCGATGTTCAGCACCGAGCTGGGGTTGCCCATTCTTTTGTAGGGCCAGTAGTGGTAGCCGATGTTGTTACGGACCATCAGGCGGGTCCAGGCCGCCACCCACTGGTCGCTGTTCTCTCCGGTTTCCCCCATATACATGGGCAGGTTGACACTGTCGCGGAAGTCAACGAAATCCCGGATGTTGGCTTGCAGGGTGTCGCTCCAGTAGCGGTGGCAGGTGTACATAATCTTGTCGTCGAACTTCGAATCGGTGAAGACCCTGAAGTTGCTGTTCCACTGGGCGCCGCCCAGAAGGATAATGTGGTTTTGGTCCACTTCGCGGATGGCGGCCACCGCCCTTTTGTAGAGGGGTTCCAGCTGCGCGTTGAGGATGTCGTAATCCTCTGCAAAATAGGTGGCAATGGGTTCGTTGAGCAGGTCATAGCCCAGGATCACCGGCTCGTCGGCATAATGTTCCGCTATTTTTTTCCAGATGGAAATGAAGCGTTCCTGGCTTTTTTCGCTGATGAAGAGCCAGGGGTAGCCGTAGCTGTCGTCGATGTTGTCGCCCGTTTGTCCGCCCGGTGCGTCATGCATGTCCAGGATGATGTAGAGTCCCGACTCGCGACACCACGCCACCAGACTGTCGAGGCGCTGGAATCCGTCCTGGTCTGCGGTCAGTCCCATGTAATCCTCATCGGTGAAGAGTTTGTAGTGGAAGGGTACCCTGATGGAGTTCATTCCGGTACTTTTGATGTAGCGGATGTCGTCGCGGGTGATATAGTTGTCCTTGAATTGTTTCCAGAATTCGTCGGTGAAGTCGGGCCCCACCATTTCGCGGAAGGCCTGGTCGATGAGGCGGGCGCTGCTGGCCCGGCTGAAGCGGAACATGTACCCTTCGGGATTGAGCCAGTTGCCCAGGTTGGTCCCCCTGATGAAAAATTTCTCCCCGTCGGGGGTATAAAGGTCGGGGCCCTGGATGGTGATGAACCGGGGTTCCACCGGAGCGGGACCGGGGGATTCACATTGCGTGAAGGCCGCAGCCAGAAGAGTGCCCGCAACTGCCAGCAAAAGAAGTCTCTTCATAAGTATAATGGTTTTATGGTTATCCATGCCGACTCCTGACTCCAGACTCCAGACTCCAGATTCCAGACTCCAGATTCCAGACTCCAGATTCCAGACTCCAGACTCATGATTCAAGATTCCTCATTCCTGATTCCTGACTCAAGATTCCAGATTCCTCATTCCAGATTCCAGATTCCTCATTCCTTGAAGGCAGTGCAAGGTAGTAAATTATCAGGAATGTCAGGCGCCGGGCACGAGGTCCATGATCTTTCCGGAGATCTGCATCAGGGAGATCTCGGCCATTTTGGCCTGGTATTTCACGCTGATCAGCCGTTCCTCTGCATCGAGAAGGCTCTTCTGTACCTCACGGAGTTCAAGTCCGGTCAGGCTCCCCAGTTTGTAGCGTTCCAGGGCGATCTCCAGGTTTTCGCGGGCCACCTCAAGGTTCTGCTCTTCGAGGCGCAACAGTCTGAGGTTGTTCTCATAGCCGTAGTAAATGGTAAGCAGGTCGGCTTTCACCTCCTGTTCTATCTGGCGGTATTGGTATTCGCTGTTTTCCATGCCAATGCGGGCATTGGCTTTCTCGCGCTTCCGGTTGAATCCGTCGAAGAGGTCTATCCCCAGGGTGAGGCCGTAGTTCATGCCCCTCACCTGTTGGTTCCGGAGGGTGGAGGATTCGTAGGCGTTGGTGTTGTAATTGTATCCTGTGGTTGCGGTGAGGTAGGGGTATTCGCGTGAGGAGATGATTTTATAGTCGAGGCCTGAGATGACCTGCTGGCGGGTGGCAATCAAAAGGCTGGTGTTGTTTTGGAGGGTTTCCTCCAGGAGCCTGGGGTAGTCGAGGTTTTCATTGATGGCGATGGCCGTGTCGTAGGGGAGGATCGTTTGTCCCAGATTAGTGGCAGCCATCAGCTCGTTGAGGCGGATCTGGGAGGCGCGCAGGACCTCTTTCTGGCGGTCGAGGCGGCTGCTGTCGGCATTGAAATAGACCTTTGACTGGAGCAGGTCAAGTTTCGAGGAGGCCCCCAGCAGATAGCGCTGTTCGTCGATGCGTACCCGTTCCCGGGAAAGGGTTACGGCATAGGCCAGGTTATGGAACATACTGACCTGCTCCACATAGTAGTAGTATTCCGAAGCGATGCGGGCCACCAGGTTTTCCATGGCCATCTGGGCATTGAGGGCTCCCACTTTTTTGAGCTCCTCCAGCTTCTGGTAGGTCGTTTGTACCTGAAATCCCCTGAAAATGGTCATCCCCAGGTTTAGTCCCGCACTGTTGGAGAGGTTGTGAATGCCTTTGGCGGTATTCTCCTCCCCACTGGAAAGGGATTGGGTGGTGGTTTGGAGGGTACCTCCGAAACGGTTTGAAAAGGTTACCTCGGGCAGAAAACCCGCATTTCCCCGTGTGACGTTGTTGTCGGAAATTTCCTGGTTGTTTCGGGCCACCCGCACGTCGAAATTGTGCTCCAGTCCCCTGATGATGCATCCGCCCAGGTCGACGGTTTCACTTTCTGAGGCGTCGTTCTCCCAAACCGGACCGGTCTGCTGCCTGGCGGGAAGCACGGTACCCCTCTCCTGGCCGGTGAGAAACCCCGGAATCAGGAGGAGACCATACACTGTAATGAAGGTGGTTATTTTTCGCGTCATGATCTTCATTGTGTCGTCATATTTCCCTGCCGGCGGGCAGATTGGCGGAGGGCTGCTGCACGTCGTTCAGGTTTTTGGGTTCACTGGAGATATAAAGGTAAATCGCGGGTACCACGTAAAGGGTGAGGAAGGTAGCCAGGGTGAGGCCGCCCACGACGGCGATACCCATGGCGACGCGGCTTTGGGCGCCTTCGCCCCAGCCGAGGGCCAGGGGAAGGATTCCCAGGATGGTGGAGAGGCTCGTCATCAGGATGGGCCGGAAACGGGCTGCGGAGGCATACCTGATGGCATCGGCCTTGCTCATCCCGGCCTCCTTGCGCTGGTTGGCGAACTCCACGATGAGAATTCCGTTTTTGGAGACCAGACCGATAAGCATAATGATCCCGATCTGGCTGAAGATGTTCATGGTGACCCCGAAATACCACATGAAGAGAAGCGCTCCCGTCAGGGCCAGGGGCACCGTCATCATCACGATCACCGGGTCCTTGAAACTCTCGAACTGGGCCGAGAGCACCAGGAAGATGAGGAGTATGGCCAGCACAAAGGCGAACATCAGGCTGGAGGAGCTCTCCATGAAGTCTTTGGAATCGCCGGCGAGGGCCGTGCGGAAACTGTCGTCGAGGACTTCGGCGGCGATCATATCCATTTCCGCGAGGCCCTGGCTGATGGTTTTGCCTTCGGCGAGGCCTGCGGAGATGGTGGCCGCCACAAAGCGGTTGTACCGGTAAAGCTGCGGTGGCGCCGTGGTCTCCTTCAGGTTGACAAAATTGTCGAGCTGAATCATCTGTCCGGTGTTGCTGCGGACATACAACGATTTCAGATCGAGGGGTTTATTGCGGTCATGGCGGGCCAGTTCCCCGAAAATCTGGTACTGTTTGCCGTTCATGATGAAATAGCCGAACCGTTGTCCGCTGAGCGCCAGCTGGAGCGTCTGGCCGATGTTCTGGGTGGAAACACCCAGCAGGTTGGCCTTATCGCGGTTGATTTCGATCTGTATTTCCGGCTTGGTGAACTTCAGGTTGACATCGGCCATCACGAAGGTGGGATTGTCCTGGACTTTGGCCATGAATTCCGGGAGGATTTCCCTCAGTTTATCTATATTGGGAGCCTGGAGCACATATTGGATGGGCATTCCGGCACGACGGCCGCCGAAGGTGGACTGCTGCATAACGTTGGCGCGGGCCTTGGTTTTCTTGCGCAGTTCGCGCGTGAGCTGGTTGGCGATTTCCTGCTGAGTGCGGTCGCGCATGTCGGGCGACACCAGCACGATCCGCACAAACCCACCGCCCCCGCGGATCATCGTGGTGGTTTTGTCGGCTTCGGGAACCGTCCGTTCTACCACCGAGGCCAGGTCCTCCACATACGCCAGATTGTATTCATAGGTGGACCCCTCGGGGGAGGTGATGTTGATGTTCATTTGCGAACGGTCTTCCAGGGGAGCCATCTCCGCGGGAATCACCTTCCAGAGCCAGAAGATCAAACCGAAGGAGGCTACAAGCACCACCAGGGCGATCTGTTTTTTCCGGAGGAAACTGTCGAGGGAGTTCTGGTACACGGTGTTGAGCCTGACGAAGAACTTCTCCGAGGTATTGTAGGCTTTGCTTCGGGTGTGCCTGGTTTTGAGCAGCTTGGTCGAGAGCATGGGGGTCAGCGTCAGGGCCACAAAAGAGGAGATGGCCACGGCCCCCGCAATGACGATGCTGAACTCCCGGAAGAGCCTTCCGGTCATCCCTTCCAGGAAGACGATGGGGATGAAGACCGCCACCAGGGTAATCGTCGTAGCAATGATGGCGAAGAAGATTTCGTTAGATCCCTTGAGGCCGGCTTCCAGGGGGGTCATTCCCTGCTCGATTTTCACGTAGATGTTTTCCATCATCACGATGGCGTCGTCGACCACCAGCCCGATCGAGAGCACGATGGCCAGCAGGGTGAGTACGTTGATGGTAAATCCGGCAAGGTACATGATGAAGAAGGAGCCCACCAGGGATACGGGGATCACCAGGATGGGGATGAGGGTGGTGCGCCAGTCACGCAGGAAAAGGAAGATGATAAAGACCACCAGGGCGAAGGCCAGATAGATGGTTTGCAACACCTCCTTGATAGAGGAGCGGATATAGCTGGTATTGTCGAAACCGATTTCGATCTGGACGTCGTCGGGGAGGTCTTTTTTGATGTATTCGAGGCGGGAGTAAACTTCGTCGACGATGTCGATGTGGTTGGCGCCCGGCTGGGGGATGATGATGGTGGCCACCATGGGGATGCCGTTCATTTTCATGATCCCGCGAAGGTCTTCGGGGCCCAGTTCAGCGCGGCCGATATCGCGGACGCGCACGAGCTGTTCGCCCACCTGGCGGATAATGAGGTTGTTGAATTCGGCGGGGGTGGTCATCAGTCCCAGGGCGCGGATGGTCAGCTGGGTGGTGTTGCCTTCGACGCTTCCTGCCGGAAGCTCGACGTTCTCGCGGAGGATGGCGTTGCGCACATCAAGGGGGGTCATCTGGTATCCCGCGAGTTTGGCTGGATCGAGCCACAAACGCATGGCATACCGTTTTTCGCCCCAGATCTGGACGGCACTCACCCCGGAGATGGTCTGCAGCTGCTCCTTGAAGGTGAGGTCGGCGATCTCGGAGAGCTCCAGCAGGGAACGCTTGGGACTTTTCACGGCGATCATCATGATGGGGCTGGCGTCGGCGTCGGCCTTGGAGACTGTCGGGGGGTCGCAGTCGCGCGGCAGGAACCGCTGCGCCTGGGAGACCTTGTCGCGCACGTCATTGGCGGCCGTCTCCATATCGACCGACAACTCAAACTCCACGGTGATGTTGCTGTTTCCCTGGCTGCTGCGGCTGGTCAGCGTCCTGATCCCCGGAATCCCGTTGATCGACTGCTCCAGGGGCTCGGTGATCTGGGTCTCAATCACGTCGGAGTTGGCCCCCGGATAGGAGGTGCTCACCGAGATGATCGGCGGATCCACGCTGGGGAACTCCCTGACACCCAGGTAGGTGATTCCGATTCCCCCGAAGAGGAGAATCACCAGGGAGAAAACCGTTGCCAGTACCGGCCGCTGGATGCTGGTGGAGGCTATACTCATGGCGCGGGGGTTTCGGAATTTGCACTCTTCTCAGGGGTGGCCATGGGTTGGTTGGTCACCAGGGTGTCGAGTTGTACCGGCAGCCCCTGGCGAAGCTGCAGAATGGCCGTGGTCAGCAGGGTATCCCCGAATTGAAGGCCTGAATGGACCTGCACATGCGACTCGGTGCGAAGGCCGATATCAATCATGCGCAGCTCGGCCTTGCCCCCCTTATAGATGAATACCCGCTCCCCTTCCATCTCTGCGATCACCGCTTCTGTGGGGATGGCGATGGCTTCGGCAATTTCCGACAGCTGGGCTGTGATTCTTCCGAAGCGGCCAGGTTTCAGCTCGTTGTTGCGGTTGGGGTAGAGGGCCCTGACCGCGATCATCCGGGTGTCGATATTCACCTTGGGATCGATGGCATACACATTGGCGGCAAAGGTCTGGTTCACTCCGTCGACCGTGAAGGTGATGGGGAATCCGGGGGTGATCTCGCCGGCGTATCTTTCCGAAATCGAAAACTCGATCTTCAGGGGACTGGTTTTCACCAGGCGTACGATTTTGGTCTGGGTGGTGGCGAAGGCCCCTTCGCTCACCATGCGGAGGCCGACGATGCCATCGAAGGGCGCCCGCAGTTCGGTTTCGGCGATCCGCGCTTCCACCAGCATGATGTCGGCTTCTATGGCCTGCAGTTCCGTGGCCACCTGGTCGTAGCTCTCGCGGCTTACGGCATCGCGGTCAAGGAGTTGACGCGCACGGAATTCCTTCTCCTCGGTAAGTTTCTTCTGGGCCTGCAATTTGAGCAACTGGGCCTGCAACGGCCGGTCGTTGATCTTGGCCAGGAGCTGTCCCTGCTTTACCCTTGTGCCTTCCGAAAAGTGGATGGCTACGATCTTCCCGGAGGTCTCAAACGACAATTCCACCTCTTCATCGGGCAAGAGGGTGCCGTTGCTGATTATGAGGTCGAACATCCGGGTGGGAACAATCACATAGCCACTGGCCAGAGTCGCCTGCTGGCCCATGCCGCCCCGCATTCCGGGCCCCCCCGGCCCTCCGGGAGCCCCCTGGCCCGACGACGGACCCCCTTCTCCTTTATTGCCCTGAAAAAGCGGCCTGACCTTCGGATAAAATACAATCCCCGCGATCACCAAAAGCACTAAAACCCAGGTGATGATCCTTATCTTCTTGTTGTGGACAGCCATTGAAAATTTATTTGTATTAACCTTTCGGCAATGAAAATGTTCAGTCAAAGAACTTTGACTGCAAAAACACACAAAAGTAAAACGGTTTCGCTGTTAATTTTCATAACAGGATGTTAATGACCCTGGTTGGTTGAGGGCCTTTGAGTTCAGGGAACATGAGGGGCCCGGGTCACAGCGGCTTATCTGTAGCGGGCGACGCGTGGGTCGCTGATGACGCCTTTCCAGTTCATGCCGAAGGCAAAGTCGTAGCTGTTCCCTTCCGAGTCGGTATGGCACGAGAGGTCGCGGGGCACATCTTCGGCCTGTTTTTCGACGGTGGCCATATCGGCAGGCATCTGGAACGGGAGGAGTGCCGAAGGTTCGGCGGCCCCGGTGAGCAGGTCAAGCAGGGCCTGATCCTGGACACCCATGTGGACCAATATGGCCGATGCAGCGGGTTCCACTTCACTGAAGACCATGGGATTGGAGAGTTTCACCACCACGATGACCGGTTTATCCCCCATCAGGTTTCTGGTGTCGGTGACAGCTTTCAGGTCATGGGCATTGGCGGTGGTCACGCTTTTCCCCCGGTAGCTGCGGTTGGTGAAGGATTCAAAGGGGCTTCCTCCTGCCAGCGAGGAATCACGCGCTTCGACAGCGGTATAGGGGGCGTACTGCAGGGAGATGGGAAGGTACCCGTTTCCGCCGTGTGCCGCCTCTTCAGGCGAATACCCTGTGCCCCCCTTCGGACTGTCGATGCAGACCAGAGCTGCGTCGGCTTCTTCCGCCTTGTCGGTCAGCGTGAAATAACGACCGGCGATCTCCGGGCTCAGGGCATCGACCCACCTTTCCGGGGTTTCCATGCCAAACCAGTTCCTTCCCCCGGGGAGAAGTTTCTTCGGGATATAGACCCTGAGGCCTTTGTTCAGTGGCAGGACGCCGTTTTTGTTTTTCAGCAGGATCACCGACCGGAGCTGGGCTTCAAACCCCGCTTTCATAAATTCCGGGTTTCCGACGGTGGCGGCAGTTTCTGCCGGGTCAAGGTAGGGATTTTCAAAGAGGCCTGTGCGGAAGATGTTGAGCAGCAGTCTGACTGCCGATGCTTCAAATCTCTTTCGCATGAAGGTTTCACCATGTTCGGCTACGCCCATCCGGTAGGCCTCCATAACGGGTGCCATTTCGTTGTTGCCGCCGAACTGGTCCACGCCGGCCATAAGCGCCTTATAGTGGCGTTGTGCCTCGGAGAGGTGTTCCACTCCCCAGCATTTACCAGAGAATTCGTGGACGTTGGGGGCGTCTTTGGTGATCATCCAGTCGGTGCATACCACCCCGTCGTAGCCACATTTCTCGCGGAGGAGATCGGTGATGAGGTATTTGTTCCAGGCGTTGCCCACGTTTTCGCCATGGAGGGTATCCTGGTTCCAGGAGATGGTGTAGTAGGGCATCACTGCGGAGGCCATTCCTGTGGGGCCTTCAAGGCGGAAAGCCCCTTCGGTGAAGGGGATCAGGTGATCTTTGAGGTTATTCCCGGGGTAAACGGCGTAAGCACCATAGCCGAAGTGGGCGTCGCGGCCTCCCTCTCCGGCTCCGCCGCCGGGCCAGTGTTTAACCATGGCATTGACGCTCTCATAGCCCCAGCCACCGGCGATCTCTTTCTCTCCGGAGGAGGTCTGGAAGCCATCGGTATAGGCCCGGGCCATGTCGGCGGCCAGGCGGGGATCTTCACCCATGGTGCCGTCAAAGCGGCTCCAGCGGGGTTCCGTAGCCAGGTCGATCTGGGGGCTCAGGGCGGTGGTGATTCCCAGCGCCCTGTATTCGCGGGAGGCAATCTCCCCGAACTGGCGCATCAGCGCAGGATCGAAGGTGGCGGCCAGACCCAGGGTTCCGGGCCACATCGAAATGCTTCCCCCGGCACCGGCATTGTATTCGGCATAGGCATCACTTCCATGCCGCGGATCGGAACTGTTGTTGGCGGGAATCCCCAGCCCCGTCGACTCCACCAGCGCCTGGGCATTGTTGTTCCACCGTGCGGCCACCTCAGGGCTCTCCACTGAGGTGATGAGCACATGACGCAGATGGTCCCCGGTGAGGAATTTCTTCTGGGGATCGCTGAGATCCCATGGTGCGGCCCCACTTTCAGAGAAAGCTTTACCATTGTAGGTGGCCCCGTAACGGCCGCCGGCAGCCATGGGAATGGATTGGTGCCCGCTGTAAAGCATCAGTCCGGCAATCTGTTCCACGCTCATCAGGGAAGCCAGGTTGACCGCCCGCTCCCGGGCACTAAGCCGCCAGTCCTCGTACGGGTCGAGTAGGCCGTTCCTGTTGAGATCCTTGAAAACCCTGCGGCCTTGGGTGATCAGCACCACTCCCGATTGGGGTGAATACCCCAAGGCAGGTCCTTTGGCCTGGCTCACCAGAAGGTATCCCTCCTTCTCCTGCGTGGAGGGGGAAGGGCCGCATCCGCTGGTCATCAGCATTACTGCCGCCAGCAGCAGCAAATAGCCGCCCCCGCGACTAACCGGTTTTCTGTTTGACAGTTCACTCTTCATATGCTTAGGTTTGCGTACACTGAATTTCTTCTCTGCAAAATGGTTTATTCACGACGTCTAATGGCCGCATGCCCGGGAAAAATTTCGTGGCATCAGGCTCCCGGGGGCGGTTCCGGAGGATTATTTCCGCGACAGACGGTTGATGGGGCTTTGTGGCGCCAGGGCTTTGTTCACTTTCCCGCCATCGAGTTCCCCGGTGACCGTGAAAGTAGTGCTCAATGGCAGGTTGCGTGAGGAGTTGCCGGCCCTGAGGGTGTAGGTACCGGCCTCCGCGACCCACATGGAGCGTTCTTCATCGAAAGAGGCCAGGTCGCGGGTCGTGAGCCGGAAGGTGAGGGTTTCACTTTCTCCGGGTTCGAGGAGCTTTGATTTGGCGAAAGCCACCAGCACCGCTTCCGGTTTCTCCATTTTTCCGGAGGGAGCCGAAAGGTAGAGCTGGACCACCTCACGGCCTGCAGTGTTGCCGCTGTTTCTGACGCTCGCGGTGACGGTCATCTCTCCTGTGAACTCCGTGATGTTTGGCCGGAGGTCGCTGATTTCAAAGGTGGTATAGGAAAGGCCGTACCCGAATTCGTAGGCCACGGGCACCCCGAAGGTGTTGTAATAGCGGTAGCCCACGTAAATGTCTTCCTCATAGGTGATTTGCCAGGGGGTACGGCTCATCATCGAAAATCCTGAGAGGTCGGCGGAGGGGTCTGTTTGTTCCACGGCAGGATCGGGAATGCCGGGGAAGTTACGGGCAGTGGGGGTGTCACTGTAGTTCATGGGGAAGGTGGCTGCAAGTTTTCCGGAGGGGTTGACCTTTCCCGAGAGGAGGTCAACGACTGAGTTGCCTCCCTCCTGCCCGGGTTGCCAGGCCAGCAGGATGGCGTCGGGGAGGTCGCGCCAGGAAGCGGTTTCGATGACTCCCGCAATGTTGAGGATGACGATGGTTTTCTTTTCTTTGGCCCGGAAAGCTTCGGAAACATTTTTGATAAGGGTTTTCTCGGTGGGGGTGAGCAGGAAATCGCCTTCGGTGGCGGTGCGGTCCTGGCCTTCACCGGCATTGCGGCCGATGGTCACCAGGGCGATATCGCTTTTTTCGGCCATTTTGGCGGCCAGGGCAGGATCAAGGGGCATTTCCTCGAGGGGTTGTTTGCCACCCAGAAGGGCCGCGAGCCAGTTTTTCGGCGGGCCTTTTTTCTCCTGTGCCGCTTTCATGTAAGCGGTATAAATCTCCATGAGTTCTCCGTCGGGGGTATAGCCTCCGTTACGGAGTCCTTCGGTGAGTGCTACGGTGTAGGCTTCGTTGACATCGCCGCTGCCGGTACCTCCCGAGATGAAGTCATAGCTGGTATTGCCGAAGGCGGCCACTGTATTGACCTCCGGGGCCAGGGGAAGGGTGTGGGCCTCGTTTTTCAGGAGGACCATTCCGTCGGCGGCGGCTTGCCGGGTCACCAGGGCGTGGGTTTTCAGGTCGGTGTGGTGACGGTAGGCGTGGTTTTTGTATCGGGGGGTCTTAAACATGATTTTCAGCACGCGGGTGAGGTTGCGGTCGAGGGTGGCCTCGCCGAGCCGGCCTGATTCCACGGCGGCCACGATGGCGTCGACCTGCATGGGCGTCCCCGGCATCAGCACATCGTTGCCCGCTTGCATCATGGCGGCCGCATCGCTGCCGCCACCCCAGTCGGTCATCACATACCCCTCAAAACCCCAGTCTTCACGCAATACCGTGGTGAGCAGTTCTGCGCTCTCGGGGGCATACACCCCATTGATTTTGTTGTAGGACGACATGATGGTCCAGGGTTGTGCCTCCCTGACCATCATTTCGAAGCCGCGGAGGTATATTTCGCGGAGGGCCCTTTCGCTGACGATGGTGTTCACCGACATGCGGAAGGTTTCTGAGTTATTGGCGGCATAATGTTTCGGGGAGGTGCCCACGCCGTTGCTTTGGATGCCCCTGACCATGGCAGTGGCCATCATACCGGTGACCAGCGGATCTTCGGAGTAGTACTCGAAGTTGCGCCCGCAGAGGGGATCGCGCTGGATGTTAAGGGCGGGGCCCAGCAGCACATCGGCGCCATAGTCGAGGACCTCGCGGCCCATGGACTTACCCACCTCTTCGACCAGCCGGGGATCCCAGGTGGAGGCCATGAGGGTACCGATGGGGAAGGCCGTACAGAAATAGGTGCTGTCGTCGCCCTTTCGGCGGGGCGAGATTCTCAGTCCGGCAGGGCCATCGGCCAATACCTGGGAGGTTACCCCCAGGTGGGGATATTCCGCGGTGAAGCCTGCCGCCCCGGGCAGATATTTCCTGATTTTGTTGACCATGGCCGTATAGAGGGAGTCCTGCGGCGGCCCTGCAAAGGGATTCATCATTCCTCCGCCGGGAGGGAGAGATGCCGCTTCTTCCGTTGCACCGGCGGTGCCTTCAGGAGGGGTATTCCCCCCTTCCGCGGCCGGCTTGCCGGGAGCCTGCGGGCCTCCCTGGCCGGCCATCCCGGCCATCATCTCCTCAAATCCTTCGGGAAGCTCGAAATGCATCCCCGTGCCCACCAAAAGACGGGCTTTTTCCTTCAGGGTGAGGGAATCAAGGATCGCTGCTATTTTCTCTTCATCGCTCATCTGTTTCGCTTGAGGGTTACACCGCCAAAGGGCACTTCCTGCCAATAACAGCAACACCATGGGGATTAGGATCCCCGAAAGGGCCAGTTTTCTCATAAATCTCAGATATAGTTTGGTTTAGCATATTGGTTCACTGGAGGCGAATTCTAAGCTATCCTGTGTGTTTGTCGCCAGGCGTCACCAGGTGATTACAGCAGTTGTCGGGCTTCCCTGTCGGGGTCGTTTTTGACTTCGCAGGTGTCGTTGAGGATCATGGTCTCCCCGTTTTCGGGGGTATAGCGTGGCCACTGGGGCAATCCAGCCCCGTTGGGGTTGCCGGTGCGCATGAATTGCAGCAGGGTGCCGCTCATTTTTTCGGAGAGGGCTCGGGGGCGCTGCCCGCCGCCGGTATGGGTGAGCATCACATCGGTGTTGGCGAACCAGAAGCAGATGTCGAGGCAGTGGAAAGCCCGCATGCGCTGGTTGAAGAGGGGAGGTTCCCATCCGAACCAGGCGAGGTACACGGGGGCCGGCTGTGAGGCCTTGGCATCGGCGGTGGCAATGGCCCCTTTGCGGTTGCTGGCCGCCAGGGTCATCACCTCAATGGGTTTGGCCTCCGGGAAGAGTTTGGCATAGGCCTCATAAATTTCCTGCGCCTTCTCTCCGAAACCTCCCCGGAAGCCGCTGGCTCCCTTCATCATCCCGATGGCCTTTTCGGCGGTGAGGGCTTCCATCTCGGGGTTGGTGCGTGCCATGCCCCACTCGTGGAAGGTGGTGCAGATCAGCATGGGGACCTCCGCAGAAAGTCCTTCCGGATCGCTGAAGAATTTCCCTTTGGGCAGGACCACCCCGTCGGCTACGGGGGCATAACCGCCCCGCATGCCGGGAGTGGGTTGCTCCTCCGCCATTTTCCGGGCGGCCGCACTGGCGATACCCAGGTACTCCTTCCAGGGAATTTCCTGGAGCTGGTCGACCTGGTCAGGGGTGAGGCCTGCCTCACGCAGAACGTATTCCCCCAGTTTGCGGGAATATTCCTGGTTCAGGGCTTCCGTGGAGCTTCCACTGAGCGGGACGGCCTTGTGGAGGAGATCTTTGGCTGCAGGCATGGCGGCCAGGACGCACACCTTGGCGCCGCCTCCCGATTGGCCCATGATGGTCACATTGCCGGGGTCTCCGCCGAAAAAGAGGATGTTGTCACGGACCCACTCCAGGGCCGCCGCCATGTCGAGAGCACCGGCGTTCCCCGAGAAGGCATATTTTTCGCCACCCACCCCCGACAGGTCGGTGAAGCCGATGGGCCCCAGCCGGTGGTTGATGGAGACAAAAACGACATCGCCCTTGCGGCTCAGGTTTTCACCCATGTAGCCATCCTGTTCGATCCCATTGCCGTTGGTATATCCGCCTCCGTGGAGCCAGACCATCACCGGCCGCTTTCCGCCGTCTTCGAGGGCGGGCGTCCAGATGTTCAGCCGCAGGCAATCCTCACTCACGTCGTCGTAATTCCAGTGGTCGACGAATGAGGCCCAGGCGTTGCCATAACGGTTGTCCATGTTCTGGGGGGCAGAGTTGCCCCACCATACGGCTGGCAGGATGCCTTCCCAGGGTGCCGGGGGTTGCGGCGGCATGAACCGGTTTTTTCCCGAGGTATCGGCGCCGTAAGGGATCCCCCTGAAATTGTAGATTCCGCGCAGAAGAAATCCCTGCACTTTCCCGTATTGGGTGGTGGCAATGGCCACATCGTCACCCACGAAGAGTTGCTGGTCGTCATTGGCATGGGTGGCGGCCTCCCCGGAGGCGGTGCACGCGGGAATCGTCAGCATCGGGGCCAGTCCGAGCCCTGCAGCCCCGGCTCCTGCAGTCCTGAAAAATACTCTGCGGTTGGTTTTCATTATTATAGTTGTTTGTTAATGACTTGCTCTTCATTTATATATCGTAATGAAGCCGGTTTATGTGCTTCACGCCCGTGGAATTGGCTCCGCGGTGCTCCGCCGAACTTCGTTTCGCACGGAGCATTTATTCATGTCCTGATGTGGCCGGAGCACCATGCGACTTTCATTTTTGTATCTGTTGGGTGATCATTATTTCAGGGTAACTTCCTTTCTGAGGCGGATATCGCCGGCCGAGGCGCCCACCTGCAGTTCGATATGGCAAAGGTCGTCTTTCCAGGCCTGCAGTTTTTCATCCCAGTACTGCAAACTTCTCACCGGAATCTCCAGGGTGACCCTGCGTGATTCGCCGGGGGAGAGGGTGACGCGGGAAAAGGCCTTCAGTTCCTTTGCCGGCCATTCGACCGAGGGGTTGATCCGGTGCACATAGGCCTGGACCACCTCATCGGCGGTTGCGCTTCCCGTATTCTTCAATTCCAGGGTAAGGCTGATCATGTCGTTTTTACCATATTTATCCCTGTCGGTCGATAGTCCGGAATATTCAAATGAGGTGTAGGTCAGGCCATGCCCGAAGGGATACATCACCGGCAGGTTTTTGGTGTCGAACCAGCGGTAGCCCACCAGCGATTCCTCGGAATAATAGGCGGTATGAGGGTCTTCGTTCAGTTTGTTCTTCCCGGCCTGGTCTTCCGTTTTGTCTGTTTTTCCGGTTTCGGAAACCAGGTTGGCGAAGACATCGGCGCCTTTTTTACCCTGGGGGTAATTACCCAGAGCATAAGCGGGGGAGTCTTCCAGTTTAACGGGAAGGGTGAAGGGCAGGCGCCCCGAGGGGGAGATCTGGCCCGTGAGCACATCGGCCAGGGCGTTACCGCCTTCTGAGCCGTTGAACCAGGAGAGGATCAGTGCTTTGGAAAGGGGTTGGACCACGCGCAGGTCATTGGGGGCGCCGCTGGTCAGTATGGTTACAATACGTGGGTTGACGGCGGCGATCTTCCGGAGGAGTCCCTCCTGGCCTGACGGCAACTGGATGGTCGTCCGGTCGGTCCCTTCGGTTTCTACCGAACGGTTATTGCCACCCATGAACAGGACGATATCGGCTTTGGCGGCCACCTCCACCGCTTCCTGTGCCAGGATCTCAGCCCTTTCCGCCTTTTC
This sequence comes from Bacteroidales bacterium, assembly GCA_012729335.1. Lineage (GTDB taxonomy): Bacteria > Bacteroidota > Bacteroidia > Bacteroidales > Prolixibacteraceae > UBA1413. The sequence continues at coordinate 116,214 of JAAYDJ010000036.1, read as the reverse complement.
GCGGGCCTGCTGCTCCTTTTCTTCGGGTGATCTGCGCCTGAACATGTCGGCATAGCTGAAAACCTCGGGGACATATCCCCGGGCATATCGGATTTCAGCCTTATCTCCGATTTTTGCTTTCAATCCCTGCAGGGGGGTGATCTCGTACAGGGTTTTGACGCCGGCTCCCAGTCCGCCCTGGGCCATGGTCTGTTCAGCATTGGCGCCGATGACCGCGATGACCGGCCGGGAGGTGAGATCCAGGGGCAGCTCGCCCTCGTTTTTCAACAAAACGATGGCTTTGGAAGCTACCTCATAGGCGATTTTCTGCTGCGGGGGCCGGGAAGTGATCTCCTTGTTGGCTTCTTCTGCCGGAATGGGTGCAATGGCCATTCTCACGCGCAGGATTTCCCGTACCCGCTGGTTGACCAATTCTTCTGGCACCACTCCGGCCTTCACCGAATCGAGTAGGGCGTCGCCCAGGAATTTCCTGGTGGGCATTTCGACGTTAAGGCCGTTTTTAAGGGCATCCACGGTGCTGTGGGTGCCGTTCCAGTCGGAGATGACCATACCGGCGAATCCCCAGTCATCACGGAGGATTTTATTGAGGAGCAGGTCGTTTTCAGCGCACCACCAGCCGTTCACTTTGTTGTAGGCGGCCATGACCCCGAAGGCTCCGGCTTCTTCGACGGCAGCCCGGAACGGGGGCAGATAAATCTCCCGCATGGCGCGTTCGCCGACGATCACGTTGACGGTTCCGCGGTTGTTTTCCTGGTTATTGAGGGCGTAATGCTTGAGGCAGGCGGCGGCGCCGTTCTCCTGGACGCCTTTGGTGTAGCCCACTGCCAGCCGGGCACTCAGAAACGGATCTTCACTGAGGTATTCGTAGGTGCGGCCTCCGGTGGGAATCCGCTGGATGTTGATGGCCGGGCCCAGGATCATGTCTTTGCCGCGGAAGCGGGCTTCCCGGGCCATGCCGGTCCCGTAGGCGTAGGCCAGTTCAGGACTCCAGGTGGCCGCCAGGGCCGACCCTGTGGGGAAAAAGGTCGCCTTGTCGGTCTCCCAGCCCAGACCTGCCCACCCGTCGGGCTGCATCTCCTCACGGATTCCAAAGGGCCCGTCGGCATATATCATGTCGGCGATGCCCAGCCGTTCCACACCCGCCGATACAAACATGTGCTTGGCATGGAGCATGTTCACCTTTTCTTCCAGGGTCATCTGCCCGATGATCCCATCTATCTTTCTGTCAAACTGCAAAAGGGCCGAACGGTGCACCGGCCGGTTTGCACTGCATCCTGCCAGCATGAGCATCGATAAAACAGCAATGACGGTTTTTAGTTTCATTTTTTGCTTATATGATCTAATCAGAGCAACCTATATGACCCATCAGGTCAGGTTGATCATCTGTTTTTATTTGAAAATCTGTTGTGCAAATTCGGTGAGATAAACTCTCCAGTTGGTCCAGGTATGGCCTCCTTCGGTCTCGAAGTAGGTGTATTTCATGCCCATTTTGTCGAGTTTTTCGCGGAACTCCACATTGTTTTTATAGAGGAAGTCGGTTTTGCCGATGGCGATCCAGTAGAGTTTCACTCCGTTTTTCATTTGGGCTTCGAGGGTTTTGTCGAGGTCGGCATAGACTTTGGAGGTGGCCTTTTCGTTGGGGATGATGGCGGCTGAGAAAAGGCCGACATAGTCAAAGGTATTGGGATAATAGCGGGAGATGTGCAGGGAGTGGTACCCGCCCATGGAGAGGCCTGCGATGGCGCGGCCCTCTTTTTTGGGGATGACCCTGTAATTGCTTTCGATGAACCGGATCACGTCGGGAAAAGTCTCTTCGAATTTACCGTCCATGGTATGGGGCAGTTGCATGGTGGGTTTGGCCATGCCAAGGCTTGATTCTCCGGGGGCGGCTTCCTGGGCGACATTGCCATTGGTCATCACCACGATCATCGGCCGGGCTTTTCCGGCGGCAATGAGGTTGTCGAGGATCTGGGCGGTGCGCCCCAGGGCGATCCAGGCCTCTTCGTCGCCTCCCATGCCGTGAAGCAGGTAGAGGACAGGAAATTTCTTCTTCGACGATTCATATCCCGGAGGGGTGTAGATGGTCATGCGGCGGTTCATTTGATTTCCGGGAGAGGGGTACCAGCGGCGGGTCACCGTGCCATGCGGAACCGCGCTCACCTTATAGAGATCTCCTTTTCCGCCACCTGTGATGAAGACGTTGAAAACGGAGGCCACGTCGCGGATCAGGTAGACATTGGCCGGGTCGGTGCAGCGCACGCCGTCGACCGTAAACCAGTAGCTGTAGAGGTCGGAACCCAGGGGGGCGGTGGTATGGCTCCATACCCCTTTCTCATCTTTGGTCAGTACCTCCGATCCGGGCACCCACCCTGCGGAAGGCATCCAGTCACCCGAGAGCTTCACCTCACGGGCATCAGGAGCCATCAGCCGGAAAGTAACCGACTGGTCGGGATGGATTTCCGGAGAGACCATTTCGGGAGCGCCCCACAGCGCCTGCTGGGCAAAAAGGGGCATGACCGGTAAAAAAGCAGACAGGAGAAGAACAATTCGTTTTATCATAATGGTATACATTGAGGTGACGTTTCAGTTTAGCTTATCTGCTTGGACAATGCAATTCCCAGCTGGTTTAATCGTCTGTTTGTAATAACAACAAATATAGGGAAAGGCGAGGGCGGTTGTATCGGTTGGTGGCAGGAAATTGCCCTGCAGGGAAATAATTGCTGTGATGATCCCCGGGCTCGGAAAAAAAAGGCAACTTTATACGGTCGTTCGGAAGGGCTGGTGCCGGAATCACGGCCGCTGCCGGGGAATCCCGGCATCAGAATGGGAGAGGGGTCCCTGGCCGGTGTCATGACCCTGTTAATAGGTATTTCTGGGGGATCTCCGGGGTGGGATTTCCTGTAACGGAAAGGCGTGTTTTGAGGAAGTATTATATTCGGATGGTGGCTATGTGGGGGCTTCTCCTGGTCGGCATGGTGGCCGGAGGAGACGACCTGGATCCCCGTTGTCAGAAGTCGACCGAGGGGACCGAATTCTGGTTCGGGTTTATGGAGGGAAGGAATACCAACAGCCACTACGTAGAGATTACCGTTTCCTCGCGGGTGGGGGCTAACTTTCAGATATTCATCGGGAATTCTCCGGCGCCTTACAACAACCAGTCTTTCACTGTGCCCCCCAACGATGCCCTGCAGCTGAGAATTCCCTACAATCTGGTGGAACCTGTGGGTTCTGAGAAGGTACTCCCCCTGGGGCTTCATCTGGTGGCCAGTGATCCTGTCAATGTATACTGCCTCAACCGTGACCGCAACTCTTCCGACGTGGCCGTGATGTACCCTGTGCAGTCGCTGGGCACCGAACATCTGGTCATGTGTTACACTCCGCATGTCGATTATGAGGATTTGCGGCATGGCCGGAACAGCGAGTTGGTGGTGGTGGCCTCTGAAGACCAAACGCTGGTGGAGATCACTCCTTCGGCGGAACCTGACGGCCCGGCCAATATCGGGGAACCCTTTACGGTGCTTCTCCACCGTGGCGACCTTTACCAGCTGCAATCCCTGGCGGGTGACCTCACGGGAAGTGTTGTTTCCGCCGACAAACCGGTGGCTGTCTATGGCGGATCGCTGAGTACCACCATTCCGTTGAGTGCCACCGGGGGGTGGGATCATATGTATGAACAGATGCCGCCGGTGAAAACATGGGGCAGGGAGTATTATACCGTTCCCCTCGAAGGGCGGAGCAAGGATTTCTTCAGAGTGTTGGCTGCCATGGACCACACCACTTTCTATATCAACGGGATCAAACAAACACCCCTGATGAAAGGGAAATTCTATGAGTTTACCCTGAATGCCCCGGCCCGGATCGTCTCGGACAAGCCCGTGCTGGTCGCCCAGTACAGCCAGTCCAGGAATAACTCTCCCGGGCAAAACGGAGATGGATTTATGCTGATCCTTAGTCCGGTAAGCCAGGCCAAAAACGATGTCACCTTTGTGGCCTATGCCTCTTCGGAAGTGAATGTTTTTTATGTCAATATAGTGATTCCGGCTGCTGATATCGGGAATCTGGAACTCGACGGATCGATGGTTAATCCGGGGAGGTTTACCCGTTACAGCAACGGCAAATATGCCAGCGCCACCATTTCTCTCAGCCAGGGAACCCACCGGCTCAGGAATATCAGAGCTGACCGCGGATTTATCGCCTATGTGTATGGCTATGGCGGATACGAGGGGTATGGCTATGGGGTGGGATTCAACCTGAACCTGGTGCTTGATTTGAGCGACGGGCTGCAGACCAGTCCCAACCTGAGTCTCGATGGTGATTCCATTGTGATTTGCCAGGGCACCCGCCTGCTGCTCGATGCGGGACCCTATTTCGACCGTTATTCCTGGAGCACGGGGAAACAGGACACGCTTCAGGATCTCAGTGTGGGGAATAGGGGATGGTACTATGTTTCGGCCTCCACGGTCGACGGTTGCAGGCAGAAGGATTCTCTTTTCCTGGAGGTGAGCGATCCCCGGATCACGATCGGAAACGACACCATGGGATGTCCCCACTCCCGGGAATTGACCGTCAGGTGGATCAAGGATCAGGGCCGCTCCCCCTCCTATGCCTGGAACACCGGGGCCACCACCTCGCAGATCCGGATTGCCGCCCCTGGGGAGTACCACGTTACGGCAACCAATCAGTTTTACTGCCCCGCGGCGGATACCATGCATCTCTCTTTTTATCCTGTGCCTGAAGTGAAGATTGAAGGGGAAGCGCTGATCTGCGGGGAGAAAACAGGGAAGCTGGCGGCGCTGATTTCAGGTGAAGACGGGGCCTGGAGCCTGAAATCCTGGAATTGGGGGGTTTCTCCCCAGCCTGGGGTCACCTTTCCTGGAAAAAAGGAGCGCTCCACGGATTTCACGGTTTCCGGATGGGGCAAATACCAGTTCAATTATTCCCTGACCACCGATAAGAATTGTGTGGTCAGGGACACCCTGGAGACCGGCATTTACCAGGTTCCCACTTCGGTTTTTGATTTCATGGACGATCCGGGTGATCCCTGCAAGGGCTACAGCCGGGAGGTGGTATACAGGGGTAATGCCTCATCGTTGGCCGCGCTGGACTGGGACTTCGGGAATTGCGCGTTTGAGTTGACAGCCTGGGACCGGGCCCGGGTGTCGTTTGCCCCCTTTGGTGCCGGGCAGCCCTTTGTTTCCCTGCAGGTAAGCGAGAATGGCTGTACCGGAGAGCTCTTCAGGCTTCCCTTCGGCGCCACCCCCGATTTCACCATGACCACCAGTAAAAGCCAGGCCTGCGATTCCGATATCATCCATTTCACCGGAAAACTCAACGTCAGTGACCTCCTCGACTTCAAATGGGATTTTGGCGACGGCACCACCAGCACGGAACAGTTCCCGGTGCATGTGTACAATCTTCCCGGGTTTTATGATGTCGGATTGCTGATTACCAACCCGGTCACGGGATGTAAAGCCGGTTTTCTCCTTGAGGAGATGGTGAAGATTTTTAAGACGCCGGAAGCGCGTTTTATGGTGGACTATCCTGTGGCCTTGCTCGATCAGGCGGACCTTAAGTTTACCAATCAGACCTCTTATGGGGAGCGGTTTCACTGGGATTTCGGCGACGGGAACACCTCAGGGGAGGAGCATCCCCGCCATGAATACCGGCAGGTAGGACAATTCCAGGTCCTTATGGAAGCCGCGTCGGGCATGGGATGCAAGGACACAGCCTTCATGGTGGTCGATATTCTGCCCTTCAATGTCTATGCCCCCAATGCTTTCCGCCCCGGCAGCGACATTGCCGAAAACCGCACCTTCCTCCCCTTTACCCTGGGGGTCGACCCGGGGCACTTCAGGATGCAGATCTACAACCGTTGGGGGGAGATGATCTTTGAGTCGACCAGTCTTGACCATCCCTGGGACGGCACCCTCCGAAACGGCAGGGAAGCCCCAGTGGGCAATTATGTATGGCGGGCCGATTATACCGATATTCAGGGTTTCACCCACTCCCGCCGGGGCCAGGTGCTCCTGATCAGATAGATCAAGGATGAGACCCCTCCTTTCGCCCAGGCTCCTCATTCCAGACTCCAGACTCCAGCCTCCAGATTCCAGACTCAAGATTCCCACATTCCAGACTCAAGATTCCAGACTCAAGACTCAAGATTCCCACATTCCAGATTCCAGATTCCAGACTCAAGACTCAAGACTCCAGATTCCCACATTCCAGACTCCAGACTCCAGATTCCAGCCTATTCTCCGATATAGTCCTTATAGGGGCGGTAGAAGGGGAATGCCAGGTCCTGGGTGAAATCCCTGAGGAGGAAGGAGAGGGAGATTTCGCTGGTGCCGCCTGACCGGGCGCCGAGTCCCGACAGGGTGAAGTCGTAGCTGTAGGTGAAGTGCCACCGTTTTTTCATATATCCTACCAGGAAGATGAGGGCGTCGTAGCGGAATGCCAGGTCCTGGCGGAGCCAGGCACCGCCGGTGAATCCGTGGTAGTTGGCCAGCAAGCCGTAGTTGAATTGCCGGAAGGGGCCTTGTTGCAGGAGGACCACCTGGGGGGAGAGGTCGAAGGTTTTGCGCCAGTAGCCGTGGCCGTGGATGGGGATGCGTGTGCCGACGTGAAGGGTGTATTTGCGGTAGAGGCGGCTGCTGTTTTCTGTATCGCGGTACCAGGACTGTGCCGGTTCGGAGAGGTGGTGGACGGCTAATCCTGCAAAAAGGCGTTCTCCATAGAGGAGGAGGCCTGTGGAGAAATCGGCATACCCATATGCCTGGTCGGCCGGAGGGATTTCGGCGGTGGGCAGGTGCTCTCCCCTGTATGGATCCACATTGTCGGCAAAGACCAGCCGGGCCCAGTCGATGCGGTGGTGGTGGTATCCCGCCTCCAGAGCCCCTGAGACCCTCCATTTTTCGCCCACCCTGAAGTGGGAAGCGTATATGAATCCGGTTTCGAGGGTCTTCAGAAGACCTTCCGCCTGGGCATCCCTGACCAGGTGAAGCCCCAGTCCGCCCTGCAGCAGGGGCACAGGCAGGTCAAAGGAGAGACTCTGCGTCACATAGGCCCCGGGAAGAGCATGCCATTGGTCGCGGTACTGCAGATTGATCCGGGGAACTCCCAGGCTTCCCGCAAAGGCGGGATTCAGGTAGAGTGGATGGGCGTAAAACTGCGAAAAGGAGACATCCTGTCCCTGGGCAAACCACGTCAGAAACACCAATGGGAGAAAAACAAGGAAATGCTGAGCCTTGGTTATCAATGGGATGTACTTTTCTTGCCTGTAAATTTCCGGGGTAAGCCAGAATACACCGGCACCTCCCTCCGAGGTAAGTACCCTTTGGCAAGGGCCGGCCAGATGCGGTTTTTTATTCACGCGCGCTGAGTATCCGTGCCCCGAAAACGGGGCCCGCACGGTGCCCCTCTTTGGGCATAAGCTTCACGGTGACCATGTTTCCGGGGATCTTCAGGTCTCCCGGCAGGGGGTATTCCACGACATAGAATTCTCCGGGTCGGGCATTGCTGATGTTCTCTGTGGCGATGATCCTGTCGTTGACCAGGATGTCGAAGGTTTTAGCGCCCTGGTATCCTCCCCAGTATTCCACCCCCAGGAGGAGGGGCTGCCCTGCGGGGGCCTTCATTCTGAAGGAAAACCATCCTCCGCGGTCGGCTTCACGGTATTTCCTCCTCCTGAATTCTCCGGTCCAGCTCTTTTCTCCCTCAAAGTGGTGGTCCCTTTCGGGTTGCATCTCCCCGGGCTGGAAAAAATCGAGGGTACGGTTTTCCAGCTCTTTTTGCCGGGCGAGGCGGGCCTGGTAGCTCTCCTGGTACAGGAGCCACCTCTCTTCGTCAAATAGGTCAAAGTACACCGAATAGCGGTGGTCGTGGACCTTGTAGAAGGGGCGCAGGAGCAACTCCCTGGGCCGGCCGGTATGGACCGTTCGGAAGGTGTTGGCCAGGCCCTGCACCGGTTCGGTCCAGGTGGCGGGATTACGGTCGTTGGTCATCAACACGGGAACGTAATCGGGACGGAGGGCGGCGGTATCATCGACGGCTCCCAATTCTCCGGCCAGAACCAGGGGACCGTAAAGCACAGCCACCCGGTTGGTGTCGTCGGGCATGGTCTCCAACCGCAGGGAAAAGGGAAATTCCACTTTCAGCTGGTCCCCGTTTTTCCAGTTCCTCAGCACGGGAATGAAACTGCCTGGTTTCCCCCGGTGGTGGTGCAACATACCGTTTACCCTGATGGTGAGGCCGTTTTCCGCCCAGGCCGGATATCGGATCATCATGGTAACCGGAACCGGAGCCTGACATTCAAAGCTGAGCGTCGTGGAAGGTTCCGATGGATACCGGGTGTGCTGGATGATCTTCAGCCCCTTTTCCCTCCAGTTCAGTTCCGAAGCGATGTATTGGGCCACAAACAGCTCCTCGTCGTTGTGGTAATAGATGTTCTCCCCGTATTTGGCGTGGTTTTCCATGCCTGTGCCCACGCAACAGGTAAACCCGAAGGGATCCTGGTATTCCTTGAAGCCTCCCATTTCCAGGGAGAGGTTGTAAATAACCCTGCCGTCGGCGGGGTGCTGTGAGGAGAGGATGTGGTTGAAGAGGGCCCTTTCATAGAAGTCGGCCACTTCCGCGGAAGCTTCCCAGGTAAAGAGGTGGCTGCTCAGCTTCAGCATGTTGTATACGTTACAGGTCTCGGTGGTTTCACTGCTGAGGCGGTCACGCAGGGTATCGGGGGGGCCGAAGTATTCATGGTCGCAGTGGCCTCCTGTCACATAGGAGTGGTGGTTGACCACCCTCTCCCAGAAAAATTCAGCAGCCAGCCGGTCCTCCTCGGCTCCTGTGAGTTCATAGCGGCGGGCCAGTCCCACCAGCTTGGGAATCTGTGTATTGGCATGCTTTCCGGGGAGTATGTCTTTTCCGTGGGCCAGGGAGTCGAGAACTTCCCGGTGATGAAAGAGCCGCGAAAGATCGAGGTATTTCTCATTTCCCGTGGCGTTGTAGAGTTCGGCCAGGGCCTCGTTGATGCCTCCGTGTTCGCAGCGGAGGATCTCCTGGATCTGGTCGCCCGTGAGATCCCTGAAGATGGTTTCCAGCCAGTCGGCAAACCGGGTAGCCACTGAAAGGGCCTTTTCGTTTCCGCAGCGGTAATAAGCGTCAAGCAGGCCCATGAGCACTTTGTGCTGGGTGTAAAAGGGGACCCAGATGCCATTCAGGTCAAATCCCTGGGAGCGGATCTCTCCTTTGGCCACCTCTTCTTCAAGGATTTTTTTTCCGTTGGGAAAGGCTCCGATGTAGCCGTGGCCGTCGGCTTCCTGGCAGAGGGCCAGCTCATCGACGATATAATCGACCCGGCGGAGGAACTCCTGGTCTCCGGTGGTCTGGTACATCAGGGCGCAGGCACTCAGGTAATGGCCCAGGCTGTGGCCGGCGATGGTGTTGTCTTCCCAGCCGTGGTAATGCTCAGCACGGGCCTTCAACCCCGCCTCTTTCCTGAATTTGGCCAGCAGCCGGTCGGGCTCATAGTTGAGCAGGGAAACCACATTCAGCCCGGTGGCGTCGCGAAAGGGCCCGTCAAGAAGCTTCACATCGGTGAGGGGAAAGGTGACGGCCCTGAAGGGAATCACTTCCCGGCCGCCGGCTTCAGTCGTCTCCTCCGGAACAGAACGGCATCCCGCCAGCAATCCGGCCAGGAGAAAGATGAGAATGCGGTTTTTCATGTTGCACTGGTTTTTATGGGTGTAGGCTCTGCATTTTGTTCCGGGGATGAAAACGACGACGTTCTGTTACCGGCGGGTGGCTTCAATCACTCCCCGGAAATAACCGATCGATTCGGCAATCCCCATGAAGGGATCCTGCATGCTTTTCTCGTGTTCGAGGCTGCATACACCTGTATAACCTACCTTGCGGAGCATTTTCACGAAACTGGGAATGTCGATCACTCCCCGTCCGATTTCCACGGAATAGCCCTCTTTGGAGGGCCCCGTCACATCCTTGATGTGGATGTCAAAAACACGGGAATGGTATTTTTTGAGGTCTTTCACCGGATCTTTCCCGTTGCGGGTGTCATGGCCGATGTCGAGGCACATCCCGATGCGGGGATCGAGGTTCTTCACGTTGTTCCATACGTCGTCGGCATCGGGATACAGGGGCATATCGGGACCGTGGAGATGAATGGCATACCTGAAGTCATACTCCTTCACTTTCTGGTCGACATAAGGGAGCAGCTCATAGTTGGGGACGCCCACGATCATGGTGACACCCACGCGGCGGGCGTAGTCAAAGGCGTTGTCGATCTCCTCTTTGGTTTTCATGTAGATGGGGCCAACGGCATAGCCTGTGACCCCTTTGGCCTTCAGCGTGGCGTGAAAAGCGGCGATCTGTTCATCGCTGCTGTTCAGGGGCAGGTGAAAATCCTTGATGCACAGATAATGGACATCGGCTTTCTGCATCACCTCCAGGGTTTTGTCGAGGTCAAAATGGCGGAAGGTGTACCCGGCCATGCCCACCTTGAATTTTTCCGTGGTTTCAGGAGCGGGTCGCTCTCCCGGCCGCGCTGGCTGCTGGGCCTCTGCCGCCAGTAAATGTGTGGCCAGCAAAATGGCCAGTAAGAAAATCCTCTTCATGTGGTTGTATTTTATGGTTAAAATATACGGGTTTAAACTAATGCGTTCATTCGACAGACCCCATTGTTTTGCTCCACAAATTTACCATAATCAGCGAATTCTGATCCCCTGCAGCCCGATTAATCCCCAGGATCTGTCCATTCATTGGTCCGGTTCCTCCTTCCGTCTGGTTTTCCTTCTGTCCGGTTTCTTCTCTGGTTCAACTTCCGGCAGGGTAAATCGTGTGCTCAGTTGAGCCAGTAGGTCAGCTTGAGGACCAGGGCGCGGTTGCGGTGGCTCCAGCTTCCGGGGAGATAATTGTCAGTATACACCAGAAAGAGGTCCGACACTGGCTGGTACCTCCACTGAAAGCGCATGTTGAGGTTAAGGTTGTCGATCTGTTCGTTGTACTGTAAGAAAGTCGAGAGGAAGATCTTGTCGGTGAAGGTCAGGTCCAGCTTCGGGGCGATCAGCCAGAAGTGTTCTCTCCGGAAGGGGGCCGGCAGGCGGATGTCGTTCCAGGCGACATTCAGGGAGAGATTGGCATAGGGGGAATACCTGTAGGTGAGGGTGCCGTCGAGATAGTTCATGTTGCCGTTGTAGAAATTGCCCGCACCAGCCTTCAGGTTTCCCTTGAGGAGGCGGCGGCTGTCGGAGGTCACCTCTGTGAATCCGTACAGAAACCGGTAATCGCTGCCTCCGGGAAGGAAGGCCGTGCTGACGTGTGTGGGGTCGAAATCTTCCTGCAGACGGATGTACTGGTCGATGGCCCCGGCCTGAAGGATGACGGTGTTGCTGAACTCCATCTTATAGCCGAATTTCCAGATGTGGTCGAGCAGGGCATATCCTGGGTCATAATAATTCTCGATATTGGCGAAGGGGCCGTGAGAGACGACGCTGTGGTTGGGCACGAAGAGAAAGGCGAGGTCGGGTCCCCAGAAGTTGTACCCCCGCCGGCGTACGTAACCGGTTTCTGCCAGGTAGTTCTCCCCCACGCTGGTCTGCGACATGCGCAGGCTCCAGTGTTTGCTGTTGTAGGCGACGGTTGCTCCCTGGGAGTGCTGCTTGCCGGGGTTTCCGGGCTGAAAGGAACGGTGGTAGAAAAATTTTCCCGTCCAGAAGTTGCTCCTTCCTGCCAGGTTGAAGTCGATGCCGGCCACCCTGTTGAAAAGCCGGGTGGTGTCGGGTTGCTGCAGGTATTCCTTGTTGATGAAGATAAAGCCGATGTTGGAGCGGGCGAAGACCTTTTTCTGAAGGGAGGCCACCGTATAGTTGCGGGAGAGGTGTTCCCCGGTTTTTTCGGTGGTCATGTTCATCACTCCGATGCGGGTGTTTCGGCCGATTTTTCCGCTGAGACGGGCTCCTGCGAGCACCGGGGCGTCAAGGCCGATCCGGCGCGAAAAGAAGGGAGTGACCGTATTGTAGCCGAATCCTGAGAAGAGGTCGCTGTTCTCAAGGAAGAACTGCCGTTTCTCGGGAAAGAAAAGTTCGAACCGGTCGATGTTCATCTGTTGGCGGTCGACTTCGACCTGGGCAAAATCAGGGTTGTACGTCAGGTCGAGGTTGAGGGAGGAGGAGAGCCCCAGTTTGGCGTCGAAGCCGGCATCGCCTCTGTATTGCGGCCCGGTGCCGGCCTCCATGTCTTCATGATAATTCCCGAAGATATAGGGAATAACCGAAATGGCCGGGCGTGGACGCGGCAGGGGCTCCTCAAAATTGAGCACTCCCGTATAGGCCAGGGAGGCCGTCGGAAACTGGCGCGGGACCGGCGCCCACGACGACTTCTCATTGGTCTTCAGATCCAGCCGGCTGAAATTGACCAGCCACTGCCGGCTCTGACGCGGGTAACGCACCGACTTGAAGGGAATCCTCATTTCAGTCACCCACCGGTCAGGGTAATGCCGGGTCTTCGACTCCCACTTCACATCCCAGTCGAGATTCATGGTCGACCCGCTGTGCATCATCCCGTCCCAGACCGCCCCCGACGCCGATACCCCAAAGGAGAAACCATTGGTCTGGTCCAGAAAAGTGTCGAAAAAGGAGAGGAAATTGTCGTTGATCCCAAAGGTGAAATCACGGCGGAACGATTCTGAGATCCGCTTCCCCGGAACGGTGTCGTAAAAGACGATGGCCATGTAAAACGCCTTGTCGTCGTAAGTCAGCATCACCTCTGAAGGTTGCTTCGCCTTGCCGGTATCGACGGGAAGCACCAGAAAAAAGTCGGTGGCCTTCTGGGCGTCCTGCCAGTCGGGTTCATCAGCACTCCCGTCGATACGGATTGTGGCCCGCATCCTTTTGGCATTATAAACAAAATCTTTATTATGCAGTTCAGGAAGTGGGGTTTCCCGGGCTGACTGGCCGGTGGCGGCTCCGCAGGCCAGGAGTGCGAGCAGAAGGGACAAAAGGTGTTTTCTCAGTGCATTCACGATGGTTCCGGCTTAGTGAGGCAAATATACCAGAAAATGGTGTTCCCGGCATTCCAAATTCTTTCTGCAGGGAAATCTCTTTTGGGTGTTGATTCGGGTGGTCAGTTCTGCCGGTGAGGGATGGTGCCGGAGGGTATGTTCAGCGGGCCAGGAGGGGGAGGTCGTTTTCCCTGCCCCGGGAGGCATACGCTTCGGGAATGATTTTCCAGTTGGTGCCCGGGGTGGGGTGGAGGGTGCCGCGGGTTTCGATGGTGCGCATCAAAAGGGTGCGCAGGTCGGTGTCTGATGCCCAGGTGATTCTCTCCTGCAGTTTTTCGCGGGGGATGCCGGCCCCGTTGGTCAGGTGTCCCCCGCCGCCACTGCCCCGGTAGGAATTAAGGGCTACCCGGTAGGTTTTCCGGGGATCAAAGGGCCGGTTGTCTTCGAAGCCGGTGATGGAAACCCGTTCTCCCGGAGGCCGGGTCACATCCACGGTATAGCGAATGCCCGCTGCCGAGTCGAAATTATAGAAGGGATGGGCCAGCGCTGTGCGGTCGCCGGTGCCCTCCCTGAAGCGCAGCAGATGATCGTTGGGGGAGGTCATTGTATTGAGCCAGAGGCCATAGGAATACTCCAGGTGATTTTTGATTTCCTCTCCCGTGAGTTCCATGACGTAGAGGTAATTCTCGTAGCGGTAGATCTGGAAGAGGTCCCTGACCAGGAGGTCGCCGGCAGAGATCTCTCCCGACACCGAGAGGGGGGCCGCCAGGGAGAGGTCGGCGCCGGTGGTTTCAAGTTGTACCCGGTGGATGAGGTCGAGAAAGGCCGAATTCCCGAAAAGGGCTTCCACTCCTGCCATGGAAGCGCCCAGTGTGCCCACTTTCCGGTCTGAGAAGGCTCCGATGGCTTTCCGGTCATTGCGGAAACGCCGGGTATAGCGGTTGGAGTTGACGGTTTCGGGGACTTTCAGCAGGCTCCCTTCCGCCCTGAGGAGAGTGGCCCTTTGAGCCTCCCTGGTCTTGGGCTGTGCATTTTCTCCTCTCGTGGTCATCGCCAAGGCCCCCTTCCGGGGATCACTTTTTTTTCCGCGGCTCTTTGCACCAGAAGGTTTCAGTGTGAATTCGGCCAGGGCCAGGTGGGTGGCGGCGCTGCCGGGGTTGAGGAGCAGCACCCGGCTGCTGTCGGAACGGGTGATCCATTCGTTTCTGCGGCGGTGGTCATGGCCCAGGACGATCAGGTCGAATCCCGCGACCTGTTCCGCGATGATCCGCCCTGCATTCTCTGGTGGGCGTCCCTCAGGAAAGACCTCCCCGGTGCCGTACCCCGTGTGGAACAATCCGACGATAAGGTCGGGATTTTCCCTGTTTTTGATGATTTCCACCCATTTCCGGGCTTCGGGAATCATGTCGTTGAAGGAGAGTCCCTGCCACATTTGGGGGGGTAGCCATTCGGGGATCGAGGGGGTGGTCATACCCAGGATGGCGACGGTGATTCCCTGGCGGCGGACCACTGTATAGGGTTTGAACCGGGGTTCCCCGGAGGTGTTGCTCACGATGTTGGCCCCCAGGTAAGGCGCCCGCAACTCTTTTTCCAGGCGGTAATAGACGGCCGGTCCGGCCTCAATGTCATGGTTGCCCACGGTGACCCCGTCGTATTTCATCAGGTTCAGTACACGGGCAAAAAGGTTCCGCCGTTTTTGCTGCACAAAATTGGCATAATACGCCACCGGGGTGCCCTGAAGGAGGTCTCCGTTTTCAAGCAGGACCAGGGGGATCCCCGCACGGCGCATCGAGTCGGTGAGGTGGTATACCCCGGCCAGGGAGCTCTTTCCGGGCCGGCCCTCTTCGAAATCGTAGGGAAAGAGGCAGCCGTGCACATCTGAAGTCGCCGCAACCGCGATTTTTACCTCCTGTCCCTGCAAAGAAAGCATGGACAGGAGAATGAATAGAAGTGGCCACAGAACTCGCCCCATCATGGCCGGGGACCACCGGATTCCTCCATGGATTAAAAACGGAGCGGTTTCCGCAATGGCGAGGTGATGCGGGAATCCTGAATCTTGAATGCGGGAATCTTGAATCCTGAATAAGGGAATCCTGAATCTTGAATGAGGGAATCCTGAATCTTGAATGAGGGAATCCTGAATTTTGAATGCATGGCTGGTGTTGTATTTCATCGGGAATAGTGCTACTGTTTTGGGGCTGTCTCATTGAGATTCCGGAGGTCAGTGGGGAGCCCGGAGGTGGTGAAGGCTTTCTTGTTTTGGATGATGAGCTTCAGTTTGCGTTTGAGTCTTCTCCAGGTCAGGGCCATGGCGGTAAGGATGAGGAGTTCGCCGGTGATGAAGAGCCACCAGGGGTATTGATCAGGGGTGTACTGGCTGACGGCCCGGGTGAGTTCCCCGGCTGTTCCGGTGCCTTCTCCGGAACCGGGGCCCCAGTTTCGCAGGATCAGCAGGGTATAATCGCGGACATAGGAGACAAAGATCAGGAAGGCCCCGGAAAAGGTGAGCAGCCATTCGGCAGGGTGGAGGGAGAGCGGGGGATGGTGCCTGTCGAGGGAGTGCCAGAGCCAGGCCATGGCGATCATGGTCAGGGAGTTGATGACCGGTGCAAGGACAGGGCCCACCCAGGTGACGGGAATCAGGAAAAGGATGTCCCAGGTGAAAAGGGAGGCCGGCCAGTCGAGGAAGATCTTCAGGGCTGCATAGTAGAGGATATCCCAGACGGCAAAGGCGAAGAGGAAGGCTCCCAGGCGTTGAAGGCGGTTTCTGCCGGCCAGCCGGGCCACCGCCCCCAGCATCACCAGGGTGGCCACCTCCCTGACCAGCTCCGCCCTGAAGATGTGGGGAGCCATGGGGGCGAGCGGAAAGGTGAATCCACCGGGGTAGTAAAGGGCCCGCAGGTAAACTACCACGATGGCCTCCAGAAAGCCCATGGCTGCGGCAAAAAGTGCCACCACTCCAAAAGGGGTCGCGGTTCGATCACTCATTCCTTTTCATTCTCCCTATTTTTATCCAAAACTAAGGAAAATGGCTTAAAAAAAGCAAGCGCCTCTTCAGAAAACAACCTTGAGGCGGGTGCCCTTCTTCAGCGGGAGAGGACCGGTTTCTACGGAACAAATGCCCTCCTTTTCTATCCAGTTGAAAAGGATTTCCCGGTTACCGAGGACCACTTTTTCGGGGTGTTTGTCGCACAGGATATGGAAGTGCCATTTTCTTGTCTCTTTTATTCCCATGTAACTCCCTTTGACCGGATCGATGGTCACGGTGACCATTTCAGATGACCCCTCCTGGGTGATGGTGGTCTGTGCATAGATCCCGCTGAGGTAATCGTTGCTGCTCCCATCATCCTCAATGAGTGTGAATGCGCTTTTTTCACCGGGAAAAATATGGAGATGGAGGAGGTCATTGTTCCCTTTTTCAATGGAAGAGGCATACTCCCGCATGGGAATAACCGCACCTTTTCTTACAAACACGGGGATTTCTTCCAGAGGGGCCTGCACCTGGCAGGTGGTATCTCCTTTGTAGGAGATTCCTTGTCTGAGGGATATCCATTCTCCTTCCGGGAAAGGCACTTTCCTGGTGACGGCACCCCGGGTCACCACCGGGGCTACCAGCAATTCATGGCCGAGGCGGTAAGTGTAGCGTTCACCAGGGATGGTGCGGATCATAGGGATTCCTGTAAGTCTGTGCTGGTGTGCATAGGAGTAAAGATAGGGAAAGAGCTGCATCCTCAGGTGGGCGTATGTTCTGAAGAGTGAATCGGCCAGTGGGGAGTATTTCCAGGGAAGGTTGCCTGTGGGATTCTCAGGCTGCGAAAAAAGGGAGGTAATAGGGGTAAAGATGGAGAATTGCATCCAGCGTATAAAAAGCTCTTCGTCCAGTTCGGTGGTGTTTCCCATGTCGAACCCTCCGGTGTCGTTGGTGAGAAAAGGTATCCGGCTGCTTTTTTTCTCAGGGTCGGTGTAGAGGGCAATATTTTCCCGGAAGGCGACACGGGGCACCCAGGGGTTGAATTCCTTGAGGGGTTCTTCTATGGACCAGTCGCTGCGGGTATCGCTGGTCCACTTGGTGGGATAGCGCTTGAACGCTTCATCGTCGAGGCCGTCCATATGCGAAAGCATAAACCCTCTTCCACGTGTTTCCCGGCCGTATTCCTGACTGATCTCGAACATGGTGCGGACCACGCTGAGCCGGGTGGTGCGGTCGAGCTTAATGAAGTCAGCACCTTCATCGAAAAAGTGTTTCATGCGGGTTTTAAACCAGGCTGCCGCTTCAGGATCGTCGAAATTGATATTTCCCGTCGGAGTCCCCTCTTCGCCTTCTCCCTCGCGGTGCATGGCTGTGCTGGTGCTCTTATTGTGCCAGGGATTCGTATTCATGTAGATATCCCTGAAGTACCCCTTTTCCTTAAATTCATGAAAGGCTGCTTCGTTTCCGGTTTCCTGGATACAGTCCCAAACCCAGAAACCCCCTTTGATGTGATGTTGTTCCATGAAGTCCCACATCGCCTTCCGGTCGGGGTAGGCCACCGTATCGGCGATAAAATCGATGTACTTATGGGGGCCGATTCCATGGTCGGCATGACTCCAGAACCAGGAGTCGATCCAATAGGCATCAATGGGGTAGTCGTGTGCCAGGATCTCCCTGATGGTGCCAATGGTTCCTTCCTGGTCGGTATATCCGCCATAGAGCGTTCCGAATGCCCATGCCGGCGGAAGCACGATGTTGCTGTCGGCGGTGGCCGGAACCGGATGACGATAACTCCTATCCCCGGTGGGGGTGCTGCAATGGCTGAACCCTGCCATGATTAATAGGGCCAGCATGAAATGGATGGTCGTTCGCATATCTTTTTTCCTTGGTTTTGTGACATGAGGAGCATCTTCCGGAACCGGAAGTTTGTTTCTGCTCCTGCCATCGTGGCCTGTTGTTTCTGAGGAAAACCTCAGCTTATCAGGGGACCTGTGACATCTCAATGCATCAGGGTGGCGATGATTTCCTGGGCCACACGCAGTTGCGCTTCCCCCGTCAGGTGCACCCCGTCGGTAGTATGCCCCGGTGTGTTTCCGGGGAAGAGAGCATGGATATCGATGATATGGGCCCCTTGTTTGTGGGCCGCTCTTTTCAGGAATCTGTTCAGCGTTGAAATCCTTTGGTTTCCACCGCCATATTTTGCATGGTCGGCAAGATGTTCCTCCATGGGCGGTGGCGTGAGTACAATAAGCCGGGGGATGGGAACTCCTTTCTCCCGGAACCAGCTTTTCGTACTGTGAAGCAGCAGTTCCATATTATCTCCCGCCACCTGGGTACTGTCGGCAAAAACCTGCTTGGCATCGTTGGTCCCCAGTCCGAAGATGATGCAGTCAGGACCCTGGTTCCCGCCGGTGAGGGTGATTGCTGAATCGAGGTACTGATTCAGGTTGCGCAGGGTATTCAGGGCGTGCCGGCCCAGGTTGTCGAACCCGATGGTATTTCCTGAAACAGAGAGGTTAATGATGCGTGACCAGGGAAGCAGGGCGCTGAGTTGGCGGGGCCATCCGTTGATGGCGGCACCGTTGGAGTCGCCGATGGTCAGGATGGTCCGGTTCAGCCGGTAATCCTGTCCCTGTGCCGGAATCAGGGAGAAGGCCTGGGGTACCAGCATCTCATGGGTTCCTTCGAAGAGGGTCAGTGACAGACCGGGAGCTTCCCTGAGAAGGTGTACTTTCCGGTTTGCCAGGGTGAGGAGGGTTTCAGGTTGGCTGTGGGTCCTGCTGGTGACCAGCTTCAGCAGCAGATCGGGGGTCACAGGCAGTTTCCGGTTGGAAGGATGCCATTCCCGGGCCATGCGGTTAAAAAAGGTCACGGCATGGGAGATGGGCACCGAACCGGTATACCCATCATGGATGCCGGCATAGATCCTTAGGGTGGTTTTGCCCTTCCGTTCCACCTTTATGGGGGCAAAGAGGGGAGATCTGCTGTGTGCCTCCGTGATGCCGAGGGTATCCCCGTGGGAGGTGCAGCGCAGTACATCAACGGCATACCTGTTTTTCCGGGCCAGGGATTCATGGTACCAGGCTTCCAGGTCGGTAACGGGAACCCAGGCGCTGAAACTGGCCACTTCTACGGGGAGCTGCAGAAAAGCCATCAGGGCGGCATGGCCTCCTCCGGAAACCCCGGCCACATGGATTTCCGCAGTGCCTGCCGGGGAGTGGTCCCTGGCATAACGGATGGCATCGGCCATGTCGGCGATGGTCAGCGGGCTGCCGCATGCCCCCGGGTGGTTGTTGGCTCCCCGGAAATCGGGATGGATGT
This sequence comes from Bacteroidales bacterium, assembly GCA_012729335.1. Classification (GTDB taxonomy): domain Bacteria; phylum Bacteroidota; class Bacteroidia; order Bacteroidales; family Prolixibacteraceae; genus UBA1413. Next base: position 96,916 of record JAAYDJ010000036.1, on the reverse strand, counting down.
AATTCCAGTTGTGCAGCATGGCCTCCGCGGCCAGGGGATCTTCCTGCGTGTAGTCCCCGCTCCAGGTGTGAAGCGATACCAGCAAAGGACGGGGGGTCTCTCCGCAGGCTGCGTAAAACCAGGCTTTTTGTAAGGTGGTGTCGACAGAGGACGGAATCTCCCCCTGCGTAAACCCTGCAGGCCATCTCTTGTCCCGTGTATTGTCCCAGGCGACATTCTGCGCCATCAGGTTGAAAACCAGACACCACATCAGGAGGGTGACCTGGAACCTGCGAAGAAGAGAATGGCGGGTGGAGAAGGGCATGGTGGATTATGGCCGGTGAGGTGTAGAAATAAGGTGAGCCGGAAATTGTTTCCGGCTCACACTTTCAACGAATTATTTTAAAATCCACATCAGTTTGTTCACTTCATCGTATCCTTCGTACTGCCTGTTGAGGGCCTCTATAAGGTTTTCCCTGTTGTAGTTGGTTTCCGATCCCGGGTAGAGCCACCGCATGGGGAACCCGTTGGGGTTGTTCTCATTCAGGTTGGTTGCAGGATTAAGAGGGAAGGGGGGATAGTTGGTACGCCGGAATTCGAAATAGCTTGATTCGGCATCCTGCATGAAGTTGAGGATGTATTTCTGCATCCAGATTTGTTTCAGCTGGTCAGCGGGGTTTTCCTTAAAGGCTGCCTCTCCGGTAAAATATCCGTTGAGGTAGGCCAGATCGATGGGTTTACCGTGGGCATAACTTGCTTTGGTGATACCAATGGCTTGCAGGGCCGACAATACTCCCGATTCGTAGTAATCTTTGGCATTTCCGGAGGTGATCCACCCCAGTATCCGTGCTTCAGCCAGGATCAGCTGCTGCTCGGCATAGGTGAGCATCATCCGAGGCTCTGAAGTGGCTTCCTTGAGGTAACGGGAGTTGAGCAGGGAATAATTGCCTTTGAGATGTTCAGCCGTGAGTTCGTCATAGCTGATGGAGACGTCGGCGCCCACATAGGCGGCCATATCGTTTTCGGGGATCCCGGCAGCGAGTTTTGCAGCGGCAGGATCGGCGAAATAAAAGAGCCGGCGGTCGTTGAGGAGCTTCAGGTTGTCGATCAGCAGGGAACTGATGTCGGTGCGGCTGGTAAAGAGGTCATTGGTGCCCGACATCGGGTGCATGTTGGTGGCATTGTAGTTGAGTCCCAGGAAACCGGTGGAGGATTCCAGGAGATGACCGCCTGACACGATGGCTGCAAAACGGTTTTTCACATCGAGGGAGGCGACGTCGGCTTTTTTGCTCAGGCTGATGAGCACCTTCAGGGCAAAAGCGTTGGTAGCCCGCCTCCATTTGTCTGGATTGCCGGCATAAGGCGTGGGATCTCCATTGAAGGTCACCCCTTTGGAGAAATAGTCGTCGGCTTCTTTCAGTTCGTTCAGGATGGCAATCATCACGCTTTCCTGGCTGTCGTATTTGGGCCGGTAGTTGCCTTCATCCCCCTGATTGGTATCACTGTAAGGGATGTCGCCGACCTGCATGGTCAGGCGCCAGAACATCCAGGCGCGCATGAACTTGGCAATGCCCCTGTAGGAGTTCTCCATGACGGTCCCTTCGGCATACTCCACCATTTTGTCGATGTTGGGAAGCATGGTCATTCCGCCGAAACCTGTTGCATCCAGTTTGTTGTACTGTGAGGGCATCTGGCTCTGATTGGCATACCCCAGATATTTCGAGAGGGCGTTGGGCTGCATGAAAGCATGGGCATCCCTGCCGTTAAACTTGATGTTGTCAAGGATGACTCCGGTACAGATCATGGCGGCACTTGACCGGGTGATGGTATCGGGATTGGTGTTGATCTCTTCAAATTTCTCACAACCTGTCAGAAAGAAAAACACGAGAACCAACCCTGCGCTTATGATTTTATTGAGATTTTTCATTTTGTTCTTTTTTAAACAGTTATACTTTATTCAAAGCGTAATGGTGGATCAGAAGTTCAGTTTTACATTCAAACCGATATATCTCTGCGAAGGATCGATAAAGTTCTCAGAACCTCCGTCGATGTCTGAATACTTGAATTGCTTTGCCCAATAGAACAGGTTTTGCCCTACGGCAGACAAGGAGACATCTCTTGCCCCGATCTTGGAAGAGATTTTGTCGGGCAGGAACCAGGTGAGCGACATTTCCCTGATTTTCAGGAAAGTGGTCTCATAGGCTTCGGTGGGTGAGGGGGCGCCTCCCCAGGCAGTCCCTTTGTGAAGGGCTTCGATATAGGATTTATAGGTGGTGGCCACATCGTTGGGGGCGAATGTCCTGGTATCGTTGGTGATTCTGCCATAAGTGTCGTAGGTCACCGTTCCGGAAACGACTTTAACCCCCTGGCCAATATAGTTCTTTCCTCCCTGTGTGGCATCAAGGTAGCGTTCCGGGGTCAGGGAGTTGGGATGACCTCCCGATCTCCACATGTACATTTCGGTGAGTGACTGGGCCAGACCTCCCACCCTTCCGTCGAGGGATGCGCTGAGAACCAAGTTTTTATAATTTAGTGAGGTGCTGAATCCCCAGATCCAGTCGGGATCGGCGTTTCCGTACTTGGAGTCGTAACTGGCAAAGAGGGGAAGTCCGCTGGTGTTGTGAATGATGTTCCCGTTGGGGTCTTTCAGGAAATCACGGAGAACGTAGGGATCAGCCCTTTCTCCCTCTTTTACCCACAACCTGTCGGCTGAGTAGAGAGAATCTAGTTGGGTGAAGTAACGGGCAAATTTTGACCAGTTCACCGAAATATCCCATTTCACATCATTGGTTTTTACCGGGGTGCCGTTCAGGGTCAATTCCACACCCCTGCGGGTGATCTCCTCGTCGATATTGATGTAGTTGTTGGAGTACCCTGATGCAGAGCTGATTCCCGTTGATTTCAGGAAGTCGTACATCCTTTTGCTGTAGTAGGTTACATCGACTGAAGCTCTGTTTTTAAAGAAATTGGCTACGGTACCTATTTCAAAGGTTTCGGAAGCTTCGGGAAGCACATCGGTACCCCTGATGGTGGTGGGGAGTTTGGCCGAACTGAGTGTACTCCATGCATTGTTGGTAATGGAGAAAACCGAATTGATGGCATAGATCGCTGCGGGATTCTTGACAGTTACCCAGGATCCCCTCAGTTTCCAGAGGGAGAGCCAATTGGTGGATGGCAGCAGTTCCGAAAGGATCAGGCTTCCTGATACCGAAGGATAGGAATAGGACCGGGTGGTCTCTGGAAGGGTGGATACCCAGTCGTTACGCAGGGTCGCCTCCGCAAAGATGAAGTTTTTCCAGGATACGCCCAGGCGGCCGTATAAGCTGTTCACCTGTCTGCGATATAACATGGAAGCTACCAGCACCGGATCAACAGACGCCTTGAGGGAATAAAACCCGGGTATGGAAAGCCCCCCTCGGGTGCGGGTTTCGATTCCCTCATCCTGTCCGTAAAAGAGCGATCCCCCAGCCAGGCCGTCGACTGTAAAATCACCGAAAGCATGATTCCCGGTAAAGATCAGGTCATTGTTTATACTGAATCCCCGGCTTAATCCCAGGTTATAGGAGCCTTTTTGTGATTCACCCCATACTTCAGTTCCGTTTGGAATCATTCTGGCGCTGCCAGCCCCCTGGAATGAACCCTTGGAAACCTGTATGTCCTGTCTGTCACTGTAAGTGTCGTAACCCACCCGCAGGGTACCTTTCAGCCACGAGAGAAAATCATAGTTGGCCGAAAGTGTTCCATTAAAAATGTCCTTGTTGACAGAGTGTGTTCTTTCATACCTGTCAAAATAGGGGTTGTTGTTCCCTGCGGTGTAGCTACTGTTCTGTACCTCATTGGGTACCACCCAGTAGTCTTTGTACTGACGGATGTCCCAATCGGTTGCCGACCAGATCAGAAGGCTGTACATGGGATCATATCCGGTATACCCGCTGAAACCTTTATTGGGAGAGAAATGTTTGTTGTAGCTTGCATTGGATGCAAGAGTGAACTTATTCAGTTTCATCTCGCCGCCGATGGAATAGGTGATTTTATCAAATTTGGAGTTGGGATATTGGCCTTTGTTCTGTACCCAGGAGACTGAAGAGCGAAGGCTTCCCAATTCACCCTGCTGGACCAGGTTGACATTGTTGTTCAAAATATAGCCCTGTTCCAGGAAGTTGCGGAAGTTGTCCTTTCCGATAGGCAGATAAGGCATGGGTTTCATGGATTTTGAAACCGGATCCCACTGAATGACGGTCTGTCCTTCCATAGGGGCTCCCCAGGAGCCATCGGCCGACTGCACATACTGTAAGGAGCCGTCGGGATTGGTTTTCAGGACTCTTCCGTAGGTGGACTGGAGTTCAGGGATGGCCAGGTAGCCTGCGGTGAACATGGTACTGCTGTTGGCAGAAACCGAGAAGCCCTTGTTGCTGCTACCTCGGTAGGTGGTGACCATAATGGCTCCGCTGGCTCCGCGATATCCGTACAAAGCAGAGGCTGTGGCTCCCTTCAGCACACTGATGCTTTCAATATCGTCAGAGGGGATATCCCGCAGGCTCATGTTGCCGTAAGGTACTCCGTCGATGACCAACAGGGGGTTTTCCCCGCGGATCTCAATCACAGGCTCCGCAGTGAACTCGGGACTGTTTTTCACCAGCATACCGGCCACTTTCCCGGTCAGTGAAGTCCCCACATCTATGCCTTTGACGGTCTGCAACCCCTCTCCGGAAACGGCCTGCACGGCATATCCCAGGGCTTTCTCCTCCCTTTTGATGCCAAGGGCCGTCACCACCACCTCGTCCACACCAAAGATCAGCTCCTCGAGGGTGACATTCAACGAGGTTTTCCCCGCTACCGGAATCTCCTGGGGTTTCATCCCCACAAATGAAAAGACCAGCACGCCGTTGTCGGGGACATTCGACAGGCTGTAGTTGCCGTCAAAATCGGTGATGGTTCCCGTGGTGGTTCCGCGGATGACCACGGTCACCCCCGGAAGTGCCCCTCCCCGCGAATCGGTCACCGTTCCGGAAACCACCACCGGCTGCTGCCCAGAGACCGACTCAGAGACCATCTTCCCCGGGTAAAGCAGGATCTGCCGGTCGGTCACCGTAAAGGTCACCCCTGCTTCATCAAATACCTGGTGCAGGGTCTCCTGGATGCTCTTTTTATCGACAGCCACCGTCACCCGTCGGTTCAGGTCAATATACTGCGAACTGTAGGCAAACCGGAACTCGGTCTGCTCCTCGATCTCCTCCAGAACATCAATTACACTGGCATTTTTCACATCGAGGGTAAGCCGGGTGTTCTGGCTGTACACACTGGCCGACAATTGCATCAGCCCAAGAAACATAAAGAAAATCGTCAGTTTCATAACTTTAAACCATTTGTTGCTGTACGGAGGCAATCCCCTCCCTTTCCACTTGAAATTTTTCATAGTTTTACATGATTTTAGGTCAATAAATCTATTTATCATCGGCAGATGGTAAGTATCGGGCCGGGAAGTGTTGCAGCACTTTCCGGCTTTTTGGTTCACTTACCCCTGCCAGGTCCCTGCTTTTTTGGCCCGAAAGTGATCACATTTCCTTCCTGGACGGCTTTTACGGGGGTAATCTTCTCGATCAGGGCGATGATCTCCTGGAGTGATTCCTTGCTGATCGAGAACGTATAGTGATACTCCTTCACCCCGGGGTCAACCACGAATTCCTGGTTGTAGCGGCTTCTGAGTTTCAGGACCACCTCTTCCAGGGTCTGGTCATATATGTTGATGATCCCTTCTTTCCAGGAGGTGATGCGGCGGGTATTCACGGTGGTGACCGTCATTTTCTTGCGGGTCAGGTCGAAGGAGGCCATTTCCCCGGGTTTCAGGGTGTAATGGAAGGTGGCGTTCTGCTCCCTGAGCAGTTCCACGGAACCTTCCTCGAGCACCACTTCGATGTTCGGGCTGCCGGGCAGGGCGCTGACATTAAACCGGGTGCCCGTTACCCTGACCAGAAGCTCCCCGCAATTCACCACAAGGGGATGGCGGTTGCCCTTTTGGGCTTCGAAATAGGCCTCCCCCGTCAGACGCACTTCTCTGTTTTTGATCCCGAAATCACCATCATAGCTGATGGCCGAACCTGAATTGATCCATACCTGTGTGCCATCGGGCAGCCCGGCCCGCGAAATCTGCCCCTGGTCGGCCATGACCCGGGTCTCCGTTTCATTCCCCGAATGACGTCCCTGTACAATCCATAACATAGAGAAACCCAACGTGGTGAGAAAGAAAAAGATGGCAGCGTATCTCAGAAACTGCGTGAGCCTCCTTGATTTCTGCCATCCTTCACAACTTCTCTCCAACAAACCCGACTGGATACGCTGCCAGGTCTCCCCACCTGCGGCAGGAATCCGGCTACCCCCCAGTCGTTTTTCCCAAACTGATCTATGAAAAAAAAACGCTTTCCGGTTTTCCCTGTTCCTGAGCCAGGCCAGCAACTCCTTCTTTTCGGAATCGGTGGCCGTATCCTCAAGATATTTGTTGATAATGTCTTCCATAGGTTTCTATATCAGGAGTACAAATTGACCGGAGAAAACCCTACCCTGAATTCTCTTTTTTTTTTTGACTTTCCCGGGTGGTCAGGAATGTTCCTTTTTGGGACTTGCTGTGAATATCTTTGGTTGCGGGCGGAGACTCCGGGGAAAAGGGATGGTGTCAGGTTTGTCCGCCGGAATTCAGTTCGTATGCCGGAATTCAGTTCAGGAGCAGGGGGATGAGGAAGGCGAGCAGGGGATACTGCCGTGAGAGTTGCCGGGTGATGCGTTCTTTGGCTTCGGCGATCTGTTTTTCCACGGCTTTGACGGTAATTCCCAGTTCTTCGGCCACCTCTTTTTGCCGGCGTCCTTCCATTTTACAAAGCATAAACACCTGTTTCATCCGCGGAGGAAGGGCGTCCACGGCCTGGTGAAAGGCCACCGCCAGCTCCTCCTCCAGACTTCTCTCTTCCTTATCGAGAAAGTCAAGATGATAGAGGTATTGCAATTCGTTGACGCGGAGTTGTGAGACCTCCAGGTTCCCGTCCCTCATTCGGGAGGCTTTCAGGTGATTCAGGCAGCGGTTACGGAGCGAAACGAACACCAGGCTTTCGAGGCTCTTTTCAGGATCGATGGAGCCCCGTTTTTCCCAGAGGGTGAGAAATACCTCCTGGATGAGGTCTTCCACCTGGTTTTGTTCGTGAATAAAAAGCCGGCAGTACCCTTTCATACGGGGGTACAGTATTCCGAAAAGAAGCCTGAAGGCTTCAGGTTCCCCGTTCTTCAACGCAAGTTTCTGGTCTCTGCCGATCACGATGATGGGACTTTTGGATGCCGAAAATACTAAATTTCTGCTATTTTTGGGTTGAAATAAATGGCGAAACAATACTTTGCGGCCGCTGAAAACGGAAAATCACCGCAAGCATGGCCACATGTATATTACAGGTCTGACACCAGTTCAACCAATTGAACGCAAAAATTATTACACATGAGAGCACCATTTTACACCCTGCTGTTTTTTCTTTTTGGTTCCTTTTTTGTTGAATCTGCGGCGCAACCGGGGAGTGAGCGGATGATGGAGAAGGGGTGGAGGTTTACACGGGAGGATCCTGCGCAGGCGATGCAGCCCGGGTTCAGCGATGATTCGTGGCAGGCGGTGACCGTACCCCACGACTGGGCGATTTATGGGCCTTTCGATGCCCACAATGATTTGCAGAAAATGGCCATCACGCAGGACGGGCAGCAGGAGGCGCTGGCTCATGCAGGCCGTACGGGAGGCCTTCCTTTTATCGGGGTGGGGTGGTACCGGCTCAGGTTCACCGTTCCTGAATTTACACCCGGCATGCGGGCGTCGCTCCTCTTTGACGGGGCCATGAGCAACGCCCGGGTCTATGTCAATGGCAGGGAGGCGGGTTTCTGGCCTTACGGCTACAACTCATTTCATTTTGATGTCACGGATTTGTTGCTTCCCGGAGAGGAAAACCTGCTGGCCGTGCGGCTCGAGAACTTTCCGGAGTCGTCGCGCTGGTACCCCGGTGCAGGTATATACCGGAATGTCCATCTGCGGGTGACCTCAGGCCTGCACATTCCCGTATGGGGGACGCAGATCACCACCCCGGTGGTCAGGGAGGATTTTGCCCGGGTGGTGGTACGCACCACGGTGGAAAAGCCTGCCGGGATGGAAAGTTCTTCCGTCGCCCTGGTCACTGAAATCCGCGATGCACAGGGGCGCAGGGTCGCCTCGGCAAAAAGCGGGCTCACGCGCTTTGACGAGGGTGTCATCGAACAGCACATGGTGGTGGAGCAGCCTGCCCTGTGGGATACAGACCACCCCCACCTGTACACAGCCGTATCGCGGCTGTATGCGGGGGAGACCTTAAGTCATGAGTACACCACACGGTTTGGAATACGCACCCTGGAGGTAATCCCCGGCAAGGGATTTTTCCTCAATGGCAAGAGGACGCAGTTCAAAGGGGTGTGCAACCACCATGATCTGGGGCCCTTGGGAGCCGCCGTCAATGAGGCCGCCATCCGCCGGCAGGTGCGCATCATGAAGGAGATGGGTGTCAATGCCATCCGCACTTCCCACAACATGCCGGCTCCGGAGCTGGTCAGGGCGTGCGACGAAATGGGCGTGATGGTCATGGCCGAAACCTTCGATGAGTGGAAATCGCCTAAAATGAGAAACGGCTACCATATTTATTTTGATGAGTGGGCCGAAAAGGACCTCACGAATCTGGTGCGTCACTACCGGAACAACCCCAGCGTGGTGATGTGGTGCATTGGCAACGAGGTGCCCGACCAGGGCACCGTCAACGGGCCCAAGATTGCCCGTTTTCTTCAGGACATCTGCCACCGCGAGGATCCCACAAGGCCGGTGACCCAGGGGATGGACCATGTGGATGTGGTGGCTGCCAATAATTTTGCGGCCGTCATGGATGTGGCCGGTTTCAACTACAGGTCGCACCGTTACCGTGACGCCTTCAAAAGACTGCCTCAGGAGATTGTCCTGGGTGCCGAAACGGCTTCCACGGTCAGCTCCCGCGGCGTATACAAACTGCCGGCAGTGCGCCGCTCTATGGCCAAATATGAAGACCACCAGAGCTCCTCCTACGACCTGGAACACTGCGATTGGTCTGACCTGCCCGAAGACAACTTCATCCAGCACGATGACCTGGAATACTGCATCGGGGAGTTTGTGTGGACCGGCTTCGACTATCTGGGAGAACCCACCCCCTATTATACCGACTGGCCGAGCCACAGCTCCCTTTTCGGCATTGTCGACCTGGCGGGAATCCCCAAAGACCGTTATTACCTCTATCGCAGCCACTGGAACGACAAGGTCTCCACCCTTCATATCCTGCCCCACTGGAACTGGCAGGGCCATGAGGGGGAGGTGGTTCCCGTGATGGTTTACACCAGCTATCCCTCGGCGGAACTATTTATCAACGGAAAAAGCCAGGGGCGGCGCACCAAGGATCTCTCGGTCACCCTGGAGGGCAGTGACAACAAGGCCTCACAGGAGGCTTTCGACCGCCAGAAAAGATACCGCCTGATGTGGATGGAGACCCGCTATGAGCCGGGAACGGTACGTGTGGTGGCCTACGATGCGCAAGGAAAGGAGGCTGAGGTGAAGGAGATGCACACGGCAGGCAAGCCCCACCATATTGAGTTGTCGGCCGACCGGAGTGTCATCGGTGCCGATGGCCGCGATATCGCCTTCATCAACGTCAGGGTCGTCGATAAGGAGGGAAACCTCTGTCCGCATGACAGCCGTGAGATCTCCTTTACAGTGCAGGGCGCCGGCCAGTACAAGGCGGCGGCGAACGGCAATTCCGTCTGCCTCACCCCGTTCCAGTCGCCGGTCATGCCCCTCTTCAGCGGGCAGCTCACCGCCCTGGTCCAGGCTTCGGAAACTCCCGGAGAAATCCTCTTTGAAGCATCGGCAAAGGGAGTGAAAAAGGCCAGGCTCGTACTCACCTCCACACCACATTCTGTGTATTGACCGTCGTGTAATTCCCTGATTTGTATGAAGACTATCCTCTCCCTTCGTCTGCCCTCTGCTCTGATGGGCGTACAGCGACGGGCCTCCTCGCCTTGTACTGACCGGGGGACACCCCCCCGCTCCCACCTCACCGTATGCCTTCATCCTGACCTCAAGCTGGTTTTTTCCCTGTTGCTTGGAATGGTATTGCTCTCAGGATGGGCAGGAGCTGCGCCTACTGACAGCCTGGAGTTCAGGGATGCCTCGGAATTTGTACTCCTGGGAAAGGGATTTGAGGATACCCCTACCCGTTATAGCCGGCTGCCGCTCTCCCTGGAAAGCAGGACACGGCCCCCGCTGTGGTCGCTTGCCCAGAACAGTGCCGGATTGGCCGTGCGGTTCCGGACCGGCTCCAAGACCATCGCCTGCCGGTGGGCGGTAACCGGCGATGTGGTCATGAACCACTTTGCCCCAACCGGTATCAAGGGCGTGGACCTCTATGCCCAGGTCGACGGGAAATGGCGTTATGTGAATACCGGCCGCCCTTCGGGAAAAGCCTCCACCGCCCTGCTGGTGGACCATATGACGGGGGAGGAGAGGGAGTATATGCTTTACCTGCCCTTATATGACGGGGTGTCCTCGCTGGAGATCGGCGTGGAGAAAAACGCCTTCCTCTCGGGGCCACAGGTGGATTCGCCCCGCCGAACCAAACCAGTGGTTTTCTATGGAACCAGCATCACCCAGGGAGGATGCGCCTCACGCCCGGGTATGGCCTACCCCGCCCAGCTCTCCCGGATGCTCGACCGCGAAACCATCAACCTGGGATTCAGCGGCAACGGCCAGCTCGACCTGGAAGTGGCCGAAGCCATGGCCTCCATCGACGCCTCCTGTTTTGTCATAGACTGTCTCCCTAACGTCACCGTGGCCCAGATGAATGAAAAATATGTCAGGTTCGTGGAAATCCTCAGGGAAAAACATCCGGAAACACCCCTGGTTCTGGTCGAAAACCTCCATTACTCCTCGATCTTTTACGACCAGTACATGGCCTCGGTGATCGGTGAGGAAAACCATCTGCTGAAGGAGCTGTTTAAGGAGATGAAGCGCCAGGGCGACCGCCACCTCTGGTATGTCAGCGCCAAAGGGCTGACGGGCTCCGACCTGGAGGAGAGTGTCGACGGGGTGCACCTCACCGACCTGGGCTTTTACCGCTATACACAAAATATGGTTCCTCTGCTGCGGAAACTTCTCCGGCGCTGATGCCTTTGCATCCGGAGGAGGTTACCTGTCTTACCGCAATCCCGACCGGCGCTAATCCCCGACCGGCACTAATCCCCGACCGGTTCTAATCCCCGACCGGCTCTAGTCCCCGGCTGGCGCTAATCCCCGACCGGTTCTAATCCCTTTCCGGCGATAATTCCCGACCGGCGCTTTTAATCTATTTCCTTCGGGCGCAATGGCCCTATTTGATGGTCAGCTTCAGGGCGACCAACTGCTTTACGCGTTCCACGTCGGAAGCACGTTCCATCTTCAGGGAAATGGGCCGTATCTGACCGGAGGAGCGTGCGGTGAGAAAGTCCGCCTTCATCTCTTCCGGCAGGTCTGAAGCCGTAATCAGCGCCTCAGCCTTTTTCGGGAAGTAAAAGGTGATCCGGTAAGAATCAGCCATGACCGCCAGCCAGAAAATGGTGTTTTTCTTCTGCATCAGCCGGTAAAGCCATTGCTTCCCGTCGTTGTAGTATTTCCAGACTTCCGTAATATGGGGGTAAAGTTCCGTCACATGGTCACGGATCTCTGTCCACCAGTCGTATTTTTCTTTAAGGACCTCCTTCAGGAATTCCGGAGAAGGTTCCACCATCGGATCGGATAGAATGAAAATCTCCTTGTTGCTCATCTTCGCTTGGCGTTATGTGGCCTGGACTAAAGATAGTGAAAACAGCTGACCTGTCACCAGGGATCTGAAGATTTTTGCACGCGGTTACCAAGGCACAGTTCAGAAGGTTCTGCATCGGCGATTGCAGAAGGGATTTAAGGTGAGATACCAAAAAGAAGCCGCCCCGGGAGTGGGGCGGCTTCTGGTGATCACAAGATTGAAATCGTGATGCAAGTTTTACTGGCAATGTGGAGATCCTGCGGGTTTACAGTTTGTAGGAAATCCTGGCAGCTTCGGAGAGGTCGTCGCCGGCATTGACGGGATGCATGAGGAAGGAGTAGGTGTACTCTTTGGCGGTCAGCCGGTACTGGTCGTGTGTCCAGGCGCCCCAGCTGTTGTCGCCACCTACGCCCATCTGTTTGAAGTCGATGTTGACGGAGGTGAGGTCGCGGGGGATGACATCGTTCACATGACGGTTGATGACTTTCTGGCCGTCGACAAACCTGCCGACGGTTCTGACAGGTGATTCGAAGTCTTCCATGATCTGGTGGTGGGTGGTGACCTCCAGCAGGGGCATTCCCTTAAAGAGGAGGCCGTTGCCGGTGGAGTCGGTCACGGCGGCCCAGCGGACGTCGGTACGGTTGCCGTTTTCCTGGGGTCGCACATAAGGGAAGTAAAAGCCCGAGACCGGCAGTTTGTAAAGGCCTACGAAGGCGCCGGTTTTGCGGTCCTGGTAGTTCTCCTGCGGTCCGCGGCCCAGCCAGGTGACCTGGTCGAAGCGACGTGGCATAATCAGGTTCATGCCCATGCGGACGATCTCAGGCAATCCCTCTTTGGCCATTTTAAAATGGTTATCCACCCTGACGTCGCCTGAGCCATAGATGGTATAGGCCGATTGGTAAGTGGCGATGGGTTCTTCTGTATCATTGACCAGGTTAAAGTCCAGGATTACCCTTGCTGCCGACTCTTGCTCCAATAGTTTCACGGAGGTGATTTTGCGGGTTTCCCCGGCTTTACGCCAAACCCTGCTTCGTTTGTCGAGGCCATTGCCATAGTCGTTGTCAATGGGCGCCCTCCAGAAATCGGGGATGGGGCCGAGTTTCAGAAATTCGGTTTCTCCCTTCTTGTAGCTGGTCATGATGCCGGTGCTTTTATCAAAGGCGACGCTGAACCCTTCACCGGTTACGGTGACCGAAGTTTCGGTTTCCTCCACGCTCACTTTGGGCAATTTATGGACAGCCAGAGGTGCGGCCTCCCGGAAATAGGGAAGTGCAAACTGCTCGGCGGCGGCTTCCCAACCAGCTTCCTCCAGTCCGCGGATTTCTCTGATTTTTGCCCTGAGGATCAGAAAGTACTCTGTTCCGGGTTGCTGTTCAATGGTGAACCCAGGTCTGACATTCACCACCTCTCCCGGTGCAGCCGCCAGGTTTGGCAGGGTTCCGGAGGAGATCACCTTCCCGTCACCGGTCACCTCCCACGAAAAATCGAAATCTGAGAGGTCCCTGAAGGCATATTTGTTGACGATGGCGATTTCACCCGTGACCAGGTTGACCGGCCGGAAGCCGATGTACTGGTATACTTTCTTCACCTCCAGCAGGGAAGGTTTCACTCCCCTGTCGGGGTTGACCAGTCCGTTGCAGCAGAAGTTGCCGTCGGTATAAAGGGAGTCGGGACCGAAGTCGCCCCCGTATGCCCAGAAGGGTTTCCCTTCCTCATCCTGTGTGAGGAGTCCCTGGTCCACCCAGTCCCAGATGATTCCTCCCTGGAGGGCGTCGTATTTTTCGATCACATCCCAGTAATCCTGGAGGTTGCCTACGCTGTTGCCCATGGCATGGGCATATTCGCACTGGATCAGGGGCCGGGCCGGGTTGGACTGGGCATATTTTTCCATGTGTCCGATTCCCATATACATGGGACAGACGATGTCGGTGTTGCGGTCCTGGTGGGCCTGTTCATATTGCACAGGCCGGGTGGTATCGACCGATTTGAGGTAGTCGTAGGTGGCATAAAAGTTGACGCCGTTGCCGGCTTCGTTGCCCAGTGACCAGATCACCACCGAAGGTTGGTTTTTATCGCGTTCGAACATGTTTTCCGTGCGGAAGAGGTGGGCCGCCTTCCAAACGGAATCCTTGGCCAAAGACCTGTGCCCGTAACCCATGCCGTGGGATTCGATATTGGCCTCGTTAACCAGATAAAGACCATGGATATTGCAGAGCTTATACCACAACTCCGGCTGGGGATAGTGGGAGGTGCGTACCGTATTGATGTTGTGGGCTTTCATGAGCCTGATGTCCTTCAGCATGGTCTCCTCATCCTGGAGATGCCAGGTTTTTTCATGGTGCTCATGGAGGTTGGTCCCCTTGATGTATACATACCGGCCGTTGATAAGCAGACGTCCGTTTTTGATTTCGCTGGTGCGGAACCCCACATCCTGCCGGAGCACTTCGAGGGTGTCGCCGCTGCTGTTTTTCAGGATAATCAGCAGCTCATACAGGTTGGGTATTTCGGCCGACCATTTTTTGACATCCGGAATCGTATCGGTCGTTGAAACCGAAATGCGATGCTCCGATACTTCCAACTCCCGTGAAAAGGAAACCAGCTTGTTTGCGCCGTCATTCAACTCAAATTCCAGCAAAACGGGAACGCTGTTTTCTGCGGAATTTGACAACTCGACACTCAGATTAAAAATGCCGTTTTGATAGGTTGAATCCAGACCTGACCAGACCCTGAAATCACGGATGTGCTGCGGTTCCCGGGCCTGCAGGTAAATGTCGCGGGTGATGCCGCTCATCCTCCAGAAATCCTGGTCCTCGAGGTAGGATCCGTCACACCAGCGGAAAACCTCCATGGCTATGGAATTGGCTCCTTTCTTCAGGTATTTGGTGATGTTGAATTCTGCGGGAGTCTTGCTGTCTTCACTGTAGCCCACGAACTCGCCGTTGATCCAGAGGGAGAGGTTGCTGCTGACGGCACCTGCATGGAGGTATACTTCTTTGCCTTTCCATGAGGCGGGCACTTCAAAGGTGCGCTTATAGTTTCCCACGGGATTGTGGTTGCCTTCGATCACGGGAGGGGTGGGTTTGTGGGGATAAACCACGTTGACATAAATGGGATAATCATAGCCCTGCTGTTCCCAGTTGGCAGGTACGTCGATCTCGTCCCATCCGCGGGTGTCATAATCATCCTTGAAAAACCAGAAGGGCCGGGAATCAGGGTGCTGGGCCAGTTTAAACTTCCATCTGCCGTTAAGTGAAAACACCAGCGGCGAGTTCCATTTGTTGTCTTCGCGGGCCTGCTCTACCGTGGTGTAGGGGATGAAATGCGCCCTTGGCGCCTCCCTGTTGATCTGGTTGACCAGTGGATTCTCCCAGGCTTTTTGGTTGGGTTCCTCGTAGGGAACCTGCGAATAATCCCTGTACTTCGCGCAGCCCGACATCGTGGCGGCTGCAATAATGACAATCATGATTCTTTGCAGTGACATATGAGGATGGTTTAATGGTTATTATGTCCGATAAAAGTAACCTTTTTTTTTAATCTTAAGTCTTTAATCTATTGCCTTAAATGATTTGTTTACAATATATTGCCGATTCAGTTCTTTGGGATTCATTCCTGATCCTGATCATGTCAGTCCAGAAATGTGCAAAGGTTTCTGCCCTGAACATGAACCTTGTTGCATCATAACAGGGGCCGTTCTCCTTATCTGACGGCAAGGGTTCCGGTGAGCCGGCGGTCGGCAGAGGAACTTCCCACGAAGAAGGAGACGGTTCCCTTTTCAAGGATGAAGGCATGGAGGTTTTCATCCCAGTATTTAAGATCTTCGGCTTTCAGGGGGATGGTGACCTCCATGTTTTTCCCGTGGGGGATGGTCACTCTTTGGAATCCTTTGAGGGCCAGTGGAGGCCGCTCCACAGCCGATCCGGGGAAGCTGATATACAGTTGTGCCACCTCATCGCCGTCGAGGTGGCCGGTATTTTCGAGGGTGAAGGAGATATTCACGGTTTCCCCGTCGCGGAGCACGGGGCTGGAGGTTTTCAGCGCCGACCAGGCAAAAGTGGTGTAGGAGAGGCCGAATCCGAAGGGGAAGAGGGGTTCATGGCGGGTATACATATAAGTCCGGTTGTTCCGGATGTTGTAGTCAAGGATGGGTGGGAGGTGGTCGATGGAGGAGGGCCAGGTCTGTGCCACCTTCCCGGAGGGGTTGACTTTTCCCAGGAGGACGTCGGCCAGGCCGTTTCCCAGTTCCTGGCTCGACTGGGCGATATGAAGAATGGCGGGGACATGCTGGGCCGACCAGGGGATGGCATAGGGAAAGCTGGAGACCACCACAAGCACTGTGTGGGGATTGGCCTGGAGGACCAGTTTCACGAGGTCTTCCTGTTCGAGGGTGATGGCCTGGCGGTCTACCTCTTCGCGGCCGTCGCTGGCCACATGGTTGACACCCCAGCCGAGGCTGTAGCCCAGGGGATGGTTCCCCACACAGACGATGGCCACGTCGGCATTCCTGGCCAGAAGGACGGCACTGTCGGCTTTGTTGCTCATGGCGTAAGTGATTTCCACCTCAGGGCCGAAAGCGCTGCGGATTCCGGCCAGAGCCGAAACCGCATAAGGCGGGGTCCCCGCATACCAGTCGGAGAGGACCATGTCGGCCCGGGGTCCCAGGACCGCTACCCTGCTGATCTTATTTTTGTCGAGGGGCAGAAGCCGGGGTTCGTTTTTAAGGAGGACCACCGAGCGGGCCGTGGCTTCCCTGACCAGTTGATGGGTTTCAGGTTTGGTCCAGGGGGCAATGGTGTCGGTCACGCCAATGGCTGTATACGGATTATCAGGGGCTTCATCGAGGAGCCCCAGCCGCAGGAGCACCCGCAGGTTCCCCCTGATGGCCCATTCGATCTCCTTTTCGGTAACCAGGTTGGCTTCCAAGGCTTTGTTGAGGGGCTCCCGGTAATTGTCGAGGAACATGGTGATGCCGGCCTTAATGCATTCTGCGGCAGCCACCGTCAGATCAGGGTAATACTTATGTGCCGACACCAGCAATCCGAAGGCCCCGCCGTCGGTGGCGATGATCCCGTTCTGTCCCCACTCGTTGACGGTGGTGTTTTTCAGCACGGGGTGTACGGTGCAGGGAATACCGTTGTATTTGTTGTAGGCGGCCATGTATGCCCGGGATCCCCCTTCGGTGATTCCCTTGTAAAAGGCATAGCCATAATACTCCCTGAAGAGGCGTTCATCAAAATCAGACGAATTGATGGTTCGCACGTTTTCGTTGCTGTTGGCCAGGAAATGCTTCATGAGGGAAGCGGTTTTCCAGACGCGGGGGTGGTCGCCCTGGAGGCCCTTGACGAAGGCGGTGGTAAGGGTAGCGGCCAGGAAGGCATCTTCTCCGAAGCATTCTTCGGTGCGGCCCCATCGGATGTCACGGCCCAGGTCGGCATTCGGGGCAAAGACGATCAGTCCTCCGTTTCCGAAGCGGGCATTCTGGGCCAGGAAACGGGCCTCCTCCGCCTCCAGGGAGGCGATCCTGCGCAGCAGTTCCGGGTCCCACATCTGGGCCAGTCCGATAGCCTGGGGAAAAGTCGTGGTGGGGGAGGCAAATTTCCCTTTCACGGCCCAGTTGGCGGGGCCGCTCCAGGCCAGCCCATGGAGCCCTTCCACGGTACGGGTGCCCTTGATCCCCAGCCGCGGCAACGCGATACGGGTGCCCAGACAGGCGATTTTCTCCTCACGGGTCATCAGGGAAATCAGGTTGTCAAGCCGGTCCTCCTCCGGCAGGAGGGGGTTCCGGAAGGGGTGGATCTGTGCAGCCATAGCGAGCTGCAAAAGGCAGAACAATACCAGCAATGCGGTTTTTTTCAGTGGAAACATAAATTTAAACATGGATATTTTATGGTTTCTGAAAGGTTTCCACAAAGATAAGGGCTATTTCTTTCCGTGAAATAACCTTATCCCATTAATATACCTCTTCCTACCTGTAAAAGAGGGCGCTGATCCTGGCGAGGGTTTCCTCAGGACTGGCGTCGGGGTGACAAATGAGGGAGGGTTGGAGATAGTGAAGGGGGTTTGCGGCTTTAAACCGTTCTTCACCGCCGCCTGTGATGTTGAGCATGACAGGGGTTTCGGGGTCGATGGTTTTGGACTGTATGGCGCTGATCAGAGAGGCGGTAGCTACGGCCGCTGCCGCGTGAATGTCGATGCCTTCGGTTTCGCGGAAGAGGTGTGATGCTTTCCGGGCTTCTTCGTTGGAGGCCAGCAGGACGTCGCCTCCGGTTGCGGTAAGGGCGTCAAACAATCCGCCGGCGATGGGATAGGGGGGTCTGCGGTTGGAGAGCACTTTGGCGTCGATGGCTGCGGCCTGTGTGCGGGCCTCCTGGTCGTCGGCGGGGAGCATGGCCCGGGAGCCTCTGTGCCATGCCTCATAGATAGGCTGAAAGGGAGCGTTCTGCGAAACCATCAGTTTCATCGTGTTGCGGCCATAGCGGCCGTCGCCCAGAAACCTCTGGTTGGCCTCCCAGGCGGCGATGGCCCCCGTGCCGGAACCCACTGCCTGGAAATAGTAGCCGGGGATCTCCCCGATGGCGGTCACCGCCGACAATACCGTGGTGCCCATTCCGTCGCGGCGGGCCACATTTTTGGCGCCCCCTTCGGCAATAAACCCTTCGGAAGCAGCAACGGCATTCGAAAGCTGAATGGCGTCGAAATAGTCGCTTCCCATGGCGGTGCACACCAGTTTTACGCAGTCATGGAGGGGCTGGTCGAACCAGAGGGCGTCGAGGTTGATTTCAGGAACCACCAACAGAAGGGGAATGCGGTTCTCAGAACAGACTTTGGCAAAGGCGCGTGCGGTATTTCCTGCGGAAGCCACCACCAGGACTTTCCCATTGGCCGGGTCGAGACGCCCGCATACCGAATAGGCTTCCGTCTCCTTGAAGGAACAGGTGGTCATGGCGGCCCCCCTTTCAGGCCACCATCCGCTGAAGGTGATCCACAGGTTATTATGGCCCAGGGCGCTGGCCAGCCCCTGGCTCCTGTATGTGACCGGAGCCGAAGAACCCCCCAGAATCCGGCCGACTGGCATCCAGTCGGCAAACTTATACAATCCGGGAAGGGTTTCCCTGACCGTCAGCTGACGGTGCTCGTATATGGCCTTGATGAGGGTGGGATCGCTTTCTCCGGGGGCGTCAAGTACCCATCCGGTATCGGGGAAAGTAGCGCCGGTTTTTACCGACTGCAGGAAGTACCTGGTCTTTTCAAAACTCATTTCTGTCTGGTTAGGAAGGCAAAAATAGAAAAATCCATCTTAAAAGCAACGCCTGGAAGCGTCTGCAGGACTGAGGCTAAGGGACTCAAAGCGGCTTCGCATGAAGGAAGGGAAGGTATCCTGGGTCGCTGAGAGGTTCAGGCAGTGGAACTTTGGACTTAAGCGGTGGAATTTTGGAATTAACCCGTGGGATTTGATAATAAGTTGTGGAATCCGGGAATAAATCAGTGAGGTTTGGGAAGGTTTCGTGCGAGGAGAAGGCAGGAGGTCAGGTGGTTCCGGGTGGGGTGGGGTGTTCCGGGAAAACCGGGAATTCGCGGAGCTGATGGCGGATTGCCCCCAGGATGAGCAGACCCACGGTGAGGCTGGCTATGGCCCAGGGCCAGTATGCGGCTCCTGCCCCGAATTCTTCCACCGCAGGGGAGAGTTTTCCCCTGCCGATAAGCCAGAGGGCGAGGACCGCCCCCGCATTGTTGATAAAGTGGGCCAGGATGGGGAGCCACAGAGAGCCGCTCCACACAAGGAGGTAGCCGAAGAGGGCCCCCAGGAGCATCCGCGGCAGGAAGCCGTAAAACTGCATATGCAGGGCGCTGAAGAGGGCGGCCGAGAGCCAGATGCCCCAGTGGTGGCTTCCGCTCCAGGCGGAGAGTTGCTTCTGGATGACTCCCCGGAAGAGGAGTTCCTCGCCGATGGCGGGCAAGACGGCGACCATCAGCAGGTTGAAAAGGAGACCTCCGGTCGTTTCCACCTCCAGGAAGGCACGGGTAAGCCGCTCGGCATTCTCCTCGGCGGTGCGCATCCACTCCTCCATATCTTCCAGCCAGGGGGGAAAATGCATTCCGCCATTGATTTCCCCGGTGAAGTTGATGAAGGGGTTGATCACGAAAACGAGCAGGATGACCATCAGGGCAGGCAGGAGGGGGGCCTTGCGGTCGAGGGCAAGGTACCGCAGGGGCTGCGCACTGAAAAGCCAGGCGATGAGAAAGGAGGGGGCGATGAACAGCCCCAGGGCCTGCACCGTCTGGAAATATTTAAGCATCCTCAGGGTTTCGGGATCTTCGGTATTCAGTCCGGTAAGCATGCCGGTAACCTGCTGCATGCCAAAAAGGGGGATGGCGGCCAGGGCGGCTAAAAACTGGATGCCCAGGAAGACCACCACCACGATGAAGGCGCTGAACATCAACCGGGAGAAAGGTTTCATCTCCCTGAAGGAGAGCAGGGTCATATTTTGACCAGGCTCCTTTTCCTGTGGTGGAAGCGGACCACCTCATGGTATCCGCTTTTTTTCAGAAGGTGAACCGCCTGTTGGTAGTGGCGGGCGATTTGGGCAGGATGATGGGCGTCGGAGCTCAGGGTCACGGGGATGTCGTAGGCCCTGAGTATTTCGAGCCAGCGTGGCCCGGGGTAGAATTCGGCACACGGTTTATCGAGGCCGCCGGTGTTGAGTTCCACGACCATCCCCGCCTGCCTGATGACTGCGGCCGTCTCCTCATACAGGGAGGTGAGGTCGCTTTCAGGGAAAACGCCGAACTTCTTGATGAGGTCGAGGTGGCCTACCGTGTCAAAGAGCCCCGAACTGGCCGCCTTCTGCACCAGCCCGAAGTATATCGTATAGAGTTCGTCATTGCTCCACTTGCCATAAAATGAGTGGTCGCCATCGAAATTCCAATCTCCGATGAAGTGGACCGAACCGATCACATAATCGAGGGGGAGGGAAGCGATGATCCTGCCGATCTCGGCTTCCTTCCCCTCGAAATAGTCCATTTCTATGCCATAGCGGATGTTGATCAGGTGGCTGTAGCGTTCCCTGATTTCAAGGATTTGCCGGGTCATCACAGGCAGGTCGACTTCCTGCATGGCCCAGACCACCGGCTTCAGGCAGACGTGGTCGCTGAGGCCGATCTCATCCAGTCCTTTCTCGATGGCGCCCAGCACCATTTGTTCATAGGAGGTGGCTCCGTCGGAAAGGAGGGAATGGGTATGATAGTCCGCCCAACCCTGCATGGCCTGTTATAACTCCCTGATTTTGATATTTCTGAACAAGGTGAGCCCACCATGGTCCTGGAGGCCGATATGGCCGATTTCGGCGATGCCGTAGGTAGGCACTTCGGCCCATTTTCCGGCGGCCTTGCGGGCATTCCAGTCGTCACTCCAGAGTTCGTATTCCACCACCATGGTGCCGTTGAGCCAGTGCTCCACGTGGGTGCCGTTGACGATCAGGCGGGTTTCGTTCCACTGGTCGATGGGCTTGACCTCGGCCCCCACGGGGGCGTGCATCCCATAGTTGGCCCCGCTGTACTGGTCGGCATCCAGCGGATCGGGCCACCCTTTGTCATCTATCAGCTGGTACTCGGGCCCCGTCTGGTATATGGCCTGGGCTACCCCCTCCTGCACATGGAAGAAAACCCCCGAATTGCTCTTGGAGGCCACCTGCCACTCCAGGTAAAGCTCAAAATTCCGGTACTGGTCCACCGTGATGATGTCTCCGCCGAAATCACTCCCCACTCCCGAATTCTTCATGATGCCGTCTTCCACTTTCCACCCCGTCGGTTCCCCGCCGTTATAGAGTTTCCAACCGCTCATGTCGGTGCCGTTGAAAAGCAGTTTCCAGCCATCGGCCACTTCCTGTTTGCTTAGGGTGTTCAGAGGTTGCTCCTTGGAGCCGCAGGAGGCCAGTAAAACTGCCATGGCTGCGATTAGTACCATTTTTTTCATCGTTCTGGTGTTTGAATTTTGTCCCGAAATTAACAATTCCCACCGAAAAGACCATCTCCGGGGGTTAACATTATTTTCATCGGCATCTACTGTTAATTGCTCCGCCCTCAAAGGCACGATACCGATAATTCCTTATTTTTACCCCAATCAGCAATATAAGAGGCGTATGAAACGAAAGCAATATATGAATCCCTATTTGGCGGGGACCCTGTTGGGGTTGGTCCTGCTCTCGGCGATGTTTTTATCGGGGAGGGGCCTGGGGGCCAGTGGGGGTATGAAATACTGTGTGGTGTCGGCGGTCGGGGCCGTGGACAGGGAGCATGCCCTTGGCCGTGAGTATTATGCCAGGTATTTTGAAGAGGGCCGGAATCCGTTGACCAACTGGCTGACCATTGAATTGGCGGGACTGCTGATTGGTGGCTTTATATCGGGGGCTGTTTCGGGCCGCCTGCGGCTCCGGAATGAGCGGCCACCCCACGTCTCGGGGCGTAAAAGGCTTTTCTTCGCCTTTCTGGGAGGGCTCTTTTTTGTTTACGGGGCCCAGCTGGCCCGGGGATGCACCAGCGGCGCCGCCCTCTCAGGGATGGCCGTCCTCTCCCTGGCCGGCTTCGTTACCATGGCCGCCATCTTCGGCTCCGCATTCCTCTTTGCCTGGTTCTTCCGGAGATTATGGATATGACCATTGGGATGTAGCAGTGCGGTGTAACCGGAGGAAGGAAAGAAATTCATTGTTTACTGAAAATTACCATTTTTCTCATGATAGGACCTGTTTCAACTTTGTTCCAGCTGCCCGGATGGGTGGACCTGCTGTTTGCACTGATCATCGGTGTGGGATTCGGGTATGCCCTTGAGCAGGGGGGCTTTTCCTCAAGCCGGAAGTTGGCCGGCATGTTTTACGGCTATGACACCACCGTCCTGAAAGTCTTTTTCACTGCGGCCATCGTAGCCCTGGTGGGTGCACAGCTCCTCGGATTTTTCGGCCTTCTCGACCTGAACCTGGTCTTTGTGAATGAGTACTACGTGAATGCCTCCCTTGTCGGTGGCGTCATCATGGGAGCCGGCTTCATCATGGGGGGGTTCTGCCCCGGTACGGGGGTATGTGCCGCTTCCATCGGAAAAACCGATGCCATGGTCTATCTCCTGGGTGGCCTCACCGGCGCCTTCCTCTTCGCCGAAACCTGGCCCCTGATCGGCCCCCTGGCCCTCAAAAATTACCGGGGACCGGTGAAAATAAACGAGGTTCTGGGGATCTCCCCCGAACTCTTCACCCTTCTGCTGATATTGGCTGCCGTGGCCATGTTCTGGCTGGCCGAAATGGCAGAGAAAAAATTCGCCCGCGAAGAAATCCCCCGCGATGGTGAGGGATATCCCCCCGCAGGAAGCTAATTTACCCCAGGATGGTCAGGAAAGGTTAATAAAACAAAGCATGAGCATGAGAGTGAAAATATCCGTTCTGCTGGTACTACTTGGGCTGTTTCTGGCCCTTTTCCCGGGTAGGGAGGTGAGCCGTTTCAGGATTTCTCCGGAAGCGCTGGCGTTGTGGACTGCCATCGACAGCCTGGAGGTGACTCCCGATGAGGTGGCCCGCCGGATCAACGCGGAGGATCCCCTGATGACCCTTATTGACGTCAGGAGCCTTGCGGAATCAGGGGCCTGCCGGTTGCCAGGGGCTCTGCAGATCCCCCTGGAGGAATTGACATTGGCCCGGCACAGAGAACTTCTTTTACGCAAAGAAGGTTTTAACGTCTTCTATTCCAACGGGGATGAGGCTTCTGCCGCCGCCCTGGCCCTTTCCGCAGGTGTGGGGGGTACCCGGAATTTCAGGATGAAAGGCGGCCTTAACGGCTGGTTTGAGACGGTGATGCAGAGCAGCTTCACGGGGGAAAGGATCTCGGCCCGTGAAAACGCCCTCTTCACCCAGCGGTTCAACGCCCGGAAACTCTTTAACCAGTATAACGCCCTGCCTGACAGCTTCAGGGAGACCCTTTTTGTTTCCCGCAGGCTTGAAAAGGCCAAACTCGACGGTGGCTGTGAATAAGCAAAGGTTGGCCGGGCTATGGCCGGGCAGAAAAGGAGGAGCACAATGAGGAATATGAAAAAACTGGGAGGGGTGCTGGTACTGGCGGGGGTGGTGCTGGTGCTGATGGTGGTAAAAACCCTGAAGGATCACAGGTGGCCCGGAGATCCCGGGGAGGCGGCGCGAGCCCTGGCCCTGCGTACCGCCTATGTTCAGCCATCGGACCTCTCCTCCCTGGGAGGGGAGACCGGCATTCTGAAGCTGGAAGCACCGGCCCCAGACAGCCTGACCGCTTCCTATCCTGTGCAGGAGGTGACCCTGGCGACTCTGACCGACGGGGCGTTTGCCGGCACTCTTGCGTCAGGGGAGCGTAAATGGGTTATCGTGGCCGACGATCCGGCCACCGCCGTCACCGGGTGGGTGGTCCTTCACCAGCAAGGCGTGCGGGGAGTTTTTATCCTTGAACGCTCCGGGGGAGAGCCCTTAAAATACCAGTTCCAGCCTGATACAACGATCAGACCGGAACCGGTCACCCATGACGGAAATCAGGAAGGTGATTCAGGGGATGACTAGACTGTCTGTGTTCTTTCCTTTCCTTCCTTCAGGGGCGGGGCAGTGATAAAGCTGGCAAACCTTCCGTGGGCGTACCTTCCCGTGATGCATACTCCGGAACAGCACCCTCCCGGATTACTTTACGACCGGGTATTCATGGATCTCTTCCTGTGTGAAGGGAAGCCAGGAGAGGACAGCCCGGTCTGTCACCATCTTATTGTACATGAAGGCGTTGTTGCCATAGACCAGGGTTCTGGCATCCCAGCCGAACAACCTGAGATATGCTGTGGCAAAGGCTGAGTTGTGGCCTGTTCCACAATAGAGAACCACCGGTCTGTCGTGTGGTATGGTCTGCATTTCAGTGGCGATCCCCAGGGTACCGGCAGGTTTGTACCTTACGGCGCCGGGAATATGCCCCGACTCATACTTATCTTTCCGTTCAAAGTTGATCACGTAATACTTTGACGGGTCGGCAAATACCTCGTCGGCGGTAATCAGGGCCGCCTGACCCCCTTCGGTCATCAGCTGGCGGAACCTTTTGTCGAGGATTTCCGTGCCTGAAGTGAGCCCTGTATGAAGGGATGGCAGGTCGCCTGCCGGTGCTGCAGGTACGTCGGCCGTCTCCAGCCGGTTCTCATAAGCTCCCGAGAGTCCCTTCAGCCAGTATTCCCCGGCAATGGCAGGATTCCAGGCACTCATGCCCCAGCGCATGGCATACACATTGCCATACCCCATCATCCGCAGCAGAGAGGCCGCGTAGCTTGAAACCTGTCCCGAGCCGCAAACCAGGATGATCCTGTCAAATTCAAAGGGTTTAATCTTCGACTCCAGGTACTCGGGGAGCCCCTCAAAGGGAATGTTCACCGCCCCTTTGATATGGCCCCGGCCAAATTCACCGGCAGGACGCAGGTCAATGATGTGGTTGCCGGTTTCCAGCTCCTCAAAAACCAGGGAAGCTTTGATAAGACTGGGAAAATCACGGCTATTGACGTAATCGCCGTTTTGCTCCAGTTCCTTTAGCAGGAGAAGGGCTTCGGCGTTGATCTCCACTGCGGCGGCGGGCGCAGCCTTCAATATCGTCTCTTCCTGGCTCTCCTGACGTGCCTGCTCCCCGCGCCCCCCGGAACCGCACCCCTGCACCACGTAAACCGCCAGCAACAGGGTGATTAATCTCTTCGCGATCATGGAAACCGAAATTACTGGCTGACCACTTCGGCCTTGTCCTTGTCAAGTCTGACACTACCCGTGCGGCGGCCCTGCTCATCGTAGGAGTATTCCACGTAAGCCACACCGTCGGCCGGACTGTTGATCACCTCACGGTTTTCGTTCATGTTGATGCGCCTGACCACCGCCCCGTGGGCATCGTATTCGGTCCGGGTCACCGGCACATTCTTTCCGCCAAGGTACTCATCATCCTGGTCGAAAACAGCTGTTTCAACGACATAGCCATTTTCATCGACCTGGTTCACCCTTTTGGCCCAGCCCCAGTAAAGATTGGAGAGGTTGCCGGTGGTATTATGTACCGAGAACTCCAGCAGGTCGCCCGCTTCATTGTTCACAAATTCGAAATAGGAAACGCCGATGTCGCCGCAGTTTTCGGCGGTGCAGTTGTAAAGGGTATCATGGTCATAGTTGGCCATGCGGGTGACATAGCCGTTGGCATCGTAGGTGAAGCGGAGTTCAAAGAAGGGGCAGAAGGGATTCATGACCACGGAATCACCGGCCAGATTGTACCTCAGCTCGCGGATCATCCCGTCGGGCATCTTCGTCCAAACCCAATTGTGGATATTGTTGCGGTTTTCCACAGGTTGTCCCGCCTTGTCGAGAAAACGCAGCGTGGTGCGCATACCCTGTTCTCCCAGTGTGTATTCATACACATAAGCGCCGTCACGCTCAATGGTATCGCCTTCCAAACCTATGAAATGCTTCCTCTGAAGATTGCCTTCATAGGAGTAAGCCACTTTCGGCGCTCCCAATGAGGAGTAATCAAGCAATACCCCGTTCCGGTTGTATTCGACCGACACCAGGCGGTTCTGGTCGTCGTAAGTGAATTTGAAGTTGTTGATGGTTTGGGCTTCCGTGGCAGTAAGCTCCCGCGAACCTCTTTCAAGATCCCAGGGTGTTTCACTGAAAAGAAGCGACCGGTAGTATTTCACATTCGCGGTCTCCGTGGCGGCTTGTTTGGGTTGGCAACCAAAGAAGGTGATACTGGCCAGCCCGGCCAGCACAAAGAAAAAGAGAAGAGTTTTGGAACGCATAACATAACTTTTTAAATATTAGATTTTTCAGTTAACAAAGGTAAGGAAGAGTTGTTTAAATCAGGTGGAATATTTTTAAGAATTAACGGTTTTTTATTCCTGCATTAGGTGTTGGGGTTTAAATGCGAGGGATGGTTTTCCTATGGTGGCGGAAAAGGATCAGCGGGGGAGGGTATCCCAGAGGGAGAGTTGATCGTTGGTGAGCCGGAAGGATTGGCGGTGGTAAGGGGTGATGCCCAGTTCCCTGATGGCTGCCCGGTGGGTGGCGGTGGGATAGCCTTTGTTGGCGTTCCAGCCATAACCGGGGAATTCATCGTGGAGGCGGAGCATCATTTCATCGCGGTGGGTTTTGGCCAGCACGGAGGCGGCGGCAATGGAGAGGAAAGTGGCGTCCCCTTTGACCAGGCAGGTATGAGGAATGCCGGTACGGTTATAAAAGCGGTTCCCGTCGACCAGCAGGTGTGCAGGTGTGCGGGTGAGTTGCTGTATCGCCCGGTGCATGGCCAGAATACTGGCCTGGAGGATGTTGATTTCGTCGATTTCGGCGGGGGTGGCCATTCCGACGCCCCAGGCTATGGCCGAAGATTCAATGATGCCCCGCAGGAGATTCCTGGTCTTCTCAGGGAGTTGCTTGGAGTCGTTAAGCAGGGGGTGGCTGAATCCCGGGGGAAGGATCACGGCCGCCGCCACTACAGGTCCTGCCAGACATCCCCTGCCTGCCTCGTCCACACCAGCTTCCTCCCGCCCCGGCTCCAGACAACCACGTAGTGAATGTGGCATAAGTGATTGAAAATTAGATTATTAGATTATTAGAATGTTGGAATGTTGGAATATCGGAATGGCAGAATATCGGAATTACATCATTACAAAATATCAGAAGAGGAGGATGTTGGTCGGTCAGAGCGGTTCCGGTTCCTGGTTTTGAGGTTCTGTGGCTTTCAGGATGGAAGCCCATAGAAGTTCAGCGGAGCGGTCCCAGCTGAATTTCTCTTTTTGGCGGAATCCTTTTTCGATCATGAGGTTCCGGAGGGCTTCGGCCGAGGCCACTTTCTGCATGGCCCAGGCGATCTGGCGGGGTTGGTGGGGATCGGCATAGAGTGCTGCATCGCCGGCCACTTCAGGCAGGGAGGTGGCATGGGAGCATATCACCGGGATGCCGGCGCCCATGGCTTCCACCACCGGGATCCCAAAGCCTTCAAAGAAAGGAACAAAGGTGAGGGCCAGCGCGGCACCGTATATCTGATGCAACTCCTCTGCTCCCACGCGGCCCGTGAAAACCACCGCGTCGCGGTGCTTCATGGTGGCCAGCCGATTTGCGATATTTCCGGTTTTGAACATTTTTCCGCCGACCACCAGCAATTTCTCCTCACCTGATGTGCGGCTTTTATATTCCTCGAATGCGATGAGCAGCCCTTCGATGTTTTTCCGGGGGTGGAGTGCCCCCACGAAAAGAAAGTAGGGCTTTCCTGCGGTGTACTGGTCGCGGACGGCTTGCTGTTCCTTCCGGTTCAGAGGTCGGAAGGCGGAGCTGCAGGCATTGTAGACCACGTCAATTTTCCGGGGATCGATGTGAAAACTGGTGGCGATGTCCTCTTTCGACCAGTCGGAAACGGTGGCGATGCGCGTGGCTTTTTGGGCAAAGAGGGGAAAGTAGCGGTTGTAATAGCGGGAGATGGGACCGGGGAGGTCGGCAGGGCGATGAACGAAATTGAGGTCATGAATGACGGGCAGCTGAGGCACTCCGGTGCGCAGCGAGAGGTACCCGTCGGGCGACAGGAACAGATCGGCCTGGTATTTCCTGAGGATTCCGGGAACCCTGTAGTCGAACCATACCTTCCATAACAAAGGATGACGCGTCGGCGGAAACAACACCACCGGAGTCACATTGCCTGAAAAAATAAACTGGGGATCATAAGCCCTGTCAAACAAGAAGATAAACCGGTGTTCCGGGTGTGCCCTGGTCATCCTTGAAAGGGTCTCAACCATGAACCAACCGATCCCCTCCAGCCGCTCTTTAAGCAAAAGCCTGGTGTTGACGACAATGACCATCCTGCTTCTTTTTGAATTCCTGGTAAAAGTACAAAGTATGGTCAAAATAGCTATTTTTAACCTCCGAATTAACACAAACCAAGTTTTGAGGCACAAGTTTGTCACTAACCTGATCCTGTTGGTATTCCTGAACCTGCTGATCAAGCCGTTCTGGGTACTCGGCATAGACCGGACGGTGCAGAATGTGGTGGGTGCCGAAAACTATGGTTTTTATTTCGCCCTCTTCAACTTCTCGATGATCCTCAATATCCTGCTTGACCTGGGGATCACCAACTTCAACAACAGGAACATTTCGCAGCACCGGTTTCTGGTGCGCAAGCACCTGTCGAACATCATCGGGCTGAAGCTGATTCTGGCTATAGTCTATGCCGTCTTCAGCCTGGTGGCCGCTGCGGTCATCGGTTATAGCAGGATCCAGTTTTTTCTCCTCTTTTTTCTGATCCTGAATCAGTTTTTGATCTCCTTCACACTCTATCTCCGTTCCAATCTCAGTGCCCTCCAGTTTTTCCGGACCGACAGCCTGATTTCAGTGCTGGACCGGACCCTGATGATCGTGCTCTGCAGCCTGTTGCTTTTCACCAACATCACGGGGGGTGTCTTCCGGATTGAGTGGTTTGTGTATGTGCAGACGGCGGCTTACCTGGTCACCATGCTGGTCACTCTGTTGATTGTATTGGTGAAAACCGGCAGGGTCACGGTGCGTGTCAACCTCCGTTTTTGTCTGGTGTTTCTGAAGAAGTCCTATCCCTATGCCCTGCTGATACTGTTGATGGCCTTTTACAACCGGATTGACTCGGTGATGCTGGAGCGGCTGTTGCCCGACCCTGTCGGGAAGCAGGAGGCCGGCATATACGCCCAGGCGTTCAGGCTGCTCGATGCCGTGGCCATGTTCGGAGCCCTGGTGGGAGGCCTGCTGCTGCCCATGTTCTCCAGTATGCTTAAGAAAAAGGAGAATATTGCCCCCATGGTGCAGCTCTCGTTTACGCTTTTATTCATACCGGCGGTGGTCATCGCCGTCTCTTCCTTTTTTTATGACCGGGACATCATGGCCCTCCTGTACCATGCCCATGTCGACGATTCTGCCGACATCCTGGGGCTGTTGATGGCCGGCTTCCCCGGCATCGCCGCCACCTATATCTTCGGAACCCTTCTCACCGCCAACGGAAGTCTCCGTCAACTCAATACGATGGCTTGCGGCGGAATGCTCCTCAATATCGGGCTAAACCTGTGGCTTATTCCTCATTATCAGGCACTGGGATCGGCTTTCTCCAGCATGGTCACCCAGTTGGCCACCGGGGCTGCCCAGGTGGTCATCGCCTTTGCCCTTTTCCGGCTGAAACCTCCTGCCCCATACCTCTTCCGGCTGATCGTTTTCCTGCTTTTCACCCTGGCTGCAGGCTATTTCTCCCAGATGGCGGGCCACAGGCTGGTCGGATACCTTCTGGCGATTGCCCTGCCCATGCTATTTGCCCTGGCCATCCAGCTGATCAACCTCCGCGATATCGGCCGGATCATCCTTTCCCGCAACGCATGAAGACCCCTTCAGCCGACATTCTGCACGAGGACAGCCAATATGAACTGATCGCCAGGGTACACCACGACCAGATCAGAGATTTCGTAGTCGACCAGGTCGTGGAGGATAAAAAGCTGGTCCCCACCTACATGGTATACCAGTCGCTGATGGTTTTCAGTGGCCTCTTCTTTCTGACACGGGCAGTCATCCTGGCCTGGAAAGGGGATGCCGGGGCCCTGACCGTAGCCCTCCTCGCCCTGCTCTTTTCCTTTACCTTGCTGGTGGTCATCCATGAACTGCTGCACGGTTTGGCCCTGATGCTGGCCGGAGCCCCCCGCATCAGGTACGGGGGAAGCCTCCGGAAATTCATTTTTTACGCCGAAGCCGACCGCTTCGTCCTGGGTCGCCCGGCATTCCTGTTCGTGGCCTTTACCCCCCTGGCGGTCATCCAGATCGTTTCTGTCGCGGGCATTCTCCTCTGGTTTCCCACTCCTTTTGTCTACTTCTTCCTGATGCTGCAGTCGGCACACGCACTTTTCTGCGCCGGCGACCTGGCTCTGGCCACCATCTTCTTCAAATACCCGGGCCGGAAGGTCTATACCTACGACAACCGGGATGAACGATGCAGCTATTATTTCGTGGAAAATGAGAAGGCCAGGGAAAACCTGGCGAAGTCTTAAGTCTTAAGTCTTGAGTCTTAAGTCTTGAGTCTTGAATCTTGAATCTTGAGTCTTGAGTCTTGAGTCTTGAGTCTTGAGTCTTGAATCTTGAATCTTAAGTCTGAGCTATAGTGAGGCAAAGCCAGAGAGAAGGTTTCACCATCAGGTCATACCACTGAGGCGGCGTTCCTGAACTGGCGATTCCAGCGGGGTGGTATTGCTGAATTGGCGATTCCTGCGGGGCGGTACGCCCGGCCTGGCGGAGAGGAAGTTCAGCTCCTACACCCACTCTTCGCGGAGCACTTCGCCGGTGGAGCTGACGACGATGGCCTTGACGGGGACATTGCGGCGGGCGAGGGCTCTGGCCTGGTTGATGATACGCAGGAGGCCTCCGCAGCAGGGCACTTCCATGATGGTGGTGGTGATGGTGTTGATACGGGCTTCATCGATGAGGCGCACCAGTTTCTGGACATAGGTGTCGGTACTCTGGTCGAGTTTCGGACAGGCGATGACCAGTTTTTTCCCTTTCAGGAAGGTACGGTGGAAGTCGCCGTGGGAGAAGGCCACGCAGTCGGCGGCCACCAGCAGGTCGGCGCCCTGGAAGTGGGAAGCCGCCGGGTTGATGAGGTGGAATTGTACGGGCCAGTGGGTGAGTTCCGATGCACGGGGAGTGGTTTCTACGGCTTCTGCGGGCGCCATCCTGAATATGGGAGCCGCGGCGGGGGAGGGGGCGTTGTAGCGGGGGAAACCGCTACCCGGAGCGGGGGCCTCAAAGGAGCGGCTGGCAGATCCGGGACATCCTCCACCTGCCGGCGCACTGACGGGGGCGGTATCCGCTGCCCCGACCTGCCCCGAAGAGGCTTGGCCTGAAGAAGCCTGACCATTCAGCAGTGCGTGTACCTCGGCGATCGTGAAAGGCAGAAGCTCCCGGTTCGCCCGGAGCCATCCCGTGGCCTGACGCAGGTATTCCACCTCCCTGTGATCCTGCAGATGCTTCAGGTGGGCAAAGACCGTGTTTTTTCCCATTTTAACCATTTGGGCAATCACCGCCACTTCATCGTAAGCTTCCGCCTCACGCGTCTCAACAGTAATGGCCCCTTCCGGGCAATGACCTATACAAGCTCCCAGTCCGTCGCACATCAGCTCACTGATCAGCCTGGCCTTGCCGTCAATGATCTGTAACGCCCCTTCATGGCAATTGGGTACACACACCCCGCAGCCATTGCATTTCTCCTCGTCGATTTTTACAATTTCCCTCAGCATCTCTTTCTGTTAATCATCGGACAAAAATATCTTTAAATTTTTAATTTCCGGCCAACCTGCCTGTTAAATCTGCCTTGTTAAATTTTTTTAAACCCTCAGGGATTCTGCCATTAATGAACAAAACCACTATCTTCGCACCTTGTATCACGTTTCCGGCAGGGCCGGGAGCGCTAACGGGATAACCAGAATTACGATGAAGCAATACAATCTGTACAATCTGATTGCAGGGTGGGCTGTTTTTTTGATTTCAGCCGTTGTGTACCTGATGACCATTGAACCCACCGCCAGTTTTTGGGATTGCGGGGAGTTTATCCTCACGGCCACCAATATCCAGGTGGGGCACCCCCCCGGAGCACCTGTGTTCATGATCCTGGGCCGGTTCTTCACGATCCTCGGGGGTTCTCCCCACAATGCGGCATTAATGGTCAACATCATGTCGGCCCTGGCCAGTGCTTTCACCATCCTTTTTCTGTTCTGGACCATCACCCATCTGGCGCGCAAGCTTTTTGCCAATGGTCAGGAGATGACCACGGGACAGATGGTGGCCATTCTGGGGAGCGGACTGGTGGGATCCCTTGCCTATGCGTTTTCCGACACCTTCTGGTTTTCGGCCGTTGAAGGGGAAGTGTATGCCACCAGCTCCTTTCTGACGGCCCTGGTCTTCTGGGCGATCCTCAAATGGGAGAATGTCGCCGACCAGCCCCACTCCAAAAGGTGGCTGATTCTCATCGCCTACCTGATGGGCCTCTCTATCGGGGTGCACCTCCTGAACCTGCTGGCCATCCCCGCCATTGTCTTTGTCTATTATTTCCGGAAATATGAGGTCACCAACAAGGGGATCCTCTATGCCCTGCTGGTATCGGTGGCTATCCTGGGAGGTATCATGTACGTCATCGTTCCGGGGTTTGTGAAGGTCGCCTCCTGGTTTGAACTCATCTTTGTCAACGGGGTGGGACTACCCTATCACTCCGGGTCTCTCATCTACCTCGTACTTCTGGCTGCGGGACTGGTGTATGCCATCTGGTGGACCGAAAAGAAAAACAAGGTCTGGCTCAACACTCTGGCTGTGGCGGTCACCGTCATCATGATCGGCTACTCCTCGTTTATTCTGATTATCATCCGCTCCGCGGCGGGAACACCCATGGACCAGAACAGTCCGAACGATACCTTCAGCCTTCAGGGCTACCTCAACCGTGAACAATACGGCTCAAGGCCGCTATTTTATGGTCAGTTTTACAATTCCCCCCTTAATCCTGCCGAGCGTTATAAGCAGGGAAGTCCTTATTACAGCCAGCGTGACGGCAAATACGTGGTCACCGACCACCGGGTGGTTCCCAACTATGACGACAAGTTCAAGACCCTTTTTCCCAGGATGTGGAGCAACCAGGATCCCCAGCACGGGCCTGAGTACGAAAGCTGGGGCCGTATAAAGGGCCGCAGGATCCAGCATGTCAACGAACAGGGGGAGCGGGTCGTGATTACCAAACCGACGATGGGAGAGAACCTCCGGTTTTTCTTCCGGTATCAGGTGGGGCATATGTATCTACGCTATTTTATGTGGAACTTTGCCGGTAGGCAGGATGATGTGCAGAGTCACGGGGGCGTGTTACACGGCAACTGGATTACCGGGATCGGATTTCTCGACAATTACCGGTTGGGGGACCAGGATGCGCGGCCGCCATCCATGCAGAACCGGGCCACCAATAAATTCTACATGCTGCCCCTGATCCTGGGATTGCTGGGGATTTTCTACCAGTACAACAAGGGGCGTGAAGGCAAAAGGGGGCTTTGGCTGGTATTCCTGCTCTTTGTGATGACAGGGCTGGCCATTGTGGTGTATCTCAACCAGTATCCGGTGCAGCCCCGCGAGAGGGACTATGCCTTTGCCGGATCTTTCTATGCCTATGCCATTTGGATCGGGCTTGGGGTTCTCGCATTGGTGGAAGCCCTCAAAAAGGTGCTTCCTGATTCCCTGAACGCTGCGCTGGTCACCCTGGTCACCCTGGTACTGGTTCCGGGGATCATGATCGCCGAGAATTGGGACGACCATGACCGGTCAAACCGCTATACCGCCCGTGATCTGGGAGCCAACTACCTGAAGACATGCGCTGAACAGGCCGTGGTCTTTACCAACGGCGATAACGACACCTTCCCCTTGTGGTACAACCAGGAGGTCGAAGGAGTCAGAACCGATGTCAGGGTATGCAACCTCAGCTACCTGCAAACCGACTGGTACATTACCCA
The DNA here is from genome assembly GCA_012729335.1 of Bacteroidales bacterium. Lineage (GTDB taxonomy): Bacteria > Bacteroidota > Bacteroidia > Bacteroidales > Prolixibacteraceae > UBA1413. The sequence continues at coordinate 62,569 of JAAYDJ010000036.1, read as the reverse complement.
GATGAAGAAGCAGGCATACGAATCAAAGCCCCTGCCTTTTTCCCTTCCGGAAGAGAAGTATACGCAGGGGACCCGCGACATCATTTACCTGCTTGATAATCCGCGGATCAGAAGGGAGTCGATTGAGCTGACCGAAGCTGTCAATTTTGTGAACAGTGACGACCCGGCCACCAAACTGGTCCAGGCCGATAACGCCGCCTATATCCCCAAGAAAAAACTGACCTTTAAAGTCGACAAGGAAGCGGTGATCCGTCATCAGGTGGTGAGGCCCCAGGATTATGACAAGATTGTGGATACCATGTACATCGATCTGAGCGACAGGGATTATCTGGCCAAGGATGAATATATGATCCTGGACATGATCGCCCACAACAACTGGGAAAGGCCTATATACTTTGCCATCACCATTGGTCCTTCGAAGTTTCTGAATCTTCAGGATTACTTTCAGCTGGAGGGGTTTGCCTATCGTCTGGTACCCATCAAGGCGGGCAATGCGGCCCCCGACCGAATCAATTTTGGCCGTGCTGCCACCGATCTCATGTATGACAATCTCTTCAACAAGTTCAAATGGGGCAACATGAACGATCCTTCGGTTTATATCGATGAGAACAACAGCCGTATGATGACCAACATCCGCAACAACTTCAACCGTCTGGCCTCAACCCTGGTTGAAGAGGGCAGGAAGGATTCCGCGGTGACGGTTATCGAGAAGGGATTTGAGATGGTACCCGTGTCGGTGGTTCCCTACGAATATTTTTCGCTCGAAATGATTGCCACACTTTACGCTGCCGGGGCCAATGAAAAGGCCGTGAAGCATACCGAAGACGCTCTGCGTACCTTCAGTGAGAATCTCAATTATCTCATGTCCATGCCCAGGAGGTTACAGCTTTCAGGTGATGTGATGGATGAGATGCAGCGCAACCTTTTTTACATGCAAAAGATGGCGCGAACCGCCCAGGTGGCTGGCGACAACACCATGGCTGTCAAACTGGGGGCCACCCTCGATGAGTTTGTAAGCAGGTACCCCACCCAGCCCTAGCCGGTGGTGGAAGGATCCGGTCAGGCATGCCTTTGACAGTCAAATGAAGTAAGAAACATGAAAGGACAATTAGGCGAATGAACGTTTTGATCATCGGATCGGGAGGCCGGGAACATGCCTTGGGGTGGAAAATCGGACAGAGTCCGCTGTTGAAGCATCTTTTTTTTGCCCCCGGCAATCCGGGAACCACCCTGTTGGGTACCAACCTGGATGTGCAGCCGGGCGATTTTGAGTCGATCAGGCGTGAGGTGCTAGAAAATGAGATTGATCTGGTGGTGGTGGGGCCGGAAGCCCCTCTTGTGGAGGGGATTCACGATTTCTTCACTTCTGAGATCGATTTACAGCATGTGAAGGTGATAGGTCCCCATAAAAGCGGGGCCCTTCTGGAAGGCAGCAAGGATTTTGCCAAGGCATTTATGGTTCGGCACAAGATCCCCACGGCTCGGTATGCCTCTTTTACCCGGGAGACCCTTTTGGAGGGGTACCGTTTTCTGGAGTCGCTGGAGCCGCCCTATGTGCTGAAGGCCGATGGGCTGGCGGCGGGAAAGGGGGTGCTGATTCCCGACAATCTCTATGAGGCCAAGCATCTGCTGGCAGAGATGCTGGGCGGCAGGTTCGGGCATGCCGGTGATAAGGTGGTGATCGAAGAGTTTCTGCGGGGTATTGAAATGTCGGTATTTGTTCTGACCGACGGCCGGGATTATCTGCTTTTGCCCGAGGCCAAGGATTACAAAAGGGTGGGGATAGCCGATACTGGCCCCAATACCGGCGGAATGGGGGCAGTGAGTCCCGTCCCCTTTGCCGGAGCAGACTTCATGAACAAGGTGGAGGAACGGATCATCGGGCCTACCATCAGGGGGATCAGAGAGGATGGTTTGAACTATACGGGTTTTATCTTCTTTGGACTGATCAACTGCGGCGGGGACCCCTATGTGATTGAATACAATGTCAGGATGGGGGATCCCGAGACCGAAGTGGTGATGCCGCGCATTGGCAGTGACCTGCTTGAATTGCTGGATGCTGCGGCCACGGGGCATCTCGGGGGGAAGGAGCTGGTCACCCTCAGCCATACCGCCGCCACGGTGATGCTGGTATCGGGAGGCTATCCCGGTGATTTCGAAAAGGGAAAAGTCATCTCCGGGTACAATGAAGTGGCTGAAAGCCTTCTGTTTCATGCCGGAACGAAACTGGAATTCGGGAAGCTGAAAACCGCCGGTGGCAGGGTCATGGCCGTAACCTGCACAGGGAAAACCCGGCAGGAAGCCCTGGAAGGCTGTTATACCGATGCCCGTAAAATTGCATACGAAGGACGATATTTCCGAACCGATATCGGGTTTGATTTGTAACCATGCTGTTACGACTCCTCAAAAACCACCGGCGCAGCGGGTTTGTTCTTTTCCCGTTCATTCTGGCGGGTATCTGGATGAACCACCTGATGGCTCCATATCCATACACCTGGAGTAATGGCGAGGAGCGGTTTGCTCTTTTTGGGCTGGTTCACAGAATGTTGCCTGGGGAGCTGCTGACCCGGAGCCTGGTGGCGATCATTCTCCTTGCCCTGAACAGCCTTTTTCTATTCAGGATCTACAGGGAACACCTCTTTCCCAAATCTTGGTCCATGCTTCCGGCCATTCTTTTTATTCTCCTGTCGAGTGGAATAGGGGGGTTTCAGACCCTTCACCCGGTGTGGCTGGCCCTTCCTTTTCTGAGCCTGGCCATTGACCGGCTCTTTGTCTCCTTTGATCTCAGGAAACCTTACAGCCTGCTTTTCAATACCGGGCTGTTTCTGGGCCTGGGGTCCCTTTTTTGGTTTCATCTCCTCATTCTGTTGCCGGCCTTTATCATTGGCGCAAACATGATGGCACGCGATACCCGCTGGCGTGAAGGCACCCTCCTGTTCCTCGGAACCCTCGTTCCCTGGATCTTCGCCTTTTCGGCGGCTTTCCTGACCGATTCCACCAGGGATCTGGCCGGCCTCATCTCCGGTCAACTACTGACCCCTGTCCCCAAACTCTCCATCAGCATTCCCGTGATGCTCTTTATTGGCTTCACGGCCCTGCTTACCCTGGCGGGAAGCTATTCGATCCTTCAGCATTACGACCAGAATAAAGTGAGCTTCCGCAGGTTTTACATCTTCTTTTTTCTGTTGTTCATCTCCTGCGTACCGGCTTATTTTTTTATTCCGGGAGTCACTCCGGCCATTTTCATCCTGGCGGCCCTCCCTGTGACTTTTCTTCTCTCCAACTATCTCGAATCCTTCCGGAGATACCTGCCCGGCGATCTGATTCTGCTGTTGATTCTGGCCCTGGTGATCTATATTCAGCTGCTCTGAGGCCCGGTTCTCCACCACATCGATGACGGTACCGGGGAGGACAAGTATGCCGGGGCTGAACCGCTCTTCCCTGCTGCGAAGTTTCCCCTGCGTTCCATGGCAGTTCATCTCTTCAGGTTAATCCGTGAATCATTACCTTTGTATTCTGAAAACAGGCATTAAAGACTATGGCAAATATTCTTTTGGTGGAGACGGCCACGGAGGTATGTTCGGTAGCTCTGGCCACGGCGGGTGAGGTGGTGGCTCTGGAGGAGGATACAGAGGGAGGGCGTCATTCGGCATTACTGACGGTTTTTGTGGAGAGGGTGCTGGCCACGGCGGGGATACGCCCCGAAGACCTCGATGCCGTGTGCGTCAGCCGTGGTCCCGGTTCCTATACCGGGCTTCGCATCGGGGTGTCGGCGGCCAAGGGGCTTTGTTACGCCCTGGGGATTCCCCTGCTGGCCATCAGTACCCTGGATGCCCTGGCTGCCCATGCTGCAAAACTCCTCGATAGCGGGGAAATCCCGGAGCACTCCGCCCCTGAAGACCCTTTTAAGGTCCCCCACCTGTTGTGCCCCATGCTCGATGCACGGCGCATGGAAGTTTACACAGCGCTCTATGACCGGCACGGCCACCGGCTCACCGATATCACTGCCCGGATCATTGGAAAAGACTCTTTTATCGCAGAACTCTCCTCGGGGGCCGTCGTTTTCTTTGGCAACGGCGCCCCCAAATGCCGGGAGATCATCACGGGTCCCAACGCCTGGTTCCCCGGCCATTTGCAGGCTTCGGCACGGTTTATGTCACAGTTGGCTCAGGAAAGGTATGAAAAACAGGAATTCGAGAACGTTCCCTACTTTGAGCCGTTCTATCTGAAGGATTTCATTGCTACCGTTCCCAGGAACAAAGTGTTTTAAGAAAAATGAGAAATTCAGAATACTGTATGCATGCAAAATGGCTGGTCAGACTTGAAACCCGGTTACGGGGGCAGGCCTGGGTGACGGCCCTGCTGGTTTTTATTTTTCTGGGCCAGGCAGGGGCGGTGGGCGCCAAAACCCGCGAACGGCTTGTCTTCGATCTGAAATTGGGATTCGTTAAGGGTGGTGAGGCCATTCTCACCATCAGGGATACCACCTATAACGGTAAAAAAGCAGTCGATTATCACCTGAAAGGCCGCACCACCGGTGTGACCGACAAGGTGTTCAAGGTGGATGATGTCTATGAAAGTACCGTAGATGCCGAGACTTACCTGCCTTACCGTTCGGTGCGCAATATCCGTGAAAGAAAATACCGTTATTACAACGAAGTCTTTCATTTTCAGGATAAAGATTCCATATACAGTGAACGAACAGGAGGCAAGAAAGTTCCCGATAACCTCACCGACATCCTGACGGTCTTTTTTTATTTTGCCCGGAACAATATGATCGAGGAGATCAACAAGGGGCGGACGGTCGTGCTGCCCACCCTCAACGGCCACGATATCCAGAACATCAAGATCCGGTTCAACGGGTATGAAATGGTGGATACACCCATGGGGCCTGTAGAGTCGATGGTACTCTCCCCTGTGGTCGACAAGGGCAAGGTGCTGAAGCGTTCCGACGGCATGAAATTTTACATATCCAAAGAGGGGAAAATCCCTGTTCAGCTCGATTTCGAGACCCGTGCAGGGACGCTCAGGGCGCTGCTGGTCAGTTACCGCATCAACGGCAAGGAACAAATCAAGTGATTTAAACGCCGCAAGGAGCCGCCATCCTGATGGGTTGGCAGGAAGTTTCCTTCTATATGAAGAAGGTTTTGGGACACTGTCTCAACCTTTTAAGGAGATAAAATGTGCATGCTACTGCGACTTTTTTGCCCGATTTTCCCAGATTTGTCTATTTTTGCGCAAAAAAATTGAGATTTATATGGCGACAACAGCAGATTTCAGAAACGGGCTTTGCATGGAGTGGAACGACCAGCTTTGGACGATCGTCCAGTTCCTGCACGTAAAACCGGGTAAAGGACCGGCGTTTGTGAGGACGAAACTGAGAAACCTAAAGACCGGGAGGGTGATCGAGAATACATTCAACTCAGGGGTGAAGATCGATGTGGTACGTATTGAAAGGAGGCCTTACCAGTTCCTGTATAAGGACGACATGGGCTGCAATTTCATGCATATGGAGACGTTTGAGCAGATTTCCCTTAATCCCGACCTGATCGAGAACAACGATCTGATGAAAGAGGGCCAGGTGATTGAGGTGCAGTTCCATGCCGATACGGAGACTCCATTGACGGCAGAGCTGCCGCCTTTCGTGGAGTTGGGCGTCACTTACACCGTTCCGGGGGAAAAGGGGAACACGGCCAGTACAACGGCCCTGAAGCCTGCGACCGTGGAAACCGGCGCCGAGATCATGGTGCCGCTTTTCATCAATGAAGGGGATATGATTAAAGTGGATACCCGCGACAGGAGCTACAGCGAACGCGTCAAACAATAAGGGATACTTTTCCTCTGCATTGAAAAACAGTGATTTTCCGGATAAGGGAGATCACTGTTTTTTTTTACCGGGGCAGGCGGTGATGACGATTTTCTACCAGGGAGATGACGATTGTCTACCGGGGAGATGACAATTGTCTTCCGAAGTGATGACTTTTGACTTCCGGGTAAAAACGTTTGTCTTCCGGGGTGGTGGTCTTTGGTTTTACGTTTGGGATTCTTCAGGGTGGCTGTGTGACCATAAGTCGATGGTCACGATCATGGCGGTGAAGCCCCAGAAGGGTACGGAAGCCTTGTCGGTATCGAGAAAGTTATTCATGAAGCCATGCCCGAGGTAAGTGATGAGGCCCAGAAGGGCTCCTGTCAGGTAAACCTTCATCTCCTTGTCCCGGACCCTGGAATAAGCCCTGAAAGCCACATAAAGGATGGTTCCGGCCAGAAGGAGGAAGGAGAGCATGCCAAGGAGGCCGCTTTCGGCCAGGGGGCCCAGGTATTCGCTGTGGGCATTTCCGGCGTCTCCGGCGTTGGTGCTGATGATGGTGCGGTCTTTGGTCAGCTGGTAAGGGGCGTACTTGAACATGTAGGTTCCCGGGCCGAACCCGAAAACGGGCCTGTCGTTAAACATGCGGAGGGCGCAGCTCCAGCGGTTGATGCGCTCCAGGTTGGAGGCATCGGTGGTGATATTCGACATGGAGGTGAAATGCTCCATCAGGTCGGAGGAGGATTCCTCGTCGTTTCGTTCGAGGTAGGAGACGATTTGCTGCTGGAAGACCACCACCACCACCAGCAGGGTGGCCAGGGTGAGCAGAAGGGTTTTGAATTTGATTCTGAGTTTAAGCATCACCCAAACGCCCAGGGCCAGGAACAGGCTGAGCCAGGCTGCCCGGGTGTAGGAAAGGACAAAGGCCAGCAGTAGGATGGCCAGGACTCCGCCGGCGATCCACCGGAAGAGGGGGCGCTGGATGGCATGGAAGACAAACAGGGTGATAAAGGGGAGGAACATGGCCAGAGCAGCTCCGTAGGAGGTGTGGTCTTTATAAAAGGGATTCATCACGAAGTGGGCGGCCTGCTGGTCCATGAGTCCGTATCCGAGGTGGCGGCCGATGGTATAGCCGATGACCAGCAGCAGGGCTGCGGTGTAAAGCCAAACAAACCTGCGGATGTTGGTTTTTTCCGCAAAAAGGGGAATGGCCAGAATGTAAAACCCGGTGATAAACCAGACCTTGACCAGGAAGAATTTGAGGGATACCACGGGCATGGTGCTGGTGAGGCTGGTGATGAACATCCAGCCCAGATAGAGGGCGATGGTGAGGGTCACCGGGTGAAACATCACCTTTTTATCGGGGCGATATCCTGCAGCGAACTTCATGAGAAAGAGCAGGAGAACTCCGAAGAGGAGGGGTTCCGTTGGCAGGAACATGTCAAAGGAGAGGTGGGGCATCACCGCATGGAGGGGGAGCGACAGCGGGGTCAGGAAGACGGTGAGCAGGAGGACTTTGTCAAGGGAGTAAATGGCAAGCAGGACGATGGCGAAGAGCGCCGGAAGCGTGGCGGCAAGCATGGTCTGTTTCTTCACGATCATCCACCCGTTCAACACGATGAACAGCAGGGTAACCGCGTAAACGAGCAGGATGCGGGCCGAAGGTTTCCGGAGAATTGTAATCACCGGGTCCTCCTGTAATCGAGGATGATAAACAGCAACAGGCCCAGGAAGAGGGCGGAAAGGGTGGTCATGGCCACGATCATCCACCTCACAGGATAGGCTTTCTTGTCGGCAGGAAACGGCTTTTCGACCACGAAACAGTATGTGATCTCCTTGGTGGCCTCTGACAGGTTGATGTCATAGAGAAATTTCAGGGAGTCGATGGTGTTGCTGATTCTCCGGAACTGGGTTTCCAGGAGGTAAGCTTCGCCTCCCTTCTCAGAAAGGTTGCCGTACAACTGCCTGATTTCCTGTCCGCCCGGAGTGCGGTCGCGGCCAGTGGAAAGCGCTTCCATATACCCGCGGGTCACCTCCCTGACCTGGGTGGGGAAATCCAGAATCTTGTATTTCTGGCGTTGTTCCCTGATCAACTGGTGAATGGAATCTCTTTCAGATGTTCTTTTGTCCATGTTGTTTTTCAGGATGGTCACCATTTCCCAGTTTTTGATGGTGTGCATCTCTCTGACCTTATTATTGTAAAAGTGGATGATGGAATCGCACATGGCTGCGGCACGCTGGGGATCCTTGTCCAGAACAGAAATCTCTACCGTTTCAAACTCTGTTTTATTGGTCGACACATGGGCATTGTACTCTGCCAGCATGTAGGTGAGGTATTGGGGATCCTGTTTATCGATTTTATATACGGTATCGAGCCTGAAGGCGTCGAACATTTTTAGTTTGATATCATTGGAGTTGATGATTTCCAGCATCTGTTCCGACTCTGACTCCATGCTGACCACGGCAATGTTGACCGGGTAAATCCGGGCTGTAGACCGGAATTTGGGCGTGATGAACATAGGGGAAGAGAAGAGGGCGGCCAGCACCACTGCGGCGATCCCAATGAGGACAAAATGCAGGAAATGTTTGCGGATCACTTCCAGAATACGCTGATTGTCGAAAACATCATTCATAAAATCGGTTTGTTCTTGTCGGTTACTATCTAAACGTCAGCATTTAGCCTTTATTATCCGGAAGCCATGTTATATAACGGCCAAATCCGGCAGGTTGTCTGACCCGGGAGGATCGGCTAAGGGCCCGGGAGTGCGGCTCATCGGGCGACGATCAGGTGGTAGTTCTTTTTTCCTTTCTGGGCCAGGAGGAATTTTCCGCCGATGAGGAAGGAGGCGTCTACCACCATGTCGGGTGAGGTGATCCTTTCCTTGTTGAGACTGAGTCCGTTGGCCTGGATGGTCCGGCGGACTTCCCCCCTGGAGGGGAAGACGGTGGTTTTCTCAGTCAGGAGATCCACGATGTTCAACCCATGGGCCAGTTCGTCGCGGGAAACGTCAAAACGGGGAACCCCATCGAAGATGGCCAGGAAGGTTTTCTCGCTGAGCCGGCGCAACTGGTCGGCTGTTCCTTGTCCGAAGAGGATGAGGGAGGCTTCCACAGCCATTTCATACTCTTCGCGGCTGTGGACCATGACGGTGATCTCTTCGGCCAGTCTTTTCTGGAGAAGCCGCTGATGAGGCGCCTCCCTGTGTTCGCAGGTCAGCTGATCGATCTCCTCCCGGTTGAGAAGGGTGAAGATTTTGATGTATTTCTCAGCATCTTCGTCGGAGGTGTTTAGCCAGAACTGGTAGAACTCGTAGGGGGAGGTTTTTTCGGGGTCGAGCCAGACATTTCCGGCTTCTGTTTTTCCGAATTTACTGCCATCGGCCTTGGTGATCAGCGGACAGGTCAGGGCAAAGGCTTCTCCGCCGGTTTTCCTGCGGATCAGCTCGGTGCCGGTGGTGATGTTGCCCCACTGGTCAGATCCGCCCATTTGCAGCTTGCAGTTTTTATGCTGGAAAAGGTAAAGGAAGTCGTACCCCTGCACCAGCTGGTAGGTGAATTCGGTAAAGGACATGCCTGCGCTGCTTTCAGAAGAGAGCCTCTTCTTTACCGAATCTTTGGAAATCATGTAGTTGACAGTAATGTGTTTGCCGATGTCCCTGATGAAATCGAGGAAGGTGAATTCCTTCATCCAGTCGTAGTTGTTGACCATTTCGGCGGCGTTGGGTGCATCTGATTCAAAATCGAGGAAGCAGGCGAGTTGCTTTTTGATGCACTCCTGGTTATGGCGTAGGGTGACTTCGTCGAGGAGGTTTCGTTCCTGCGATTTCATGCTGGGATCACCGATCATTCCGGTGGCCCCTCCAACCAGGGCGATGGGTTTGTGGCCGCACCGCTGGAAATGCTTCAGCATCATTACCCCTACCAGATGACCGATATGGAGGGAGTCGGCTGTGGGATCGATGCCCACGTATGCCGAAGTGAGTTCTTTCAGCAGCAACTCTTCCGTTCCCGGCATCACATCGTGGATCATTCCCCGCCAGGAAAGTTCTTCAACAAAGTTCATGTTTTCAAAATTTTGCGCAAAGATAAAAAATAGAATCTTTGCAAAGCTCATCCTTCGTCGTTATCGGAGCTGTTCTCTCCCCAGAAGTCGAGGAAGGGGAAAACCCCCGGGGCGAAATTTTTCAGGGGGTTGAAAAGCCGGGAGCTGGCTTTGACATTTTGGTTGATAATGTGGACATCCTGGTCGAATTTATGGAAAATCACCAGAAAAATGCTCAGGATAAGGGCCCCCTTAATCACCCCAAAGGCCAGTCCGGCCAACCTGTTGAGGAATCCCAGGGCTACGGCCTTGACCATTTTGTTCACCCAGGAACCAATGAGGCTGACCAGGATGATCACCAGGATGAAGGTGATGACAAAGGCAATGATGTCGAGATGGTCAAAGGTCCAGTGGAACTGGTCGAAGAGGAATTGGGCCACGCGGTCAGAGAAACGGAGGGCTGCCCATATCCCCAGTATGAGGCCTGCAAGTCCGGCCAGCTCTTCTACAAAACCCTTCACAAAACCGTTAATCGCCGACAGAAGCAGTAAAATGGCCAACACGATGTCGAGGTAGTTCATCACTCAAATCTGTTTTTTAGACAGAGGTAAATTTATGAATTTATTCTGTCGGACTGTCACACCTGAAAATATTCCTACATTTGAAGTAAATAAAACCTTCTTATGCCGCTTATTAATTCTGTTGTAAACTGGTTGAATTACAAAAGGATATACCAGATAGACCTTTACAGCCGGCACCCTATTGACATTCAGCAGGAGCAGTTGTTTCAGTTGCTTGACCTGGCCAGGAACACTGAGTTCGGGAAAATGTACCAGTTTGAATCGGTCCAAACGGTGGGTGAGTTTCAGCGGCGGCTGCCCCTGCAAGGCTATGAGGAGATTAAGCCCTGGGTGGAGCGGCTCAGGGCGGGTGAGAAAAATCTTCTCTGGCCGGGAGAGGTACGGTGGTTTGCCAAATCATCGGGGACCACCAACGACAAAAGCAAATTCATTCCAGTGACGAAAGAGTCTCTGGAGAGTTGTCATTTCAGGGGCGGCAAGGATGTGCTGGCTCTCTATATGCGCAACTATCCGGAATCACGGATTTTCACAGGCAAGTCCCTCACTCTGGGGGGCAGCCATGCCATCAACAATTTCAGCAACAACTCCTTTTACGGTGACCTTTCTGCCATTCTGATTGAGAATATCCCGTTCTGGACCCAGTTCATCAGGATTCCCTCCACGGAGATCGCCCTGATTCCGGAGTTTGAGGAGAAAATCGACAAGATCATTGAGACCTCGCTGAATGAAAATGTGACCTCCTTTGCCGGAGTGCCCTCGTGGTATCTGGTGCTGCTCAAGCGGATTCTGGAGAAAACAGGCAGCAAAAGCATATTGGAGATCTGGCCCAATCTGGAGTTGTTTATACACGGGGGGATCAATTTTGATCCTTATCGCGAGCAGTACCGGAAGATCATTCCATCGGCCCAGATGCACTACATGGAGACTTACAATGCTTCGGAGGGTTTTTTTGCCATCCAGGACAATCCCAGCCAGCACGACATGTTGTTGATGCTGGATCTGGGGGTATTTTATGAATTCATTCCGATGAAGGAGTGGGGTACGGATTCTCCGCGGGTGGTGACGCTTGAAGGGGTCAACACGGAGGAGAATTATGCCATAGTGATCAGCACCAACGGGGGGTTGTGGCGGTACATCATCGGTGACACGGTGCGGTTCACCTCCCTGAATCCCTATAAAATCAGGATTACGGGCCGTACACGGCACTTCATCAATGCCTTTGGGGAGGAATTAATTGTCGATAATGCCGAACAGGCGCTGAAGATTGCCTGTGAGCGGGAGCATGCCATCATTCAGGAGTATACGGCGGGGCCGGTTTTCATGAGTGAAGGAGAACAGGGAGCCCACCAGTGGATCATTGAATTCGAGAAGGAACCTTCCAGTCCTGAGCATTTCATGACGCTGCTCGATACAGCTCTGAAGACCCTCAATTCGGATTATGAAGCCAAGCGACATAAGAATATGACCCTGTCCATGCCGCAACTGGTCATTGCTCCTCCCGGAACTTTTTATGCCTGGATGAAAAACCGGGGGAAGACCGGCGGGCAGAACAAAATTCCGCGCCTGGCCAATGACCGGTTGTATCTTGACCAGCTTCTGGAGTTGCTCGGGAAAAAATAGCTGTTATCTTTGAAATCGATTTAAACCTTGACTTATGCATATAGCCGTTGCAGGAAATATCGGTGCAGGGAAGACCACACTCACCGAATTGCTCTCCAAACATTATGGGTGGAAACCCAATTATGAGGATGTGGACGACAATCCTTACCTGAATGACTTTTACAACGATATGCAGCGCTGGTCGTTCAACCTGCAGATCTATTTTCTCAATTCGCGTTTCAACCAGATTCTCGAAATCCGCAAGTCAGGGACCACGGTGATTCAGGACCGCACCATATACGAGGATGCCGAGATTTTTGCCCCCAACCTGCATGCCATGGGGCTGATGAGCACCCGTGATTTCAATAACTACAAAACGTTGTACGACCTGATGATCGGACTAATCAGGCCACCCGACCTGCTGATCTATTTGAAGGCTTCTATTCCGACGCTGGTCAACCAGATTCAGAAGCGCGGCAGGGAGTATGAGAACTCGATCCGGCTCGATTACCTGAGGCAGCTTAACGACCGCTATGAAAGCTGGATCAAGGGTTATACCATGGGAAAACTGTTGATTGTCAACGTAGATGACATTGATTTTGCCAGTCGCAGGGAGGATCTCAGTTTTGTGATCGACAAGGTCGACGCCAACATCCACGGCCTCTTCTAGCCTCCTTCTGATCTTCTGATCTTCAGGTATTCTGATCTTCTAACCTTCTGATCTTCTGACCTTCCTTTGGGTTTTACTCTTCCGTAATGGCTTTGACTCTGGCCAACAGTGCGGGCCATTCCGTATCGGGAATCTTGGCTCCCATGAATTCCACGGTTCTGGCGGAGACCAGGGAGGCGATCTCTCCGCACTTTGGAAGGGGGAGGCCGAGGGTCAGGCCATAAAGGAATCCGGCGGCATAACTGTCTCCTGCACCGGTAGTGTCTATGGCTCCTGCTTCGATGGGATCAATCCGGGTCAGATGGTTCTCCCTATGCACCAGGGATCCGGTTTTACCTGTTTTGACCACGCTGATGTCGCAGAGTTTTCCCAGGGCGGCCACCGCTTCTTCAGGGATGAGACCTGTAAAGGCCAGGGCCTCCTCTTCGTTGGCGAAGACGATATCGACATAGCTGGTGATCAGGTATTCCAGGAGATCGCGGTTCTGTGACACGATATTATAGCTCGAAAGGTCGATGACTACCGTCAGTCCGTTTTCTTTCCCTTTTTTCAGGATGGTTTCGATGAGCTGGTGATCCTGGACCAGATACCCTTCCACATAAAGGTAGTCATAGGATTGCATGAGGGTGTCTGTAAAATCTTCGGGCAGGAGTTCTGCGGCGGCTCCCAGAAAGGTGGCCATGGTGCGTTCCGAGTCGGGGCTGACCATGGCCATGACGCGGCCTGTACCCGAGTCGCTGTAGGAGAGGTGGGTGGAGACTCCCTTTGCGGCAAATTCGCCGGCAAAGACCTCTCCCAGTTCATCACGGCCGATCTTGCCGGCATAGCCACACCGGCCACCCAGAGAAGCCAGGGTGTGAATGGTATTGGCCGCCGACCCGCCCGTGGTGGTGCTCTTCTGCCAGGCATGGGTGGTTTGGTATATCTTCCAGCTCAGGATGGCGTCAACCAGGGTCATACTGCCCCGTGGCAGATTAAAATGGCTGAGAACATCATCGTCGGGCAGGGCAATCATAATATCCACAAGGGCATTGCCAACGCCGAGTATGGCCGGGGGAAGTGCGGTATTCTGCATGATCTTTGCGCTTAAATTTTTACAAAAATATTTTTTCTTTCTGAAAAACCTCTTATTTTTGCAGCGCTTTTGGAAAACCCAGAGGCGGTAAAATTCCCTAGTAGCTCAGTTGGTTAGAGCGGCGGACTGTTAATCCGTAGGTCGTAGGTTCAAGTCCTACCTGGGGAGCCAGAAAAAAAAGAGGTCAGAAGTGACCTCTTTTTTTGTCAATCCTATCCATTACCTCGTCAGCCTATAGTTGGGGGGCAATTACTCAACGCCCGGCACCTGCTTTTCCCTGGTGTTTCTTTTCAGGATTTTCACTATCCTGCGATAGGCCATCTCCGATAAGGTCCAGTTGTATCCGTCAAAATCGGTTGTATTGGTAAATTGTACCACCACCGCGTCTATACTTTTATGATATCGGCCAATACTTTGATAGCCAGGGATCAATCCTGTGTGATTGTACTCATAAAGGGAAGAGTAAATTTCTTGTTCCCCTTTGCAAAACAAGGAGCCATCATTCAGTGCCCTTAAGAAAATCCCCACATCCTCTGCCGTGGCCAACATGGAACCATAATCAACCGTCTTAATATCCTCCTCCACCCCCACGTAATAGCCACTCATCACATCATCCATGTTTACATCATGAATCGATGCATAGGTGTTTGTAAGTCCAAGCGGGTTCAGTATTTCTTCTTTAATATACTGGAATTTGCTGTAGCCTACTACCTTCTCTATAAGTTTGGAGATAAGCAGATAATTGGTATTTGAATACTCGTATTTTTTACCGGGTTCAAAGCTTGCGGGTAAATCAAATATGCGTTCCAGTGTTTCCTGGTCGTTCTGCGGAGGGTCAGTCCAAAAATTCGGGGTATCGGTAAAATTGGGGATACCACTTCGGTGCTGCACCATCATTCGAAGGGTAATTTTATTTGCATTTTCGATTCTTCCTGCCCATTCCGGGAAATAGTCAGCCAGAGTTTTGTCTAATGATAAACGATTGTCAGTGATCAATTTGACCACAGCCACGGCATCGTATAACTTGCCCATACTGGCTATTTTAAATAAGGCGTTTGGGTGGGCAGGTATTTTGTTTTTTGTATTTTTCCATCCGGCGGTATATACACTTGGGGCCATCCCTCCTTGATCTACATATACGATCATTCCGTCAAAGCCATACCTAATCGTCTTGTCGACTTGTTCCTGAATTGTAACGGGTAGTGGCGTTAACCACACTCTTATCAGGGTCCACGGTAAAAAAACATGGATGTAATGGTTCCTGCAGCCAATATTAGTCTGAATATTTGTTTTTTTCCCTTCATTCAAATTGATCAGGTTTTATTTTTCGAATACTTCAATCTCCTTCAGAAAATGAAGTGCCTTTCTTGTTCTGGGCGAGGTTAACCCGTTTATGGTCTTTTGCACCCATTTTATATGCAGGTTCTCATACGACAATTTGTTTAGAAACCAGATTAAAGGAATAACCAGTACTCCGTTCATTGTCAAGTAAACCGTTACAAATTTAGGATTTAAGTATGGATATATATCAATGCCGAAAAGCAGGTAAAGTCCCACGATGGCATATACCCACCATACGGGCAGTGAAATCATCAGGAGTTTTATGAATAGTAAACCATGAGCATTGACTGATTCGATTTTTTTCCTGATTTCCACCACTGGCTTGGAATAGTCGATTTGACGTATCAGCACGATCTGACCAATGCTTCCTGTCAAGGCGATTAATGCAAACAGTTCAATAATGAGCCCGCTTACGGCAAGATGTATTTCCTTCAGATGGAAGGCCACAAATGAACCCATAAATACGACCACAAGTCCCCAAAAAGCAACTTCGGTAATCCGATAAAAAAGAAGTGAGTTTGTGGTTTGCCGGGACTTTCTGAATGGCAGATTTTTGAAGGTGTTGTTCTTATTAAGATGAATGATTTCATCTAATTTCCGGTTGTACTCCTCCATTAACTGTTCTAATTCCATTGCATTCATTGTTTATTCGTTTTCAAATGATTTACTTAATTTAACTTTCAATCTGCTGATCTTCGTGGCCACGTTGGTTTTTGAAATTCCCAGAATCTCTGCGATTTCATCATGTCTCTTCCCGTCCAGATAGAGAAGCATCAGGGCTTTACTTAACTCATCGAGCTGTTGGATTAATTGTTGCAATAGTATGAGTTTATCATCCCGTTCCGAATTGAATTTTTCTTCATCCTGAATATTAAACAGGGTTTCTTCCGGGAATGGATCAAATCTTGAGCGCCAACTTTTTTGTTTTCTGAAAAAAGAGATGGCCACATTCAAGGCAATACGATATATCCATGTCGAGTAAGAAAAATCCGGATTGTAGTTATCAAAGGATTTCCAGAGCTGGATGATGATTTCCTGTTCAAGATCTTTTCGATCTTCCTGATTCACGCAATAGGAATTCACAACCTTATAAATCATCCGTTTATGGGAGTCCAATATTTCGATGAACTTCTCTTTCCTGGTTGTGGATATATTGGTATAACGAGCCATCATTTTCCTGATTAAATTCTATTCCATTATTCGCACTGCCCTCAGGAAAATCACACTGTGGATCTTTCATCGATTCATTTTAGATCATTCAGGGGAGCATCCAATCGGCACATTCCATGAATTCAGCCTGGAAATATTTGCTCTGCATTTCATCGCCATTGGTCATGGCCATTTCCGGTGTTACTTACCTGAATGGATGATAATCCTCCGGTAACTGGTGAGTTGAGGCTCTCCGTTGTCACTCACTTCGCAGATCAGATGGATGGTTTTTCCTGAAGAATCACCGGGAATGGCCAGTGTTATCCTCTCTGCGTCAGCGGAAGTGATGGCCATTTTCTGTTTATATGTTCCGGCTTCGGGGATGACCCACCATTTAAAGTTGAGCCGGTGATTTTCCGGGTCGGCAGATTTGGAGGCATCCAGCCTGATCTTCTGGCCGGGACGACTCTTCATGATGATGGGATCAAGGCCTTTTTTCCCATTGATGACCACTTCGGGATTCCGGTTTCCAGAGCCGTCCCTGGCCCAGTCCATCCGTGCAGCAAAATCATTGAAAATCGCCGGATAGAAATAGGTGAAGTACTTCGTACAGATTTCGAAAGCACTTCCCTTATGGTTCGTAAAGGCATGGGTGACATCATCGGGACCCTGCCCCCACTCAAAAAATCCGCTCCATCCCACCTGACCCGGCTCCAAGGGATCGTTCAGGCCATTGGGCATGACATGGAGAAACGAAGGGGTATCCCCCTCGACGCCGTATTTGTACTTTGGGTAGACTTTCCCGAGATGTCCGTGACTTTGAATATGAACGGCGTATTCCTCCCAGTTTTTACGACCGGTGTCGTTGTGGTGTTTCCAGGCACACTCACACCACAGAAACTTCAGCTCCTGTTCGAATTCCCTGCGCATCCACTGGTGGGAACTGATGTCAAAGGGAGTGCCGCTTTCATATGACCTGTCCTGGTCGGTAATGGCATAAGTGGGTACCTTATGCAAAAAGGCTTTCAGCTCCTTTTCAGGGCGTTCCTGCTGCACCTGCCAGATGGCCTGCGCCAGCGTATTCCCGCCGCCCCAGAGCAGAATCCACAAGGGACGGTCGTCTTTCTCATCAGCTTGCTTTATAATCCAGTTACTCCCCTCAGAAACATTCTCCTTCCCGATAAATTCCATGCCTCTTTTCCGGCTGCCGACCATGGTCCGTTTACGCAGATAATCAGGAGTTGGCCAGTATCCCAGGAACTGGCGTGATTCATCTTCCAGAAATCCGGTTTGTCCTGACCGTCTCATAAGATGGGACAAATCCTTCTCATAGGCATCGATAGCGTTGTGGATGAGCTGCAGAAAATCATCGCGGGTTTCCGACAGACTCCATCCGGTGGTAAATATCAGTCCTTCAATCTCAAACCGGTCGGCATATACGAAAAGTCTTACCAGAGACTCACTGTCATCGGTTTCCCAGGTGGAAACATCCGTGAGGACTATAATGCGTGGCTTTAAGCCAATATTTTCTGCCTGGATGGGATTCCCAAAAGAATAAATGGAGAAAAACTGAAGAATGATATAAGGCATCCATTTCATAAAATCAGGATTAGAATCAGGCAACAATTTAAGAAAAATTCCTGTATGTGGTGTGTCATGTAATTTTGGTCGCGTTACGTTTTGTGTTTCTCGGGACCTTCGTTACCGGTTGCACCATTTTGGGCTCACATGTTGCAAAGCTTCAGATGATTTCCAGTTACCATTTACCGTCAGGTGTACATCCGCCGGTTAGATTCATTTTCCCGAAACCTGGTGTGTCCTGACCGTTTTATGAGGCGGGGCGGAACCCTCTTTTTTGAATGATCCGCCGAACCTCCAGGTGAGATTGATATTCCAGAGAAAACTATCGCCTGGTATCGATTTGTTTATTGCTTTGTTGATTGTTGAAGAGACGGATATGGGAAAATTCCTCCTGTTAAATGACAAGGCAGAATTGAAGTAGCTGCCGTCACGGGTATCCATCTTCAGGTAATAGACCTGTGCCATCAGGTTGGCAAAGAAATCTCCGGCCAGGCTGATCTGGGTGAAATTGGTGATAAAGGAGATGAAGTTGCTGTTCTGCACTGCGTCATGGTCGATCCCACGGGAGTATATGTAATAGGGTCCTAAGGTGATGTTCTCAGCCACTTTGAATAAAGGGGCGATTTCTCCTGCAAGAAACTGGTAAGCCCTCAGACCTTCTGATGTTTTCCCATTGTGAACCACATCGATCGCCTTGAATGAATAGGCAGGATGTGCTCCAAACCGTAATCCGAATTTTTCAGTTTTTATGGGTTCATAGCGCAGCCAGAAAATAAAAGTCCATGGTTTTCCATCGAGACCAAACCGTAAGGTTGGGTCAAAACGGAATTTACCACTACCGATAGAGAAATCGAAAAGGGCAGCAGGTTTCCCTAAGGTCAGATTCGGAAAAGTGGATAGTCCTTTTGTGGTCAAGGTCATGTTGCCGCTCAACCTGATCGTCTGGTTGATATTGTCCTGTGAAAATGCCCATGTGGAAAGAGCCAGAAAGGCAATAAGAAAGGTGCCTTTATGTATTGGGGATAACCATCGGAAATCCATTCTCTTATGCCATCTGTTCCTGGCATGTTGAGAATGGGGAGACCTCAGGATCAGGCGGCCCATTCTTATAATATTACATTCCATGATGCTGCCCATTTATGTGAAAAGTACCGATTCCCGTCGCTTATCCCCACTCCGGAAATCGGATTTTCTTTGCCATGTGCATTCACATTTATTGGGATTAAATATAGCATTATTCCGGTATATCATCTTCATGCAACCGTTTAAAAGCCCTTTCCAATGTGATGCCTTTCTTATTTCCATGGTTTCCGTTGAATCTGCCGGAAAATGCGTAGATTCGTTTTTTTTCAAGTGGGGACCGGGCTTGAGACATAGTTTCAAAGTCGTCGGTGTATCACCTGCGTTTTCAGTGCTGGTCTGACAATTTGTATTAATAAACGGATATGGGCAAATTTATACACCTCATCCTGTCTGTCGTGTGGATAGCCGGATGTACCTCCTCAGGCCGGATGCCTGCGGATTGTCAAACCTATGTGGAAGCCAATATACCCGCAACGGTGCGCTCTGACTGGAACGCCCTGGGTGGCGGACTCCATGCCTCCTTTGGAAGCATCGACCGCCGGTACGAAAAACAAGAGATTCCCGGCGTTGAAGAAACGCAGGCTTGGAACGGCTCTGCATGGAAAGGGGAGCGTGTTTCAGCTCAATTGGTTCTATGGAGCAAGGACAGTGTGGAGCAGGTGCGCTTCCGGTTTTCCGGATTCGTCTCTGCCGATGGGAAAGCCATCCCTGCGGAAATGGCTCAGGCGAGGTTTGTGCGCTATGTGATCACCGATGAATTCGCAGATGGTTGCGGCAAACGCGATCCTGCGAACTATGCCAGTTCCCTGAGTGCCGATGTTCTGGACCATGTCACCTGTTTTAATATCTCACCCCGTACTGCCTGTCCGGTTTGGTTAACCTTCGATGTACCTGCCGGCGCTGCACCGGGGGTTTACACCTCCACGCTGCAACTGATGGCCAGGGGAGAGAAAAGCCGTGATTTTACCCTTACGCTCGAGGTTCTGCCGCAATGGCTTCCACCACCATCAGAATGGAAATTTCATCTCGATTTGTGGCAGAATCCTTATGCTGTCGCACGGGTCGCTGGAGTGGAACCATGGTCTGAAGCCCACTGGGAGGCCTTGTACCCCGTCATGAAAATGCTGGCCAATGCCGGCCAGAAAGTCATCACCGCCACCCTCAACAAACGTCCCTGGAACGGACAGACAGAAGATGCCTTTGATTCCATGATCGGATGGACCAGGAAAAACGATACGGCCTGGGTATACGATTATTCGGTTTTTGACCGGTGGGTGGAGTTCATGATGGACCTGGGCATCCGGAGCCAAATCAACTGTTATTCGATGGTCCCCTGGGGGAATTTCCTGTTTTATTATGATGAAGAACAGGGCCGGGAAGTAAAGGTTTCGGCCGCACCGGGAACCCCGGAATATGCCGCATTATGGAAGCCTTTTCTGCTTGATTTCATAAGGCATCTGGAAGAGAAAGGCTGGAGGGAGATGACCCGCATAGCCATGGACGAGCGGGCCCCTGCCGAGATGCAGGCGATGCTGAAGTTACTGGGCGAAGTGGCGCCCGGAATGGGTGTGGCCCTGGCTGATAACCATAAAAGTTACAGGCTCTATCCCGATGAGCTGACCGATTTGTGTGTGGCCCACGGGGCTACGGTGGAGGACGGAGACCGGATATACCGTACCCAAAAGGGATATGTGACCACATGGTATGTCTGTTGTGCCGATGAATTTCCGAACGTTTTCACCTTTTCACATCCTGCAGAAGCGGCGTTTATCGGATGGTACACCACGGCCGCCGGCTTCGATGGCTTTTTGCGCTGGGCCTATAACAGCTGGGTGAAAGAACCCCTGCTCGATTCACGGTTCCGCACATGGCCTGCCGGCGATACTTATATTGTTTATCCCGATGGGCGCAGTTCCATCCGGTTCGAAAGGCTGGTCGAAGGGATTCAGGATGCGGAAAAGATCAGGATTTTACGTGAGACCCTTCAGGAGCAGGACACCCCTGAAGCTAAGGTAAAATTGCAACAGCTCAATGAATTGGTCTGCGTTTTCAACGTCATTGAGAGGCCGGGAGATTTGGAGAAAATGTTGGCCAAGGGTAAAGAACTGTTGGAAACCTTTTCCAGGCCTTGAGTTGAACCCAGCCGGGAACAACTCCCCTGGCCTGCTTTAATCAAGAGATGGCGATCATTGCTGTTAAAAAATCAGCATTTGCATCGCATATCATGGTCTAAGGATACAAACCCATTTTACGGGACCGGGGTTAATTTCTGGTTTCCACCACCAGATAGCGGCTCAGTTTCCAGAATGCGGAAGGATCCTCGATCTGAATGAAAGCTACCTGGTCATTTTCGTATACCAGCTGATAGGAACCGCCGGGATGTTCGGTGATCAGGTGGGCTTTTTTGGCGTGTATGGGCAGGGACTGGACCAACCTTTGGTCAAGGGGTAATAACCAGGTCTCATTCAGATCATCTTTGAGATCTTTCCCTTTGCCCAGTCCCAGAAATCCTCCTTCACGCTCAATAATTCCCTTGTCAAGCAGTTCCCGGTAAGTGCCGGAAACGAAAAATGCTTTGTTCAGTTCATTCTCCCTGGATTCGATGACCTGCGATTTCATGTTGATGGTGTCCGCTTTGGAGCTAATCTCTTCCTGCATGACCACCATATCCTCTTTCATGACCGTAATTTGCTGGTCCATATCCGCAATCTTCAGATTCCGCTGTTCAAGTTCTGCGGTAAGTGTCGTGATGTTGTTTTGCTGTTCTTCAATGCTCTTGCTGAGTGCGGCGATTTTATTCCTGAAGGATTTAATCTCAATTCCCGAGGATTTCAGCTTCTTCTCGAGCTCCTCGATTTTTTTACTGCTTTCTGTCAGCATGTCATTCATCAACCTGACGTCTTCGACGATCGTCTCATTCCTGGATTTTTTCGCTTCTGCCGGGGCAATGGAGAGTTGGCCTCTTTTCTCGCGGACGAAGGTGAGGTTATTCTCTATTTCGTCGAACGCATCCGCCAGCTCGCTGACCAGGGAATCCCTTTGTTGCAGGGTGTTGCTCAGGCCGGCATTCAGGGCGTTTAATTGATTAACTTCAGCATTTTTATTCAAGATGATCTTCAGCCCGGCACCAATGACGGCCAGTAAAAGAATCCCTGCTGCAACCTGCAGGATGGTTTTCGATTTTGTGCTCATAATTCTTCTTTCGTTTCTTAAATGTTGAATGTTGAATATGCGTCCCGCAAGTCACTGCTGCAAATACCGGGCCTTGGGCATGCCGGAAAACTATCTGGCAGAAATGCAGAGCGTTGTAATTTCCTGAGAAAGGCGACAGAACCTCATTCTGAGTGGGAATTATCATTTTGATAAAGCGGGGCCTTCCTACCCAGGCAGGATAATGCCTTTACCTGAGGCGGATTGCTTGGGTTTGGCCCGCCGTCGGGCGGCCATCCAGGGCTGGTACCACGGGTATCTATGCAGGTTGCCCTGTGGGGCCTTACCATAATTATGTGGCCAGGGCCGTGGCAGGGGCCGTTGGATCCCTTTTGTTGAGTCCGGGTGAGTAAATGGGGCACTGCACCGGAAACTTCCGCAGGCACCGGAGTGGCAGCGGACTGAAGCCTGTACGGTACTTTCCGGTACGGCTGGCATCAGATGGACCGGTGTGCTCATTCTACAGGGCCCATTCCCGGAAGAAAGAGGGGGATCTCCACAGATCCCCCTCTTTTCATTTTTGTGTCTGAACAGGTATGACAGTTCCTTTTCCTTACGTGCTCTTTTTGGCCAGGTAGGTTTTCATGACCAGGTCGTAGAGAATGATCACTCCGCCCAGGATCATCATGCTGTCGGGGATGAGCCTGAGCCACATCCAGGTTTTCATGGGTTCCACAGCTTCTCTTACACGGGAGTAAAAGTATCCCATGTCGTGGGCGATACGGGTCTGTTCCATACCGATGATATAAGTGGGGATGGTAAACAGCAGGGTGCCGATGGTCAGGATCCAGAAGCCGTATTTACTCAGTTTGTCGTCCCAGGCGAGTCCTTTGGCCAGGGAATTGGTACGGGACGCCATATAAAGGAAGGCAATGGAAATGTAACCAAATGCTCCCAGCAGGGCCACATGGCCGTGAGGCATGATCAGATAAGTACCGTGTGAATAGTAGTTGATGGTGGGCAGGTTGATGAGCATGCCAAAGAAACCGGCCCCGATCCAGTTGAGGATGGCCGAACCTGCGATCCACATGAAGGAGACCGAGAATGCGTTTTTATGGCCTCCGAGCCGCTGTTCGCGGGCGTTTTTCATGGCTTCCACGATCATGAGGGCCAGGGGCAGGGGTTCCAGGGCCGAGAAAATTCCTCCCACGGCAATCCAATACTCGTCGAGGCCTTGCCACCAGTAGTGGTGCCCCACTCCCAGGGTGCCGCTCATCATGATCAGCAGCAGCTCGAAGAGCATGGTTCTTACGGCCACCTTATGGGAAATCAGTCCCAGAGAGACCGTGAAGAAGGCGATCACCCCTGCAGCAAATAGTTCGAAAGTCAGTTCCACCCAGAGGTGAATGACCCACCAGCGGTAATAGTCATCCACCGTATAGTTAGGGAAGATCTGGTGGATCGGCATCATCCCGGCAATGTACAAAGTGGCGATGGCGAATGCCGACCAGATGATGGTGCTCACGATCGGGTTGTTGGTGGAGGCTTTCCTGATCAGCGAGATGATCAGCAGGAACCAGAACACCAGCCCGATGACCAGTCCGATATCCCATACACGCCCGAGGTTGAGCAGTTCACGCCCTTCATTGCCGAGCCAGAACCAGGTTTCACGCATCTGGCCGGTGGCGCCCATGTATAACCCTATCAGGCTGCCCACAGCCACCACCAGCAGGGCGATCCATAATACATCGACGAGCCAGGGGTATTTGTGGTCACGGTTGGCAATCCACGGAGCGATCAGAAGCCCGCCCACCAACCATCCCACAGCTACCCAAAGGATGGCAATCTGGGTATGGGCTGAACGAAGTACGTTGAAGGGCAACAATTCCTGCGAAATGAGAAAATCCTTCGTTGGTTCGGTGTAGAGGTGAGCGATATAGCCCCCGATAATCAGCTGCACTACAAAAAGCGCCGCCACAATGGGGATGTATTTGAGCAATTTACGCTGCGATCCGAACAGACTGTTCACTTTGATGGCCGGTTCCAGCTTTTCATGGGGATCCTTTTTGAAGAGGTACTCGTATGCCAGATAGATCACCACGATGGTCATCGTCCACAATACAAGCAATTCCCAGAGGGAGACCTTGTGGGCTACAAAGGTCACGTCCTGGTCCAGCAGGGGTTCCGGCGGCCAGTTGTTGGTCCAGGTCCGGTCGGTCCCCGGCCTGACCGAAGAGGCGGCCAATTGTCCCCAGTCCACAAAGGCAGCGATTTTTTCGGCCTCTTCCTTTAGAATGATTCCGCCGGTGAAAGCCCTTTCCGGATCACCGTTGACCAAAAGGTCGGTCAGGTAAGCCTTGTTTTTCCGGAATGCCGAGGCAGATGCATCAGTCAGCACAGTTCCTGCCTCCAGAAGACGCGTCTGCTCCCTGACATCCTGTTTGACCCGCTCCTTCACCGCACCCCGCTCCACGGCGGTCAGCGCACCGGCTGCCTTCCCATAGAGCTCCTGCCCGTAAAAATCATAAAGATATTCGGCACGGTAATGCAGGAAATCGGTGGTGAAATCAGGCCCCATATAGGCTCCCATCCCCAGCATCGTGCCCCAGTCCATCAAATCAAACTGCTGGAAGTAACCCTTCCCTTCCACCACGTCGTCATAGGTGTACAGCACTTCCCCCGAGGCCGATTTGACCGTCTGCGGAATGGGAGGTACCTCTTTCTGCAGGTTGGCCGTGTAATATATCAGCACGGTCACCATCAGCAGGGCAATGATCCAGAAACCGGTGTAAAGCCCCTTCCGGCTCATAAACCGGTCTAGCAATGTCTCTTTTTCCATGAGTATCAAAATTCTGGTTTAAGCAAGAGACAAATCTATGAAAATTTATAAAAAGATAAAATGGCCATTTAATAATTTATAGTTTTTTTGACTCTGTTTGCTCCGCAAAAATTTTTCCATGTTGATTGAATAGTTAAATTAAATAGTTTATTTTAGTGATTTAATTGATAAGTTCACGTCCATGGGGGAACATGACAAGCAAACGGAGATGAAGATTTTTGAGTCGGCCACCGAGGTCTTCATTGAGAAGGGGATGGACGGTGCCCGGATGCAGGATATTGCCACCCGTGCCGGGATCAACCAGTCGCTGCTTCATTATTATTACCGTACCAAAGACCGTCTGTTCAATGCGGTGTTTGAGAAGGTGGCCGGGCAGGTGTTTCAGCGTTTTGCCCCGGTGTTTGATGAACATCTTTCCCTGGAGGAGAAGATCACCTTTTTCTATGCCGAACACCTCGAACTGCTCAGGCAGAATCCCGCGCTCCCGGGTTTTCTGCTGAACGAGATCAATCGCCATCCCGACAGGATCAGGAAACTGATTATGGGATTTGATATTACCGGGATGTGGGAAAAGCTCGAGCGTCAGCACAGGGAGGAGTTTGTACGGTACGGCATCACCCGCGAAAACATCCCCCAGCTGATGACTTCGATCTTGTCATTAAGTGTTTTCCCGTTTGCTGCCAAGGGATTGTTGTCCGTCATTCTGGAAAAGATGGGGTACGACTTTGACGACTACATTGAAAAGCGCAAAAAGTATGCAGCCCATTTTGTGATCAATGCCCTGAAACAGGGTTGACCTGTAAACATTGAAAAACCTTTCGTCTATGGAACCATTGGGTTTAAGTGACAGTGCCCGTCAGTGCCCCCACGGCGGGGCCATACAAAACGGGAATCGGGGCATAGTGCCTCTGGTTTTTCTGTTGTTTTTTCTTCTCCTGGCATTTTCTCCTGTGCGGGGGGTTTCCCAGCGGATTCTGACCCTCCGGGAGTGCTACGAGAAGGCGGAGGCGTCGGCTCCACTTGCCAGTGAGAACCAGGCCCATACCGGGATCTGGCAGCTCAGGGATGCCAACCTTTCGAAGGGTTGGTTGCCATCCCTCGGCGCCGGCGGGCAGTTGGTGTACAACTCCTCGGTGGTCGACCTCACCGAAGTGATGGGGGCACTCCCCGTCCCGGGAATCGGCCAGCTGATCAAGCCCTTGCCCCACGAACAATATAAGGTAACCCTGGAAGTCAGTCAGATGATCTATGACGGGGGAGCGGTCAAAGGATCCCGGGCCGTGGAAAGGGCCGGACTGCAGGTTCAGAAGAAACAGACGGAGGCCGACCTTTACCAGTTACGCAGTCAGGTCAACGGCTATTATTTCAATCTGCTTTTGCTCGACCGGCAAAAGGAGCTTCTCGGCAACTTTTTGGTACTCATTGAGAAGCGTCTCGCCTCCCTGGAGAGTGCCCGGGAGAATGGGATGGCTCTTCTTTCCGATATCGATGTCCTGACCTCGGAAAAGATCAGGCTTCAACAACAGCTCACTGAAAACCGGATCAGGCGGGCCTCTTTTCTGAAGCTCCTTTCCGATATCACGGGCACTCCCGTGGATGATTCTGCCGTGCTGGCGCTGCCCACTGTCGGAGAGAGCCTTCCCGGCGAACTGGCCCGGCCTGAACTGGATCTCTTCGACCTGAAGCGGGAACAGCTCGACGCCTCCCTGCTCCTACTCCAAAGCCGGCTGAAACCTGTGGCCTTTGGTTTTGCCACCCTGGGCTACGGGAATCCTCCCGGGAACAATTTCTTCAAGGATGAATTCGCTCCTTATTACCTCATCGGGGCAGGGTTGAAATGGACCCTGTGGGATTGGGCCAGGACCCGGAACGAGAAGCAGGTGGTTGCGCTTCAGAAGACGGTGCTGGAAGGGCGCAGACAGGAGCTTGCCGACCATATCCGCAGGGCCCTTGACGCTAAGAAGGCCGAAATAGCCAGCCTTGGGGCGCTCCTGGAAACCGATTCCAGCCTGATCGCCCTCCGGAGGCGCATCACTGCCACCGCTGAATCCCAATATGCCAACGGAGTCGTCACCGCCACCGATTATCTGCAGGAACTCCATGCCGAACAACAAGCCCTGATCAACCATGAAATTCACAGGATTTCCCTGCTCCTGGCCCGTGTCGAATACCTCCATATCACCGGAGGGGCCTTGCCATAACCGTTTTCATACGCAATGCAGGATTCCCTGGAAGGGTGTTTCCCTGTAGGGAAGAGCGGCAGGGGTAGTTCACTCCTTCAGCTCCGGAAATTGAGAACAACATAATAAAAGTCAGATGGATATGAGAGCACAGATCATTCTTTGGGTTGCTGCCCTGGTTTTTACCGGTTGCCATAGTGAAACGGGCCAGGCCGATGCCTATGGCACTTTTGAGGTCACCGAGGTGACCGTGTCTGCGGAAACCGGAGGCCGCATCCTCCTCTTTGAAATCAGGGAGGGGCAGGACATCGCCGAGGGAGAGGAGATCGCCCTGATCGACACCACCCTTTTTCATCTTCAGAAGGGAGAACTGGAAGCCTCCATGAAGAGTGTGATGACCCGCATTCCACAGGTGAACGGCCAGAATGACATCCTCAGGCAGCAGATTGAAAACCTGGAAGTGAACATCTCCCGGATCGAAAAGATGCTGAAGAATGATGCCGCCACGCAGAAACAATATGATGACCTGACGGGTCAGGTGGCCGTTTTGAGGAAGCAGATGGCGGCCAACCACACCCAGAAGGCCTCCATTGCCGCTGAGCAGACACTCCTGGCCTCAAAAATGGCCACCCTCGATGAGCAGATCCGCCGGAGCCATGTAAGGAGTCCTCTGAAAGGGGTGATTCTGGAGAAATATGCCGAGGCGGGCGAGATAACGGCCCCCGGGAGGCCTCTGGCCAAACTGGCTGACCTCTCGGTGGTCAGGCTCAAGGTATATGTCAGCGGGGCCCAGCTGGTAAAAGTGAAGACAGGAGCTCCCTGTACGGTGCGCATTGACGACGGGGAGAAGGATTACCGCAGCTTTCCGGGAACCGTAAGCCATGTGTCTGACAAAGCCGAATTCACCCCGAAGATCATCCAGACCAGGGAAGAGCGGGTGACTTTGGTCTATGCCGTAACCATTGACGTGGCCAATGACGGCTCCATGAAACCGGGAATGCCCGGGGAAGCCCTTTTCTGAACTGAATCGCCCGGGCCGTACAGGGAGGGTCGCTGATGGTCAGACACCGGGAAAGCCGGGGACGGACCTTTTCTGAACCGGCTCTTCCGCCTTTCAGGCAGAACAGAGATTCCGGCAATCAACAAGGAAACTTAGTCAATCGACATGAGGAATGAACAGAAACAGGAGGTGATCAGGGCGTCGGGAATCGCTAAAAGTTTCGGGACCACAGAGGCCCTGAAGGAAATTTCCTTTGGGGTGAACGAAGGGGAGATCTTCGGGTTTATCGGTCCTGACGGCGCCGGGAAAACCACCCTTTTCCGTATCCTCACCACCCTGCTGTTGCCCGGAAAGGGTTCCATGACCGTTTTGGGGCGTGATGTGGTCAGGGAGTTCCGGAAGCTTCGCGGTGAAATCGGTTACATGCCGGGTCGGTTCAGTCTTTACATGGACCTGACCGTCGGGGAAAACCTCCGGTTTTATGCCTCGGTGTTCGGGACCACCATTGAGGAGAATTACGACCTGATCCGCGACATCTATACCCATATCGAACCTTTCACGAACCGGCTGGCGGGGCGCCTTTCCGGAGGGATGAAACAAAAGCTGGCCCTTTCCTGCGCCCTGATCCACCGGCCACGCCTGCTGGTCCTCGACGAACCCACCACCGGTGTGGATGCCGTTTCACGTACCGAATTCTGGGAGATGCTCCGCCAACTCAGGGAACACCGCATTACGGTCCTGGTGTCGACGCCTTACATGGATGAGGCCATGCGCTGTGACCGCGTAGCCCTTCTCCAGGAAGGCCGTATTCTGGCCATCGATACCCCTGAAAACATCAGACAAGGGTACTCCCGGAGGCTTTACAGCGTGCGGTCGGCAGAAAAATTCAGACTCATCACTGCCCTGCGGAAATTTCCGGAAACAAGGACCGCATGGCCTTTCGGAGAAGACGTCCACGTGACCTTCAGGGAAGAGGGGCGTGCCTCCGGCCTGGAAAATTTCCTCCGGGAGGTGGGAATCACCGATGCCCGGATTACCGAAATCCGCGCCGGCATCGAAGACTGCTTCCTTGAACTCATGGGCGGGGCACACGCCGGTCCATGACCCTCCGGCAAACATTGGGATTGGAGTATGAAATGAACATGGAATTATAAAACTACCGCATGGGCAAACAGGCAGTCATCACCGTCAGGCAACTGGTGAAGAAGTTCGGCGCTTTCACCGCCAATGATCACCTCTCATTTGATGTGTACGAGGGTGAGATCTTTGGTTTCCTGGGGGCCAACGGCGCCGGAAAGACCACGGCCATCAGGATTTTGTCGGGACTCTCGCAGCCCACCTCCGGATCGGTGAGGGTGGCCGGTTTTGACGCCGCCAGGGAACCCGAAAAGATCAAGAAAAACATCGGATACATGTGCCAGAAGTTTTCCCTCTACGAGGATCTGACGGTCAGGGAGAACATCATGCTTTATGGAGGGATATATGGCATGCCCAAAAAGGTGATCCGGGAGAGATGCGGAGAGCTCCTTGACCGGCTCCAGTTCAGTGCGTACGGCGACCGGCTGATCGCCGGGCTTCCCCTGGGTTTCCGGCAGAAACTCGCCTTCTCGGTGGCGGTCCTTCATCAACCCCGGATTGTCTTCCTCGATGAGCCTACAGGAGGCGTGGACCCTGTGGCCCGCCGCCAATTCTGGGAACTGATCTATGAAACCGCCGCCGCCGGTATCACCGTTTTCGTCACCACGCACTACATGGATGAGGCCGAATACTGTGACCGGATCTCCATCATGAGCGAAGGAAAAATCGTGGCCATCGGTACCCCTGAGGAACTCAAATCGACCTGGCAGGCCGCATCGGTCGAAGAGGTCTTCGTAAAAATTGCCCGGCCTCAACATGTCACGATATGAAAAGGTTTGCCGGTTTTGTCAGAAAGGAGTTCATCCATATCTTCAGGGATCCCCTGACCATGATCATCCTTTTTGTGATCCCTGCCCTGATGACCCTGCTCTTCGGATTTGTCATCACCACTGAACTCAAGGATGTCAGAGTGGCCTTCCTCGACCTTTCACGCGATGAGATGACCCAAAAAATAGCGGACAAGATCTCCTCTTCAGGTTTTTTCATGCGTGCCGGCGACCTGGAGAACTACGGGGAGATTGACGGGGCCCTCAGAAGCCAGCGGGTCAAGGTCGTTATCATCTTTGGGGAACATTTCGGGCGGAATCTCCTCAGTGAAGGCAGGGCGACCCTTCACATCGTCACCGACGGTTCTGAACCCAATGTAGCCACGCAGGCCACCAGCTTCATCTCGGCCATTGCCGCCGATGTCAACCGTGAGCTGGCCGGAACCGCCGTCACCGCCAACCTCCTGGTGCAACCCGAAGTCAGAATGGTCTACAACCCTGCACTTAAAAGCCAGTACATGTTTGTACCCGGACTGATCACCATGATCATGATCCTGATCTGTGCCCTGATGACCTCCATCACCCTTACCCGCGAAAAGGAGTTCGGAACCATGGAGGCCTTACTGGTCTCCCCCCTGAAACCCATACAGATCATCATGGGTAAGGTGATCCCCTATTTCTTTCTCTCCCTGATCGATGCTGTCCTGATCATATTGCTCTCACGGCTGGTGTTCGGGCTGGAGGTCAAGGGGAGCCTGTTTCTGCTGTGGCTGGAGGTCATGCTTTACATCCTGATGAGCCTGAGCCTGGGCATCCTCATCTCTTCGGTGGCCAAAACCATGCAACAGGCCATCTTTATCACCCTGGTGGGGGGAATGCTCCCCACCGTCCTCCTTTCGGGTTTTATCTTTCCCGTAGAAAGCATGCCGGGAGCCTACCGGTGGGTCAGCGCCGTGCTGCCTCCCCGCTATTTTATTGTCATTCTCAAGAATATTATGATCAAGGGAACCGGGTTCCTCCATGTATGGAAGGAAACCCTGATCCTGTTCCTGTTTGCGGTTTTCTTTGTGGTGATGAGCATCAGAAGTTTTAAGGTCAGACTGGAATAAAAGAGCGGGAGACAAACGATGAGAACCATCTTCTACCTCATAAGAAAGGAGTTTCTGCAGATTTTCAGGGACAAGTTTATCGGGAAGGCCATTTTTGCCATTCCCATAGTCCAGATGCTCATACTGGTGCCGGCCGTCACCTTTGAGATCAGGAATGTAAAGATGTGTGTCATAGACCGGGACCGGAGTGTGGAGTCGCGGGCCCTGATTTCTCAATTGGAGGGTTCCTCCTTTTTCAGGGTCACCCACACCACCCTTTCCGGAAAGGAGGCT
Organism: Bacteroidales bacterium; assembly: GCA_012729335.1. Classification (GTDB taxonomy): domain Bacteria; phylum Bacteroidota; class Bacteroidia; order Bacteroidales; family Prolixibacteraceae; genus UBA1413. Next base: position 31,187 of record JAAYDJ010000036.1, on the reverse strand, counting down.
TTTGATCTGATGCACCGCGACCAGTGCGACCTTCTCCTGGAAATTCCCGCCGGTTTCGGGAAGAACATGGGCAACGGCGTGCCTTCACGGCTGATGGTCCCTGTTAATGCCATCAATGCCACCCATGCCCAGCTCACCTGGGGCTACGTCAGCGGTGTGATCCGCGATTACAACCTCAACCTCGCAGCCAGCAAAACCGGCGATATCGGCCTCTCCGCTGTTCCGAAGATGGACATCACCCACCGCTACTGGTACAACGAAATGCTCAACTACAAGTATTACATGCTCCCGGGTGTCCTGGGCATCCTGGTGTTGGCCATTGCCTTTGTACTGGCTGGACTTAACCTGGTAAAGGAGAAGGAGAGCGGTACCATTGAGCAGATCAACGTCACTCCGGTCAGAAAATACCAGTTCATTGCAGCCAAGATGGTCCCTTTTCTGGTCATCGGACTGATTGACCTGGCCCTGGGGATAGCCGTGGGTATGGCGGTCTTCCAAATGCCCTTTGAGGGCCATGCCCTCCTCCTCTTCCTGAGTTCCTTCATCTTCATGATTGCGGCCCTCGGTGTTGCCCTTTTCGTTTCAACTTTTACCCATACCCAGCAGCAGTTCATGTTTGCCGGATTTTTCTTTATGATCATCTTTATGCTGATGAGCGGTATTTTCACTCCCCTTGAGAGCATGCCGGAGTGGGCCCGGACCATCAACCTCTTCAATCCCGTAGCTTATATCATGCGGATTAACCGGATGGTCATGCTCAAGGGATCTGTCTTCGGAGACATTAAGGGCGATATCTGTGCCCTGACAGCCATCGCCCTGGTGTCCACCCTTTTTGCCATATGGAAATACCGGAAGAGCGCGTAAAATTGTCTTCTGTCACGTATTGAAAACCACAGCCTGCTCTGGAGAAAACCACAGCCTGCTCTGGATGCAACTTCAGGGTCTCCCCTTGACTTTCGTGACAGAACGATCTTCACATGGTGGGGTGACCTTCTCCCTCCCTTCAGACAATGTGAACTGAATCGGGGATAATGATATCTTTGCGGCAACAGATGGCCTATGCAGCTGACCGCGCTGATCATATTTATTTTCACCTATGTGGGGATCATCTTCACCCGCCTTCCGGGAATCAATGTCGACCGGCCGTCGGCGGCCTTCTTCGGAGCGGTGGCCATGGTTGTCTTTGGGGTTCTCGACCTCGGGGAAGCCGTCAAGGCCATCGACTATAACACCATCGCCCTGCTCCTGGGCATGATGATCATTATCTCGACCCTGCAACTCGACGGGTTCTTCTCTCTGATTGCCCGAAAAACCCTTTCCTGGTCGCGGACCCCGGGGCGCCTGCTGGTCATCATCACCTTTGTGACAGGCATCGCCAGCGCCTTCCTGGTCAATGACGCCGTGGTCCTCCTCTTTACTCCGGTCATTATCGCCATATGCCGTACCTCCCGCCTCAACCCCGTCCCTTACCTCATCGCCGAAATCCTTGCTTCCAATACCGGGAGCGCCATGACCATCACCGGTAACCCCCAGAATATGCTGATCGGCATCACCTCGGGCATCGATTACGCCACCTTCTTCTTCAAGCTTCTGCCTGTTTCTTTGTCAGGAATGCTCGTGATTGTGGGTATGGTACGCTGGTTCTACCGTTCTGAGTTCAGGCCGGGGCGCGTGATCGCCACCGGGGAAAACCACTTCCACTACCGGATGCCATCCATGAAATTCTCGGTGCCCATCTTTCTGGGCGTGGTAGTCCTCTTTTTCCTGGGGAAAATCATTGGTCTTTCCATTCCGGTGATCGCCCTGGCAGGGGCCTCCCTGATCCTTCTTCTGGGGAAGGTGAAACCCTCGGAGGTCATCAAAAACGTCGACTGGGTGTTGCTGCTCTTTTTTGCGTCGCTCTTCATCGTGGTGGAGGGGGCGGTGAAAGCCGGACTGATGGACGCTTTTATCTTTGGCTCAGTATTGACGGGTGATCTGGAAGGGATCGTCAAACTGCATGGATTGAGCCTGTTGATGTCTCAGATCGTAAGCAATGTACCCTATACGGTGATGATGCTTCCCGTGTTGAAGTCCCTCCCGGGTGACATCCTGTGGCTTACACTGGCGTCGGCCTCGACCCTGGCGGGAAACGCCACCATCATCGGGGCTATGGCCAACCTTATCGTCATCGAATCGGCCGAAAAGGAAAAGGTGACCATCGGATTCAGGCAGTTCTTTAAAATCGGCCTGCCGGTCACCCTGCTCAGCTGCCTTATTTCCATCGCCGTGTTGTGGTTATGGCTGTGACCCGCAGCCAACCTGCACCTCAGAACCTTCAGCCATGCCAGTAAAAAACAAAGGGGCTTCATTGCTGAAGCCCCTTGTCACTTTCACTTTTTGATGAGGGTAAATCCCAGAGAGAAGGATTTATCATGATGCTAAACTGGTGTCAGAAAAAAGGCCAGTCATCCGGAAATCTGCCGGGACACTGCAATGATGAATCTCCTTGAAAGACTGGCCCTGGAACCTTTCATCATGGTTGCGTAAAACAAATGGTTTGCTGATCTTATGTGGCTCCTGAAACATTCCCGACTTTTTCTTTGCCTTTAAAGTGGCAATATGCAGGCCAAAAGCCAAAGAAAATCTTATCGCACTGTATTGCAGGATGTTGTTTTTCCGGGGTGTGTAATTTCTCCTCTCAATATGATAGGGTATTATCATTTTGATAGGGCAGGGCAGGACCTATCCTGGGATTGTGGTCAGGGGGTCAGGTTTCTTTCAGCATCCTGTAAATGGTGGCCACGCCGATGTCGAGCTTTTGTGCCACCAGTTTGATGTTGTTGCCATACCTTTCCAGATACCTTTTTACGATGTGGATGTCGTATTCGCGCAGGGTCATCTCCCTGCCGGAATAGTCATGCATAAGTATTTCGTTGCCCAGAATGATCTGGTCTTCCGTGATCTCCTCGTTTGTGGAGAGGGCGACAGCCAGTTCGGTAACCGATTTCAGTTCTCTGACGTTTCCGGGGAAAGCATAGGAGAGCAGCTTGTCGGCTGCGGTTTTGGACAGGGATTTCAGGGGGAGATTGTTTTCGGCGCAGAACTCTTTAATGAAGTGGCGCGATAAAAGGATGATGTCGTTACCTCTTTCCCGCAGGGGGGGGAGTTCGATCTGAAAGCCGTAAAGGCGGTAATAGAGGTCTTGCCGGAACTGTTTATTGAGCACGGCTTCCTGGAGGTTTTTGTTGGTCGCGGCAATGATCCGGCAGTCGGTTTTCACCGGCTTGTTGCTTCCGACCCTCACAATCTCTTTTTCCTGTAATGCCCGCAGAAGCTTTGCCTGCAGGGTGAAGTCCATTTCCGCAATCTCATCCAGGAAAAGGGTTCCTCCTGAGGCTTCCTCAAATTTCCCGATCCTGCGGAACTGGGCACCTGTGAAGGCCCCCTTTTCATGCCCGAAAAGTTCGCTTTCGGCCAGTTCGCCAGGGATGGCCGCCATGTTGACGGCCACAAAGGGCTTCGCTACCCTTGCCGAGTTGTAATGGATGGCTTTGGCCACCACCTCCTTGCCGGTGCCCGTTTCCCCCGTGATCGTCACCGAAATGTTTGTGCGGGCGGCATTCTCAATCTGCCCGCAGATCCTCTTCGCGGCCTGGCTGCTGCCGATGATGGCATTCTGAAAACTGTACCTGTTCTGTACCTCTCTTCTGAGCGTCTGGATCTCCCTTTTGAGGTGCACTCCTTTCCTGATGTTTTCAACGGTGTTCAGCAACCTGCTGCGGATATCCTTCGATTTGACAATGTAATCGTACGCCCCGTTCTTCAACAGATCAACCACTACTTCAATGTCATCCTGCTCCGATATGGCAATGACCTGAATCTCCTCATTCACCGCCTTGATCCTTTTGAGAACTTCCAGTCCGGGCATGTCGGGAAGACGGTAATCAAGGGTCACCACATCCGGATTTTTGTGCAGGTTGTCAAGAAACTCCTTCCCCGTGACAAAGGATGCGATCTCGTAATCGGGATTCAGGGAGAGTGTATGAACCAGTAACCGGTTATACCAGTCGTTGTCCTCCACTACGAATATCTTAAACGTTCTTTCTTCCATATTAAATAGGTTTTAGGTCAGGACACCATGCCTTCCAGGTAATCGCCCAGGAAGTCATGGACCTGCTTCATTTCGGTTTCCATCAACCTGAACAGGTCGCGCAGGGTTTCCGGAGGGCTTTCCTTACGTGATTCTGCTTCCAGATTCTTGACCAGGTCATAGAGTCTGACGGCCTGGATCTGTTTGCATGAGGCTGCTATCTTATGGGCTTTCTCAAAGATGCTTTTTGGATCGCCGTCGTCCAGGCAATGGCGGATCTCCTCCCTGGCCACCGATGTCGAAGTTATGAAAAGGGTGATCATTTCCCGGAGGAAGTCCGGGTCTCCATCGGTGAGGTTTTCCAGTTCTTTAATGCTGGCGGGTGGGGGCAGGGGGGATTCCTCTCCTGCACCGGGCGCCGTTTTCTGTGGCTGGAGCGTGGCCTCTCCCGTCACGGCAACGGTCATTTGCGGCTGGTCAGGATTCTTTTCCTGCCCGGGTGCAACCACTTGTTGCAGGGCCTCGAAAAGCTCCCTTTCGGAAAAGGGTTTGATGAGCATATGCTCCATCCCTGCTTCCCGGCAGGCTTTCAGCTCTTCCGGGTGAAGGGTAGCCGTGACCGCAATGATCCTGGTCAGGGGATGTTTTTCCCTGATGATTTTTGCCGCCTCAGGCCCCTCCATTTCAGGCATGTGTACATCCATCAGAATAACATCAAAGGCCCGGTTTGTGGTAGCCTCCACGGCCTCTTTCCCATTCTTAGCCTCCGTGAGGGAGACCCCCCATTTCTGAAAAATTTTCCTGAGCAAAAAGGTGTTGTACTCATCGTCATCAGCCACCAGCACGGAAATCCCTTTCAGAAGTCCGGGGCTCCAGACCGTATGGTAGGCTTCGGCCCCGATTCTATGCACGTCTCCTTGTGCGTAGGGTATCTCCAGTTTTACACGGGTCCCTTTCCCCGGTTCACTTTCAATATGAATCTTCCCCCCCTGCAATTCGACCAGCTTCTTGACAATGTACAGCCCCAGGCCTGTCCCGCTCTGCTTCTTCCCGGAAGTGCTTTTTGCCTGTACGAACTCATCAAAGATCACATGAAGATCCTGCTTCGACATTCCCGGGCCGGTATCCTCCACAGTTACAAGGAGCCAAACCTTGCTATGGCCCGGATTCCTGGCGTCAAGACGGAGGGTTACCGCCCCTTCGCCGGTGAATTTCACGGCGTTCCCGATGAGATTGAGCAGGATTTGCTTCAGCCTTACCGGATCTCCCAGGAGCGCCCCGGGGAGTTCTCCCACGGGTTGAAAATGAAGTGCCAGCCCTTTTCTTGCAGCCTCATATTGCTGAATGGACAATACTTCCCGGCACGTTTCCGCAGGAGAAAAGTCAACCGAATCAAAAACGATCTTCCTGGCTTCGATTTTTGAAAAGTCAAGGGTGTCGTTGATGATGTTTTTCAGGTGTTGTGAGGACTTGGAAATGACAGTGACCAGCTCTTTGGTTTCGGGCTCCATGTCCCTTTGGAGGGCCAGTTCGGTGAGGCCGGCGATGGCGTTGACCGGGGTCCTCAGTTCATGGCTCACGTTGGCTGCAAACTGTTCTTTGGCATGGGCCAGGTTCTCCGCTTTTTGGCGGGCATCGCGCAATGCCTTCTGATAGGCCCTTGTTTTCTTCAGATAACTGAAGAGGACAAACAGGGCGATGAGCAGCAGGAGTACCGCTGTCGCCGAAAAGGCCGCCAGCTGTCTGTAGGCCTTCCTGGCCAGCCGGTCAACCTCCTCACTCTTTTCGGCCAACCGCGTGGCTTTTCTTTGCTCAGCAAGGGAAATCATGCCGTTCAGGCTTGCCGTTATCCTCATGTTCTCCTCAATCAGCCGTGACTCCAGCACCGTAATGTTTCTGGCTTTCTCCCCTTCTTTCTGGATGAGGGATTGCAGATCCTGCACCTCCTTCTTGATCTCCTCCCGGTCGAGCGACCGGGCCACATATGCGGTATCCAAGGTGGTTTTATCCCTGCTAAACATCCTTCTGAAAAATCCTTTCTTTTTCTGAAGGGTGGTCACCGTGTCGACCCTTTGTTCATCCAGTTTCGAGTAAATGCCTGAGAAGGTGGCGCCGGCTTCCTGGTTAGCCATATGAAGGGAGAGGAGCTCCTGCCACAGCTCCTGTTTTTGAAGGGCCAGGTTATGGATCGAATCGGTCAGGATCCTCTCTTCCTCTCCCTCGGAAGGCAGGGCGGGAATCAGATCCAGCTTATCAGAAATCTGACCCAGGAGGGTGTCGAACAAGAGGAGTTCCTCCTCCTGGTTGCTCAGAATGTAAAGCCTGGCGGCGTTTTCCAGGGAGGCCAGGTCGTTATTGATCTCTTTGAACAGAAACAGCCTGTTGTCGGGTTTGGCTTCCTGGTGTACGGAATACACAATCCGCGACATGCTGTCGTAGGCCAGATACCCGGCAGTGATGACCGCCGCGGCAATCACCAGGGCAAGCAGGGCAATCTGGAATTCAATCCTGAATGTTTTTACACCAAACCTCCTGTCGGCTCTCATCCTGAAAAATCCATGTTTCCTTCGTATTGCAGATTTTCTGGTCATACGGAGGTAATACTGGAAAACAAACTTATGAAAATTTTCATCTTAGCAGTGGTTCGTTCCCCGAAAACTAAGAAAGCCTGGTGCCGAAGAAGAAACGCCGGCTTTACCAGGGGTGGTCAGGGGGGGGTGATGGTGACCTCCGGCGACGAAGAGCGTTGGATAAACCGGTTTTATCGCCGGTGCCAAATATAGATGCTTTATGTTTTATCTATATTTGCCGCAGAGCATGCCTTTAATTCAAACCGGGGTGCAGATCTTATGGAAGCGAAAAAATACATGGTATTTGATTTTGACGGGACCCTGGCCGATACCCTGGATCTCGCCTTTTCCATTTACAACCGCATTGCTCCTGAATACAACATGCAAAATATCAGCATGGAGGAGGTGGATGTGCTCCGCTCCCGCAAGCCTCAGGAGTTCCTGAAATCGTTTGGTTTGTCGCGTCTCAGGCTGATGGCTTTGTTGCTCAGGATGCAGAAGGAGTTGCATCAGCACATCACGGAAGCCGGATTGGCAAAAGGAATGGAGACTGCCCTGAGGAATCTCCGGAACGCGGGTTACTCTTTGGGTGTTTTGACTTCCAATTCCAGGGATAATGTCATGAAGTTCCTTGATCATAAATCCTTGTCGGGCGTCATGGATTTCATTTACAGCGGGAAAAGCCTTTTTGGCAAGGATAAGGTGATCACGCGCATGCTGGGGCGTGAGAAAATTGAGCGGCATCAAATCGTCTATATCGGGGATGAAACCCGCGACATCGAAGCTTGCAGGAAGGCCGGAATCCGGGTGATTGCCGTGAGCTGGGGACTGAACAGCAGGGATCTTCTTGCCTCACTCCACCCCGATTCCCTGGCCGATGATCCGGCGGAACTGCTTCCTCTGGCACGGGAGATCCTGTGCTGATCTACGCCCGGAGTTGTGGAAAAAAACTGAACGTGTAGCCGGTGCCGGTCACGTTATTGTTCCCTGACTGCCTGCTTGTTTCTGAAAGGTCTGACCATATTGGGGTGGTGCACCGAATGGTTCATCTCCTTTTTGTGGCAGACGGTGCAGCTGAACTCCGCACCGATGGGCAGGGGCGAACGGGCATACTGCATGGGCTGGGTGTTGTCGCGGTGTTTGCCGAAAGCATTGTACGCCGGGTACTCCGAATGCGGGGAGTTGTGACATGCGGAACAGCGCAGGCCAGCGTTGTCGGTACGGATACGGTAGAGCTGTGAGAAGGCCTCGTTCCAGCTGTTCACCCCCGAGGAGCTGCGTGCGGGCTGTTTGAACTGGCGGTGACAGGCCAGGCACTGGGGCTCCTGGATCCAAGGCGTCCGGGGCTTTACCTCAGACACCGTGGTGGTCAGGTTTTTAACCAGTCGCCTGCTGCTGGGGTTTTCCATTTGGGCATTGAGGAGTCCCGTGGCGTGCTCCTCCATGGTCCCGTGGCAGTTTGTGCAGGTCAGTCCCATTTGCGGGTGGATTCCCCTGTTGCAGCGGGTGTTCCCTTCGGCGGCCGCGGGATGGCACATCACGCAGGCACGCCCCCCCTCCACATGCATGTAGTTGGCATGCCATCCATGCAGTGCCGTGGAGAAATTATTATGCCCCTCTGTGCCGGGTGCCCCGATGGCCGGGTCGGCGTGGCAGCTCTGGCACAGAACAGGTGATCCCTGGCTGGCAGACCCATACAGAGCGGTGCCGTTGATGCGGTCATGCACTTTCAGGATATTGACGGCTGTCTCATCAGCAACCCCCGACACCCCGTTGACACGCCATCCTCCGCCGTGACAGTTGCGGCATCCCATCTCGGTCGAAACCGGCGCCACGGCTTTCGTGGAAGCCAACAGCCTGCCGGTTTCCTTCTCCACGGCATCGATGATGAACAGGGGATAGGGCTGGAAGGAGCCGTCATCATGATAGGGCACCACCGGAATCATCTCGGCCACAAAGCTGTTGCGTTCTTCGTGCCAGTCGAATTCCCCTTCAAGACCTTTCCCTCCCAGGCCTCTGTTTTTGTCAAGTCTGACCCCGAAGTAAGACTCCGCGAAATCCCAGAATTCCACGTGTGCCGAGGGATTTTCAAACCCCTTTTCTACCCGGAATTTAAGCACGATGCCATCGGTGATCACCTCGGGAAGAGCTCCCCGTTTGATCAGCTGGGCCTCGAGGGTGTTGGCCGGCGGAAGCAGGATGAACCAGGGATCACAGTCGGAAATACAGTGCATTCCCAGATCGTTCCAGGCCAGCAGAACATAGTCGTCGGTGGCGCTGTCGAAGGGGGGGATCTCATTGTCGACCGGGGTGGGGTCGAACTGAGCCAGGGTGGTCACCAGTTCCTTCCCCTGTAATCCGGAAATGATATAGGCGGCCAGGGCTTCCATTTCCTGCCGGGTGCCGGTGAAGCGTGGCATGTAATCGAGGACTTTCCCCTGGCCGTAAAGCTGGGAGATCATGCCCATATAAGTCAGATCCCTGGTTTTTTCGATGATGTCGTTTTTGACTCCGCCGATGGTGTGGCAGGCCAGGCATTGCAGGTTAAAGAGTTCCCTTCCTGCCGCCAGCCGGTTTTCTTCGGTCACCTGGTGCACGGAACTCCATCTGGCGTGTTTCAGCACCCCTTCCCTGTTCAGCATTTCCACATCGGCGGCAAGGATAGAGGTGGAATACATATGGCCGTGGATGATGTAAGGTTTCCGGGCATATTCCCGGAGGTATTCAAAGCTGCTGTACCATCCCAGTCCGATGAGCAGAAACACGAAGACCATGATTTTCTGGAGGAGGGGTGTGGTGCGCAGGGAGTAGAAAAGACCGGCCACGAAGATGAGCACCGACGTGACCACGAAGGCGGTGACCACGAACTGTGTCTGGGCATTGAGGTGGAAAGTGGTCTGAAGGACGCTTTCCGGCACCGAATGGATATACCAGAAGGCACCCGCCATGATAAACGGGACCGGGTAGAGCAGCCATTTGGTGCAATATTTCACCATTTTTCCACGGAGTTCCTCCTCTTTGGAGAAGACCACGGTGACATACCCGAAAAGGCCGGCGATCATAACCGCTGCTGCGCTTCTGAAGAAGAGCGATGAGAAATAGCTGGGATTGAGGAACCCATCCCAGAATTGCCCGGTTTCGAGCCATTTTCCGGGAGTCAGCATAAAGGCCAGGATGCCGTTAATGACGACCATGCTCAGCCACGCAAAGAGGAAATAGAGAAAAGCCACGCGCAGGCGGTCTTTTTCACGCATCTGATCGTGGCGGTAGTGATAGATGAGCAAGGCGACGATTTCTCCGATGAAGAAGACCCATTCGATGGCCCATCCGAAGACGAAATGGTGGATGAGTGAAGAGGTGGCTGCCGGGTTGGCCAGGGCGATGATGAACCAGATGCCCACTCCGGAAACGCCGCCGAAAACCATGGTCAGCAACAGGAAGAACCAGGTGTGTCGTTTTACGTAAGCTTTGATGACGGGGTCGTTGTCACGGACTGCTTTCAGGTCGGTGAGCCAGAGGAAGAGTCCTCCACCCACGGCCAGATGGGCCACATAGGCGTGAATGGTAGCGATGAAGGCGACCAGCGTTCCGCTGTTCAATTGCGCCAATTCCCATATCGGATAATTCATTGTGCTGCGCTCCTTTCTGTTTTGTTAAACCCAACTTTCAGCATATAACCGATCACCACCAATCCGGCTACCAGGATGATCAGAAAAAGCGCCATCACACCATATTGCGGGTTGAGTGTGAGTTCGCTGACCGAGAAGTGGTCATTTAAGTACATGATTCTGAGCTGGTAGCGGGTGATGATCATGGCTGCGAGGGTGGCCAGGGTAAGCAGGATCGTGGTCTTGAACTGGCCTGACCATGCGGTCACCATGGCGCCGGTGCCGCACACGGCACCGGCCAGCAGGAAGAAGGTGGCCAGGGCGTTCCTCCCCATGAACTGAAGAATGAATTCGCGGGGAAGGGAGAGGAGGTACCAGCAGCCCACCACCACCTGTACGGAGGTGGCCAGGGCAAAAATCCTGAGCCCGCGCCTGATGGATTCCTCTCTCTTTTCCACGGTCTCTTTCCTGAAATGAAAGACCAGGGCAAAGAGCAATCCCCCAATGGCCACCGAGGAGACGATGAAATGGAGGTAACGCGGTAAAAAGGTCTGATGGCTGCTGTTCAGGAAGGTGCCTCCCCGTTGGGCGAAGTAGGCCGTCCAGCTTTCTGGCTGTTCCATGAGGGCGTTGTTGGCCACCTGTATATACCCGATGTAAAGGATGAAGAGAATGGCGGTTCCCAGCGACAACTTTGAAAGAAGAGGGGAACGCAGAAATTTCAGTTTGTGGATGTAGATGGCATAGTAGGCCAGGATAAGAAGGGGAATGATCATGATCCAGTATACCGCCATCAGTACTGAACTGGTGTAGAAGAGATGACCGAAGACCACCTGCATGAACAGCAGGGGGGGAACTCCCAGGTTGATGGCGAGCGCAACCATGACAGGCAGTTGGGCCGCCACCGGCATGTACCGGTTGTAGGCCGTCCCGGAATCCTTTTCCATGTTCCTGCCGAACAGCATGATCAGGGCCCCTCCCAGTACGGCATTGATCAGGACGATGTGCAGCAGAAAGATCAATTGTTCCAAAATGACAAAGAGCCATGCGGGTGCGGGAATTGAATCTGCCACGGGAATCAGTGAGGTGTAGTCCATAGGTACAGATTTTTATGGGTGAAGATTATCAGAGTCTTATGCTGGTCTGAGAGGAAGGGCTTTTATGTGAAGCCTGGCTTTCATTTCTGGTCAGTTTCGGTTCCTATAAAATTAGCATAATAATTTCAAAATTGAAAATGCGCAAAAATAAAAGAGGCTGACCTCACCATCAGCCTCTTTTATGGGCAGGATCAGGCCGATAGATTTCTGTCTGGCCTGACCTTCCCGGGGGTTAGTACCCCGGGTTGTTTTGCCAGGTCACGTCCTTGTTGCGTTGGATTTCGCTCAGTGGGATGGGCCAGAGGTTGATTCTGGAATCGAGGCCGCTGATGGTTCCCTTGATGGTGCTCTCCTTGTTGAGTTTGGCCCTGTCGATGAGGGTGCCGGTGCGCATCAGGGTGAGGCGGCGCAGTTCCTCGGCGAAGAGTTCGCGGGCCCGTTCGTCAAGGATGAAGTCAAGGCTGATCTCCGCTGAACTTACCTTACCCAGGTCGGGGTTGCCGGTCGCCTGGCGGGAGAGCTTGAAGGCCCTGTTGCGCAGTGCGTTGATATCGTCGGCGGCCCCTGAGGAATTGCTGTTTTTAAAGCGGGCTTCGGCTCTCAGCAGATAGGTTTCACCCAGGCGCATCATCGGAAAGTCCTTGATGCAGGTCCAGCCCCATCCATCGGCCGGGTCATAGGAGTCCCATTTCCGGGTGTAGGGGAACATGGCTTCCAGGGTGTCACCGGGGGCGTTGACGACCGGGTCGCCGGTTTTCACGGTTCTGACCTCCACGGCACTGGGGGAATTGGCGGCTACCCTGAAACCCCTGGCATCAATGCCGATGGTGGAGCTCCAGTTCAGGGCGTTGTAGCGGAACTTACGGGTGAGATTATATTCCGAGTTGCGCATGTCACCCTCCTGGTAAAGCTGGTATTTCACCCAGTTGCTGGGGCGCATGCGGCCGTTACCGCGACCTCCGTAGGTGCTGATCTTACCCAGGGTGGGATCGGTCACCTCATAGGCCATCCCCGGGACGTTGTGGTAGGCAGGGACCCACACGCGGCGGTGCTGCGGTGCATTGGTGAAGCCTCCGGCCACATTCTTGGTATACTCCAGTTCGAAGGTCCAGATGGCTTCTTTGTTGCCCTGGGAACGGCGCTGGTTGCCATAGATGAACATGTCGTGGAAATAATCACCCGGTTTGGCCGCCTCGATACCAAAACGGTCCTGCATCAGCTGGAACTTGCCGCTGTTGATGATTTCGGTGAGCGCCGCTTCGGCCAGGTCTGGTTTGTTGATGCGCAGGTAGACCTCCCCAAGGGTCTGAAGGGCCATGTACTTGTTGGCCCGGCTGATGGAGGGAGCCTTGTCGATGTCGGGAAGGTTGGCGGCGGCAAATTTGAGATCTTCCACGATCTGGTCGTTGATCTGGGCGACCGGTGTCCGCTCATAGTCGGTCCGGGCTGAAGAAGTGGGTTCGGTGAGCAACGGAATATCACCATAGAGCGTCACCAGGAGGTTATACATCCAGGCCCGGAAAAAGAGGGCCTCGGCCTTTTTGGCGGCTTCCCCGTTTTCGCCGATGGCCTTCAGGGCGTTGTTGGCATTGTTGATAAGCCGGAAGCCTTGTGACCACATGTAGTTGACCCCGGCATTCTCGGGATTCAGGTCTTCATACTTGAAGAAAGGGATTTCCACCCCCTGGATGCCTCCGGGAGAGCATACGTCGGTGCCCACCTGCCAGAGGCAGAGCCACCCCTGCTGGTCAGACCAGGTCCATAATTGTCCGAAAGTGTAGTGTAATCCCTTCAGGGCTGCCTCGACGCCCGAGGCATCCGACAACGTTTCCGCGGCATAGGAGGAATAGGGTTTTTCTTCCAGGAACTCTTCGCTGCAGGAGGTGGCTGCCAAAAGAAGCACCACGGCTATCTTCAGTAAAATATTTCTTGTCTTCATGATTAAACGATTATAAAGTAAGGTTAACACCAAAAACGATTGATCTCACACTGGGATAGTTGATGTCCCAGTTACCGGTACCGCGGGCATCATCTCTCTCTTCGGGGTCCCAACCGATCCAGTCGGTGAAGGTGTAGAGGTTTCTGCCGCTGAGGTATACGCCCAGGGCGCTGATGCCAGCCTTCTTGATGAGGGTTCCGGGCACGTCATAACTGAGGGTGACGTCTTTGATGCGGGTGTAGTTGATGTCGACGGGGAAGCGGTAACCATGGGGGTTAGAGTTTTTGTTGAGGGAACGCCACTCGTTGCTTTTGTTATCCGGGGTCCAGTAGCCGATTTCGGCCAGACTGTTGCGCCGTTCGAGTTCGTCAGAAGCCATGCCGATGTGGGTGTTGGTACGCATGGCGCCCTGGTTGGTCTGGATGAAAATATTGAGCGAGAGGTTTTTCCATGTGAAGGTGTTGGTCAGACCCCCGGTCCATTTCGGAGCGGTCTGGCCGAGGATCTTCCGGTCAAAGTCGTCGATTTTTCCATCGGGTATCCCGTCGGCGCCACTCAGGTCGGCCAGTTTAACATCGCCGGCTTTGGCAATGGGATCCAGGGTGAGATGTTCTTTGTTGGCGATTTCCTCTTCCTGCCATATGCCCACCTTGACATAGTCGCGGATCACTCCGATGGGCTGCCCCAGGAACCAACCGCTGCTGATATCATCTTTGCCATCACCGTAAAGTTCCACGATTTCACTTTTATTGGTGGAGAAGACGACGGTCGAGTGCCATTTAAAATCTTTGGTGGAGACATTCACCGTGTTCAGGGTGAGTTCGAGTCCTTTGTTTTCAGTTTTTCCGATGTTGGCGATCACGTCTCCGAAACCCGAGGCCGCCGGCAGCTTCCGGGAGAGAAGCAGGTCATAGTTGCTGGCCGAATAGAGGTCGAGGGTACCGTTGATCCGGTTGTTGAAGAATCCGAAGTCCACCCCGGCGTTAAGGCTTTTTTTGCTTTCCCAGCTCAGGTCGGCATTTCCGAGGCGGTCGGTGACCATAGCGATATTGGTGACACCGCCCAGGGCGATTTGCACGTCACGCATGGTGGTGAAAGTACGGTAAACGGCCACGGCCTCATTTCCGGAGATCCCGTAGGAGAGTCTCAGCTTCAGGTTGTTGATGGTTTCGTTTTCTTTGAGGAAGTTTTCCTGGTGGATATTCCAACCCAGGGCCACCGATGGGAAGATCCCATATTTGAGACCTTCTGCGAATACGGAGGAGCCGTCGCGGCGGATCGTGAAGGTAAAGAGGTATCGGCTGTCGAAGGCGTAATTCAGACGTCCCATCTGGGAGAGGGCGGCGTATTTATCGGCATAGGAGCTGACATTGGCGCTGGCGCCGGCCTGCATGCGGTTCCAGCCCAGTTCGTCGTTGACGAAATCGCGGGCCCGGGCGTAGCTTTCACTGTATTTTCTCTGCTGGGCCGCATAAACCCCGGTAAGGTCAAAATGGTGTTTGGCAATGTCACGGGTGTACCTGACGATGTTCTCGATGGTGTAAGCCTGCGTTTCATAGTGCCATATTTCAGCCGTTCCGAGCAGGTCGTTGACCGAAGCCCCGTTGTAGCTGTTCGCGCGGCGGGGAATATAGGAGAAGCCTGCATTCAGCTTATAGGTCAGTCCGGCCAGTGGCTTCCATATTTTCCCGAAGTCCAGGTCGGCATATCCGTTCAGGTTGACATTGTACTGGCGCCGTTCCTGCTCAGAGGTGGTGGGAAGCAGGGGATTGGCCCAGAGGGTCTCCCCGAACATCGGGTAAATGGTATAGGTGCCATCTTCCTCGTACATCCGGCCGTAGGGACTCATCGCCTCGGCATTGAGCAGGTTGGCCCGCCCGCCATCACGGTTATGGGCCACAATGAAGGTGTTGGTGCCGATCTTCAGGAAATCGGTGACATTGGCATCGATGTTGGTGCGCAGAGAGTAACGTTTGTAATTGTACCCTTTGACCACCCCTTTCTGGTCGAGAAGATCCCCGGAAACATAATAGTTGATCCCTTCGGTGCCTCCGGAAATGCTTACATTATGGTTCTGTTGGACGCCCGTCTGGGAGACGGCATCGATCCAGTCGGTGACATGACCGTTCTTGTAGTTATCGACCTCATACTGGTATTTGACATTGGCGTCGTACATGGGTGAACCGTTGATGCGGTTCCCCTCTTTGTAGCGCGCCAGCAATTCCTCCGGGGAAACCATCTCCGGAACATGGGCAAAATTCTCCACCCCGGCATAGCCCCTGTATTGAATGGTTGGTTTGGAGCTTTTTCCCCTTTTGGTGGTGATCAGGATGACCCCGTTGGCCCCGTTCATCCCGTAGATGGCTACCGCTGAGGCGTCCTTGAGGATTTCTATCGATTCGATGTCGTTGGGATTGATGTCGTTGACCGATCCGTCCATTTTGGTGATAGGGATCCCATCGACGATCACATATGGGCTGTTGGAGGCGGTGATAGAGCCTCCGCCGCGGACCACCACGGCTGGGGATTCCCCGGGAATCGAGGAGGTCTGGGTGACCTGTACTCCGGAGACAGCACCCTGGACGGCCTGCATCACGTTGGTGACCGGCAGCTTGGCCAGGCGCTCCCTGGGAACCGATGTCACCGATCCCGTGATGTCTGATTTCTTCTGGGTACCATAACCTACCACGATCACCTCATCGACACCCAGGCTCTCCTCTTCCATCACCACCGTGAAGACATTGCGGCCCGAGAGGGGGATGTGCTGTGTTTTCATCCCTACAAAGGAAAACTGCAGCTCTTCAGCCGATGCGGGAACCGCCAGGGTGAATTTTCCCTGACTGTCGGTGATGGTCCCCACTGTCGTGCCGGTCACCAGAACCGTCACCCCCGGCAACGGCTCTCCCCGCGGATCAGTGACTACCCCTGTGACCGTTTTCTGCTGCTGGGTGACCGCCAGAATCTCCTCTTTTCCTTTTTCGGTCAAAATGATCTGCCGGTTGCTGCGCACTTCATATTGCACACCGGCCGTTTCACAAACCGAGTTCAGGACTTCATCAAAGGGAACGTCGGTGAAATCCACCGAATACTTGCTGGAAGGATCGAAAATCCCATCCTTGTAAAGGAATACATGACCGGTCTGCTCCTCAATCGATTTCATCACCTGTTGGATGGTCGCCTTTTCAAAGTGCAAAGAGACCTTCACCTGGGAAAACCCGTTTCCGAAGGTGAGGAAGACCAGCATCGTAAAAATCAGCGTCAGTTTCATTTTTCTTAAAAAGAGTTTAAGTTCAGGGTTACCTCCATATGGAGGCAGCCATTGTAGCTTTTTTTTCATACCTTTGATCTGTTAAGTTACACACTATTAAAATTTAACACCATGAACCGGAAAGGTGCGGCAACACCTTCCGGTTTTTTTATTTTCTCGTGATTTCAAAAAAGCCTTCCCCGGCCCGGTCAATTTTCACCGAAGCGGCATCGGCCACAATGCCCAGAACGGCATCACAGTGCTCATTGAGTTCGAGCTTTCCTGAGATTTTAATTCCCCCCAGCAGGGGATCGTGGTACCTGAAACGGATGTTATAATAGCGTTCCAGTTTCTTGATGACCCGGCTCAGGTCGGTAGATTCGAATTTCATCAATCCCTCCGTCCAGAGCGTATGGTTCTCGATGTCTACCTGCGACCGGCTGAAGGTGCGTTCTTCCTTGCTGAAAGCGGCCAGCTGGCCCGGGGCGATTTCCACGGATTCGGCAAATCGTCCGGCGTTGTTTTGTGAGATTCTGATTTTTCCTTCTGTGAGAACGGTCTCGATGAGATTGTCGCCGGCGTAAGCCGAAAGGTTGAACCGGGTGCCCAGGACATTTACGCTGATGTCGGCGGTCTTGACCACAAAGGGCCGTCGGGCATCATGCCTGACGCTGAAAAAGGCTTCTCCGGCCAGAAAGACCTCGCGGGTTTTGTCGGGGAAAAACCCAGGGTAGATCAGCCTGCTGCCGGCATTCAGCCACACCCGGGTCCCGTCGGGAAGCGTCACCTCTGAGGTTTTGCCATAGGGAATGACCAGCTGATTCATCACAGGTATTCCCTTTCTGGCCAGCCCGGTCCCCCCCAGTACGGAGTCGTTGACCACCACCTGCCCGTCTTCCCGGTATTCAATCCTCGACTTCCTGTCGCTGAGCAGGATGTCTTCCTCCCCCTCACGAATCAGCCGGGCTTCTTCTCCCATAACGGGAGCTGTCTGCTCCTGTGCGGCGAAAGTGGGGTATACCTCCTTTTGCCGGGAAAATAGCAAGGCTCCCGCTAAAAAGAAAAACAGGGCTATGGCCGCATATTTCATCATCTCCATCATGATGATGCGGCTTTTATGTCGCCTTTCCCTCCCTTCGATCTCTTTCAGGATCCGGGAAAACAAGACGATTTTTTCATTCTCGGGAAGTTCCTGGTCAACCGTCCGCAGTTTCTTCAATACCCTGCGGGCCAGCCTGATGTTCTCTTTTTCTCCGGGATGCGCCGTTTCAAACGACCGCCAATACGCTTCTGATTGGGGATCTTTATCGAATACCCACCGGATGAACCGATCGTCTTCGATGTATTTGCCAATGTTGTCCATGTAATTTGACCGTTCTGCCTTAAAAGGCGGTCGACTTCCGGAATATGGACAGATTGGCTCGTTTTTTTTGAGGAAGGGTGATGAAAAAAGTCACCATGAGAGAAATAGGGCGAGGATCCATGCCAGGGTGGGGGATGTACTCCATTTTTCACGGATGGAGGTGAGGGCACGGTACACCTGCTTGCGAACCGACTCTACGGTGATATGAAGGATCTCGGCGATCTCTGGATAATCCAGGGCTTCGTTAAAGCGGAGGTAAAGGGCTTCCTTTTGCCCTGCAGGAAGTGTATTAAGGAGTTCTGCCACCTTCCGGTTCCTTTCGGCTTCCTCCTCCTGGTCAATAATATTTTTTTCTATGCTGTAGGAAACTTCAAAGTACCGCTCTTTTTCCTCGCGCGGAAGCTGCCTCCGCCCCGATTCCAGCTTTTTGATCACGCTGCGCTTCAGAGCCAGTAACAGATAATACCGGAAATGACCGGCGGTGGTCTTCAATCTGTGGCGCTTCAGGAAGACTTCGATAAAGATTTCCTGCATGGCGTCTTTGACCAGTTCCCGGTCGCTGCAGAGTTTGGTCCCATACCGGAACATAGCCTCCGCATGCAGGTTGTACAAGGCGGCAATCGCCTCCTTGTTCCCCGATAAGAACTGGTCCCAGATTACCTGCTGGTGGCTGTTGTCCTTTTCTGCCAACTGGTTTAACCGTTTTTTGGTTCAGTGGCGCAAAGATAGACAACATTCGCCTTTTCTCCATCTCTTATCAAAGGGCTTCTTCCCACTTCGGGTAGTCGTCTGTGACGGTGAATAACTCCCCCGGGCTGATTTGTGGTGGCCAACCGGTGACTTAGATCCGGTTGATGAAAATTCCTCTTTCCCGGTCAGCCACCTCCTCTGAACCGGTTGCGGAATCCTCTGACGTCGTGGTCAGCCACCTCCTCTGAACCGGTTGCGGAATCCTCTGACGTCGTGGTCAGCCACCTCCTCTGAACCGGTTGCGGAATCCTCTGCCGTCGTGGTCAGCCACCTCCTCTGAACCGGTTGCGGAATCCTCTGCCGCGGCCACCGCCGAATTGGCCCTGACCAAAGCCCCTTCCGCGGCCGAAACCTCTTCCGGGATACATTTCCAGGGATATGGGTTCTTCAGGCACAGCCTGATCTCCCTGCCGGGGAGCCTCATTCCTGAGCCGCGCTCCATAATGGGTACACCGCCCCATCCTCCTGCCCGTCATGGCTCCTTGTCCTGTCGGGCCTGTCTGATCAAATCCAGGCATCTTTTTCTTTTTTTTTATGGGTTGAATGAAATCTGTTTCAAATATAATGAGAATATTCTTGAAATGAAAATTTTCAAACGGTTTTTTGATGGTATATGAATATATATCACCGATACAGCTTATCACCAATACAGCATATTACCTATACAGGGTATCACCATTACGGGGAAATCGGGATCCGGGCAGGACTTTTTTGCCGTTTTACGGCCAGCCTGCTGCAGATGAAGGGGAAAGGGGAATGGTTCCCTGGTTTGTTTTCAGAGGGTCAGGGGTGGGGATTGCGGCTGAGTTCTTTGGCTTTCTGATAACTTTTTTCGGCTTGCCGGGTCAGGCCCAGCGTTTTCTCTGTTTCTGCCTTGGCCAGGTAGAGTTGGGGGTCTTCCGGATGGTGTTCCAGTGCTTGGGTGAAATCGGCCAGGGCTCCCTTCAGGTCGTTGAGTTCTCTGCGACAGGTGCCCCGGAGTTCCAGGATAAGGGGGACCATCCCGGGGTTGTCGCAATATTGCAGGGCAGAGGTCAGGGCGTTTTGGGCCTGTGGGTATTGGTGCTGTTCGAACTGCAGTTTTCCCATTTGGTAGAAGGAGTAGTAGTCGAAGGGATAGATGTCGATGGCTTTGGCGAAGTATTCTTCTGCTCCATCCGGATCACCCTCCCGGGCGCGGAGGATGCCCAGGTAGCTCCATGCCCTGTGGTCGGTGGAATCTCTCCGGAGGGCACGCGTGAAGTCATCCAGCGCCTTTTCCCTGTTGCCCATCTCGAGGTGGATGGTTCCCCGTGTTACGAAATAGTCGTTGTGGCCTTCCAGGGTCACGGCCCTGTCGAGGTCCCTGAGGTCTTCATGAACCTGTTTACGGTTGAAGTGGATACGTCCCCTCCGGTAATATCCTTCGGGTTTTTGCGGGAATTTTTTCACAGCCCTGGTGAAGGCCAGAAGAGCCCCCTGTTCATCGCCCGATTTTTGGAGGATCTCCCCGTTGCGGATCATGAATTCATCTTCTGTCAGGAAGGATGGGGCGATTTTAAAGTGGGGCGAGTAAGGGGTGTTGACAAATTCGGGGATGTTATTGGCATAGCCTGTGAAGGTGAACCGGTCGAGATAGACGGGGGGCGTGTTGGTGCCGTCGTCGTTGATGTGGGTGAGGAACAGTTGTGTGTAGGGGCCGAAAGCTTTGGAGGAAAAAACGAGCCATTTGCTGTTGGGCGACCAGGAGTGCCACGAGTTCATGTTGGCTGTGTTGTGTTCAAGAACCCTGGTTTCTCCCCCTTCCATGGGTCTGATGACCAGCCTGCTGTCGCGCTGGAGGAGCATGAAGCTCTCGGCCTGGCAGAAAACCAGCCATTTGCCGTCGGGGGAAACCCTTGGGAAATAGTTGCTCTTTCCGTTTTGCGAGGCTCCCTCCACCGGGAGGGCCTTTCCTCCTTTACCGTCGTTGAAGGGGATCATGTAAATGTCGAATTTCATGAGGGAGTCGCGGTCCAGAAACCGCTTCTCGAAACCGAGATAGGTTTTCATGTCGGCGGGGCGGGCCACCGATCCGTTGTGGATTCCGCTCTCCGGGTAATGCCGGGCTCTCGACTTACAGAAGAGAATGTATTTTCCGTCGGGAGTCCAGGTGGGATTACTCTGGACAAACAGGGTGTCATTGGCGCCTTCCAGCTCGAAAAACCGCTTTTCCAGCCGGTCGTAGATTACCAATATCCCCTTGAAGGGAAAGAAAAGCTGGCTGTATTCGATTTCGGGCCGGTCGGTGAAAATCTCGCAGTCGCGCAGGGTGCTGACCACATAGCGGCCGTCGGGAGAGATCTGGGAGAGAAGCCCGTAGGTGAATTTTCCCTCCTGGAATGTGCTCCAGGAGATGATGCTGTCGCCGGCGATGTCGGTGGTGGGGCCAAAGGAGGTGATGACATAGGAGCCTTTGTCGTTGTTGGCATCCACGTCCATGGCCAGTTTTCGGCCATCAGGGGTGAAGGAGTGGCAGTTGCCGCAGGTGGGAAGGTTGTCAAGCAGAATGGAGGGTTTGTCCTGACTGCTCACCGAACCCCATACCCAGCGGATTTTTTTCATGTTTTCGCGGGCAAATTTAAAGGGGAGGGGAACGCTTCTTACAAATATGGGGGCTTCAACAGGATCGACTGAAAAGGAGAAGTTCACGACCGCCCCGCGGCCTTTTCTTTTCCCTGAGAACCTGTTCACGGTCAGGCTGATCTCTTCCCCGGGGCCGGCGGCTCTCAGGGTGGCCCACTCCTCCGGGGTGGGCTGCCAGTACCTTTCCCTGACATTCAGGGGGCCGGCGATGATTCTTCCTCCGGTTGCAGCTTTCACCTGCCACTCCGCTGCCTCCGGGTCTGCATCATTCCATACAAAGGTTTGTGAAGCGATGTCGGCCGGAAACACTGTTTTTTCATATGGATAGGTCATCGCCAGACCATCGGTTGTTCTTGCAGGAAGAATGATGTAAATAATTAGGAATACGACGGCTGTCAGGGCAAATGCCATCGCCAGAAGCCGAAAACGTTTGGTTTTCATACAGGTAGGAAGTGGTTAGTCGTTCAGGATGTAAATATGGGAATTTTTCCCAAATGAACTTATCTTCCTTCCAAATCTGTGATGAAGGTGCCCGTCCGGCAACGATGGCATCGGCCGGAGGGCACTTTCCTGATAAAACTGTACCGGTGGTTCCGGCGGCTTCAGATGGCTGTGCCACCTCTCTCTCCCGTGCGGATCCGGATGCACTCCTCCAGGGGGGAGATGAAGATTTTGCCGTCACCCACGGTCCCTTCCGCACCGTTGGTGCGGGCTGCTTTCAGTATGGCGTTTACGGTGATCTCTACAAAGGCGTCATTGACGGCGATCTCAATTTTTATTTTGGGAATCAGATCGGGTACCACAATTTGTCCGCGGTGCAACTCCTCCACCCTTTGTTGCCCGTGACCCGAAACACGGCTGACGGTAATCCGTTTGATGTCCGCTTCTATCAGGGCTTCGTGGACTTTGTCGAGTTGGACTTCCCTTATGATGGCTGTAATGAGTTTCATTTGTATAGTTGTGTGTTAATGCTATGTTCTTCAGTTATATATTGAGGTGAAGCCGGTTGATGTGCTTCACGCCCATGGAAGTCGCATGGAGCAATAATACATGTCCTTATGTGGTCGAAGCACCATGCGACTTTCATTTGTATAAATATTTAAGTTTATCAGCTGGGGTTGAGCATGCCGTAGCCTCTTTCGCCATGGTAGGTACGGTCAAGGCCAGCCATCTCATCTTCTCCGGAGGAGCGCAGGGGGATGACCTTGTTGAGCAGGAAAACGAGCAGCAGGGTCATGGCGGCGGAATAGGCGATGGCGATGCCGACGGCCAGGGCCTGGACGCCGAGCTGCTGAAGGGTGGTCCACATTCCGCCTGCTGCTTCTGAGGCTTCCTTCATCCAGGAGGGACGGATAAAAAAGGTAAGCAGGAGGGCGCCGGCGATGCCTCCCACGCCATGGATGCCAAATGCGTCCAGGCTGTCGTCATACCCCATTTTGTTTTTCAGCTGAATGGCCAGGTAACAGACACAGGAGGCGAGGATGCCCAGGGCCATGGCGCCGTAGGGCTGGACGACCCCTGCCGCCGGGGTCACCGCCACCAGTCCGGCCAGGATACCGCTGGCAAACCCCAGGGCGGTGGCCTTTCCCTGGTGATAGCTTTCGATGATCAGCCAGGTCATGGCTCCGGCGGCTGCCGCCACCTGGGTGGCCACCAAAGCCTGGGCCGTACTCAGCCCGCTTGAGATGCTGCTTCCGGCATTGAATCCAAACCAACCCACCCAGAGCAACCCGGCTCCCAACATGGTAATCACCAGATTGTTCGGGCGTATGACCTGGTAAGGATAACCCCGGCGCGACCCCAGAAACAAGGCCACTACCAGTCCGCTTACCCCCGCAGAGATGTGCACCACCGTTCCTCCGGCAAAATCTATGGCCCCACGGGCTCCCAGGTTGAACAGAAATCCGTCAGAAGCCCATACCCAATGACACAAGGGATTGTAAACAAACAGACTCCACAGGGCAATAAACAGGCAGTAAGCCTTGAAGGAGACCCGCTCCGCAAAGGCTCCCGCGATCAGGGCCGGGGTGATGATGGCGAACTTCCCCTGAAACATCGAGAATACATATTCGGGAATCCCGGCTTCCATCACCCTGGTGTCGATCCCTTTCAGAAAAAAATAGGCGGAGTCCCAGCCAAACCAGCCTCCGGCCACATTCGGGCCAAAACACATGGCATAGCCCACCGCCACCCATAATACACTGATGATGCCCATGGCCGCAAAACTGTGCATGACCGTCCCCAGCACATTCTTGCTCCTCACCAATCCTCCGTAAAACATGGCCAGTCCGGGGATCATCAGCAATACCAGCGCCGTGGAGGTCAGCATCCAGGCCGTAACTCCCGTATCGCAACTCACCGGCCCCAACGCCAGGGCTTCCTTCATCCCTGCCAGCAACAGCAAGGGCAACATAAATAACTTCTTTTTCATATCAAACAGTATTGGTTAATTGGTTTTCTCCCTCCTCCACTTGCCACGGCTTTCCTTCCCTCCATTTTCCCGCGGGTTCAGCAATGGTTGTAGGAAAACACATCGTTCTGCAATCAAATGTATACTTAAAATAGGGGTATGGGTAACAAAAAGATATATAATAGCCATATATACCCATAAATTAACATAGGGGTAACAAAGAAAATAATATAAATATACGCATACTCCCCCCTAATTAAGGGGGGGTACTAAATAAATATTTAATTATGTGAATTATCCTGCACCTTTCTCCGGGCATAATCTGGTCGCGGTGATTTCATCAGCGGCCCATTTTAAACTATGCAGGTTAAGAGACCGGTTTTCGTTCCGCAATTTTTTGATGCAACCCGGTTTTCGTTGTTGAAGGGACGTTTTTGTTACGTAGTTTTGCTCCTGAAAACAGAACCATCCATGGAGAATTTCTATCTGGTCATCGTCGTGATTCTCTTTGCCCTGGCGATTTCCGACCTCATCGTGGGCGTCACCAACGACGCCGTCAATTTTCTCAACTCGGCCATAGGATCCAAGGCAGCCCCCAGGTGGGTGATCTTCACCATGGCGGCCCTCGGTGTCCTCATTGGCGCCACTTTTTCCACGGGCATGATGGAAGTGGCCCGCAAGGGAGTGTTTTTCCCCGACATGTTTTCCTTTTCGGAGATCATGATCCTGTTCCTGGCGGTGATGATCACGGATGTCATCCTTCTTGATGCCTTTAATTCACTGGGGTTGCCCACCTCGACCACGGTGTCGCTGGTTTTCGAATTGCTGGGGTCGGCCTTTGCCGTTTCCCTGGTGAAAATCAGTGCCCTGGGTGGAACATTCGGCGACCTGGCCCAGTATGTCAATACGGGGAAAGCCCTGGCCATCATTGGGGGTATCCTGGTTTCCATTCTCATCGCTTTTTCCTTCGGCACCCTGGTCCAATATTTGGCCAGGCTTCTCTTTACTTTCCGTTTTGAGCGGAAGCTCCTGTACTTTGGAAGCCTTTTCGGCGGTGTGGCCATCACCATGATCAGTTATTTTATCCTGATCAAGGGAATTGACGGCAGTTCCTTTGCCTCCCTGCCCGTGGGGCACCATGCCACGCCCCTGTCGGAGTGGATCAGCGCCCATACCGGAATGCTTCTGACGATCAGCCTTTTGGGTTGGACGGTACTCATTCAGGTGCTGTGGTGGCTTTTCAGGATGGACATCCTCAAGGTGGTGGTACTGGCCGGGACCTTTGCCCTGGCCATGGCTTTCGCCGGCAATGACCTAGTCAACTTTATCGGGGTTCCCATTGCCGGATATGCCTCTTTCAAAGCCTGGGTGACCGCCGGGGCTGCCGATCCGTCGGCATTTAACATGGACATGCTCCTGGGGAACGTGGAAACGCCATTCCTCTTCCTGTTGATTTCCGGGGTAGTCATGGTCATTACCCTTATAACCAGCAAGAAAGCAAAGAAGGTCACCGAAACGGAGGTGAATCTGGGACGGCAGTTGGAAGGCGCCGAACGGTTCGGCTCTTCGGGCATTGCACGGGCCATTGTGCGCAGTTCGGTGCGCCTTAATAAACGGTTGAAACGGCTCATGCCCTATAAGGCAAATCAATTTCTGATGAAACGGTTTGCTCCTGTGGAAACCTCTGATGACCCTGAAGCGCCGGCCTTCGATAAACTCAGGGCTTCGGTGAACCTGGTGGTGGCCAGCAGCCTGATCGCCTTCGGGACCTCCCTGAAGCTCCCTCTTTCCACGACCTATGTGACCTTTATGGTGGCCATGGGAAGTTCCCTGGCCGACCGGGCCTGGGGGCGCGAAAGCGCAGTATATCGCATCTCAGGCGTCTTTACCGTCGTGGGAGGGTGGTTCCTGACCGCAGTCATTGCCTTTACCATCAGCGGACTGGTGGCCTGGCTGATCAGTGCCGGAGGATGGATTGCCATAGCCGCCCTGATGGTGCTTTCCGCTACCCTGGTGGTGCGTACCCATATTCTTTTCCGAAAGCGCCTTGTAAATAATGCCGAGGAGGAGGAAATGATCAGCGAAAAAGATGAACTGGTCAAGCGCATTGAGAAAGCTGAAAACCAGGCCGCCAAAACCATCATCAATACCAACCGGATTTTTTCAGATGCCCTCGACAGTTTCATCAGGGAGGACATCACCACCATGCGCGAAGCCATGGAACGCAACACCCTGTTGAATGCCAAAACCAAAAAACAGAAGAATAAAAGCATCACGGTGATGTCCAAAATGAAAATGGTGGACGTCGATGCCGGCTACCATTACATACAGCTGGTGGATGCCCAGCGGGAAATGGCCCATGCCATCCACTTCATGGTGGATCCCCTGAAGCAGCATATGGAGAACCAGCACAAACCTTTCACGGAATCGCAGAATGCCCAGGTCAGAATGCTGATCCGCGCGGTCGATGACTTTTTTACCTTTGCCCTGGAGATCGTCAGGGAACACAAATTCGACAACATCGATCTGCTGGTGACCCGACGGGTAAATA
Source organism: Bacteroidales bacterium (assembly GCA_012729335.1). Lineage (GTDB taxonomy): Bacteria > Bacteroidota > Bacteroidia > Bacteroidales > Prolixibacteraceae > UBA1413. Next base: position 4,976 of record JAAYDJ010000036.1, on the reverse strand, counting down.
TCGCCGAAAAACTCTACAGCATTGAAAAGGATCAGGTGAAGCGGATCAAGGATCTGGAGGTGAATACCCGCAATTCCCTGCTTTTCTTCAAGTCACTCACCGAAACCAGGAACCTGTTGCTCCATACGGTGAATGTGGTCAAGTCCTTCCGCAACTTCTACCATTCAAGTGGGAAATACCTCTGATTTGTCAAGGGGAAGCGCCATCCCCGGTGGAGGGGATGGCGCTTTTGAGAATATGGGGAAGTTCACTTAGTATCCCAGGGATTCCCCTTTTCTGACGGCCGGGAGGCCTCTCTCCATCCATTCGGGCATAGGATCTCCCTTGAGATAGTGGTTGAAGAACTGGAACATTCTTTTATCGAGGTCCATTCGGTTGGCCCAGCTTTCATCTTTAAGGTTGTGGGGTTCTCCGTTATAGTTGAGCATCCAGACGGGTTTTCCGAGCCGGGAGAGGGCCATGAACATTTCGATGCCCTGGCTCCAGGGCACGGCGCCGTCGTTGTCATTGTGCATGATGAGCAGCGGGGTGGTGATTTGCGGGGCCGCGAAGAGGGGGGAGTTTTCGAGGTAATGCATGGGTTTGTCCCAGAGGGTGGCTCCGATGCGGCTCTGGCTCTGTTCGTACTGTGCCATACGGCTCATTCCCGATTCCCAGCGGATGCCCCCATAGGCGCTGGTCATATTGCTCACGGGGGCGCCGGCCATGGCCGCCGCAAACAACCCGGTCCGGGTGATCAGCCAGGCCGTCTGGTATCCTCCCCAGCTCTGCCCCTGCAATCCCACCCTGGAGAGGTCTACCCAGGGGCGGGTGGCCGCCAGGGCATATACTCCGCTGACAATGGCATCATAAGCACTCTGCCCGGGAAAACCATCACGGTATGTAATGTCGGGTACAAACACCAGATAGCCATTGCTGGCATAAAAGGCCCTGTTGATGGTAGACCGGCTGGGCGATGGTACCGGATGGCGATGCAGGTTTTGGGCATTCCGCTCATAAAAGTATACCACCATAGGGTATTTCCGCGAAGGATCGAAATCGCCCGGTTTGTAAAGTATCCCCTGGAGTTTCTCCCCGGAGAAGGAGGTCCATTCCGTCAATTCAGTGGTCAGCCAATTGAATTGCGCCTGCTGTGGGTTGGCATTGCTGATCTTCACCGGTTTTCTAAAGGAGAGGTCGCTGGTCCACACATCAGGGAATTCGGTGGCCGACTCCCTGGTCCATAGAAGCCTGTCGCTGTTTCTGGCCTTCAGGGGCGTTCCGTAATAGTGGGCGCTCATCACCAGTGCGCGGGGGGTGGCCGCTTCATGGAGGTTGGCGTTGTAAAAGCCGGCCGACATGGTTTGGTGGTCGAAAGCGCTCAGAAGGGAGAGTCTGTTCCCCGGAATAAACTCCTCTTCAGGATCCAGGGAGAGGTACCTGAGGGTGATCTGGTTTTGGCGGCCATATCCGCTGGTGACGCATACAGGGGCTTCCCTGCCTTCTGCATCGGTTTTCCAGATGTCGTAACGGTCGTACAGGAAAAGATAGCGTTCGTCGCTGCTCCAGCCGGCGATCCCATAGGGCCCCGGGGAACCGGGGGTGTCATTCAGTTCGTTGTAAATCGGAAACGGCAAATCCCGGGTGACGGGCCGGGGGAGGGCTTGCGGATCACCGGTAGGCAGGACCCGGATGGTGCTGTCGGAGCGTTCATACCACCAGAGGTATCGGCCGCGGGGTGAGAGCCGCGCTCTCCCGGTGGCTTTAGCCAGCAGCCGCCGCTCCCCACTGCGCAGGTCCACAAGGTGGTAGTCGGCCATCCCTTCCCTGTCCCAGCTTCTGATCCTGCGATAGGGAAGGTCATAAACGCCCAGTGCCAGCTCCCCTTTGCCCCTGCCGGCGGGCATCACCTCGGGAAGCAAACTGTCGGCCTGCTGAAGGAATTTCCCCTCTCCGGTAAGCCACAATGCCGCATAGCTCCTTTTTTTCTCCCGTTCAACTTCTTTCAGCTGCTGGCTCATCAGGTCGGGGTCCTGCCAATTCCAGATGTCGACCCGGGGTTTTTCCTCATCGGGGATGGTGTCTTTGGGCTTCTGGCGGGGAGTGGGAGCGGTGGCCAGCCACAGCATATCGCCCGCTTCCGAGAAGCGGAGGGTTCCGTTCTCCGAAGGGGACCATCCCGCGGGCATCCCGGGGGTTTCCGGGCCTGCGATTAAACGGGGCGCTTCAGCATCTCCCCCGCCCAGGTACAGTGCGTACACCTTTGTGTCCGCGGTGTCGGTTGAGAAAAGGAAAGCATATTGTCTCCCCGGCTCATCGGTGACCAGTTTCTTCATATACCCCGGGGAGGTGAAAAGAAGGCTTATGCCGCCGGTCTGGGCATCCATCCGGTGGAGGGCCGACCATGTTACCAGGGAATCCTTCTTTTGGCTAATAAAGTATACCGATCCTCCCTTTTTCGGACACACGAACTCGGTCACGCGGGGAAACCTGAGGGTATCACCCGTCGAAATGCGGTACAGGATAAGGTCATCGCCGGTCATTCCGGGCCCCTTTCCCCTGCGCCCAGTGCGGGTAGTATCCCTGTTGGCACGGGGCTCCAGGGTGAAGGCCACCCACTGCGGGTGCTCTTCGGAAAAGGAAAAACTCTTCAACCCGGGATATTTGATCATGGCTCCGCTGCTGGTAACCAGGAGGCCCAGACTGTCGCGGGGCATCTCCTCTTTCTTGACTTTATTAAGACGGGCTTTCCGCAAGGTGTCTTCGGGCTGTGCAATCCTGAAAAGGACGAATTCTCCGGCAGGGGCCACACCTGCGCCTTTCCCACGGGGAACCACCCTGGTTTTTCCCGACGCCGTCTCAACCACTTGAAGCTCACCGTCGCCTTGTTGGGGATTGACCTCAAAAACCAGCAGTTGCCCACCGGCTGAAATCTTTTGTCCCGAGATGGTTTTCCATCCGGCATAGTCGCCTGATGACAGTACCTTTTTAGCCGTCGGCTGGCCGTTGAGCCAACACGGTAACGTCAGGAACACTATCCATAATAGCTTTTGCATAACAACCCTCATTGATATATGTGAAAGCCCTAAATATCCGTAAAATCCTGAAAACAGCTGTCAGGAACTCCGCTCATTTTAATAAAAAAGCCCAAAAACGGAAGTGGAGCCGCAGTTCCAGGGGAAATCCCCCTCCTTTTCTGGGGAAATCCCCCTCCTATTCTGGGGAAATCCACCTCCTTCAGGTTAATTTATGGGTCAGAATGGGCCCCGGAATAGAGGTAAGGCATTCCGGACTGGGAATTAAACTACCTTTGCGCCTTATTTTAAAGAGATGACATTCACAAATTTAGGAATTATAGAGCCTATTCTCAGGGCTTTAACAGCTGAGGGTTATCAAACCCCGACCCCCATTCAGGAACAGGCGATCCCCATTTTACTCCGTGGAAAAGATCTGCTGGGGTGTGCCCAAACAGGCACCGGCAAGACGGCGGCCTTTGCGATTCCCATTCTGCAGCACCTCTATATGGAGCGGCAACAGAACAACCACATGCGCAAAATCAGGGCGTTGGTAGTGACTCCCACACGCGAACTGGCCCTGCAGATCGGGGAGAGTTTCACCACCTACGGGAAATTTACGGGAATTAAAAACGCGGTGATTTACGGGGGTGTCAAGCAGGGGGCGCAGGTGACCGCTCTCGAGGCGGGGGTTGACGTACTTGTGGCTACACCCGGCCGTCTCCTCGACCTGATGGACCAGGGATATGTTTCACTCGACCACATTGGCTGGTCGGTTCTCGACGAGGCCGACCGGATGCTGGACATGGGCTTCATCCATGATATCAGGAAGATCATCGCCCGGTTGCCGCAAAAACGACAGTCGCTTTTTTTCTCGGCGACCATGCCCCCCGAGATCGTAGAGCTCTCACGCAAGATTCTGGGTAATCCCGAGAAGGTGAGCATCCAGCCGGAGCAGACCACTGCTGAAAAGGTGAAGCAATCGGTATACATGGTGACAAAGAAGCGGAAACCGGCCTTGCTGATCCATCTTCTGAAGCAGAACCCTGGCATGGCGGTCCTGGTCTTTACACGCACCAAGCACGGGGCCGACAAGGTGGTCAGGATTCTGAAGAAGAGCGGTATAGAAGCTGCCGCCATCCATGGCAATAAATCGCAGGGTGCCCGTCAGCAGGCCCTCGGGAATTTTAAAAGCGGCCGCTCGGGAGTATTGGTGGCCACCGATATTGCCGCCCGGGGTATCGATATCGAAGAGTTGCCCCTGGTCATCAATTTTGACATTCCCAACATCCCGGAAACCTATGTCCACCGCATTGGCCGTACTGCCCGGGCAGGCATGGAAGGGGAAGCCATTTCTTTCTGTGATGCCGAGGAGATTCCCTGGCTGAAGGATATCCAGAAACTGATCCGCCAGACTGTGCCCGTGGTGGAGGAACATCCCTTCATGGGCGACGGGGAAGATGCGACGGAGGAGGAGACTCCTGCCTTTATGGAGGTCCAGGAGGGGAGATCCGTAACGGCTTCCCGTGGAAGGGATTCCTCCGGTGATTCCTCCTGGCGTCGCCAAAGCGGGAATACCCGTGCGGCCCGTCAGGCTGCAAGCCCTCGCGAACAGGATTCTTCCCACGGAAGGGAAGGCCGCTCTCCCCGCATGTCGGAACAGCATCCCCCCCGGAACCGCGGCAGGTTTTCCCCGACCCGCGCACCACAGACTCCCGCCGAACCTTCCCGGAGTGGTTCCCGGAAGGGAGGACACCCTGGCACGAACCGCCATGCACCATCCTCCTCCACACCATCACGCCCCTCCTCCGAACCATCACGCTCCTCTTCAGGCCCCCGGCGTTCTTCCACAGGCTCCTCGCGTTCCTCTTCAGCCACTTCCCGCTCCTCTTCAGGCTCCTCACCTTCCACCCCATCCGGGCATAGGCCTGCACCCTCGTCCACCGGCGGTGCTTCAAAAGGGAGGTCTGCCTCCACCTCCTC
>JAAYDJ010000008.1 GCA_012729335.1 Bacteroidales bacterium | reverse complement strand
GAACCAGGCTGCTTGCCTTGGTGCAGACCAGGCTGCCTGCAGGCGTGCTGACCTGTCAGGTTATAGGGATGTGGAGCCCTCTCTTTGCAGGGAGATGGAACAGGCTGCCTGCCGGGGTGCGGAAAAAGCTTCCAGCAAGGGAAGGGGTCAGACCCTGAACTTGTAGTTGACGTTTTCGAGTTCCTTGTTTGCTCTGACGATTTTCTCCTTGAGGCCTACCTTGTAGGCGGTAAATTTTTCCATGAGGAGGGGGTCTCCGGCAGCGAGGACCTGGATGGCCAGGAGGCCGGCGTTGAGGGCGCCGTTGATGGCTACGGTGGCCACGGGGATTCCCGGAGGCATCTGGACGATGGCCAGCAGGGCATCGAGGCCTTCCAGGCTGGCCTTGATGGGCACGCCGATGACCGGCAGGGGGGTCATGGCCGCAATTACCCCCGGAAGATGGGCCGCCATGCCCGCACCCGCGATGATGACCCTGATGCCCCGCTCCCGCGCCGAACGGGCAAACCGCTCTACCTCATCAGGCGTACGGTGCGCCGATAAGGCATTGATCTCAAAGGGTATCTCAAACTCGTCCAACACCCGCGCGGCCGCTTCCATGACTCCCAAATCGGAGGTGCTGCCCATAATGATGCTTACTTTTGGCGTCATATCCTTACAATTATATTTTTACTCTTCTGAATAGTTTTGTTATTTTGTAGCCTTACAATGGCTAAAATAGTGTATTTTCACCAATCACATCTGTCTCACCATTAAAAAAGATCCTCACATGGACAAGGTCACGCTGCGCGACAAATCTTTCAGGTTGTATATTCCCAATGAGAAAATTCTGGAGGCGATTGACGGGCTTGCCCGTCGGATGAACCAGGATCTGAAAGGGAAGGATCCTCTTTTTGTATGTGTTCTGAACGGGGCCTTCATGTTTGCCGCGGAACTGCTGCAGCGGATCACCCTCACCGAGTCGGAGATTACCTTCGTAAAGATGGCCTCCTACCGGGGCACCCATTCCACGGGCATCATCCACCAACTCATCGGGTTGAATGAGAACATCAGCGGCCGAACGGTCGTGGTGCTGGAAGATATCGTGGATTCGGGAAAAACGATCGACAACATCATCCATCAGCTGGAGGAGATGAATCCCGGGGAGATCAGGCTGGCCACGCTGTTGTTCAAGCCGGCGGCGGTGGTCCACCAGGTCAGTCTCGATTATGTGGGCATGGAAATTCCCAATGATTTTATCGTGGGTTTCGGTCTCGATTATGACGGTCATGGCCGTAATCTGAAAGATATATATTCGGTAATTGAAGATTAAAACAGATCCGTTATGTTAAATTTGGTTTTGTTTGGTCCTCCGGGTGCAGGAAAAGGTACCCAGGCTGAGTTTCTGATCGATTCCTACCGGCTGATTCATTTGTCGACGGGTGATTTGCTGCGGAGTGAGATTGCCGCGGGGAGTTCGCTGGGGCTGGAAGCCAAGGCTTTCATGGACAAGGGTGAGCTGGTGCCCGATGCGGTGGTGATCGGGATGATCAGAACCACGCTGGCGGCACATCCCGGAGCCGGGGGGTTCATTTTTGACGGGTTTCCGCGGACCGTGGAGCAGGCCGAAGCCCTGGACCGTCTTCTGGAGGAGAATGGTACGCCAATTTCGGGAATGCTCTCCCTGGAGGTGGAACACCAGGAACTGGTGAACCGGCTGATGGGGCGCGGACTGGTATCGGGAAGGCCCGACGACCAGGACGTCTCGGTCATTGAGAACCGGATCGAGGTGTACAACCGGAAGACCGCCCCGCTTATTGGTTACTACGGGGCGCAGGGAAAACACTTCGGGATTAACGGCATGGGGAGCATCCCAGAGATTGCCCTTCGCCTGAAGGAGACTGTCGACAGGTTACCCCGATAAATCAGCTGAAGGAGGTCAGATGTCAGATTCCAATTTTGTAGATTACGTCAAGATATTTTGCCAGTCGGGGAACGGGGGTGCGGGCTCGGCCCATCTGCGGACGGAGAAGTTTGTGCCCAAGGGAGGCCCTGACGGAGGAGACGGGGGCCGTGGCGGGCATGTTATTCTGAAGGGCAACAGCCAGATGTGGACGCTGCTGCATCTGAAGTACCACCGGCACGTCAAGGCAGGTCACGGGGGCAACGGCGGAAAACAGTGCAGTTTCGGGGCCAGCGGTGAGGACAAGATCATTGAGGTTCCCCTGGGAACGGTGGTCAAGGATGCCGAAACGGGGGAATTCCTGATGGAGATCACCCGTGACGGAGAGACGCGGGTCCTTTTTGCAGGGGGTCGGGGCGGACTGGGGAATACCCATTTCAAGTCGGCCACCCATCAGACGCCGCGGTTTGCCCAGCCCGGGGAGCCCGGCAGGGAAGCCTGGGTGATTCTGGAACTCAAGATACTGGCCGATGTGGGCCTGGTAGGATTTCCCAGTTCGGGAAAATCGACCCTGCTCTCCGTGGTCTCCGCCGCGAAACCCAAGATCGCCGACTACCCCTTTACAACTCTTGTCCCCAATATTGGGATCGTCAGCTACCGCGACCAGCACTCCTTTGTGATGGCCGACATCCCGGGGATCATCGAGGGCGCCCACCAGGGGAAAGGTCTGGGATTGCGCTTCCTCCGCCATATCGAGCGCAATCCTGTTCTGCTCTTCATGGTTCCTGCCGACAGCAAAGACCATCTCAGAGAATACCATATCCTCCTGAAAGAGCTGGAGGAATACAATCCGGAACTCCTCGACAAGCAGCGGTTCCTGGTGATCAGCAAGGCCGACATGCTTGATGAGGTGCTCATGGTACAGATCAGCGCCCTTTTGCCGGGCATCCCCCATATGTTCATCTCTTCGGTGACAGGCTATAATATCATCGCCCTCAAGGACAAGCTCTGGCACATCTTAACGGCGTCGTAAATGGAATGGTTAGAGACACTCCTGCGGTTTGACGGGCGGCTTTTCCTGCAGCTCAACGCCCTTCATACCCCCTGGTGGGATACCGCCATGTTATTCTTCACACGGAAGGAGAGCTGGCTACCCCTCTATCTGCTGCTTATCTGGCTGGTTGTCAGAAATTATGGAGCCAGGTCATGGTATATTCTGGTGTTTATGGTCATTGGTCTGGTGGTCAGTGACCAGGGCACCGGCATCATCAAGGAGTTGGTCGGCCGGCCGCGTCCAGGTCATGATCCGGCGGTCAGTTCCCTGACCCATATTGTCCTGCGCAAGGGCGGTGATTTCGGGTTTCCCTCATCACATGCCTCCAACACCTTTTTTGTGCTGGTTTTCACTGGTTATCTCTTCCGTAACCGGCTGGTCTTCGTGACCCTTCTGCTGTGGGCCCTGCTGGTCTCCTGGTCGCGCATATACGTGGGGGCTCACTTCCCGCTTGATCTGATGGGAGGATGGTTCATCGGGGCGCTCACTGGATGGGGATTCTACAGACTGATGGTGTGGGGTGAAACCAGGACGGCCCGCACCCGCAAAGCCGCCAAAGCCAAACCGCTGCCGGCACCACAGGCGGGAACCATCCCCCTCGTCCTGGCCACCCTGGTCCTCACCCTGCTGACCGCTGTCTATATCCTCCACAAATACGACTTTCTATAAATCTTCCGGGCCCGGCCTATAGGTACTTTTTCCCCCGGAACCGAGGTTCCGCAGAAAAGAGAGGGTAGTTTTTCGGGAAATTCAGGTAAGAGTTAAATCTCTGAGAGAGAGGAGAATGTTTTATATTTATCAACTTGCTGCTGTTTATTTCTAGCTGGCTTTAATTTCCCTTCAGAGCCCTTAAATCGCTATATTTGCACCAAAATCACGGAAAATGAATGCAGTTTATGATGAGAGTACCATCCAGACCCTGGACTGGCAGGAGCATATCCGCAAGCGTCCGGGGATGTACATCGGCAAACTGGGCGATGGCGCAGCTTCCGACGATGGTATTTACGTCCTGGTGAAGGAGGTGATGGACAACTCCGTGGATGAATTCATGATGGGCTATGGGAAGAAGATCGAGCTGACCATTGACCAGGAGAAGGTGCGTGTCCGTGACTACGGGCGGGGTATTCCGCTGGGGAAGCTCTCCGATGTGGTGAGTAAAATGAATACCGGCGCCAAGTACGATTCGAAGGTTTTCAAGAAGTCGGTAGGATTGAACGGGGTGGGGATCAAGGCGGTCAATGCCCTCTCTTCCGAGTTTTCCATTAAGGCCATCCGCGATGGTCAGGTGAAGGAGCTGGTATTCAGCAAGGGGATTCAGGTCGGGGAGATGGATCTTGCCGCTACGGAGGAACCTAACGGCACCATCGTGACCTTCCGCCCCGATGAGTCGATATTCAAGGGTTACCGGTATGTGAGCGACCATCTGGTCAATCTGCTCAAGAATTACACCTTTCTGAATGCAGGGCTGACCATCGATTTCAACGGGCACAAATTCTTTTCGCGCAATGGACTGCGCGATTTGCTGGAGGAGAATCTGGAGGCGGATCCCCTTTATCCCATCATTCATCTGAAAGGGGAAGATATTGAGGTGGCCATCACCCATGGGAACCAATATGGCGAGGATTACTACTCCTTTGTGAATGGACAGCACACGAGTCAGGGGGGGACACATCTTTCGGCTTTCCGGGAGGTGCTGGTCAAGACTGTCCGTGATTTTTACAAAAAGGATTTTGATCCTGATGACATCAGGGCATCGATAGTGGCGGCCATCAGCATCAAGGTGGAGGAGCCGGTCTTTGAGTCGCAGACCAAGACCAAGCTGGGGTCAAAGGACATGGGACCTAATGGGCCAACGGTAAGGACGCACATTTTCAATTTCATCCAGAAAGAGCTGGACAACTATCTCCATAAGAACCAGGAGACGGCAGAGGTGTTGCTGCGGCGAATCCAGGAGTCGGAGCGGGAGCGGAAGGCCATCTCGGGGATCAAGAAGCTGGCCAAGGCGCGGGCCAAGAAGTCGAACCTTCACAACCGGAAGCTGCGTGACTGCCGGATTCACTTTACCGATAACGACGAGCGCAGGGAGGAGTCCTGTATTTTCATCACCGAGGGGGATTCGGCCAGCGGGTCGATCACCAAGTCGCGTGACGTGGATACCCAGGCGGTTTTCAGTCTCCGGGGCAAGCCGCTGAACACCTTTGGACTGACCAAGAAGGTGGTTTACGAGAATGAGGAGTTCAACCTGTTACAGGCTGCCCTCAATATTGAAGACAGCATCGACGACCTGCGTTATGCGAAGGTGATCATTGCCACCGATGCCGATGTCGACGGTATGCATATCCGCTTGCTGCTGATCACCTTTTTTCTCCAGTTCTTTCCTGAACTGATCAGAAAGGGGCATGTTTTCGTTTTGCAGACCCCTCTTTTCAGGGTCAGGAACAAGAAGCAGACGATTTACTGCTATTCCGAGGAGGAGAAACTGGCGGCCATGGATACCCTGAAGGGGAATCCCGAGATCACCCGTTTCAAGGGATTGGGCGAAATCTCCCCTGACGAGTTCAAGTATTTCATCGGTTCCGATATAAGGCTTGACCCGGTGCAAATGAAAAAACACGAGTCAGTAGCCCAGATGCTGGAGTTTTATATGGGCAAGAACACTCCCGAGAGACAGGATTTTATCATAGATAACCTCTATGTTGAAAAGGATGAGGTGGCCTGACGGGATACCAGGGAACGACAGGGAACGCCTCCCCATACGGCATTCACCCCCAATACTTACAGGTAAGAAACATTGAACATGTCAGATCAGTCAGAATCGATACAGGAGAACAAGCCGGAAGTGCCCAAGGAGGGGATCACCTATCTGTCGGGGATGTACAGGGAGTGGTTCCTGGATTACGCCTCCTATGTGATCCTGGAGCGGGCCGTCCCCTATGTGATTGACGGGTTGAAGCCCGTTCAGCGGAGGATTCTCCATGCCATGAAGGAGATGGATGACGGCCGTTTCAACAAGGTGGCCAACATCATCGGGCAGACCATGCAGTATCATCCCCACGGAGATGCTTCTATCGGGGATGCCCTGGTGCAGCTGGGGCAGAAGGAGCTGCTGGTGGATACCCAGGGAAACTGGGGCAATATTCTCACCGGTGATGGTGCCGCGGCTCCCCGTTATATCGAAGCGCGCCTGTCGAAATTCGCCCTGGAGGTCCTTTTCAATCCCAAGACCACCGAATGGAAACTCTCCTACGACGGCCGGAAGAAGGAACCGGTGATGCTGCCAGCAAAATTCCCGTTGCTCCTGGCCCAGGGCGTCGACGGAATTGCCGTGGGCCTTGCCTCCAAGATCCTCCCCCATAACTTCCTGGAATTGTGCGATGCCTCGGTGGCTTACCTGAAAGGAGAACCCTTTCTTCTCTTTCCTGATTTTCCTACCGGGGGTTCCGTCGATGTCTCCAGGTACAACGACGGTCTTCGTGGCGGAGTGATCAAGGTGAGAGCCAAAATCGAGAAAAGGGACAGCAAAACCCTGGTCATCACTGAAATCCCTTTTGGAAAAACGACTACTTCGGTGATCGAGTCGATCCTTAAGGCCAATGAAAAGGGGAAAATTAAAATCAGGAAGATCGACGACAACACGGCGGCCAATGTGGAGATCATGGTCCACCTTGCACCCGGGGTCTCTTCTGACAAAACCATCGATGCCCTTTATGCCTTCTCCGACTGTGAAGTCTCTATCAGTCCCAACGCCTGCATCATTGAGGAGGATAAGCCTTATTTCATGATGGTCTCCGAGATTCTGAAGAAGTCGGTTGACGCGACATTACAGCTGCTTAAGCTGGAGCTGGAGATTAAGATGAAGGAACTGGAGGAGGCATGGCATTTCACCTCTCTGGAGAAGATTTTTATTGAGAACCGTATATACAAGGACAGGGAGTTTGAGCAGGCCGACACGCTTGATATTGCCATTGCCCATGTTGACAAGCGGCTGGAGCCTTTCAAGCCGGGGCTTCACAGGGAGGTGACCCGTGAAGACATCCTGAAGCTCCTGGAGATCAGGATGGCCCGGATTCTCAAGTTTAACGCCGATAAAGCCAGTGAATACCTTCTTTCTCTTGAGGAGGAGATGGCCCGGGTTCTGGACAACATCAGGAATATTGTTTCATACACCATCGACTGGTTTGAGCGGCTGAAGGCGAAATACGGCAAGGGGCGGGAACGGCGCACCGAATTGCGCAGTTTCGAGAACATCGTGGCGGCAAAGGTCGTGGTCGCCAATGAAAAACTATACATCGACCGCGAAGAGGGATTTGCCGGGACGGGTTTGAAAAAGAACGAGTATGTCTGCGACTGTTCCGATATGGACGACATCATTGTGATCAGGCGTGACGGAACCTATTTCGTGACCAGGGTGAGTGAGAAGGCGTTCATCGGGAAGAATGTCCTTTATATCAATGTCTTCAGGAAGGATGACTCCCGGACCATCTACAATGTGGTTTACCGTGACGGCAAGAGCGGTTTCTCCTACATGAAGCGGTTCAACGTGACGGGGGTGACGCGTGACAAGGAGTATGACCTGACCCAGGGCAGCAAGGGATCGCGGATCATTTACCTCTCAGCGAATCCCAATGGGGAAGCCGAGGTGCTGAAGGTGTTTCTCAAGCCCAAGGCACGCATCAAGAAGCTGGTCTTCGAGCAGGACATGGGCGAACTGGCCATCAAGGGGCGTCAGTCGATGGGGAACATCCTGACCAAGTATGAGGTACACAAGATTACCCTGCTGGAGCGGGGCATTTCCACCCTGGGAGGTCTTAAGGTGTGGTTTGACCCTGATGTGCTACGCCTCAATGCCGACAAAAGGGGCAAGTACCTCGGGGAATTCACGGGCGACGACAAGATCCTGGTGATTTACAAGAATGGGGAGTATGTTCTCCACAACTACGATTTCAGCATTCATTTCGAGAACAACATCCTGGCCATCGAGAAGTTCGATCCGGGGAAGATCCTTTCGGTGGTGTATTACGATGCCGAGCAGGAGTTTTACTATGTGAAGCGTTTCGAAATCGAGGAGGTGATGAACAAGCCGGTGGGCTTCATTGGTGAGCACAGGGAGAACAAGCTGGTGAGCGTGACCTGGGTGCGTTATCCCCGGCTGGAGATTGAATTTGGTGGCCGGAACAGTGGCCGGGAGAATGAGATCATTGAGGTGGCCGAATTCATCGGCATCAAGAGTTGGAAAGCCAAGGGGAAGCGGCTGAGCAATTACGAGGTGGAGAACATCAGGGAGCTGGAGCCGGTGATCCGCGATGAGCATGAGACCCCCGCGGAAGAAGAGCACATACAGGAATCCCCGGAATCTCCCGTGGATGACATTCCCTTTGAGATCAGGAGGCCTGCAGATGAGGACGCCAATCAGATGACCCTTTTCTGAGATGAGGATTTACCTGGTCGGATACATGGGCAGCGGCAAGACGACGCTGGGGCGGCGGCTGGCCAGGTTGACGGGCCTCTCTTTCATTGATCTCGACAAATACATCGAGGAGAGACACTGCCGGACGGTACAGCAGCTTTTTGCAGAGGAGGGGGAGGAGCTCTTCCGCAGGTATGAGCGGAAAGCCCTCGAAGAAGTGTCAGAGTACGATGATGTGGTGGTGTCGACGGGTGGTGGCGCCCCTTGCTTCTTCGACAACATGGAACTGATGAACCGCACGGGCACCACGCTCTTTCTGGACATCTCCCCCGGCCTTCTTACCTCAAGACTGCTTCGTTCCAGAACCGAACGCCCCCTGATCAAAGGCAAATCACCCGAAGAACTCAGAGCCTTTATTGCAGAAAGTCTGGCAAAGCGCCGGCCCTTTTATGAAATGGCCAGTGTGACCGTCACCCGCCCCGAAACCCCGCCGGAGGAGATCGTAAGAATGATCAGCCGGCATATGTCAGGCTCTGGCGGTGGGTAGCCCATGCGCGCAAAAGCCTGCAGAAAACGGGGCAGGCGGTTTCGGGATATCAGATTTCCGGGGCATTGGCCAGGAGGTAGGTTTCGGCTTCCACCGACCACAATCCCTTGGTTTTATCGATGATGCGGGCAAGTTCCCGGAAGAGGGGATCGCTTTTCCCCTTTTCTGAGAATTCATTCAGGGGGGTGAGTGGCAGGTTTTTGTGGGTGTAGATGAGTTTTTTTCCTCCCGGGATTTCAGGCAGGTGAAGAGTGGTCTCAATCACGGCATTCAGTCCCCCGATATGGGTGACCAGACCGGCCGGATCCAATCCCATAGACATGCATGAGAGGGCCTCCACCATGTCGTCGTTGTTGCCACCCGAGGTGCCCACGATGTGGGTATAGGCATAGTGCACGTTGTAGAAGTTAAGCCGTGCCGAGAAGGCGGGATCGGAAGGACCGGCGAAGAAGTTAAGGCATCCGTCGTGGGCCAGTATGGCGTCGCCCTGTTCGATGACTGCGGGAACCGGAGCGAAGACAAAAACATCGTCGTATCCGGTGCCCTCTGTAAGTTCGCGAAGTGCGGCCACCGGATCGGCGGTTTCCCCGGTGTGGAGGTACTCGAGGCGGATGCCTTTTTCACGGGCCCATTCCACGGGGAAGAGGAGCGCAGCGCGGTCAAGGCGGGAGTGGTCGATATCGGTGACCACCAGCAGGGAAGGTTTCCGGTCACCCCGGTTGACCACGTAGTTGATGGCCGCCAGTCCCATGGGCCCAACACCGGCCAGAATGGCCATTTTTCCGCCTTGTACGATTTCCATCTGGTGGAGATAGCTCCCGGGGGTGGTGTGGTAATTGGCATGCATGGCGCCGATCACGCAGGAGAGGGGTTCGGCCAGGGAGGCCGGGTAAAAACCGGGGCCGTCGTAGACCAGCAGGCAATCCTGTACCAGTACATCCTTGGGAATAATCACATAGGTGGCATCACCTCCGATGTGGGGATAGCTGTATCCCGGGGCGCTGAGGATACCAACCGGCCCTTCAGGGTAGTATATGGCCGGCTGGATGGAGTATTTCTGCCCGGGAGAAAACTTGTGTCTCCAGTTTCTTCCCACCTCCACGATCTCCCCGCTGAACTCATGGCCTATGATGACCGGGTGATCTTTTACATTATCAGGGATCCGCTTATGGGCGGCACCCTGGTGCGCCGCCTTGTACGACGACATGCAGATGCTGTCGGAAACGACTTTGGCGAGGATTTCATCGTCGCCGATGGGGGGAAGTGAAAACTCCTCCAAACGGAGCTCTTCTTTGCCGTATAAGCGCACTGCCTTGGTTTTCATAATCCTTGTTTTTCCTGAGGTTTCATTTTTTCATTTTTGTCACTGGCTTTCTGATGCCCGATTGCTGCCGGTCAACTGAGCATCTCCTGGCCACCGGTCAACTGAGCATCTCCTGGCTGCCGGTCAACTGAGCATCTCCTGGCCGCCGGTCACCGGAATGGCCTGGCCTGTTTCATATTCCTGTGCCATAATGTAATAGATGGCTTTCACGACGTCGGAGGGAAGGCATCCCCGGCCTGCGGGGATCTGGGCTTCGTAATGACGTCTGACATCTTCCACGTGGCGGGCGCCCCTGACCTTTCCGGCCTTCAGATACTGGACGAAGAGGCCATGTTCGGGATCGGCCCAGAGGGGGCCGTCGAAATAGTTGCCAGGGCAGATGGCGTTGACCTTGATGCGAAAGGGGATCAGCTCCAGGGCAAACGACTGGGTGAGGCCAATTCCCCCGAATTTAGCCCCCGCATAGGCAAAATTCTTATTGCTGCCTTTCAGTCCCGACTTGGAATTGATCTGGATGATGTCCATGAAATGGCCGGGATTAAACCGGTGCTGCAGTTTCATGACCGCGGAAACATATTTGGTACAGAGGAAATAGGCGTTGTAGTTGACGCGGGTCATCAGGTCGAAGGTTTCCGGGGTCATTTCATCGAGGCCGCCGGCGCGGAGAATCCCGGCGTTGGAGATGAGCACGTCGATACCTCCGAGGCGGTGTACCGTGAGGCGGACCATTTCTTCCACGGATAGGGCGTCGGCTACGTTGACAGGGACGAAGAATGCCCGGTTGGGGGCGTTTTTTTCGTTAAGTTGCCGCGCCAGGGCACTTCCTTTCTCTTCATTAAGATCGGCGATGACCACATGGGCCCCTTCCTCAAACATCAGCCGGGCGATGCCGGCACCGAAGCCCTGGGCCGCCCCCGTAATGAGTACCACTTTGTTTTCGGCCTGCCCGCGGAGACGCCCTCCCAGGGAGACTTTCTTGCGATAGTTTTCGACTTCCCAGTTCTCAATGAAGGCGATTTGCGCCGGGGTCATGGGATGGGGTCCCCCGAAATGGCGACTCAGGAGGGCAATCCGCGTGAAGTCGAGCACCAGGGCTTCCAGGTAGTCGAGGGCCATGGGGTGCTCTCCGGCCACCAGAACTCCCAGCGCTCTGATGAAAACCACCTTGGGAAATACGCCCTTTCTATCCCTGAAGGCTTCGGTTTTCCGAGTAATCTCAGAGATGATCTCTTCGGCGCTTGTGTTGTTTTCAATAAAGAGGTATTCTGGCAGGCAGTAAACCATCTGGTCGGGGGTGAAGGGGGTGCTGATGGCGATGAAAGCCTGTGCATCAGCGATGAAGGGAGCCACGGTGTCGTGGTGGAAAGCGCGGGCCACACCGGGGGTATCCCCGGAGAGGATCATTCTGACTGCAGGCAGAACCTCCGCCAGCAGGGGGGAGACTTCCCGGGGGCATCTGTCAGGTTCCGGAGGGAGGCTTCCGGAGATGGCAGCCATGACCTCTTCGTAGAGCTGGTCTATCTCGCCGATGGTGTCGGCGGCCACGAAAATACCGTGGTTCTGGATGAAGATGATGTGGGGGTCAACCTCATTTTCTTTCCGGTAATGCAGAATCTCGTTGCGGATAAGGGTGAAGAGCGTGAATCCGGGGTCACCATAAGGGATGTAAAGGGCTTTGGGGCCAAACAGCCTTCTGACCTGGTGTTCCGCGTCGTTGCTGCAAAGCAGTCCGTTGACCAGGGTGGGGTGTGTGTGGACGACAAAGGCATATCGGAAGAGGTCGTGGAGGGAGGTCTCCACCGATGGGCGCAACCCTGATGCGGGGTCGACGCGGCTGCCCAGCAGGGTGTTTTTGACCTCTTCTTCCCTGACCACGGGATCGTCAGAGAACGCCATGGTGGGAATTGCAGCGAGTTTGTGCCTGTCGAGCAGGCAAAAGCCGCTTTCTTCGATGGTGGCCAGGCTGACCCCGCTCGCCTTGATATAAAGGTGATCCTTGTTTTTCCAGGAGGTGTTGCCTCCTCCGGCGATCACATAGTCGGGATGGCTTCCATATTTCCGGGAAACGAAAACCAGGTCCTGGATAGCTTTTTCCATTAGTAAAGGTGTATGTTAATGACTTGCTCTTCAGTTATCTGCCGTTGTGAAGCCGGTTTAAGTGCTTCATGCCCATGGAAGTCATATGGGGCAAATGTATATGTCCTTTTGAGGTCGGAGCACCATGCGACTTTCATATGCCATATTTTATCGAGGCCGAAGTTGGATTTCCCGGGAGGGCCCGGGCGGCAGCCCGGGTGGTCGGGGAAAGTCTGTGGCCGTTCATGTTTACCGGTGTGTAAAGTTATGGATTACCTGCATACCGCGTTCTTCGAGTTCCCTGCTTTCGGCCGGGGAGGGAAAACGGAAGCAGGGGAATCCGGTGTTTCCCCGGGCCATCAGGTGCTGGTGAGCGGCGATGAGGGCAGCCCCGCGGTAATTGATGTGCAGCAGGAAGTCTGACAATGGGATTCCGCCACGACAGGTGACCGTCAGGGGATCCAGTTTTGGGGTGTTGTGTTCTGTGCCGAAAGTGATGGCAAAGCCTTTTTGATCAAAGAAGGCGACGAAATCGTTCAGAATGGCCGCATCGTTGCGCCCCGGAATCAGCTCTATCATGAATATGTTTCGGGCGGCCAGGGTGCCGGCCATCTGCTCCCAATCCTTTTCGAAGTCGGTGAAATTCCCTTTGGGATCGTCGAGGAGCACGGGGTAGCAAGGAATTCCGCCGGCATCATGGATAAGGGCGATGACCTCTTCGAGCGAGAGAAAAGCCTTTTCATCTTCGGGAACATAGGCGGGGCCTCCCGATTTGAGGAGGTTGTTGCGGATTTCATTTTCGAGGGCCGCCACGTCAGAGAGCGGTGAAACCGGAGGTTTCCCTCCCATCACAAGGGTCAGGCCCTCCCTGAATGCGGTTTCACCGCGGTAAGCTTCGGCCAGGGCTAAGCGGAGCGCCTGGGCGATGTGCCTCTCCCGCAGGAGGTGGCGCGCCAGTTTGGCCATCATTTCGGTAGCGCTGAAACGAAAAGGCATGTGTATGGTCGCCAGATAATCGTTGAGGCGCTCCACCATCTGGGCGGTCTGATGATTACTCTCCCGCTGCAGGGATTCCAGTTTCATCCGGCTGGCGTCTGACAGCGTGACTGGAAACCGCAATCCCTTCCCGCTCAGATAAGTCCGCCCCGGATTGACCGGATCGTTCACCCGGAGACCTTTTTCCTGTTCTTCCCTTTGCAGGGCCATGAACTCAATGTTGAACAGGGGGTAAACCCGGTAGCGGTTTGCACGCTCCGCAAATTCGGGATAACCGTCGGTCGTGTAAAAATCGTTGATCCCCAGGACCTCGATGCCCTCCTCGCGCGCCATTTCAAAGGGCTGGTCCATCCCGGCAAAGGAGGAAAAGGAATAGGGCGTGTGAATATGACCGTTTATCAGGGGAAGGGCGTTTTCCATATTCTGGTCTCCGTTTTAATTACAAATTAAAGATAAAGCACGATTTTGAATTTTCTGAAAAAATGTTAAAAATGTTAAAATCAGGTATGATATAATATTGATACACAGTTTGTTTTCTTTTATTTTCAGGCAGAGCTTTCTGAGATATAAAATGGAATGTAAAAATATCTATATTTTTGCCACATTGATAATTACGGGGCATAGCCCCCGGGTTACCCGAATGTGAAACAAAACAATAAGGATGATCAGGAGTTTTCCGGTTTTGACCGTTGTGACGGGAATGTTGGTATTTGCAGGGGCGGGAGCTGTTCGCGGCGCCGGTTTTGCAGCCGGCAGGGACACGGTCAGGGCTGAGGTCAGGGCAGTGCCCCAGGAGGTCAGAGCTACTGATGCTGAAATGAGCAGGGAGCAGACAGGTCCCGGTATGGAAGTGAATGCGGAGGCTGTTCCGGTTGTGGAGGAGCAGTTGCCGGGGTTGAGTGAGGTATTGGGGCAATTCAGGATTCCCTTCCGGGGGAAGGTCATCAGCCGGTATGGGATGCGCAGCGGGCGGATGCATACAGGGACCGACATCAAGCTTTACCGGGGTGACACCATTTATGCGGCCTATGACGGGGTGGTCACCCGTGCCAGCAAGTATTACGGATATGGCAATCTTGTGGTGATCAGTCATGTCCATGATTTGGAGACCTATTATGCCCATTTGTCGGGTTTTCTGGTTCGCACCGGAGATACTCTCCGGGCGGGTCAGCCTTTGGGGTTGGGTGGTCGTACGGGCCGGGCCACCACTGAGCATCTCCATTTTGAGATCCGTGAAAAGGGGAGGGCCTATAATCCCGAATTGGTGTATGATTTTGAGCATTTTCACATCAGGCCGGAGGTGGCTGGCAAGGAGGCGTTGGCGCAGTTGATCCGCAATCCCAAAACCGGGGAGAGCATCCAGATCACGGCCCGCGGCAACAGCTATGCCGCGGAGATGCCTGCCGGCCAGGTCGCCGAATATGTCATTAAAGCCGGGGATTCCCTGTGGGAGATCGCCCGCCGTTTTAACACCACCGTGGGAACCATCTGCGAACAGAACAACCTCACACCGCGCTCCATTCTTCGCATCGGGGCGGTGATCAAGGTTTTCCAGCCTTCCGGGGATTAAGTCATTTCCCCTGTCCATAGAAATCAGGACTCTGTGCAGTATGTGCATACCCTTTCCGGTATCCTGGGCTACCGGCTTTTCTTCATGCATTTTCAAATCCCTTTGGCGTTGCGGTCCAGTTGTTCCGCTTCTGAGAAGTCATGGGCAGGGGTGTGTCCTTCCAAAGGAAGGATGCGTTCGTGGATGGCATCGATGATCCAGGATGGCTGAGGGAAGAAGGCCTCTTCGAGTTCGTAGGCCGGGGTGATCCAGTTGCGGGATCCCACCACCACCGGAGGGGCATCGAGATAGTCGAAGGCCAGTTCGGTGATGGTGGAAGCCAGTTCCCTCATAAAGGAGCCACGTGCGGGGGCGTCGCCAGTGATCACGATCCTGCCTGTTTTCTTCAGTGATTCCAGGACCGGCTCATAGTTGAAGGGGACCAGGGAGCGGGCGTCTATCACTTCGGTCGAAACCCCATATTTGTGGTCCAGGATTTCGGCCGCTTCCAAAGCCCTGTAGAGGGTGGCGCCGATGGTCAGGATGGTCAGGGCGGAGCCTTCTCTTTTGATGTCGGGTTCTCCGATGGGAATTTCATAATAGCCGGTGGGTACGCCTTCCGTGTGGAACAATTCTCCGGTGTCGTAGACCCTCTGGCTTTCGAAGAAGACGACCGGGTCGGTGCCCTGCAGGGCGCTGTTCATCAATCCTTTGGCATCGTAGGGAGTCACAGGAAAAACCACTTTCAGTCCGGGAATATGTGCCGCCAGGGCCGTCCAGTCCTGTGAATGCTGGGCGCCATATTTGGATCCCACAGAGACGCGCAGCACCACCGGCATTTTCAGGACGTTGCCGCTCATGGCCTGCCACTTGGGCAGCTGGTTGAAGACTTCGTCACCGGCGCGCCCCAGGAAATCACAATACATGATTTCAGGGATGACCCTTCCGCCGCACATGGCATAGCCTATGGCGGTGCCCACGATGGCTCCCTCCGAGATGGGGGAGTTGAAGAGCCGGTGGTAGGGCAGTGCTTCGGTAAGGCCGCGGTAGACGGCAAAGGCGCCGCCCCAGTCGCGGTTTTCCTCCCCGAAGGCGATCAGCGTGGGATCTTTGTAGAACCGGTCGATGATGGCTTCAAAAAGGCCGTCGCGCACGACGTAGTTCTTGATTTTGGAGTGGGGCTTGCCCTTTTCATCGTAGGCGTATCGTTCTTTGGTGGCCAGTTGTTTCACCCGCGGGTTCTCCGCCAGGGGGTGGTTGACATCGGGGGTTCCCTCCGCCATGCGGTCGAGGGAGCTGTCGGAGAACATCATGTCGCCGATGAGGTTAGGTCTGGCTTTCAGGTCCATGCGGGGGGAGAGGTCGTCATCGGTGGCCAGTTTGAGGGCCCATGACATCAGGTCGGTGGTTTCCCTGCGGATCTCCTCCAGTTGGTGTTCTTCGGCGATGCCCGATCTGATGAGTTCCTGGCTGTACCAGCTGATGGAATCGGCCTGTTCCCAGGCTTCGACCTCTTCTTTGGAGCGGTAGGAGGAGGCGTCGGAGGGGGAGTGGCCGCTGTAGCGGTAGGTGAGGACGTCAAGCAGCACGGGGCCCTGTTTTTCTTCCAGGATCTGTCGTTTCCGGCGGTAGGCGTCGATCACCGCCAGGGGGTTGTAGCCGTCGACCCGTTCGGCATGGAGCTGGGCGGCGTTAAGGCCGGCGCCGATACGGGCGGCCACGCCGTAACCCATTGTTTCCCCGCAGGTCTGACCTCCCATGCCGTACTGGTTGTTCATGATGTTGATGATCAGGGGGAGGCCTCCCTGCATGTCGCCCTCCCACAATTCGGTAAACTGGTCCATGGTGGCGAAGGAAAGTCCTTCCCAAACCGGTCCGCATCCCAGGGAGGCATCCCCGATATTGGCGACCACGATGCCCTTTTTACGGTTGACTTTTTTGAAGAGGGCTGCGCCTACGGCGATATCGCCTGAGCCTCCCACGATGGCATTGTTGGGATAGACGCCAAAAGGCGTGAAGAAGGCATGCATGCTGCCCCCCAGCCCTTTGTTAAAGCCGGTTTCGCGGGCGAAGATCTCGGCCAGGGTTCCGTATACCAGGAATTTCACGGCCAGCTCCCGGGTGGTTCCCGTATGGCCGGCCAGCACTGGCCGGAGCGTGGCTCCGCTGAAATGATTTTCCATGATGGCGGTCAGCTCCTCCTCCCTGAGCTGGTGAATCGCCGACAATCCCTTGGCAAGGATCTCTCCATGACTGCGGTGCGACCCGAAGATGAAGTCATCCACCGACAGGGTGTAGGCCATCCCCACCGCAGCGGCCTCCTGACCTATCGAAAGATGGGCCGGCCCGGGATGATTGTAAGCCATTCCGCGGTATTCACCCCTGATCTTGATCAGGTTCAGCATGGTCTCAAACTCCCTGATGACCACCATGTCACGGTATATCCGCAGCAGATCGTCATCGGAGAAATGATCCCTTTCCTCTTCAATGCTCCTGGCATACTGGTTAACCGGAATAGGGGTGAACTCCACGAATCCGGGTTTTCTGACCTCCGAGGGGTCTATGAATTGTGATTTTGGCATGGTGCTTATGGTTTATCGATTTCCGGAAATCCTGATCCTGCGATCACCGGGGCGTGTTGGTACTGGTGGAGTGCCCCGTTATGGAGGAGGATCGGGACTTCTTATTCAGTTAAATTTCAGATTTTCAATTTGTTGACTTACTTCGGCCAGGAAGCGGGTGGCTTCGCCGCCATCGAGGGCGCGGTGGTCATAGGTCAGGGAGAGCCCGATATGGGGCACGAAGGCGAAGAGGCCGTCGCCCAGGTCTTTGGGCCGCGGAAGGATGGTGCACACGCCGAGGATGGCCGTCTGGGGAAGGTTGATGACGGGGGTGAAGATTTCCACGCCATAGTTGCCCAGGTTGGAAATGGTGAAGCTGGCGGCTTCAGGGCTGAGCAGGTCAGGGTTGATGCTTCCCTTACGGCACTCCGCGGCCAGTTGCTGCAACCGTGACGACAGGCCTGTCAGGGAGAGGTCATCGGCGTCGCGTACGGCGGCCACCATCAGGCCCCGGTCGGTATCGACGGCGAGTCCCAGGTGGACTTTATGGAAATACTTGATTTCATCACCCAGGAGATGGGCGTTTACCGCGGGGAATTTCCGGAGGGCATGGATGACGGCCCAGGCCACCAGGTCATTAATGGTCACATTGGCTGCCATTTCTCCCATTTCGAAGCGGGCTTTGAGTTTTTTGCGCGCGGCCAGGAGGTTTCTGGCGTCGGCCGACAGGTGATGGGTGAGCTGGGCCGAGTTTTGCAGGGAGGCCTGCATGGCCCGGGCAATTCTTTTGCGCATGTGGGTAAGGGGCCGGATTTCGAAATCGCGGCCATCTGCTGCGGGTATCCGGAGGGATTCTTCTTCCGGGAAGGATTGTTGCGGCAGGGGCTCCCCGATGGTGCCCGCAGGTGCCGGCTTAATGGCCGGGGCCTCCGGAAGCGGGGAGACTTTAGGGGACGCGGAGGTGGCAGCTGCCGTCTGCAGCTTTAAGGAGCCTGCGGCTTCAATGTCACGGGCGATGATCCGCCCGTGCGGACCGCTTCCTGTCAGGGCATAAAGGTCAATCCCCAACTTCTCTGCCATATTGCGGGCCAGTGGCGATGCGGAAATACGCCCCGACAGACGTGCTTCCGGATCCACAGGAAACTCAATGACCCGGGGCGGTTCTTCTTCTGCGGAAGCCTCCGGGGTCCCCGCTCCGGAGAGGGACCTTTCCGGGAGAACCTCCCCCTTCTCCCCGATGAGGGCAATCTCGCTCAGTACGGGCACCTCATCGCCCTCTTCATAATAGCGGGCCAGAAGAATGCCGTCGACTGCAGCCTCCTCCTCAAAAGAGGCCTTGTCGGTTTCATAGGAGAAAAGCAGATCGCCGGCTTTGACTTCCTCTCCCGGCGCCTTGAACCACTGGCCCAGGATACAGGTTTCCACCGACTGCCCCTGGCGGGGCATGATCACCGTTGTTGCCATAAATGTCTTTTTTAAACTTGTCGTTACAACCCTGGATGAAGGATGTTATTGTAAATAACAGGTAATCAGAGATGTTTGTTTAATGTACGCTTTCAGGCCGTAAAGATAGAATATTTTACCTGTCTAGACAAGTTTAGGTGACTTTGTGAAATAAATATTAACTTTGGCCTCATGAACGAGATGCCGCACTACCGTCGCTTATCCGGGATACTGAGGAAGCAGATTCAGTCGGGGTACTATGCAGAGGGGAGTTTGCTTCCCTCGGAGCATGCGTTATGTGCCATCCATGGGATTACGCGGCCGACGGTGCGGCAGGCCCTGGAGGAGCTGGTCAGGGAAGGGCTGATTGTGAAGCGGCAGGGGAAGGGGAGTATCGTGAGGAAGCCTTTGCGGAACATCGGGATTCTGGCGGCGGCGGGGACGACCTCGGCCATCGGACAGAGTTTTCTGAAGACGGTGATTCTGCAGAAGCCTCAGCTGAGGCCCTGGCCTGAAGAGTTTCCCTTTGAGCTTCCAGAGATGGAGCGGGAAGCCGGCTGTGTCTATCTGGAACGGTTACGGCTGGTCGACGAGGTGCCTTTGTTTTACGACATCAACCATCTTCCCCATCTGGGGCTTCCCCGATTTACGCAGCGCACCTTTGAGAACCGTTCCTTGTTTGAGATTCTGCGCAGGCATTACGGGATCGAGATCAGGGGTGGCGAACAGAAGCTGAGGGCGTTGATTCCAGGGCCTTCGGTGAGAGAGGTGCTGCAGATGAAACCCGGTCAGCCGGTTCTTTACATGGAACGCAAACTCACCACCAACCGGGAGGGATATCATATCTATTCGACCATCTGGTTCAATTCCGAGAAACACGCCATCTCAGGGGTTTTCTGAACTGTTGTTTGCCTTTGGAGGGAGTGGAGGTGTGGTCGTTCACAGGGAGCTGCTTGTTGTTTTGTTAAAAATTCTTCCCATTCCCCTTAAAAAAAGTAAGTTTCTGGCCATCATACCGAAAAACTTTCTATTTATGCCTCCGGAATAGTATAAAACGAAAGCAGCGATGAAGGTTTACAAATTTGGCGGCACCTCGGTAGGATCTCCTGAGAATATGCGCATGGTGAGGCAGATTATTACCGATGGGGAGCCCAAGCTGGTGGTTCTTTCGGCGATGTCAGGGACGACCAACAGTCTGGTGGAGATCTCCTCCCATTTGTATCAGCAGCATCCCCACAAGGCATCGGAGGTGATGGCCAGGTTGGAGGAGAAATATGCCCGGGTGGTGGAAGCGCTTTATGCCACCCCGGAGTACAGGGAGAAGGGCCAGGTTGTCACGGAGGGGATCTTCAGGATGATGCGGTTGTTTTTGCATAAGTCGTTTACCCTGAAGGAGGAGAAGATCCTGGTAGCGCAGGGGGAGCTTCTTTCAACGCAGCTTTTCACGCTGCTCATGCAGGAGAGTGGCCACAGTACTTTTTTGCTTCCGGCGCTGGATTTCATGCGGGTGGATGAGGAGCGTGCGGCCGACCTTCCGGCGATCCGTACCTTGTTGCTTGAGCTGATCGACAATTCGCCGCGGGTCGATTACTACATCACCCAGGGGTTTATCTGCCGCAATCCTGCAGGGGAAATCGACAACCTGGAGCGGGGAGGAAGCGATTACACGGCTTCGCTGGTGGGGGCGGCCATCGATGCCGAAGAGGTACAGATCTGGACCGACATCGATGGTTTTCATAACAACGATCCCCGATTTGTGAGCAACACCCGTAAAATAGACCAGCTGTCGTTCAATGAGGCGGCGGAGCTGGCTTATTTCGGCGCCAAGATCCTGCATCCGCAGACCATATTCCCGGCGCGGATTCAGAATATTCCGGTCAGGCTGAAGAATACCATGAATCCTTCCGACAGCGGCACCCTGATCACCACCCGCTCCGACGGAAGCGGGATCAAGGCAGTGGCGGCCAAGGATGGCATTACGGCCATCAAGATCCGCTCAGGAAGGATGCTCATGGCGTATGGTTTTCTGAAAAAGGTGTTTGAAATCTTCGAACGTCATAAAACCCCCATTGACATGATCTCCACCTCGGAGGTGGCGGTTTCGCTGACCGTTGACAACACCCGCCACCTGGAAGAGATTCATCATGCCCTGATGGCTTTCGGCGAGGTCGAAATCGACAGGGATATGAGCATCATCTGCATTGTGGGGGACATCATCAGGGAGGAGACCGGTTTTGCCTCCAGGGTATTCAACGCCCTTGACGGAATTCCCATCCGGATGATCTCCTACGGGGGAAGCCGCTACAACATCTCGGTACTGGTTCCCACCTCCCACAAGACCTCGACACTTCAAACGCTCAGCGACAAGCTTCTGAATGCTTCTTTCTGAAGGTGTTACAACTCAAGGGTCATGCCTAATCTGACTCCGTTATCCCATAGTTTCTGATGGTTCCGGTCGCCCATGAGGGGGAGGAGGGCGTGTCCCCTGACGTAGGGGTTGACAAAGAGGGAGAGGCCTGAGCGGAAATGGTATTGGACCCCGGCGCCCAGTCCGGCGCCGAAGCCGGTCTGGCTGTCGATGGGAGAGCTGTGGCTGGCTTCGAGGTCCAGGATGATGCCTCCGCTGACGAAGAAGTACTTCAGGAATCCGGCCTTCAGGGTAAGGGGGAGGGTGATCAGCGCTGCTTTTTCCATCCGTGTGCCCACATCGTACTGTGGAGGAAGGTTGGGAACCACTTCGATGCGATGGCGGGAAACCTCCACACCGGTTTCCCAATCGAGCCAGTGGTTGATGCCCTGGCTGTAGAGCAGTCCGGCCGCCCAAAATCCCTTTCCGTTATATCCGGGTGCCCCCACCAGATCCGGGGAGGTGAACACCTCGTTTTCACCCACGCCGGTGAAGGTAATCCCGATCCGGCTCCCGGGATCCTTTTTTCCGTTGGTTCCGGCCACGGCCTGGTTCCCGCAGACCAGCCCTACTACCAGAAGGAGCACCATGCCTCTCCTTTCCCGGAACAATCGGCCGGAAGGCCCATGGATACATGAGCTGCTTTTATTTTGAATTTCGTGTCGGAAGGTGCATCTCTTCTGGTTTTGATGAAGTCTCATTTCTTCACAGGAATAATGCTGAGTTGTTTGATGTCCTGCAGATTACTGTAATCATAAAGGAAGAATCCGTCATCGCCGATCATAAAGAGGTACTGGTTAAGGGGGATGACGTCGTAGGTTTTGATTCCGGGGAAGGAGGCGATGCGGTGGGCGTCGATGCGGGTTTTATCGAAGATGTCGTAGACTTTAAGTCCGGCATCGCCGTCGCAGAGGAAGAGGATATCGCCGTCGATGCCGAGGCCGTGGGGGTTGTGCATGGGGTAGGACATCACCAGGCTGTTGTTTTTATAGTCGGAAGAGAGTTTGATGACGTCGAGGCGGTTGATGCTGGCGTTGCGGTTTCCGCAGGCGACGCCGCTGCGGAGGGTGACATAGGCGTAGCCGTCGGCGATGACCACGGGGTCGCAGCTGGTGGCATGGGTGAAGCTGGTGACGTATTTGGGCACGGTAGGCACTTCCAGGTCAAAGATAAGCATGCCGGTAGTGGTGCCGAAGAACATGTGACTGCCGAAAATAAACATGGTTTCCACCTGCCAGCCGACGTTTTGTTTACCGATGGAGGATGGGGTGGCCGGGGATTTCACGTCGAACATGTAAAGGGTGCTGTGGTCGACCGTATAGAGATAGTCGCCGTACAGTCCGAAGCGGGCCATGGAGCCCCCCACACCAAATGAGGTACCGGCAGCACCTCCCACACCCCCGGAAACGCCATTCAGTCCTGAATAATAAGCGCCGTCGAGCTTTTCGGCGTACCCATACCATACCGGGTAGACCGGGTAATACTGGTATTCCATTTCCTGGCGCACCTTTTTGACTTCCCAGCCGATGACCACGCCCTTTTCCTTGTCCACTTCGGCCAGGCGGTAATCGTTATCGGCAGGGGGTACCGTATAGGGGAAAACCTCCTGAAGGCGTTTGACCTCCCTGATGTTGTTCAGGTCAGAGACGTCGAGGGCCACCAGGTCGACGTAGCTGTCGGCATACAGGATATTCTCCTTTACGGCGATATCCACGCACCCCGGAACTTCCACGAAGGCCTTTTTCTGTGGTGAAGCAGGGGTGGAGACATCAATAATGTGGAATCCTTTCAGTTCCTCCACGATAAAGATAAACTGGTCTTTGAAGTAAATTTTTCCAGGGTTCTCGAGATCACGGGGGCCGGAGGATTTAACCGCGGCGCGGAAGGCGTCGTAACTCATGTAGAGGGGGGAGTTGGCGGTGAACACCTCGGTGAACTGGTCCCTGCAGGAGGTCATGGCCAGGGTGAGAATGAGAAGGGTGAGTATGCTGAATTTTGTTTTCATGATACCTGAATTAGTTAAAGATGAAACCCAGTTTGATGGTCAGGCGGTTGAAGTCGGCGTCGATACGGTCGTGGTTGTCGGCGGCATAGCAGAGGCGGTGGAAGCGGTACCCGAAGGAGAGGGTGGTTCCGAAGCCCTGGCCGTTGTTTTTCATGATGCCGAAGGCGGGATTAAAGAGGAATCCGCCGCGGGCTTTCATTTCAGTATTGTAGGTAGGTGTTGGGCCGGGCCATATGATGCTGGAGTAGACGTCTTGGGGGACCACTCTCTGGTAGAGGGTACGGGAGCCTTCCAGGGGGACCTGGTAACCTCCCTGCACCATGGCGAAGGGGGAATAGCGGCTGTGGCGGAGACGGTACATCAGGTTCAGGGTCAGCGGCATGTAGGTCTCTCCCAAAAATTCGGCTCCCAGTCCGGCCCCGGCCGACAGATTTTTGTATATGATCCGGTTCATGGAAGTTCCGAAAACCAGGGGTGCCACCTGTTTATTGTCATCATTGCCGGCCAGCACCCCCAGTTCTGTATGGTTGAACCAGAGGGTGGGGGGTAATCCCGGCATTTCAGGCACTTCGCCAGGGGAGGCTGTGTTGGCAAACTGCGAAGGTCGCCGGGTGGTAATCCGGGATACCTCGGAAGCGTCGAAAACCCTGATCTGGTGGTCAGAGATGACCCTGATTTTTTCGAGGGATGCCGAATAGGCATACCTTCCTTTCAGGATGGTCCCGTCCTGAAGATGGATGTACCCCCGGTGTGTGCGCACGGGTGTGGTCTGGATTTCGTATTGGGCTGCGGCTTCCGTCAGGGTGACGAAAAGCAGGAAGATCATTCCCGGCACAACCCTGAGATTTTTGTTCATGATTTTTGGTTTACTTAATGATGGATCCACCGGGAAAAAGTTGCGTGGGGGGGTGGTTTTTTTTAAAAAAAGTCCGGGATTGTGTCTGGGTGATGGGTCAGAAATTCCAGGTAAGGCCGGTGTAGAGGGCTGTTTTCCAGGGGCGGAAGTCCACTTCCCCGCTGTGGTTCATGGAATTCAGGAAGTAGCTGGCGCGGGGTTCCACCGACAGGGAGAGGTGGTTTCCCAGGGGATAGAGGATGCCCAGTCCCAGGGTTCCGGCCAGGTTGACGGTGCTGATGTCGGCGGTTTTTCCCACCTGTTCGCGGGCTGATCCCTCTCCTGCCCAAACGGCATTGCCGACCACCAGATGGGTACTTACGCCGCTGATGAGTTCCAGGGCGATGGCCTGATCAATGAGCCGGTAGCGGGCGGTAAGTGGGATTTCCATGAAATCAAAAACCTGGTAGAAGGTGCCCGGGGACATGAGGGCTGTCTGCACGCCGGCATAGGATTCGGGGAGGGCGATAAATCCTGCATTTGAAGGGGTTTTGGTGAAGGTGATCACGCCTGCGGTGCTGTTCATGGCCATTTCTCCCCGGTCGAGGGTGACCGTTGTATTGAAGTATTTCTGGGTCACACCGGCGAGGTTTTCAAAGTCGTAGTAGTCTGCTCCGGCAAAAAGGGGGCCGCTGTTTTCGGAGGCATCGCCGCTGCGTGAGTAAAACATGCCGCTTTCGATTCTCCAGCGCGGGGAGGCTTTGTAGCTCACCGAGATCCCGGCGCCGAGGGAGGCCTGTGAGTGGCTAGCCGAGTGGGTCATATTGCGGGCGTAGTCGGCAGAATGGTCAGCGGTGAAAGAGGAGTACGCCGGGGTAAGCACCATGCCCACCGACCAGTTGTCGCCCGAAGGTTCCCTGTGTGGGCGCGTGTCGTTTTCGCCATGCGGGGAGGCCATGGCGATCCATTCTCCGGAAACGGCAGGCCTCAGCGTAACGGGGATCAACTTATGAAGGGGTTGAAGGGCTGCCCTGGTGTCGGTAAGGGAGGTTTTCACCCACCCCGTGAGGGAAGCCAGGGCCCTGAGGGGTGCCGCGGTGTGTGCAGGGTGGGAGAGGGCGGTTTCTGCAAGGGATTCCGCAAGGGTTGTGGCCTGGCTGTTGTGCCCGGGGAGTGTGGCGGAGGCCGGAATGGTTCCCGGAGTTTGTGGTCTGAGGGTACCCGTAACCGGTTCGCTGATTTTTCCAGTGGTCGGGATTTTCCGGGCGGAGGCGGTCATCGGGTGGCCGTTGGCAAGAGGTCGTACCGTGGTGGTGCCGGCGGGGGATTCTGCCACGGAAAGGTTTTCGGTGCCCCGGATGCCGGGGGCTGTTGTGACGGCTGGTGTCTCCGGAGCGATGGGGATGACGTCGGTTCCGGCAGTGCCGGAGGGGGTCTGCGGGCTGCGGCTCACAAGAAGCCCTGTGACCAGTGCGACCAGAAGCACGGCTGCAGCTGCAGCCCAACGGCTCCACTGGTAATACACCGGCCGGGCTTTGAGGGCCTTTTCCTCCAGATGGGAGGAGAGCCGGTCCCACACCCGCGGCGGGGGCTCAGGGGAATAGTGTTCCAGCCTGCTCCGGAACAACTCATCGATGGGATCTTGGTTCCTGTTCATATCTCTTCTTTCCTGGAGACCAGGAATTCACTGTATTGTTGCTGTAATTTTGCTCTCAATATTTCACGGGCCCGGGAGAGGTTTGACCGGCTGGCCCCTTCGGTGATTCCCAATTCCCTGCTGATCTCGGTGTGGGAATACCCCTCCATCACATACAGGTTGAAAACCATCCTGTATCGGGGAGGCAGTTCCTGGATGACCCTGACCAGCTCTTCCATGGGTATGCTCCCCAGGGCCACCTCCTCCCCGACCACGGAATCCAGTTTCCGCTCTTCATCGACCAGTACCAGTTGTTGTTTCTGCCGGTAGCGGTTGATGGAAATGTTGACCATGATCCGGCGCACCCATCCCTCAAAAGAGCCCTCATGCCGGAAATCCTTCAGCTTGGAGAAAACCGTCACAAAGCCATCATGTAAATTGTCTTCGGCTTCCTCCCTGTCTTTGGCATATCTCAGGCATACCCCAAACATTTGCGGCGCCAGTTGACGGTACAACTTCTCAGGGGCCCGGTGATCCCCTGAAATACACGCATCAATTATATCCCTGAAGTCGTCCAACGCTTCCTTCCGATTTACCATTCAAAAGTAAAGATAATTACCGGCGATTATTCTTTACTGACCACTCCAGGTCAAATTACAGGCCGATCATATACCCATAGATGGAACAGACCGGCAAAAGGTTGCGTGGATTTTTTTTTTTTTGCGCAACACTTTTGCCCGTTTACCGTCTAAGGTGGTAGGGAGCACATTTATGCACCTTATTAAAAGGTAAAACAAGAGATGAAGAAGATGACGACAATTCTGGTGATTATCCTGTTGCTGGGGACCATGGGGTCGTGCCGGAAGCAGGAGGAGACTCCTGACGGATTGAAGAACCTGCCTGAGAAGTCGGCACAGCTGATCAGCGCCGACAACCAGTTCGGGCTTGAGCTTTTCAGGAGGGTGACAGAAAAGGCGAAGCCTGATGAGAACACGATGATTTCGCCGCTGAGTGTGGCGCTGGCTTTGTCGATGACCTATAATGGGGCGGCCGGGGAAACGAAGAGAGAAATGGAAGAAGCCCTGAAACTGCAAGGGTTGACCACCGACCAGATCAACAAGGCGCACCAGGCGTTGGTCAGGGCGCTGAAGTCGGCCGACCCTGATGTGCTGCTCGAGATTGCCAACGCCATTTACCATGAGCAGCGTATGCCCGTCAGGGAGGAGTTCGTGACCGTCAATGAGGAGTATTATGATGCGAAGGTGAGCGGGCTCGATTTTAGTTCCCCTGCTACGCTGAATACCATCAACGGCTGGGTGAATGAAAAAACCCGGGGCAAGATCCCCACCATCCTCGACCAGATCGATCCCGACCTGCGGATGGTTCTCCTGAATGCCGTTTACTTCAACGGGATCTGGAAAACCAAATTCGACCCCAAGGGGACCCATAAACTTCCATTTTTAATGGGCGACGGTACTTCAGAAGAGGTGGAGACCATGAGTCTGGAGACCGCGTTGGAGTATACCTCCAACGACCTTTTCAGTGGGGTCCATCTCCCCTATGGCAAGGGGGATTACCAGATGACGGTATTTCTGCCTGACAGGAACAAAACCACGGCCGATCTGATCGCTGCCCTGGACCATGAGAAGTGGACCGCATGGATGAAGGATTTCAGGAAGGAGGAGAAGGTTGTGGTGAGTATGCCGCGTTTTAAATTCTCCTGGAAGATGAAACTCAATGAGGTGCTCGATGACATGGGGATGAAGAAAGCCTTTCAGCCCTATGTGGCTGATTTCTCAGGAATGACAGGGTTTAAAGATCTCTTCATCGGGTATGTGATCCACAAAACCTTTGTGGATGTCAACGAGAACGGCACGGAGGCGGCGGCCGTCACGGCTGTGGGCATGTTTACCACCAGTATGCCTGTCGATCCACCCAAAAAGATCTATTTTACGGTGGACCGTCCTTTTCTTTTCACCATCACGGAAAAAAGCACGGGGGCCATCCTATTCATCGGGGAGATGAACGCCCCGGAGTACGACTAGTCTCCTTCTGAAAAATCGTATCTTTGGGATTTCCTAAAATGAGAACCCATGAGAACGAAATTTGCCGGAGCCATAGCCCTGGTGGTAAGCATGATGTTGGTGCTGTTCACGACCTGCGGGCATAAAATCCATGACCGGGAAGAAGAACCCGGTCGGAAGGCGGGGGAGGAGCAGCCCCCCTTTTATGCGACGCCGGAGATTCCCGATTCCCTCTTTTTCATGGGAGAGCGTGTTCCGCTGGAGCGGTTCGATGTGTACGAGAACCTGGACAGGGAGATGCTTTCGAACTGTTATTTTCATTCGCAGACCATGCGGCTCATCAAGCTGGCGCCGCGTTATTTCTCGGTGATCGATCCGATTCTGAAGGAGGAAGGGATTCCTGCCGATTTCCGGTATCTGGCGGTGGCTGAGAGTTCGCTTAATCCAAGGGCATTGTCGCCCGCAGGGGCAGCCGGTATCTGGCAGTTTATGAAGGGAGCGGCGGGGGATTACGGCCTGGAGGTGAACAATGAAGTGGATGAGCGTTACCATTTGGAAAAGGCCACACGTGCTGCCTGCCGGTATCTGAAGAAAAGTTACCAGAAATACGGCAGCTGGGCCATGGTGGCCGCCGCCTACAATGCGGGCCCCGGCTCCGTCGACCGGCAGATCGAAAGGCAGAAGACCACCGGCTATTTCGATCTTCTGCTGGTTGAGGAAACAGAAAGGTATGTATACCGCATCCTGAGCTTTAAGCTCATCCTTGAAGACCCTGTGAAATATGGTTTTCGTATCGGTGAGGACGAGAAGTACCCCCTGTTGAACACCCGGAAGGTGGAGATCACAGGACCGGTGGCCGATCTGGCCCTGTATGCCAAAGAACTGGGCATCACTTATAAAACCCTTAAGTACTACAATCCCTGGCTGAGGGAAACCATGCTGACCAACAAGGCCGGAAAACGTTATCAGGTTGAAATTCCTCAGTAACAACTGTTATCTTTGCCGGGTTGTCTGCGGCTCATTTTCCGTGGGTGACCCGAAATGAAGAATTTTATGTCAGATCCTGATAATGAATTGATTGAGTCCGAAGAGGAGCAGGTGGTGGTTACCGGGGCCCGGGTGCATAATCTGCGTAACATCGACGTGGAGATACCGCGGAACAAGCTGACCGTCATCACGGGGCTGAGTGGCAGCGGGAAGTCGTCTCTGGCTTTTGACACGATTTATGCCGAAGGGCAGCGGCGATATATTGAAACCTTTTCGGCCTATGCCCGCTCCTTTCTGGGGAATATGGAGCGCCCCGACGTCGACAAGATCACCGGTCTGAGTCCCGTGATCTCCATCGAGCAGAAAGTAACCAGCCGGAATCCGCGTTCGACAGTGGGAACGGTCACCGAGGTATACGATTTTCTGCGTCTGCTTTACGCCCGGGCCGGGGAGGCCTTTTCATACCGCACGGGTGAGAAGATGGTGAAATACACCGAAGAACAAATTCTGCACCTGATCAGGGAGAAGTTTGCCGGCCGGAAGATTTATGTGCTGGCGCCGCAGGTCAGAGGCCGCAAGGGCCATTACCGCGAGTTGTTCGAGCAGATCCGGCGGAAGGGATATCTATGGGCGCGTGTCGACGGGGAAATCACCGAGCTTACGCACGGCTTTAAGGTAGACCGCTATAAGAACCATTTTATTGAGACGGTCATTGACAAGCTGGTGGTGGATGATGCCTCAGACCATCGCCTCAGGGAAAGCGTGAAGACGGCCATGACCCAGGGGCACGGAATCATCATGCTCCAGGATTTTGAGACGGGGGAAACCCGGTTTTACAGCCGTTTGCTGATGTGTCCCACTACGGGGATTTCCTATCCGGAGCCGGCACCCCACAACTTCTCTTTCAATTCGCCGCAGGGAGCCTGTCATAAGTGTAACGGCCTGGGGCGAATTGCCGAAATCGACCTCGACAAGATCATTCCCGACAGGAGCCTGAGTATTGGCAAGGGGGGCATCGTTCCCCTCGGGCCCCAGAAGAACAGTCTGATTTGGTGGCAGATCGCTGCCCTGGGCGAGAAATATGATTTTGACCTGAAAACGCCCCTCAGCGACATCTCCGAGGAGGGAATTGATGCGGTGCTTTATGGCACCAGTGAGCGCATCCAGCTGAAGAATACCCCTTTGGGGGAGAGTGTCGATTATATGATGACCTATGAAGGGTTGGTGAAATATATCGAAAGTCAGCGTGAGGAGAATCCCTCCCTGAAAGCCCAGAAATGGGCGAACCAGTTTGTGCGGACGGTGGTCTGCCCCGAATGCGGGGGGATGCGGTTGAAAAAGGAAGCGCTTTGGTTCAGGATCGACGGGAAGAACATCTCGGAGTTGTCGCAGATGGACCTGACTACCCTGAGTGAATGGTTCGTGGGGTTAGAGGAGCGCTTGAGCGGGCGTCAGCGGGCCATTGCCCGTGATGTGGTCAAGGAGATCCGCAACCGTTTGGGATTTATGATGGATGTGGGTCTTGATTACCTGGCTCTGGACCGGCCTGCGGCCAGCCTTTCCGGGGGGGAGTCACAGCGCATCAGGCTGGCCACCCAGATCGGATCCCAGTTGGTCAACGTCCTCTATATTCTCGATGAGCCGAGCATCGGCCTGCACCACCGCGATAATCTCCGGCTAATCAACGCCCTTGAAGAACTCCGCGATACCGGCAATTCGGTGATTGTGGTGGAACACGACAAGGAGATGATGCTCCATGCCGATTATGTGATCGACATGGGCCCTTATGCGGGGAGTCATGGCGGGGAGGTGGTGGCTGCCGGTCCTCCCTCCGAATTGATGAAGGCCGAGACCCTGACCACCGACTATCTGTCGGGGCGCCGTAAGATCGAAGTGCCGGTGCAGCGCCGGCCGGGAAACGGCAAATGGCTGAAGCTGTTTGGCTGTACAGGCAACAACCTCCGCTCTGTGGACCTGGAAATTCCCCTGGGAAAGCTGATTTGCGTCACCGGGGTTTCGGGAAGCGGTAAGTCCACCCTGATCAATGAAACCCTGCAACCCCTGCTAAGCCAGCATTTCTATCATTCGGTAGCCGATCCCCTCCCATATGAAAGGATCGAAGGACTGGAGCATATCGACAAGGTGGTGGAGGTGGACCAGTCCCCGATCGGGAGGACGCCCCGTTCCAATCCGGTGACCTATACAGGGGTTTTCTCCGACATCAGGAATCTCTTCACACAGCTTCCCGAGTCAAAGGTGAGGGCTTATCAGCCTGGCCGCTTTTCCTTCAATGTGAAGGGGGGCCGCTGTGAGGAGTGCCAGGGGGCCGGCGTAAAAACCATTGAAATGAATTTCCTGCCCGATGTATATGTCCGCTGTGACAAGTGCAATGGTAAACGATATAACCGGGAGACCCTGGAAGTGCGATACAAGGGCAAATCGATTTCCGATGTTCTGGACATGACCATCACCCAGGGGGTGGAGTTCTTTGAGAACATTCCCTCCATCTCCCACAAGCTGAAGACCTTGCTGGAGGTTGGACTGGGTTACATCACCCTGGGACAGGCCTCCACGACCCTTTCGGGAGGAGAGTCGCAGCGGGTGAAGCTTTCGGCCGAACTCTCGAAACGCGATACCGGCAATACGGTTTACATTCTTGACGAACCCACGACGGGCCTTCATTTCGAAGATATCAGGGTTTTGCTGGAAGTCTTGGGAAAGCTGGTGAACAAAGGGAACACGGTCATTGTGATTGAGCACAACATGGATGTGATCAAGGCTGCCGACCATATCATCGATCTGGGGCCTGAGGGAGGGCGTGGCGGAGGAACCATACTTTGTGCGGGAACGCCGGAAGAGGTAGTCCTTCATGAAGACTCTTACACTGCCCGTTACCTCCGTGAGGAGCTCCCCGGAGCTGGGAGCTGAGCAGTCACCACACAGGAACGGGGATCTCCCTTTCAGGAGGTTTGGGAAAAATACCCGGCAGGAAGCCGGGGTGAGCCTGAGAATTGATGTTATTAAGATGCATATCATGAAGAACGTAGAGATTTTTTGCCGCAACAACCAGAACCGTTGTTATTATCCGTTGGGGACGACCCTGGAGGAGATTGCCAGAGACCAGCAGATCACGCTGCGCACGCCGGTGTGCGGGGCGCTGGTCAACAACAAACTGAAGGAGCTCTCCTTTACGGTAGTCAAATCGAAAACGGTGGAGTTTGTGGACCTGATGCATCCTGATGGCCGCAGGATGTATATCAGGTCGCTGTTGTTCGTGATGTATGCGGCGGTCAGGGAGATGTTTCCGGAGGTAAGTCTGGAGGTGGAACATGGGATCAGCAACGGCTACTATGCCGAGCTGCGGGGTCTCGGCCGGCCGTTGAGCGCTTCGGATGTGTTTGCCATTCAGCAGGAGATGCAAAACATCATCGCCCGGGATCTCCCTTTTGAGAAGAAAGGACTTCCCACCGAAGAGGCCGTGGAGATTCTTCACCGGCAGGGGCTCCACCACAAAGCACAGCTTTTCAGCCAGCAGGGCACGCTTTATTGCTATGTTTATTTCATGAACGGACTGGCGAACTATTTTTATGGCCACCTGCTTCCCTCTTCGGGAATGCTCACCCACTTCGGCCTGGAACACTATTATGACGGGATTTTACTGCGGGTGCCCCGCCCCGACGACATGAAGGTGTTGCAGGATGCAGTGAAACAGGACAAACTCTTCGGGGTTTTCCAGCAGCACAAGGACTGGGCCGAGATCCTGAAGGTGTCGACCATTGCTGATCTGAACGAGATGATTCTGAGTGGCAGGGGGGGTGACATCATTAAAATTTCGGAGGCTTTGCACGAGAAAAGGATTGCCGAGATTGCCAATATGGTAAGTCAGAAGCGCGATGAAGTGAAGATTGTGCTGGTTGCCGGGCCCTCCTCGTCGGGGAAGACTACCTTCAGCAAGCGGCTGGGCATTCAGCTGGCGGTAAATGGACTGAAGCCCAGGATGATATCGGTGGATGATTATTTTGTGGACCGTGAAAAGACTCCGCTGGATGAGAAGGGGGACCACGATTATGAAGCGCTGGAAGCCATAGATGTGGAATTTCTCAACGCGCAGCTGCTGGAGCTTCTGGCCGGCCGGGAGGTGGAGCTTCCCCGGTTTGATTTCCATACGGGAAAGCGGTTTTTCAATGGCCACCGGATGATCCTGGAAGAGGGGGACATTCTGATTCTGGAAGGGATTCACAGCATGAATCCCAGGATGTTGCCCCGGATCAGTCCGGAAACCACCTTCAGGGTGTTCATTTCGGCGCTGACGCAGGTGTCGGTCGACGAGCAGACCCATATCTCCACTTCTGATAACCGTTTGATCCGCAGGATGATTCGCGACAGCAAATACCGGGGATATCCCGCCCGGGAAACCATCAAACGGTGGCCTTCGGTGCGTAAGGGAGAGGAAAAAAACATTTTTCCTTACCAGGAGAATGCCGATGTGATGTTCAATTCGGCCACGCTTTATGAGCTGGCTGTTCTGAAGAAGTATGCCGATCCGCTCCTGCAGGGGGTCACTGAGAACCAGGAGGAGTACAGTGAGTCGACCCGGTTGCTGAAGTTTCTCTTTTATTTTAAACAGCTTGAGGAGTCAGAAATTCCGCCCACTTCTCTTTTACGGGAGTTTCTGGGGGGGAGCAGTTTTGTCTATTAGGAATCACTGGACGATGTGGAGAAATCCGCGGCTGTTTTTCAGGGGCAGGCGGAACGCGAACCGGGAGCCGTAACCCGGTTTTGTGTCGAGCATAAGTTCACCTCCCAGGAGGGCGGCAAAATGCTGTGCAATGGAGAGCCCCAGTCCGGGCCCGCTCCGGTTGGCCTGGCGGTCGGCCTCGATGACATAGAACCGCATGAAGATGTTTTCTTTTTCCTTCTCCGGAATCCCTGGGCCGGTATCTTTCACAAATAATTCGATGTGTTGGCTTCCGCAGGGAAGGTATCCGAAGGTGATGCTCCCCTCCCGGGTAAATTTGATGGCGTTGTCAATCAGGCGGATAAGGATCTCCCTGAGGAGGGTTGCATCGGTTTCGAAGCCCACCTCATTGCTTTTGACCGGGGTGTCGAGGATGAGCCGTATGTCGCGGTGGTCGGGCAACTGCATCATGAAATGGTTGTACAGTTCCCGGAGCAGTTTGTGGAGGTTCACGAATCCGGGATGGACTTCCACCATGTTGGTTTCTATTTTGGAGAGCTGGATGGTATTTTCGATCATGCGCAGCAATATGTTGCCCTGAAGAAAGACATCCTGGGTGAATTCTTCCCGTTCACCGGGGAGGAGGTCGGGTTCTGAGAGCATCCTGGTGAAGTTGATGATGGCGTTCATGGGGGTGCGGATGTCGTGGGAGAGGTTGGCCAGGAAGCGGGATTTGAGCGCCGATGCGTCCTCGGCACGGGCTTTGGCAATCTCCAGTTCGAACTCCGCCTTTTTTCTGCGGGTGATATCGCGGGCAATAGAGATGACGCTGTGGTCGTTGAGCCTGGCGATCCGCATTTCATAGAACAGGGAGTTGTTTTTAGTTTCAAGGGTGTATTCGATCGATTCAATGGTATCGTTTTCGAGGGCCTTAATGATGCAGTCGTGGATTTTCGATGCCATGTCGCGCGAGAATCCGACGCTGTAGATGGTGTTTCCGATGACCTCTGTGGTTTCGGGGTAGAATTTCTCCTGCTCCTTAAAGACCACGTCCTGGTAAGTGCCGTCACGGTCGATGACGAAGAAGATATCGGGGATGGCCTCCAGGAGGGCCAGATAGCGTGACCTGGACTCTTCGAGGGAAGCGATCTGCAGTTTGTCACGGGTGATGTCGATGAAAAGGGCGAAGCAGATCTCTTCGGCCAGCCAGAATACATGAAGGTCAAACCATTGGTTTTTCCAGGGGGAGAAAATTTCGGCCTGGGAGCGGGTGTGAAGGATAAAGATGTCGTTCCAGTTGGTATCGCTTCGGAATGCCAGGTTAAAGAAACGATTAAGTTCCTGGTTTTTAGCTTCACGGGCGGTGACTTTCAGTGCCGATTCGAAAGCCGGGTTAATGCGGGTGATTTCCAGCCGGATGATGTTTCCGTCCTGGTCCTTTTCCGTACTGATTTGGGCCATGGGGTGGGGCAGGTTACGGAACGCGTCCCGGAGCTGGCTTTCCAGCTCCTCTTTTCCGGTCCTGATTTCATCGGCGAGGTGGTCGAAATTGATCCTGATCAGGGTGGTAAGGATACATACCAGGGTGAAGAGCAGGAAAGGATTTCTGACCAGTTCCTGGTCGAGCTTGATATAATTGGGCAGCAAACCGGCTTCCTGGCTATGGAGGAGCAAAAGGGCGATTCCCAGGATAAAATAAAACACCGACCGGGCTGAAAAGCGTGAGAAGGCAAACAGGTAAGCCTGACCGGCGACCAGCCACCAGAAGGCCCTGTCGAGGGTTTCGGCTGCCGAGGCGCTGTTGCTGAACGGGGAGATATAATAGAAGTAAACCACCATGGGCAGAAAAAGCACCATACTGATGGCGGTTTGTACTTTTTTCCGGAGGAAGAAGAACCAGGCGGCGGCGAACATAAGCAGGGTGGCCGTTCCCGCCACAGGGGAAGACAGGTCTGTCCTGATGACTTCCCTGTACAGGAGCAGAATAATCGAAACCGTAATGCCTCCCAGAAGAAACAGGGCAAGGTAGTCCAGCATTTGCTTTTCCCACCGGGATTTTTCTCCGGGGGGATAAAGGGTTTCCAGATATTTTTTTAACCAGGTCAATGGGCGAATTTAATAAGGACGTCCGGAAGTAGGATTTGCAGGGTAAAAATAGTTTAAATGGAGATGAAATCAACAGGCGGGGGTGATTAAATGCAATTGCGGGGAGTTGAAATGGCTAACCTGATTTTTGTTATTATTTATCAGGTCAATAACCTGTAGTTTTGTTGTGAGGAAATAAGAAGTGAAATTTTAAGGATATAAGTTATGAGCAAAGGGTTTTACAATGTTCCGGTGGCAGTGAATGAGCCGGTATTAAGTTTTGTTCCGGGGAGCCGGGAGCGGAGTGAGTTACAGGCGGCGCTGAGGGAACTCAGGGGCAGGGAAGTGGAGTTGCCCATGGTGATAGGCGGCAGGGAAGTGAAGTCGGGTAAGCTGGAACGGATGTTTCCTCCGCATGAGATTGGCCACACGCTGGGGTATTACCACCAGGGCGATGCCACGCATGTACGGATGGCCATTGAGGCAGCCATGGCGGCCCGGGAGGCCTGGGCGGCTCTCTCCTGGGAGCACCGGGCCAGCATTTTCCTGAAGGCCGCTGATTTGCTGGCGGGGCCTTACCGTGCCAGGATGAATGCGGCAACCATGCTGGGGCAATCCAAGAATGCCTACCAGGCGGAGATCGATGCAGCCTGTGAACTCGCCGATTTTTTCCGGTTCGGGGTGCGGGAGATGACCCGTATCTACCAGATGCAGCCCGAGTCGGCCAGAGGGATCTGGAACTATAACGAATTCAGGCCTTTAGAGGGGTTTGTCTATGCCCTAACCCCCTTTAATTTTACCTCCATCGCGGGTAATCTGCCGGCCGCTCCTGCCCTGATGGGCAATGTGGTGGTATGGAA
Organism: Bacteroidales bacterium; assembly: GCA_012729335.1. Lineage (GTDB taxonomy): Bacteria > Bacteroidota > Bacteroidia > Bacteroidales > Prolixibacteraceae > UBA1413. The sequence goes on along the minus strand of JAAYDJ010000008.1, from coordinate 26,033 downwards.
ACCCTCCAAGACCGCCGTCTATTCCGCAGGGGTCATCATGGATATTTTCCGTGAGGCGGGTGTCCCCGACGGGGTGATCAACCTGGTGTTTGTTTCAGGGCCTGTGGGTGCCGATGTGGTGCTGACGCATCCCGATTTCGCGGGGATCCATTTCACGGGATCCACGGGGGTCTTCCAGTCGGTATGGAAAAAGATCGGCGAGAATATTTACAAGTACAAGTCATATCCCCGGATTGTGGGAGAAACCGGCGGCAAGGACTTTATCTTTGCCGATGCCACGGCTGACAGGCAGGCGCTGGCGGTGGCCATGGTCAGAGGGGCCTTTGAATACCAGGGCCAGAAGTGTTCCGCAGCTTCACGTGCATACATTCCAGCCTCTATCTGGCCGGATGTCAGGGAGAGGGTCGGCAAGATGCTCGCAGAAGTGAAAATGGGACCTCCCGAGGATTTCACCAACTTTGTGAATGCCGTCATCGATGAAAGCTCATTTGATAAGCTGTGCGGATTCATCAGGCAGGCGGAAGCCGATCAGGATGCTGAAGTGATCTTTGGCGGAGGGTGCGACAAATCGGTGGGATACTTCATAGAGCCAACGGTGATCCAGGCTTTCAAACCCGACTACATCACCATGGAAGAGGAGCTTTTCGGACCAGTGCTGACCGTTTATGTCTATGAAGATGAAAAGCTCGACGAAACACTGGATATTCTTGACCGCACGTCGATTTATGCGCTGACGGGGGCTATTTTCTCCCAGAACCGCTATCACATCGAGAAATACACGCAACGTTTGCAGAATGCGGCCGGAAATTTCTACATCAACGACAAGCCTACGGGGGCTGTTGTTGGCCAGCAGCCCTTCGGGGGAGCACGCGGTTCGGGTACCAACGACAAGGCCGGGTCACTCTTTAACCTGCTCCGTTGGGTAAACATCAGAACCATCAAGGAGAATTTCAATCCTCCTCACCAATATCTGTATCCGAATTTTGCGCCCGACAAGCAATAGGATTTTTTCGTATCTTGGCATCATAAATCCATGGTTCCATGAAGCCTCTGCTGAAAAAATTGCGGAACAGCAAGTTGCTGAGAAACAAATATATGATTGCCCTCATTTTGTTTGCGGTATGGATCAGTTTCTTTGACCAGAACAATCTGGTCCAGCACCGGCGCAACAAGCAGAGGCTGAAAGCCCTGAAGGAGCAGCGGGCCTTTTACCGCGAAAAGATTGAGGCCGACAACCTCAAGATGGAAGAACTCCGGTCAGGGGTGGACAACCTGGAGAAATATGCCCGTGAACAGTTTAACATGACCCGGCCCGACGAGGATCTCTTTCTGGTGGTCGAGGAATAAAAGGAATCAGGTGGCCGGCATCATCCTCTTGAGATGGTGCCGGCCATTGTTATTAAATTCCTGTCATACCATAAAATGGGATGCGCTCTTTTTTGCGGAATCCATTATTTTCTATATATTGTGGGTGATAAGAGCGCATGAATGAACTTCAATCCTGACATATTTAAGATTAAGTCGAACAACATGGTTCCCCGCAAGGGGCGGGTGCTCATCTCGGAGCCATTCCTGCCCGGGAACTTTTTCAACCGTGCTGTGATTCTGCTGGTGGCGCATGGCCGGAAGGGGAGCATCGGGTTCATTCTGAACAAAAAGGCGGAGCTTCAGATTCAGGATTATATTTCTGGCTTTGAGGAGTTTGAAGCCGATGTGTTCATGGGCGGGCCGGTGTCGACCGATTCGATTTATTTCATACACCGGAGGGCCGATCTGATTCCCGGAAGCATTCATGTGCTGGACGACATTCATTGGGGCGGAGATTTCAATGAAGTAAAGAAGCTGATCAACCTGGGGATCATCCATCGCGGGGAGGTCCGTTTTTTCCTGGGGTATTCAGGGTGGGATGCCGGGCAGCTCGAACGGGAGATCAGGGAAGATTCCTGGCTGGTGAATGATGTCGACAGCAGCCTGGTCATGGAAGAGCTGGGCGCCGAAGCCTGGGCGCAGTTTGTCAGAAAAGTGGGCAAACGTTACTCCATTTGGGAGAATTTTCCTGAAAATCCCTCCCTGAACTGATCTTTCCCATTTCTTTCTGGTAAAACCCAGTCATGCGGCAGGGGGACCCCCCGTCGATCATGGTAAATCCCGTTTTTCAGGTATTCAGCCCTGCAGAGGGAAGGTGCTGCGGTTAAACTGCTTTCCGATCAGGTTGGTTTTGGTTCTGACGAATCTTTTATCTCCAATGCCTGAGAGCCACCTGAATCCTTCACCTTCCGAGAGGGTGAATACCTCTTCGCATCCGGCGAGGTCTGAGGGGGTGAGCTGGTCGGTTTCAGTGGTTTGAAATCCGGTTTGGCTGGCTGCGCGCAGGAGGTGGTCGTGGTAAAGGGTCCGGAGGCATCCTGTGGAGGGTGCCGGGGTCAGCAGGGTATTTTTTCTGATGCAGTAAAGCGCGGCACCGGCGGCCTCGGTGAGAACCCCTTTCTCATTGAGGAAGAGGGGGATGGCTCCGGAAAGGGTTTCTCTCCGGAACTGTTCCAGGTCGCGCAGCGGTTTTGAGGCCAGGGGAAACCTGGCCAGGGGATCGCGGGAAAACTTTACAAACGGGGAGATAAAGCCTGTCCGGCCCTCCGGATCCAGGGGAAACTGCCTCTCCGGGTGGGGTACCACCATGGCGTTAAGCCGGGTTTTTACAGGTGAGAAGCGGAATTCGGCTTTTACCCAGCCCCCCATAAAGGCTTTGTTTTTGTTAACCAGCCTTAGAAAGAGCCTTTTGATCTCATGCCCCGGGGGGAGGTCATCGGGCCACGGCTGTCCGAAGAACCCCAGGAGTTCTTCCACCCTCTGGAGGTGTGCTTCGAAAAAGGGAAGGTTGCCGTGGGCAAACCAGAATTCCTCGTGGACGGGAAGCTCCGTGCCGGCCTCAAGTTCTGCGGTGCCGGCACCTTCGTTTCTGATGATGGTCCCCTCTCTGATGATGAAATGCATGGTTGCCCGGTTATATCAGCATGAAGAGCTGGTCAATGAAATGGCGGAGCAGCGAAGGCTTGAAAAGCGCCAGGAAGAAGAAGCCGAAGACGGCTCCCAGAAAATGGGAATCGTGGGCGATATGGTCGGACTCCTTTCTCCCCATGTGCCAGGAATAGGCCAGGTAGCCTGCGGCAAAGAGGATGCCGGGAATGGGCAGCAAGCCGAAGAAGTAGAGTTTTTCCCAGGGATTAAGGAAGATAAAGGAGAAGAGGACTGCAGAGACGGCCCCGGAGGCACCGATGGCATTGTAATAATAGTTGTTGCGGTGTTTGTAGAGCGACCAGAGGTTGGAGGCCAGGGTTCCTCCGATGTAAAGGAGCAGAAAGATGGCCGTCGATTTGTTTCCGAAGAAATAGACCAGATACGATTCCACCGCCCTCCCGAAAAAGAAGAGAACCAGCATGTTGACGAAAAGGTGGGACCAGGAGGCATGGACCATGACATGGCTTACCAGGCGGTAATACTCTTTCCCGTGGATGATCCTGGCGGCGTTGAATTGCATTTTCCCGAGCAGGCCTGGGTTGTTGAAGGCCATCCAGGAGACGAAGGTGGTCAGGGCGATCAGAATCCAGGTGATCATCTCAGTGCATGATTTTATATACCATTTCCTTAAGCAGTTCACCCTGTCCGACCCCACCTGATGTTCCCAGGCCCTTGCTTTTCAGATCATATTCCCTGAGAATGCCGAAGATTTCGAAAAGCCTGGTTTTGCCGTAACGCCTGGCGGGTTCGGTATAATTTCTGACGATATAGGGGTTGACGCCCAGGGCTGAGGCGACTGCTTTATCCGATTTGTCGGGCAGGAAGTGGTATTTGAAAAGTTTGACAAAATAGGAGAAGAGAACGCCCATGGTTGGTTGCATGGGACAGGCGCTGGGATTGGCTCCGAAATAGTTGACGATGCGGTTGGCTTTGAGGATATTGCCAGATCCCAGGGCGTCGGTGAGTTCGAAAGCGTTGTACTCCTTGCTGATGCCGATGTTTTTCTCCACCTCGTCGGGGGTGATCCGCTGGCCCGGTGGGACGACCAGGAAGAGCTTATTCAGTTCATTGGCAATTTTGCTCAGGTCAGTGCCCAGAAAATCGGTGAGCATCTGGGAGGCCTGAGGGGTGATGGCCGATCCCTTTGATTTGACATATTGGTCGACCCAGGCGGGAACCTGGTAGTCGCGGAGTTTTTTGGTTTCGAGATAGACGGTTTTTTTCTGAATTTCCTTGGCTTCTGGGGTGCGCCCGTCGGGTTTGGCATATTTGTAATTGATGACCAGGATGGTGGATTTCATGGGGGCCTCCAGGTATTTGACCAGCAGTTTGAGGTTCTTCCAGGCCTGGGCTTCCTTGACGATGATCACCTGGTGGTTGGCCATCATGGGATATCGGCGTGAGGCTTCGATGACGGTGGTGAGATCGGTATCCTTGCCGTAAAAAACAGTCTGGTTGAAACTCTTCTCCGCTTCCGGCAGCAGGTTGTGCTCGATATAGTCGGAAATCATGTCGGCGTAATAAGGTTCTTCCCCGCACAGAAAATAGACAGGATGGTAGATTTTGTTTTTAAGGCTGGCCAGAATCTGTTCGTGTTCCATGTCAGAATTTAAGGTGTTTGACCGACTGGCCGTTGTTTTTAATTTCCAGGAGCGATTCGATGCCGACGTTAAGATGGTTCTCGACAAAAAGGGTGGTCACCTTCTGGTCGCTTGCTTCGGTTTTTACGCCGGTGGAAATCATGGGCTGGTCGGAGACGAGCAGGAGCGCTCCGGAAGGGATGGAATTGGCGAAGCCGACAATGAAGATGGTGGCGGTTTCCATGTCAATAGCCATGGCGCGGGTCTTTTCAAGGTATTTCTTAAACCTTTCATCCCATTCCCACACCCTTTTATTGGTGGTGAAGACGGTTCCGGTCCAGTAGTCGAGTCCTCTGTCACGGATGACGTGGGACACCGCCCGCTGGAGGTTGAAGGCGGGGAGGGCAGGGATCTCAGGGGGAAGGTAATCGTTGGAGGTTCCGTCGCTGCGGATGGCCGCAATGGGCAGGATGAGATCACCCAGTTTGTTTTTTGATTTGAGTCCGCCGCACTTGCCCAGGAAAAGAACCCCCTTGGGCATAATGGCGCTGAGCAGGTCCATGACGGTGGCCGCGTTGGGGCTTCCCATACCGAAGTTGATGATGGTCATCCCCTCGGCCGTGGCCGAAGGCATGTTCCGCTTGTCGCCCATCACCGGAACATTAAACCGCTGGGCAAACATCTCCACATACAGCTGGAAGTTGGTGAGCAGAATATATTGCCCGAACTCTTCGAGTGCCAGACCTGTATAACGGGGTAACCAGTTGGCCACGATTTCTTCTTTCGTCTTCATACTTCAGACTCTTTGGAAATATTGTTACTTTCGTTTTGCCTATAGCTTGACAAAAATAACAATTTGGATGGGGAACCATGCAAAATCTGCAATTACCTGAGTATACTTTTCGGACCAAAGATCACGGGGGAGACCGGTTGATATTTGATGTGCACAGGCGTCGCTGGGTCAGGCTGACTCCCGAGGAGGGGGTCAGGCAGCGGTTCCTCCGGTTTCTGGAAAAGGAAAGGGGGTTTCCTGTACCCCTGATGGCCGTGGAACGAAAGGTGGAGGTCAATGGATTGCCCCAGCGCTTTGACCTGCTGGTCTATGACCGCAAAGGGAATCCCTTGCTGGTGGGGGAGTTTAAGGCTCCGGGGGTGGCCATTACCCAGGAAGCTTTTAACCAGGCAATCCGCTACAACAGTGTGCTAAAGGCCCCCTATTTATTGGTTTCCAATGGATTAACCCATTTTATGTGCAGGATCGACTTTGAAATCCACAAAGCCGAGTATCTCGTACAAATCCCTGAATTCGCGGAAATGACAGGCGACTCCCCCCGCCCGGATGGAAAACCTGCCCTCTGACAACCGGAAAACCTGCCCTCTGACAACCGGAAAGCCAGCTGTCTGACTGATGAAAAAGCCAGCTGGCTGCTGCCGGAGACCTTCTTTCTGCAACCGGGAATCCTGCCCTATGACTGCCGTCTTTTACGCTGTCTGACTGGTGGAAGCCCTTGCCGGATTAAGCCTCATCTTCCTCCTCTTCCTCTTCAGTTTTTCGCCGGTCCTCTTCTGTCATGATATAACAGTCGGGGACGAAAGTCTGTTCCGAAATGGGGGGCCGCACATAGCCGCCTTGTTTGGGGCGGGGTCCCAGTTCCAGTTTGGGCAGTTCCACATCCTGGTAAGGAATCATAGAAAGGAGATGGCGTATACAATTGAGTTGTGCCTTTTTCTTGTCATCGCTTTCCACCACGAACCAGGGGGTTTGTTTGGTGTCGGTGTAGGAGAACATCTCATCCTTGGCTTTGGAGTATTCCACCCATTTTTCGCGGGAAACAATATCCATGGGACTGAATTTCCACCTTTTGGTAGGGTCGGTGATCCTGTTGCGGAACCGCTTCTCCTGTTCTTCCTCGCTGACCGAAAACCAGTATTTAATAATGATGATTCCGGAGCGCATCAGCATGCGTTCGAAGCTGGGGCACGAACGGAGGAATTCCCAGTATTCCTCCTCGGTGCAGAATCCCATGACCTTTTCCACGCCCGCCCTGTTGTACCAGCTCCTGTCGAAGAGGACGATTTCTCCGCCTGCCGGCAAATGGGGCACATAGCGCTGGAAATACCACTGGGTTTTTTCCCTTTCGGTGGGGACTCCCAGGGCGACTACCCTGCACACCCTGGGATTCAGGGGTTCTGCAATCTTTTTGATGACGGCACCTTTCCCCGCGGCATCCCGGCCTTCGAAAAGAACCACCACCTTCAGCTTTTCACTTTTTACCCAGTTCTGTAGCTTGACCAGTTCCACGAACAACTCCTTCAGTTCCGATTCGTAGAACTTGGTTTTCAGTTTTCCCGATTTGCTGAATTTTCTCATAGCTGAGGTGTCTATTGGTTTGGACCCTTGAAGTTATGAAATGTGCAGCCAATTACAATACCCTTCTGCCAAACAATTCCTGTTGGTGGTGTAATTCCGGAAGGAGAAAGCGGACAAATTCTCCGGATAGTTACTCAGAGTCCGGTTTTTTACGGCGAAAAAGAGTAACTTGCATCATTCAGAACCTATCATTAAAACAAAAACCATGGCAGACTGGTGGATTACCCTTACAATGGCCCAGAAGGTTTTCTGGTGTATCGCTATTCCCTTTTCCCTTCTATTTCTGGTGCAGACCATTCTCACCTTTACAGGTCTCAGTGCCGAGGATGCCGATGCGACGGGCGACAGCGACGCTTCTGTCCATGGGGATACAGGAATTGATTTTCAATTTCTGACGCTGAAGAACCTGATCGCCTTTTTTACGATTTTCGGCTGGACCGGGATCGTTTGCCTGGGGTCGGGGATGAAGTTGTTCCCTTCGGTCTTGCTGGCCTTTTTTGCTGGTCTGGTTATGATGCTGATTATGGCCTCCCTGATTTACGGGATGGGCAAACTGAGCGACGACGGCACCCTGAAGATCAGGAACGCCATTGGGAAGTCGGGAACCGTTTATCTCCCCATTCCGCCCAAAAGAGGAGGCACCGGGCAGATTCAGATCAAGGTACAGGGCTTGCAAACCCTCGAGGCGATGACTGACGATCCGGACGGCTTTAAAACCGGACAGGTGGTAGAAGTCATCGAAGTACTCAAGGGGGACATCCTGCTGGTCAGATAATGGAATCTGGAATGAGGAGTCGGGAGTCGGGAATGTGGGAATCTGGAGTCTTGAATGAGGAGTCTTGAGTCTTGAATGAGGAGTCGGGAATGTGGGAATCTTGAGTCTTAAGTCTTGAATCTTAAGTCTTGAATCTTGAGTCTTGAGTCTTGAATGTGGGAGTCGGGAGTCTTGAATGAGGAGTCGGGAATCGGGAATCTGGAGTCTTGAATATCTGAGATTAGAATATCGAAGTATTAAAATAGTATGGAATTTTTTAATAATAAATAGTTATGGGACAATATGTTATTTTTCTGGTCACAGCGGCCGTATTTTTCGTTTTTATCCTGATTGTCTCCTTTTTCAGGAGGTATAAGCGGTGTCCTTCTGACCGCATTCTGGTGGTCTACGGGAAGGTAGGCAAGGGAGGTGAAGCGGAGTCGCGGTCGGCCAAGTGTATTCATGGGGGAGCGGCTTTCATCTGGCCGGTGATTCAGGACTACTCCTTTCTGGATCTGACGCCTTTCTCGATTGAGATCAACCTGACGAGTGCGTTGAGCAAGCAGAACATCAGGGTGGATGTGCCCTCGCGGTTCACGGTGGGGATCTCCACGGAAGAGGGGGTGATGAACAATGCTGCCGAGCGTTTGCTGGGGCTGTCGATCACTGACATCAGCAATTTGGCCAAGGACATCATCTTCGGCCAGTTGAGGCTGGTGGTGGCTACCATGGACATCGAGGAGATCAATAGCAACCGGGATAAGTTTCTGGCTGCGGTATCCTCGAATGTGGAGGCGGAACTCAAGAAGATCGGGTTGAAGCTGATCAACGTGAATGTGACCGATATTACCGATGAGTCGGGGTATATCGAGGCGTTAGGCAAGGAAGCCGCCGCCAAGGCGATCAACGATGCCAAGATCAGTGTATCGCAGAAGAACCGTGACGGGTCGATCGGGGAAGCCGAGGCGTTGAAGGAGCAGCGTGTGGAGGTAGCCCGGGCGAATGCGACAGCGGTAGAAGGTGAGAACACGGCCAAGATCACCATTGCCAATTCGAATGCCGACCGTCGTCAGAAGGAAGCCGAAGCGGAGCGGCTGGCGGTAGCGGCTGAGAAGGTGGCCGAAGCCAAGGCGCTGGAAGAGGCCTACGCGGCTGAAAAGGCGGCAGAAACCGTACGTGCTGTACGTGACAAGGCCAGCCAGCAGGCTGATATCATTGTTCCGGCTGAAATCGACAAAACCCGTATCGAGATTGCCGCCGAGGCGGTGGCTGAACAAACCCGCCGCCAGGCCAAGGGTGAAGCCGACGCTATCTTCATGAAGATGGAAGCAGAAGGAAAAGGTATCTTTGAGATACTGAGCAAACAGGCCGAAGGGTATCAGAAGCTGATGAAGGCGGCAGGGGAAGACTCCCGCAGTGCCGTTATGCTGATGATCGCCGACAAGCTGCCCGAGCTGGTCAAAACCCAGGTCGAAGCCATCAAAAACCTGAAGATCGACAAGATCACCGTCTGGGATACCATGGGTTCCGGCAAGGACGGCAAATCGCCCGCCACGGCAAACTTCCTCTCCGGTATGCTGGGGTCCATTCCTCCGTTTGAAGAACTCTTCAAAATGGCCGGCCTCGAACTACCAGACTACCTGAAGGGCAAAAAGGTGGAAGACGCCGAAGTAGTGGACCCGGATAAGGCAAAGAGTTAGAGACTGAGGGACTGAGGGACTGAGGGACTGAGAGACTGAGGGACTGAGAGACTGAGAGACTGAGAGACTGAGGGACTGAGAGACTGAGGGCCTGAGAGACTGAGAGACTGAGAGACTGAGGGACTGAGAGACTGAGGGACTGAGGGACTGCACTGGATCCAGGTGTTTGGCCTCCGCATTGATAGGTCAGCAGTTGGAGGAGGCTGTAAGAAGTAAAGTGGATCTGAGAAAAGATATAAAACCTGAGGTCGCAATATGCGACCTCAGGTTTTTTATGCCGCTTTCCATGATAAGGAAGAGGTCTTATTATTATGTTAAAAATACGTAATTCCGCTGTAAATCTTTTGGGATTTTACATTCTCATGGCTTCCAGGGCTTTGCCGGTGGCTTCGAGGGTGGGTTGGATGCTGATTTCGTGGCCCACAGCCCCTTTCATCCAGAGCTGGGGAACGATACGCCCCTGCACCAGCATGCGGGTGATTTCGCCTGCCAGATTCTTCCCTGTGACCTGTTGCTCGATCTGGAAGTCGATAAGGTGGCCCACCGGATAGTTGGAAAGGTAGAGCGGATTATCGATCATGTGGGAGTAAATGGCCAACAGGGGTTCGTCATTTCCGCCCAGAACGCCAGCATAGTACTGGTTCCACACCTCTTTGGCAGTGGTGATGACCGCTTCCTTCAACTGGGCGGGGGTGGCATCGGGATTATCGTAGAGCCATTTCCACACCTTCATATCGACCAGGGAGACGCCCATGATTTCGTAGCAGGCCCAGAAGTTATCGAGGGCCATCAGGTGCCCCTTCATGGGATTATCCCCCTTAACTCCCAGCAGTTCAAGGTCGCGTTTCTGGAAGAGGAAGGCCACGGCCTCGGTGAAGGCAGTATTGGGGACGCCGTTGAGCATAAAGTAATCGACATCGTTCATGGTAATGGTCTGTTCGACGCAGTGCCCGAACTCATGGACGGCAATGTTATAGCCTTTGTAGTCCATACCGGCGGTGCCCACGCGGGTGCGCAGGTGAGCCAGGTCGTTTTTCATGCCGGCGCCCCAGGCATGGCCTGCGCCCCTGGAGGCATCGACAGTGATCAGGGCACTTATTCTTTGGGCCTCAGCAGGTGCCCACCCCAGTTTCTGCATGATGACAGGCAGATCCTTGCGGACCGCTTCCGTGTCGGGATACTTTTTAGTAGTGAGGGCCGTCAGCTGCTCTTCGGGAATTCCTCCCGCCGCTTTGAAGCCGTTGTACCAGATGTCGAAGGGCTCCAGGGGCCTGCCCAGCCGCTGGCTGATAAGGGCAGCTACCTCCTTGACCGTAGGTGAAGAGACCAGGTCCGTGAAGAGTTTTTCGACATCTTGCTGCGGAATTTCCATGCCCTCCTCGAAAGCCCGGGTGATATAGGTGGGATAATGCGGGGTGTAGGCATCCATCTTTTGCAGCGCCCGGAAATTGGCCAGCAGCACCTCATACCGCTTGTCGGGTTCCGGCGTGGCATTGACTTCGGCCCCCTCGCGGAAGATCTTGTTGGCATAGGGATCCCAGGTCACTTCCCCTTTGTTGATGACCTCCTGCGGAATCGACTGGTCGATGATACGCTGCATCACCTGGTAGATCATCCGCTGTTTGGCGAGACCATTTTCGCCAGCGTAGTCCGATTTGAGTTCATCGCGAAGGCCCCAGTGGGTGATCAGTTTCAGTCCGGCCGGGAAGAGGGCCGTCCCGGTGGAGTCGACGAGTTTGTCCATGAGAATGTTATAGCCCGAGATGTAGGTATCGGCGGCGGTGAGGGTCTGCGAGACATTCTGGATGATATCGGCAGGCACCCGGGAAGTGAAGCGGTCGCCCATGCGGGCGTAAGCCCACTCAAGACGGCTCCATTTTTCACCGAGTTCCGTCTTCTCCTTCAGGGAATAGAAGGGGAAGTTGAGGGCGGTGAGGAAGGCTATTTTGTTGGCGAAGAAGTCGTCGGTGAGGTGGGCCGAGGCATCATAACTGCCGAACATGAGGTCAACGGGGCCGGGCTCGGGGCCATCGAGCTGGAGGGGTTCCTTGAGCAGGACATCCATTTTATGGAAATAACCGCTGAAGATCTCCAGGTTGCGTTCCAGTTTTTTATAAAGCGCTTCCAGTTCGGGTGCTCCTGCGACGAACTGGTCGGTGCAGAACTTCTCAAAATCGGCGGCATTGCCGTCGGTTTCCCGCCAGAGGGAGGCGGCCTGCCTGACCCCGCGGTCGATGCGGAAGGAGGCGGCATCGCCGTGTTTCTCCGTAAGGGCCTTAATGGTCTGTGCAATGACCGGCTCGCCGATCAGCATGCTGGCAGATGTGGTGACCTGCTCCTTTTTCATTGAAGTACAGTTGCTTAGTATAACAGCCATTACAATAAGAATGATAGATTTTTTCATAACAGGTTGATTTTGATCCATGCAAAGTTAATGCAAATAGGTTTGCCCAACCCGCACCCATCGTTGATTTTATTCTGGATGCCACTGCCGGCCGGAAATAATAACGGGTATGGAGGGGAGCCTAATCTCTCTCCCTGATCAACGAAATCAATTCCGTAATGGAAAGTTGGCCCGACTGGTCGCTACCTTCCAAAAGGGTTTCGGCAAGGTCGCGTTTGGTATGATGAAGTTGGATGATTTTTTCTTCGATAGTATTTTCGGTTACTAGTCTGTATATGGTAACGGGCCTTAACTGCCCAATCCTGTGGGCCCGGTCAGAAGCCTGGTCCTCCACCGCCGGATTCCACCACGGATCGAGATGGATCACGAAATCAGCCGCAGTGAGGTTCAGACCCAATCCCCCGGCTTTCAGGCTGATAAGAAATAATTCACCCTCTCCACCCTGGAATTTTTTCACACTTTTCTCGCGTTCAGAGGAGGAACAGGACCCATCCAGGTATTGATAACTCACTCCCAATTTGTCAAGCGCCTGACGGACAAGGGTTAAATGTGTTACAAACTGGCTGAATACCAAAGCTCTATGTTTGTTCTCAATTAACTCTGCTACGATTTCAAGGAAAGTGGCCAGTTTTGTGGAAGGGATGGAAAGGGATGAATCGACCAATGCAGGATTACAACACGCCAACCTCAGACGGGTGATTTCTGCCAGGGCTTTCAGGTGTTTTGTCCCTTGCGGACTGTCGTCGTTTTCCATGTTTGTCACTGCCTGACGTCGCAGGGCTTCATAGAATGCGTTTTCTTCCTTACTGAGTTCCACCTTTCTTACTATTTCAGTTCTGGCAGGCAACTCTTCTACAACCGATGATTTTGTGCGACGAAGGATGAAAGGAGTAATCAGCTTTTTGAGGTGTTTTCGGGTATGAGTATAGTCTGGTTTAATAAAGGTTTCGGTAAATTGGGTTAACGTTCCGAGTAATCCGGGGTTTAAAAAATTAAACAGATTCCAGATTTCCCCCAGGTGATTCTGAATAGGGGTCCCCGTCAGGGCTAAGCGAAACGGGGCTTTTAACTGCATGGCAGCCTTCGATGTCTTCGTATTGTAGTTTTTAATGGTATGGGCTTCGTCAAGTACCACGGTGGAAAAGGGAGTTTGGGAAAACTCTTTTTCTTCTGATTGCAGTAACCCGTAAGTGGTTATCAGCAAGTCGCCTGGTTCGAGATGGGATAGTATCTGCGTCCGGTTACCTGAGGAAAGTGTTTTCACATGAAGGGTGGGTGCAAATTTGGCTGTTTCAGTGATCCAGTTGTGCATGACCGAAACGGGACAGATGACCAGCGATGCACCCATTTTTGCCCTGTGCAGCAATATGGCCAGTGCCTGAATGGTCTTTCCGAGCCCCATATCATCGGCAAGACAGGCGCCGGCTTCCCACCCGGCAAGGTGGGTCATCCAACGGAATCCTTCTTCCTGATAAGGGCGAAGCTCCGCCTGCAAGTTGGCAGGCACTTGAATATCTGTTTGTTGCACTAAATTCATTCGCTGCCTGAATTCTTTCCATGTTTTGTCGGTTTTCAGATTTTCCGCTTCTTCAAAAAAATCAGTCAGGGCAACTGATGCAAACTTATTGATGATTACCCCCTCTTTCCCTGGTGAAGAAAATGCCCTCAACTCTTCAAGCTGTTTCTTTAACCGTTCACTAAGGGCCAGAAATTCGCCCTGTTTTAATTCAACAAAACGTTTGTGTCCTTTTTCGGTGAGCTGGAGTAACTGTTGGATGGTGAGTATGGTATTCTCATCGACTTTCAGTTCTCCTTGCAGTTCAAACCAATTGGCCTGGGTTTTAAGCTTCAGTTTCAGATGGCTGAAATTGGCTGTCCCCCTTAATTTAAACCGTTCTCCTTCAGGCCATTCCACAATACAAATATCCTGATGCGCCGCCAGAATCTCCAACAATTGAAGACTATCCATCGGTTCACTGAACGAAATGAGGTCATCGGAGATATCAAGACTTTCGATTACCTGAATGTTTTCAAGCAACAGGTTGGCATATTCTTTTTCCTGAGCAAGGTTGCGGGTAACCTGAAGTTGTTCTCCTTTGGGATTGGCGATTAATGTTTTCCCACCTACCCCTGGTTTGCAGTAAGGCGGGTGACTTCCGAAAGGTTTGGCAAAAAATTCTGCTTTTAGTCCGCCGGCAAGGGGCAGCAATTGAACCCTGATCCGCGAATCAGCAACCACTTCCCTGACTTTCGGATGTTCGGATAGTGATAATTCGGAATGTACTGAGAAGTGGGAGCTAAAGTTGCCCAACACCTGCATCAGTTTCTCTTTTCCATATTCGGGAACCACAATCTTTTGCTCATTTAAAGCTGTGATTACGGATAATTGCTGGTTTGTTAAATCGTAAACCTTATATCTGGTATTGGTCTCCTTTTCAAAAATCAGGTTTTTGGAAGCTTCCTTCAGTTCGGTTGAGAGTGCATACCCTTTCGATGTCCGGCTGACCTTTAAAACCGGTTGGGCCGCAATTAGCTCAATCGAAAGGTCATTGGTGCCGCTTAGAAAAACATAAGGATGGCCGACAAGCTCTTTGATGGCCTCTTCCTGCATAAAATATTCTTCAGAACCATAGGAACCAGAATATGATTTGACATATCTTGAAACCTTGTAATCCTGTGGGGTCATTCCTCCCACTTTTCCCTGGAAAAAGGTTTTTAAAGCAATATTTCTTCCCGATGACCAGGCTCCTTTGGCATTGCGGGTTTGCAAAACAGGCTGTATATCCAGGTCTTTTACATTTAAGTAGTAGACAACCCTGTATTTCCCCTCTGCATTTTTTCCCGAAGTACTGCTTTTTCCTGCCCCCAGTGCAAGAAAGGCATTCAGTGATTTTTCCCATTCTTCCTGTCGTGAAATATTGCAAAGTGCCGGCTGGAAATCAAATCTGCCTGCAATTTCATCAAAAATCGCAAGTGACTCCGGATCGTTGTTCCAGTGCTTCAATACATAAGCGGCTTCGTAAGCCAATAATAAATATCCGTTTGAAAAGGCTTGATTAACCAGGGAAGATAAGCCCGTTAACCATGTTTTCTCAGGTTTGATGTCAACTAAGAACATTACCAGGTAGCCGATCAGGCGTTGATAGGCGTAGTCAGAAGTTTGAATATAGTTTTCAAGATATATACGGGAAAAATGAAGATTATTCTTGTCATTAAAATAGAAATGAAGTACCGGCATAAAAATTTCTGCGCTCTGTGAGGGATTTATTTTCTGTAATGCCATGTTGATTTTTTGAAACACGGCGGAGGATTCCTCTGGTACTATGCTTAAAAGCGCAATGAGGTAATATAAGGCGGAGTGGGGGACAAGGGGAAGTTGAGTGCCTTTAAAGAACGCTCTTTGTTCTTTCAGGCCCTTCTCGAAAAATGCCAGTGCCGTTTTAGGGGAACCTTTTAATAAAGCTTCAATGGCAGCGATAAAAAATTTTTCCATCACATTTTTGCTTCCTGCCAGTGCTTCTTCAAAATTACCATGATGGAAATTCTTGTGGATTTTTAAAGAGGGGATTTTGTACCTGTTATTGTCGGTTAAACTGGTTTCTAATTCCCTTGCAAGTTTTTCAGTAAGGTCTAATCGTTCGAGGTTATAGATGCTCCTGCTGACCAAATTCCCCAATAATGTGTTGATTATGGATACATTCATCAGAGGGATTACTTCAATATAGGATTCATCTGTTAAAATATCGGTCAGGTAATAGTTTAACTGGGTGAACCCGTTTGAAAGGAAATTCCCCTCAGTCTCAGCAATCTTTTTTTTGTCGTAGAATAGGGAATACAAGTAGTTTCTGAGGTTTTTGATAGACAGATTTCCAGAATAATTAAAATTCCATTCTGAATTTATGGTCTGCCACTCTTTTGAATACTGTTTCAGTTCAGGGAAAACATAAATCATAAAATCAGGAGCGGCCTGCAAGTTTGACGAATTTTGTGATTGCTCCAACAAACCCATATCAAGGGCTTTAGCCAGAACTGCTGAAATTGTTTTTGAGGAAAGGGTTTTCTTTGTGGTAAAAGGCAAGGGGAAATTGTAAGTATTAATAGAATCGGCTTTAAGCGCAGCGACATTCAGGATATATTGTTCATTTTCCGGCAAAGCGTCGTAAAACGCTCTCTTTGATCGATTCATAATCTTCCTCAGTTTAAATCAGTACGTTCAAGTGGCAAAATTCATAAAACAGATGGTTTATACAAGTGGTTTACCATCGCGGTCGATGCATAAATACCAAATCGATTTTTCATCTGACTTTTTACTGTGGGTAAAAATAGACCAATTTACTGCATGTGCTCTTTGCAGTGGCAATTTTCTGTCATGGAGATCCAGGATAGAAAACCGTGTATTTTCTGCAATGGAAGGATTCGGAGGAAGTTTTCCGGTCCTAACCCCGGACTTTCCGGAATCAAGAGGGTTTTGATGCGCTCAACGGCTGGTGTTCAGGTTTGGAGGTTCCGTGAAGCAGATGGAGCGGTCAGCAGAGGGTGCAGAGGATGGCGAAGAAATGAAGGACGCTGCCCCCGAGGACGAAGAGGTGCCAGATGCCATGGCCGAAGGGGAGGCTCCGCCAGGCGTAGAAGATGGTTCCCACGCTGTAGGAGATACCTCCGGACAGAAGGAAGATCAGGCTGATTTGGGGCATATTGGTGATCACCGACCGGAGGGCGAAGACGAACATCCAGCCCATGATAAGATAAATGGCAACCATCAGTTTCCGGAATCTGTAGAGATAAATGCTGCGGATGACGATGCCGGTGAGGGCTACCCCCCAGATGATGCCGAAGAGGACCCAGCCGAGGGTTCCCCGGAGGGTGGTGAGCAGGATGGGAGTATAGGTGCCGGCGATCAGCAGGAAGATAGCGGCATGGTCGAAACGGGCGAAGATCTCTTTCACCCTTTTGTTGGTAAAACTGTGGTAAAGGGTGGAGGCGGTATAGCAAAGTATAAGGGAGGCTCCGAAGATGGAAAAGCTTACCACATGCCAGATATCGCCACGCTGTGCCGCAAAGACAACAAGTATTACCAGTGCGGCAATGCTCAGGGGGATACCGATCCCATGGGTGATGCTGTTGACGATCTCTTCGGCCAGGGTCAGTTCCCGGCGGGGTGCGGGCATTTTTTTCTGCATGGTCATTTTTGTGATATGCAAATATAACGGTTCGAACAGACTTTTGTTTTGTTCGAAAGTTAATCTTACGTAAAACAATCGGTTCACCCTGCATGCAGGTCTCTGTCCGACACACCCGGAAGGAAGTTCGCCTGGTCTGCCAGCCCGGAAGGTCTCTGGTCAGTTCACCGGTTTTTCCCGGAAGAGGATGCCATGAGTGCGGAGTTCGGCCAGCACAGGGTTATAGATTTCCCTGATGGTGGGGATGAAAAGCCCGGTCAGGTTGAGTTGCCCGGTCAGGCGGAGTTTGGCGGCAATGCCCAGGGGGAGGCCTACGGTTTTGGCCATGGCGGTATGGACCTGGTCTTCGCCGGTGATCCCCATGGAGGAGGTGATGATCTTTTCCTTTCCGGAATCGCGGTCAAGGTAGTTGAACTTGTGCCACATCACCACGAGGTCCTTGTCTTCGGGATTAAGCTTCCACTTTTTCATGAGGATGGCTTCCAGGAACTGGGCTGGGGTTCCTTTCCGGAGGCCGATTTTTTCGTCGCTGAAGAGGTCGAGTGATTCCAGAAGTTCGATGAGCGGGGAGTCCTGGTCGATATGGAAGGCGCGGTAAAGTTTGACTTCTACGGAATCGTGGGGGTGATAGTAGAGGAAGGAGTTGATGAACTCGCGGTGGGTCATTTCCTCCTCGTTGAGCATGATGTAGGAGTTGTCGGTAGCGCCGAGTTGGACGAAGATATTCCAAGCCTGTGAGTAACCGGGGCGGCGGAGTGTGCCCCGGTAGATGGTCTGTATGCCCTGGAGGTTGTATTTGTCGAGGTATTTGAGGGAGTCGCGGTTGGCATAGCCTTCAAAGCGGCCGAACCCCTCGATGTCCATGTACTCGGTACGGCGGAAGAGGCGGCTGTAGGGGATGTATTTGAGTTTTCCGCACTGGAGGAAGACCGCCGGTCCGGGCCACCCTGCCAGCACCACATTGGTGGGATTCCAGGTGAATTTGTAGTGCCAGGGATTGTCGTCCGACTCCGGAGCCACCAGCCCGCCCGTGAATGACTCAAAGGCGGTAAGCCGGTGCCCTTCTTCCTTGATGCGTTCGATGACCTGCATGGCCGACATGTGGTCTATCCCCGGATCGAGGCCCATTTCGTTGAGAAAGAGCAACCCGGCGGCTTTGACCTCTTCCTCCATTTGCTTCATTTCAGGAGATTCATAGGAGGCGGTGATCAGCGACTTTTTGTTTTTCAGGCAGCAGCGGGCCACGATAGGGTGAAGTCTGGCGGGCAGCATGGAAATGACCAGATCGGCCTCTCCCACCTCGCGGTCCATCTGATGATCATCGTGAAGATCGATGCCAGTGGTCCGTGTGGGCAGATTCACCTTGCTCCGGGCCAGTTCCGGGTCCCGGTCTCCGACCGTGATCTGCCACTGATGCTCTGCTGCCTCTTTTTCCAGAAAGGAAATCAGGGAGTTGGACGATAGTCCGGCCCCTATAATCAGTATTCTCTTCATAATATACAGTTGTGTAAGTCCGGAGAGGTGGCTATGACCTCTGTCTTTGCCGGACTGATTGGATAAATAGTTGTTCGTATCGTAATTTCGGTTACTCGCGGCCTTCCAGGAAATCGCGCAGATAGGCGAATTTCTCTGTCAGTCTGCCGTTTCGGGTGATGGAAGCCCTTTCGATGATCTGGTCGGGATCTTCTCCTGCAAGGAAGGGCAGGACTTTTTCCGTCAGGTTTTTCCCGAAGTCGTAAGATGCATCGGCGGGTAGTTCACAGGGGAGATTATCGACGGCCATCACGGAAATGTGGTCATCACATGAGAAAGGTTCTTTTATGTCGAAGCTGTGCGGGTGGATGTCGTAGAAGGGCTCACCGATGGTGGATGCCTTGAGGGTGGTAGGGATCGATCCGTCGATATCGCAGGTGATGTCGGCTATGACCTTCACCCGGAAGTCAGGTCTGAGGGTATCTTCCGGAGAGAAGAGCACGGGAGCTTTGGGATCCCAGAAGGCCGCCCCGATGAGCAGGTCGGTATGTGGAAGAAAACGGCGGAAGGTGCCTCTGTATTCCCATGGGTTGTTGAAGAAGTGGAGCATGTCGAAAGGTTTGCCCTCTTTATGTTCGTTATAGTCACCCGGATCAAGTCTCACGTAGACGGGGCCGGGGTGCATTTCATTGGCCAGGAAGTGGTCGACGGGCAGCGGATGAATTCCTGCGGCATTCATCAGTTCCACGGCTCCTCCGGCGACCCTGCCTCCTCCGGTGAGGGTAATGCGGATGGCCGGGAGGTCGATAGCCGCCAGTTCACCCAGCATTTCCTCCATGTTGCGGCATTGCCAGGCGGGTTTCAGCGCCCAGAGGCGGTGGCGGAGCCCCCATGCTCTGATGCCGTTGTAAGCGCCCACGACGCCTGCAAAACGGCCGAAGCCGATGATCCGCATTCCGCTGCGGTCGGTGAGCACTTCATAATCAATGAGCCGGATGCCCTTGCGGACCACCTCCCGGAGGAGCTCCCTGTTGTAGGGCTGCTTTTTGATGGTATGCGAAAAGAAAAAGTAGGTCTTCCCGGGGATCAGTTCCTTGAGGGGTACTTCCTTAACCCCCATCAGGACGTCACATGCTGAGAGGTCTTCCACGACAGGGATGCCCAGGCGGATGTATTCTTCATCGGGGAAACAGCGGATGGGGGAGGGTTGCACCACCACTTCCAGTCCCGGCATATGGTCCAGGATGTGTCGGCACTGCTCCGGCGTGAAGGGCACCCTTTTATCGGGCGGCACCTTTCCTTCTCGGATGATTCCGATTCTCATGCTCTATTCGTTTTCAATATTTACAGATCAAACTTAATGCCTTGCGCAAGAGGAAGATCTGTGCTGTAGTTGATCGTGTTGGTCTGGCGGCGCATGTAAGCTTTCCAGGCGTCGGAACCCGATTCGCGGCCGCCGCCGGTATCTTTTTCTCCCCCGAAGGCGCCTCCGATTTCGGCGCCGGAAGTGCCGATGTTGACATTGGCGATGCCGCAGTCGGAGCCTGCCCCCGAGAGGAACTGCTCGGCTTCGAGGAGGTCGGTGGTGAAGATGGCTGACGAGAGACCCTGGGGCACGGCGTTGTGCAGGGCAATGGCTTCGTCGAGGGTGCGGTATCTGATGAGATAGAGCAGGGGAGCAAAAGTCTCCTCCTGCACGATGGCATAATGGTTTTCCGCTTCGGCGATGGCCGGAACTACATAGCATCCCGAGGTGTATCCCTCGCCGGTCAGCTCTTCGCCGCCACAGAGGATTTTACCGCCTTCGGCTTTGACACGGGCCACGGCCTCGAGGTAGGTTTTCTTTGCCCCGCAATCGATGAGGGGTCCCACATGGGTAGCCGGGTCAAGGGGATGGCCGATTTTCAGACTTTGGTAGGCTTTGACCAGTTTCTGACTGAAGTCGTCGAAGAGCGATTCATGGAGGATGATCCTCCGTGTGGAGGTGCACCGTTGTCCGCACGTGCCTACTGCCCCGAAAATGACGGCACGCAGGGCCAGTTCAGGGTTGGCTTTGGGGGTGATGATGATAGCGTTGTTGCCGCCCAGTTCCAGGATGGACTTGCCAAGGCGTTCACCGATCAGGCGGCCCGCCTTTTTGCCTATTTTTGTGGACCCGGTGAAGGAGATCAGAGGGATGCGGGGATCGGCAAACATGTCGTCGCCCAGGTATTTCGAGCTGGTGGCCACCAGGTTGAGGACCCCCTCCGGAACATCGTTTTCCTTGAGCACCCCGGCCACGATCTTATGGACGGCGATGGCGCAGAGGAGTACCTTGGAGGAGGGTTTCCAGAGGACCACATCGCCGGCGATCATGGCGATCATAGCGTTCCACGCCCATACGGCCACCGGGAAATTGAAGGCCGACACCACGCCGACGATCCCCAGGGGATGGTACTGGTCGTACATGCGGTGACCGGGGCGTTCGCTCTGCATGGTGAAACCGTAGAGCTGACGTGACTGTCCGACCGCGAAGTCGCAGATGTCGATCATCTCCTGGACCTCGCCCAGCCCTTCCTGGTAGATTTTGCCCATTTCATAGCTCACGAGCCGGCCCAGGGGCTCCTTGTATTTCCGGAGTTCCAGGCCGATCTGGCGGACTACCTCACCCCGGCGGGGGGCGGGAATTTTTCGCCATTGGGTGAAGGCCTTCCGGGCCAGTTCAACCGTATGATTATAATCTTCGAGGGTCGCCTGCCTGACAGCGGCGATCTCTTTGCCGTCGGCGGGGGAAAAGGAGGTCAGCAGGTCGCCGGCACACTCCTGCCAGGCCGTGCCGGTGCACACTCCGGGATTGACCTTGTCAATGCCCAGTTGCAACAGTACTTCATTGAAATCAGTAATCATATAAATTAAGTTTTAGCTTTTTTCAGAGAATAGGTGAAATCTACTAATTGTTTTATCGAACAATTTCCTTAATCCGTTTTTCATTTCATTTTATCAATTGATTTCTGATGCTTCAGTAAAGAGTTCATTTGAGAAATAGCTATTTGGTTGAGTTTTGCGAGACGTTCAGTTTGAGGAAACCCCTGATGAATGAGCATCGCATTGATGCTTTCCAAATTGGATAGAACCACCAATTGTTCGATGGTTGCAAAGTCACGGATATTTCCATCTGCGTTTGGATTTTCGCCCCGCCATTGCAAAGCTGTTTTTCCAAATAATGCCATATTCAACATATCAGCTTCGTCAGCATACATAAAATTGATTTTTTCTTTTGAAAGAGTTGCAGGAATTAGATTTGCTTTAATGGCATCGGTATGAATGTGATAATTCACCTTGGCCAGAGTTCGTTGGAGGTTCCAGGATAATTTTAAACGGTCGTTTTCGTCCTCTTTAAGACGTTGGAATTCTTTTATGAAATAGAATTTAAATTCTGCGCTGATCCAGGTAGCAAATTCAAAAGCAATATCACGATGAGCATAGGTTCCTCCGTAACGTCCAGATTTTGAAATTATTCCAATTGCGTTTGTGGAATCGATCCATTTCTGAGGAGTTAGCGTAAAACTGTTTGATCCTGATTCGTTTTTAAAGGCATCGAATTCGATGCCTTTAAAATTAGGATTGTTTAATTGTTCCCAAAGTCCGCAAAATTCAATAGCCCCTCGGGTACGCATCCAGTTTTGAATAATGTAATTGGTCCTTTCTGCATCTCTGTAACGTGCCATATCGGTTAGTGAAATGTAATCATTCACTTTGTCGGAAATCAATGCGATTTCTCTACCTTGAACTGTTAATATCTTATTTTTCACCATAGTGTAATTCTAAAAACCTCCACATTGGATCAGTTCAAATTTCCCTGCTTCAAATATTTGTTTGTCCGCCGGAAATTTTGGATGCACGGCGGCGCATGTTTCATGAAATTAGATGATAAAACCAAATATCGTCAAATTAGTAGATGAATTGAAATATCACTTATTTAGATGATAAATTAGAACTTCACAAAAATTTAGTTCTTCAGGGCATTGACCAGTCCTCCCTTTTCGAGGATTTCCATCAGTTTGGCCGGGAGGGGATTGAACCGGAATTCCTGTCCGGCGATGGTGACCACTCCCTCGCGGAGGCTGACAGAGACCGGGTCGCCGGGGCGGTAGGCTTTGACGGCTTCGGGAAGCACCAGCAGGGTCAGACCCTGGTTGATGGCCGACCGGAATAAGATCCTGTTCACCGACCGGGCGATGACTGCCCTGACTCCAGCGTATGAAAGTCCGACCGCCGGGTGTTCCCGCGAGCTTCCGCACCCGAAATTCTCCCCGGCGATCACAATATCGCCATTTTTGACGGCATCTGCAAATGCCGGGTCGAATCCCTTGAAGAGGTGAGGGAGAATTTTTCCGGGTTCCGAGCTGTTGATTTCGTAGGTGAGGTTACCGGCGAACATCTGGTCGGTGTTGAGATTGTCGGCATCGGTGTAGTTCCACACTCCGTTGTGGCGGCGGTTATCACCGGGGGGGATGGTAACAGTTGGGGCCATTTTCTTGCTGGCGGGGAAGTGATGGTTCCCGGGTGCCGGAGAGGTGATTTTTCCTTCGAGGGCAGAGAGGGCCACCGTGGCGGGGGAGGCGAGGTAGATGGCGGCGTTTTTATTGCCCATACGACCCAGAAAGTTGCGGTTGGCAGTGGAGATGACGGTGGTCCCGTCGGCGGGGATCCCCTGGCCGGTACCCAGACAGGGGCCGCAGGAGGGGGTGAGGATGGAGGCCCCCGCCTGAAGGAAGATTTCGGCCAGGCCGCTGCGGATGGCTTCGAGATAGATCTCCCGCGAGGCGGGGATCACCTGGAGCTGGACCCCGGGGGCGATTGTCTTTCCCCGGAGGATTTCGGCGGCCACCTGCAGGTCGCTCAGCCTGCCATTGGTGCAGGTGCCGATAAGGGCCTGCTGGATGGGCGTACCGGCCACTTCATCGACCGCTTTGACGTGGTCGACTTGGTGGGGGGCAGATACGACCGGAAAGAGGGCTCCCAGGTCGAGGGTGATCTCCTTCACATAATGGGCATCCGCGTCGGCCCATATTCCAAAAGCAGCGTCTCCCAGGCCGGAGTGCGCCTCCCGGGACGAGGCCCTGGTTACACCGGAAGAGATATGCGCTGTTTGCGCAGGCAATTTGTTAGTTCCGGAGCTGGAAGAGGCTTCAATTGCCGCCGTCCTGTCAGCTCCCGAACCGCCCTGGCTTTCCCGCGATGATATACTTTCCGGAGTAAAACGATTGCTGATCCCCAAAAACTCCTTCAGCATTTCGTCAGGCGGGAAGGCTGCATTCTTGGCGCCCATTTCAGAGGCGAGGTTGGCGATGGTCATCCGGTCATCGATGGTGAGGGTGGCCACCCCGTCGCCGTGGAATTCCACCGAGAGGTAGTCGGCTCCTTCGGCGGTGATCCTGCCGATGAGATACAGGGCGATATCCTTGGCAAAGACTCCGGGAGGAAGTTCCCCGGTGAGGGTGACTTTCAGGGATTCCGGTACCCGGAACCACGTCTCCCCGGTTTTCCAGATACCTGCTGTTTCGGTGCGGTCGATGCCGGCGGCAAAGGCGTTCAGAGCTCCGGCCGTACAGGTGTGGCTGTCGCTGCCCACCACGATCATCCCCGGACGCGCATACTGGCTCATCAACTGGTGACAGATCCCCTCACCGGCATCGTGGAAACGGGTGATTCCGGCACTCCTGACGAACTGCCTGATCTGGAGGTAGTCGTTGGCCAGCTTGGCATTGGTGGGCGGGGCGTTGTGGTCGAGGGTGATCACCAGCCGCGAAGGATCAAAGGGCTGCTCCCCCTTCATCTTCCTGAAGATCTTTTCGATGCTGGCGGTATTGTCGTGCGACAACACCAGGTCGGGTTTGCGGAACACAATCGCGCCCGCCGCTGCTCCCAGTACTTTCTCAGCAAATGTCTTTCCGCTCATATCATCTGTTTTTTCATGTATTTAAGTTTCGCAAGTAAAAAAAGTTAATATATAGGGATAAAAAAAGCACTGGGTATTTTCAGAATCGTCTGAAATTCAGTATTTTTAAAGTGCAAACAAATAAAAACTGAACCCAATGCTTAAGCATAAAAGTACAAACATTTTCTCAGAAATCAGCACATTTTTTTCTGAGAAAGACGACAGCAATGCAATACAAGCCATCATGGATGTTGCCCGGCATTTGAAAATATCAGAGAAGGCCCTTTCCCTGGAGAGCAGCGACAATTGTAAATATACCCGGTCGCTTGTGCTGCAGCTTTTGTTAGTATTTCCATTCTTCATGGTTAAAAATGCTTTTCATTATACCGATTCCGTCCTTTCTAAGGTACTTCCCTGCAAGAAGGATGTTTTTTACCGCTTTATGGCCAACGGTTCTCTGGATTGGCGCAAAATCTTGTACAGGATCAATTTGCAATTGATTGAGAAGATTATCGTCAGAACTGATTCCTGTACCAGCAAGGACCCTGTTTGCCTCATTGTTGACGACTCTGATTTTCCCAAGACTGGTAAAAGAATTGAGAGAATTGGCCGCATATTTTCTCACGTAACTCATAGTTCCATTCTCGGTTTTAAGGCACTTTTTCTGTGTCGTACTGATGGCAAAACACAAACCGTCCTGGACTTCTCTCTTCATGGTGAAGAAGGGAGCAGACCTGAAAAACCATTTGGGATGACCCGGGAACAGCGTCAGAAGCAGTACAGCAGGGAGCGTAAGGAAACGGAAGCTGTACAAGAGAGAATTGAAGAGTACACCCAAAAGAAAATCCAGAAAGCCATAGATATGGTCAAGCATGCAATAAAACAAGGGGTACGCTTTGATTATTTGCTGGCTGACAGCTGGTTTACTTGTACCGATATCGTCAGATTTATCAAATCCAGACATGTAAGGTGCCATTTTCTGGGTATGATAAAAATGTCCAGAACCAAGTACCGCTTTGAGGGGAAGATGAAAGGTGCCAGGGAACTGGTAAAACTTCTTCAGACAAGGAAGGCGATCCGGTACAGCCACCGTCTGCGTTCTTACTATGGGCAAGCGGAAGTGGAACTCTCCGGCATCAAGGTTAAACTCTTCTTCTGCCGGCGGACAAAGAATGGCGATTGGACTGGACTTCTGACCACCAACACTAAACTTGATTTCTTTGAAACTTATCATAATTATTCCAAAAGATGGTCAATCGAAGTCTACTTCAAGGAGGCAAAAGGCTTGCTCGGCCTGGGTAAATCCCAGTCCAGAGACTTCGCATCCCAGATTGCCAGCATATCCATTACGGCGCTCCAATACAATATTCTGGGAACGGTCAAACGATTCAAATCCTATGTAACTATTGGTGGACTTTTCCACCAAGCCACCGATGGTGTTGTTCAGCTTTCGGTTACCGAACGCATATGGGGCGTCCTTCAGGAATTGGTCAGAATCATAGCCGAAGCATTTGAAATCGACGATGAAAAAGTGATGGATACCCTGATCAACCGGAGTGAAACCTTTAAACATATTGTTAACATTGAAAATATTGAATTCAAGCAAGTGGGGTAAAATCACTTGCGAAACTTAAAT
>JAAYDJ010000007.1 GCA_012729335.1 Bacteroidales bacterium | reverse complement strand
TTGTACAAAGAAAAAAGCAGCTACAAAATTTTTTGTAACTGCCTGATTTTCTGTGATCCCGGAGGAATTCGAATCCCCAACCTTCTGATCCGTAGTCAGATGCTCTATCCAATTAAGCTACGGGACCTTTTTCTGCGCGTCTGCTTTACAGATTCTGAATCATTTCCATTGGCGCCTTCCGGGAGAAGAATGCCGCAGGATTTTTTCATTTCTGCGGTGCAAATATAGGGTTTATTTGCAATTCTTATCTGCGCACCCTGAATTTTCTTCCCAATTTCAAAGTTGACCGGTCCAATAATTCCACGCTCTGACCGCGGGATGTCTCTTTTCTGGAATGAAATGTAAGCTGCACGGGCCACGCCTCACAGCCGACACAGTGAAATGGGATGGTTTACCAGGTCAGGGAGGATT
The DNA here is from genome assembly GCA_012729335.1 of Bacteroidales bacterium. GTDB lineage: Bacteria > Bacteroidota > Bacteroidia > Bacteroidales > Prolixibacteraceae > UBA1413. The sequence goes on along the minus strand of JAAYDJ010000007.1, from coordinate 402,586 downwards.
TCCAGAGGCTTTGGACGTCGAGGTTGTCGTTTTCGATGTCGAGGAAATGTTTGAAGGTTCCCACCTTAAGTTCGTAGGTCGCGGCTTCATCGCAGACGATCATGGAACGGGGATGGAGCTGGAGGGCACTGGCGGTCCACATGTGGCTGACGCCCTCCTCCACGACATGGCGCAGGGCCCTGGCTTTGTTGTGACCATTCACGATGATCAGCACCTCTTTGGCGTCCATGATGGTACCCACGCCCACGGTCAGGGCAAGCCGGGGCACCTTGTTCACGTCGTTTCCAAAAAAGCGGGAGTTGGCGATACGCGTGTCATAATTCAGCTCCTTACTGCGGGTGCGGCTCGCCAGTGACGATCCCGGCTCGTTGAATGCGATGTGGCCATCCACGCCAATTCCCCCCAGGAAAAGATGAATGCCCCCCACCGCCTTGATTTTATCTTCATAACGGGAGCACTCCGCCTTGATATCCGAAGCCAGTCCATCGAGGATGTTCACGTTCTCCTCCGGAATATCGATATGGCTGAAAAAATTGTTCCACATGAAGTGGTGGTAACTCTGAGGGTGTTCGGGCTCCAGGCCCACATATTCATCCATGTTAAAGGTGATCACATGTTTGAACGTAACTTTACCGAGTTTGTAGAGAGAGATCAGTTCGCTGTAGACTCCCAGGGGTGAAGATCCGGTGGGAAGGCCCAGGACAAAGGGTTTTCCGGCCGCAGGCCTGAACAGTTCAATTTTGCGGGCGATGTAACTGGCTGTCCATTTGGCCAGATGCCCATAATCGGGCTGAATAATGAGTCTCATATTGACGTATTTTTAATCATTTCGGTTTTGTATTCCACTGTCCCGGAAGTGCAGCCCCGGCAGGATTTTTCGCCATTGCAGTTCAATCCGGGTCATAGGGCATCAAGCGCCTGGATCGCTTCGGTTATTTTGTCGGCAAGTTCGCTTTTTTTCCTGATATGTTCAACTACCTCCGTGACAAATCTGTTATTTTCAAAAGTCCCCCTGACCATCATAAAATCCTGTTCCTTGATCCGTTGGTCGCCGTCCATGCCGAAACCGGTCATGGCGCTGAGTTTGAACTCTTTCCTGGCATCTTCATACAGGAGTTTGTCAAGACCGGTCACACAGTTTTTCCACAGGCCGATGAAGGAGATCAGGTCGTCAGAGGTGAGTTCTTCGATTTTTTTACCCAGGGTCTCCTCGAGGAGTGCGGAGGCCCAGGTCCACTCCATCTCATAATATTCTCTGTGAAGGGATTTCAGCGCATTCTCCAGTTCTTCGAGATGGGCAATTTCTCCCGATTCGGTCATACGCAGCAATTTCTTCACCTCGTTCTTTGGAGCAATCAGTCCGCAGGCATCGATCCAGTCGCCTTCACCTTTGTCCGTTTCGGGTTTCAGCCATTTTAGAAGTTCTTCCATGGAGGAGCAACTCCCCTTCTGTATCCTCGATATCAGAGAATTGCCAAGAAACTTCACTATGGCCATATCATAGAGTTCGATTCCACGGAGCAAGGAATGGCGGGAGATAAAAGTAGTTTCCCAGGTATAAGTCTCGGTGGTTTCACCTGAGATCTGCCTGATTTGTCCCAGGATCTGCTTTCCTCTGACCATTCTCTGGATGGTGAAGGGACTCAGCAGGTTGAAATTGATGGAATCGAGCAGTTCGGGGTCTTTGCGGCGGTCGCGGCGCGGCCATTTCATGGCGTCGCGGATGGTTCCCACGCTTCTGAGGTTAATTCCCGGGGCCAGCCAGCTTTCGTCCTTGTTTTCGATCAGATAGGAGAAAGGCATATCGGAGGTATCGTTGTTTTTATAGTGCCTTCCCATGACCAGGGTGAAGGGGCCGATGCGTGCCGGCCAGAGCAGATAGGAGTCGCTGGTGGTCTTGGAGCCCCTTTCGACGATTCCATGGTGAATGGGCCCCAGTTTGTACATGTGGTTACTCTGGTTGGAACCGCTGCCCGCGTTACAGAACGAGAACAGTCCGGCAATAAGCAGGGTGGACTTGTGGTGCGAGACGGTAAAGGGGCCGGCGAAGACGCTGCAGGCCTCCCCGTTAAAGCCCTGACAGTTGCTGAAGAAAAGGGAGTTGATGGCCGAATAGTGTTTGCTCAGAACACATCCCTGCCCAACAAAGCAGTTGGTCACCACGGCATGGTCGCTGACCTCGGTGCCCGAAGAGATGATAAATCTTTCGGCCACCACGTTGTTTCCCACCAGGCTGCCGTCGTGTATGTTACTGTTGACCGATCCCTCCTGGAGGCGTGATGCTCCGGTGATGAGGGCATGGGGACCAATTCTGACGTTAATGATCTGCCCCGTATCGACAATCCGGGAAAAGGAGCCAACAGAGCCCCTGGCCGATTTGACACTGCCGGCATACTCCCCGATCAGGGCCGAAACAATGTCGAAGAAGTTGTGATAATAACGGTAGAAGGCCATCAGATAGGCCGTATGGGCAGATAGCCTGTCATAAATGAGAAGTTGCCTTCCGCCGGTCTCGTCAAGGACATCCACCTGCACCCCGTTACCAAAGGTCGATTCCCCCTCCATGTAAATCCGGTCGCAACTGGCAATTAGCACATGGTCGCCGATGTCGTAGCCGGCGATGTATCCCCTTACATCGGTGATACAGGTCTGGTCCCCCACCCTGCAGTCGTGCAGCCAGGCATTGTAAAGACCCGCCTTCTGTTTTACCCCTCCGGGGAGGAGGATTTCCTCACTGAAGAGTCCGAGGTAGTTTTTCCCTGTAAACCGGCACCGGTGTATGGTGGAAGTCCGGAAATCAGGGACAACCAAAAGTTCTGACCAGTCGTCGGCCACGCATCCCTGCGATTCCAGCCTGTCGATCTCATCCGGCTGAAGATTTCTATACGCGTTCATGAGGAGTGTATTGGTGGTTAAGGTATAAAAAATCAGGCAGAAACAGGCTGAGCATTCAGCTATTTCAGGGTAAGCCGGGCGAGGTATTCCCCGTTGCCGCCTTCTGCTGCGAGCGTAGCCTGAAATCCCACAGTGTCGGCCACCTGACTGAGGGTATCGAAATCTACAAAAAGCCAGAAAAATTTATCGCTCCGGAGGTGCCGGTAGGCCACTTCATAGATCATTTCCCCGTAGTAGTTCTGGTTGGAGAGGTCCATCCAGACCGAACCGTCCTCCTCGGTAAAGAGGTAACTGATATCGGACGAATCAAGGAGAATCTGACCACCCGGGGCAAGCAGTTTTCGCAGGTGCTCAAGGAGGGTAGCCAGTCCGTCAAGGGTTCCGGCTATGCCCGACCCGTTCATAAGCATCAGGATGGTATCATAATTTCCGGAGGAGAAATGGAAAATGTCGTCGCATATCACTTCTCCGACTCCCCGCTCACGCATCACCATGGCAGCCAGTGGCGACCGTTCAATAGCCGTGACCGCCAATCCCCGTGACTGAAGTTCCAGGGTATGGCATCCCGCACCGGCCCCGATATCCAGAACGTTTCCCGTGCACATTGCCAGGGCTTTGACTTCCAGTTCGGGCATTTCTCCGGAACCTCTGAAAAAAACGGCAGGATCCATCTCCTCACCTTCGGTGTAATTGGAATCGACCAAAAGAAGGTCTGCCTTTCCGGAATGGTAATAGTCGTATATGGCTTGTCCGATGGGATCGTTCATGTATTTGATTTATCCTCCACGAAGGTAAATGAAAAAGGAAGAGGGTTGTCTGAGAAGGGGGTTTGTCTGCCTTCGGAAGTCAAAATCTTAATCTTAAGTTAAAAAGGGCCGTCTCCCGGAGGAAACAGCCCCTATTTAATAAGTGGTCAATGGTCAGAAACGGAATCCCAGGGTAAAGAGGACTTTGTTGGAGACCTCGTCGAAAGCAGCCATGGCCGGGGTGGGAAAACCATCGGATGACGGTTCGGGGTAGAGGCGGTTGTAGCGGGTGATTTCGCCGTGGCGGAAAGCCATGTCGGCAAAGAAGCCGCCGCTGCTGTAGCCGAATCCAGCGCTGAGGACCGTATGGTTCTGCCCTGCATTAGGCTGGTCGACCCCGAAGGCCATATTTTTAAATGCCGAAGGGTAAAGTTCGTAGCCGCCCCGCAGCGAGAAACTTTCGGTGAGTCTGAATTCTCCACCCAGCCTGACATTGGTCACCGGCTGAAAGAGGTCGGTTATATCGCTGTTCTCATCGGCGAAGTTATAGCCATCGCCCCCTGACCGGAGTTTGGCCATGGCATAATCGATGTATTCCACGTCGGCGCTCACCAGTCCACGCTTACCCATGACGAGCGCTCCGCTGAGGGTGGCCCTGAAAGGGGTCGTCAGCTCATAGTCATACTCGTTGTAAGGGGAAGAGGCGCTGAAGGTCTCCGAGGAGTTGTCATCCCAGGTAATCGAGGATCCCATAGTGGTTTCGAAGCGGTCATTGAGCTTCATCAGGGTGGGTGTGACCAGTGAGGCCCCGATCCTGAGGTTGTTGACGGGTTTGAAGATGGCCCCCAACTTAAAGTTGTAGCCGGTACCATAAGTACGCAGCGAGGAGTTGAATTCAAAATCGTTGAGATAGGGAATGGTTCCCTCTTCATCCCACTCCTTCAGGGTGCTGTTTTCACGGTAATAAAAGTCGGTGATTCCCAGGGAGGCCCCCAGGTAAAACCGGTGATTGAAATTGAGCCCCAATCCAAAGGTGTATTCGTCCATGGCCCCGCCCCGGTCATAACTTTTCCGCTGTCTATGGCCATTGTAGGCCGTACCGCCGCGGGCAGTCTCCAGGTCGCTGAAATAGACTCCCCCGTCGGTTTTGTCGAGGGTGTAGGTATCCCATGCCAGCTCCTCATAATATTCGCTCCATTTGTTGTTGTTGGCGTTGGCCGACATGTGGTCGAGAAAGGAGGAGGTGGTGTTAAAGGCCTCGGCAATAGAGTAGGAGTTGAAATCCTTCAGCCGGTTGAAGCCGATCCCCAGGTTCACGCTCACCACTCCGCTTTGGCTGCTTTTACGGGAGTTCATGACGGCCACGTAGCTGAGGTTACCCAGTGCAGGCCGGTAGTCGTTCTCTACCATGTTGTTGCCCAGGTAGCCCGAGCTGATTTCGGTCATCCCGAAGGAAGGGGTCAGGGCAAACTCCGAAGAACGGTAAAGCCCCAGTCCCGCAGGATTGATGCCTACTCCCGTGAAGTCACTTCCCAGTGCGCCGAAGGCATTTCCCATGGCGCCCGAACGGGCAGTCCCCTCGATCCTCACCGAGGAATAACGCAGGGCGTCCTCAAAATTCTGGGCCCCGGCAAAAAACGGGAGTAGAATCATTAAACCCGCGATGAAAACATTCTTGTTCATGGCTTGAATATGTTTAATATAATGGTACAATTCTGATGATCACCTCTCTTCAGGGCGATTACCTTCTGCCTCCGCCGCCCGATGAAGAGGAGCTGCCGCCGCCGCTGCGGCCGCCACCCCCGGAGGAACCTCCGCTGTAACTGCCCGATCCGGAGGAGGAACTGCTCCTGCTGGGTGAACTGTAGCTGCTGCCACTGCTGCTGGAGCGACTGGGAGCGCTGTAGGAGGAGGAACTCCTTGAGGGCGCGCTGTAGGTGCTGCTGCTGCGACTGGGCGCCGAGTAGTTGGTTCCGGAGGAGGAACTCCTGTTATAGGTGGAGGTGGAGCGGTAGGTGCGGTCACCCGAGGTGGAACTGCTAGGCCGCGAGTAAACGGTGACTGGCCGGGTGCTGCTTTTCACGGCACCCTGCTGGTTGCTTCCCGAGGAAGGCCGGGCGGACTGGACGTTATAGCTGCTGCGGCCTACAGGACGCTCCTGGTTGTAACTCGGGGTGTAACTGTTGGGGTCACGCTGTGAGGAGACCCCTGAGGTTGTAGCGGCAGGACGCGTATACTGACGGGTGGTGGTAGCCTGCTGCGTTCGTGTGGAAGCGCCTCTGACGCCCCCCTCATCGACCCTGCGGGTGACCCCTTGCTGTCCTTCGCGGAGCCTCTCCGTTCCCACGGTGGTGCCGCGCCGCATTTCGGTAAGGGTGCGGGCCTGGCTTCCGCTCTCCCCACGCAATCCCCTGGTGGCAGTCCCATCGGGAGTGGCGGTGCGTACCCTCCGCTCGGCAGCGGTGTTCACCTCACCAGCCCGGGGATCGGCACTCTTCACGCCTCCCCTGCCGTTTACCGCCTGGGTGGCCGCAGCATTGCGCCCCCCGGCAGCCATCGTGTTGAAATCACGCCGGTGGCCGTACCGGTAGTCATCGGGATCGGCATAATAGCCTCCCCCACCGTGGTAATGATAGGGATAACCCCAGCCGTAGTATCCATAATAGGGATAACCCCAGCCGCCGTAATAGCTGCCGTAATAGCCGCCATAGTAACTGCCATACCAGCCACCGTAATATCCCCCGTACCAGGGCGAATAGCCCCAGCCCCAGGGATCATATCCCCAACCCCAGGCCAGCGACGAATAGGGATAATACCACGAATCGTAATACCAGGAGTTGTAATACCACGGATCATAATACCAGCTGTTCCAGTAGAAGGGATCGTAGAAACGGGAATAGGGGCGGTGAAAACGGTGTATACGGTAGGAGAAATCGACATCGGCCCCATCGTAATAGTTGTTGATGACATACTTCACCTCGTTGTCATCATAATAAATGGTGGTGTCAGAACCCTGAAGTTCCATCTGGTCCATGTTATACAACTGTGCATCGACATATTCTCCGGCATCCTGGCCGTCGAGGATGTAGTTGTTCATGGTTTTGCTCCCTTCTTCATTGTCGGTGATCTCACTGATGATCACTCTGTCGCCTGATTTGAGGGTTTCAGGTTCCTCCTGCACCCTGGCTTCCTCATCCAGGACCGGAGGCGGGACATCTCCCGGGTTGAAATAAATGCCGTCCACATAGCCTGTGGAGACAAAAGACCCGGTTGAGCATGCACTGATAACCAGGGCAATAGCTGCAAGCAGGTAAATTTTAGTTTTCATTACGCATCCTCCCTCTTTACTTTGTAAGATATTATTTACTTATTTTGCGAACAAAAATTATCATTGTTAAGAAAGCAAAATTTGTACCAAAGATAGGAAAATGGCTAAAGAAATAACGACGCGTGGAGACAATTACTCGCAGTGGTACCTGGATCTGGTCAATAAGGCTGACCTGGCCGAGAATTCTGCGGTGCGCGGATGCATGGTGATCAAGCCTTACGGATATGCCATCTGGGAGAAGATGCAGGCACAGCTTGACAAGATGTTCAAGGAAACGGGGCATGTGAATGCCTATTTTCCCTTGTTCATTCCGAAGTCCTTTTTCAGCCGGGAAGCGGCCCATGTAGAGGGTTTTGCCAAGGAGTGTGCCGTGGTGACCCACTACCGGCTTAAAAACGATCCCGACGGGAAGGGTGTGGTGGTGGATCCCGAGGCCAAACTGGAGGAAGAGCTGATCATCAGGCCCACCTCGGAAACCATCATCTGGAACACCTACCGCAACTGGATCCAGTCACACCGTGACCTGCCCATCCTGATCAACCAGTGGGCCAACGTGGTGAGGTGGGAAATGCGCACCCGTCTTTTCCTGCGGACGGCCGAATTTCTCTGGCAGGAGGGGCATACGGCGCACGCCACCCGTGAGGAAGCCGTGGAGGAGACCCTCAAAATCATCAACCTTTATGCCGATTTTGCCGAGAAATTCATGGGCATCCCTGTCATCAAAGGGATCAAGTCGGAAAACGAGCGATTCGCGGGGGCCGTGGAGACCTATTGCATCGAGGGGCTCATGCAGGATGGGAAAGCTCTTCAGTGCGGAACCTCCCATTTTCTGGGCCAGAACTTTGCCAAGGCCTTTGATGTCATGTTTTCCAACAGGGAAGGGGTACTGGAGCATGTCTGGGCCACCTCCTGGGGGGTTTCCACCCGGCTGATGGGCGCCCTGGTCATGGCCCACTCTGACGACAACGGACTGGTGCTGCCTCCCAACCTGGCCCCCATTCAGGTGGTCATCGTCCCCATCTATAAAAATAAGGAGGAACTCGACAGGGTTTCTGCCGTAGCCGACCAAATCATTCCGCAGCTGAAAGCCCGCGGCATCTCGGTCAAATACGACGACAACGACAACAAGAAACCAGGATGGAAATTCGCCGAATATGAGCTTAAGGGAGTACCTGTAAGGCTGGCCATGGGTCCCCGCGACCTGGAAAAGGGGACCGTGGAGGTCGCCCGCCGCGATACCCTCACCAAGGAAGTCCTGCCGGTTGAAGGCATCGACGAAGTGATCGAAAAACTGCTGGCCGATATCCAGGAAAACATCTTCCGCAAAGCCACCGCCTTCAGGGATGAAAACATCCGCAAAGCCGACACCTGGGAAGAGTTCAAAACCCTCCTTACCGAAAAAGGGGGGTTCATCTCGGCCCACTGGGACGGCACTCCGGAAACAGAAGCCCGTATCAAGGAAGAGACCAAAGCGACCATCCGCTGCATCCCCCTCGATGCCGAACCCGAAGAAGGGCTCTGCATTTATTCGGGACAGCCGTCGGCACAGCGCGTCCTCTTCGCCATCGCGTACTGACATCAGGCCCTCCTTAGCCGGAAAGAAAAAACCTGTTCCTCACCGGAACAGGTTTTTTAATGTGCCCCCGCCAGGGCACAAAAAAAGGACGAGTCATCACTCGCCCTTTTCACCTAACTAAACCAATAAAACTAATCAAACCTAAACCTATGAAACTAAAACCATGACAAAGATAAGGCTCCTGACCTTTCACTCCAAACCCGGCAATCAAAAAAACCTGCTCTAAAACATTTTTTAATATTCGCTTAACATTGGATTTCGATCGAATATTTTTCACATCTCTTTAACTCTTTTTAATATTTTTAATAACAGGTCCTTCAAGAAAAAAGGCTGTCCGTTGACAGACAGCCTTTTATAATTTTCGCAACAGCTATTTAAAGCAAATGTTGTTTTACAGAAAACGATTGCGAAGGAACGGTTATTTCTTTTTCCGGGATTGTTCCTCGGTGGCGATGGAATCGCGCATGGAGGTATCGGCCATGATATTTTTATAGCGCATGTAATCCATGACGCCCAGGTTGCCGGTGCGGAAGGCTTCTGAGATGGCCAGGGGGATCTGTGCTTCGGCCTCGATCACCTTGGCACGGGCTTCCTGGGCTTTGGCGCGCATTTCCTGTTCCAGGGCCACAGCCATGGCGCGTCTTTCCTCGGCCTTGGCCTGGGCGATGTTTTTGTCGGCTTCGGCCTGATCGATCTGCAATCCCGCCCCGATATTTTTTCCGATATCAATGTCGGCAATATCGATGGAGAGGATTTCAAAAGCCGTTCCGGCATCGAGGCCTTTCTCGAGCACGGTACGTGAGATGAAATCAGGATTTTCAAGCACTTCCTTGTGGGAGTGTGCTGAACCGATGCTGGAAACGATGCCTTCGCCCACACGGGCCAGGACGGTCTCCTCACCTGCACCGCCCACCAGTTGGCGGATGTTGGCCCTGACGGTTACCCTGGCCTTGGCGATAAGCTGGATCCCGTCCTTGGCCACGGCCGTTACCGGAGGGGTGTTGATCACCTTGGGATTCACCGACATCTGTACGGCCTCGAAGACATCGCGGCCGGCCAGGTCAATGGCCGTGGCCATGTTAAAGGAGAGCTGGATATTCGCCTTGCTGGCCGAAACCAGGGCATGCACCACATTGGCCACGTGCCCTCCGGCCAGAAAATGGGCCTCCAGGTCGTTGCGGTTCAACGGGATCCCTGCCTTGGTCCCCTCGATCATCGCCCTGACGATCACCCCAGGGGGCACCTTCCTGAAACGCATCAGAAAGAGTTGCAAAAGGCTGATCCGGACCCCCGATACCAGAGCCGAAAACCACAACCCCACCGGAACAAAATACAAGAAAACGATCAGCAGGATGATAATCCCCGCTATCATTCCGAAAATTCCTACAGATTCTACCATGTTATTCAGATTTTAGTAATTCTACAATAATCGCGTTAGAAAGGATTTTGACCACCCTGACCGGTTGGTGCGGGTCGATGAAGGGGCCGGTGGAACGGGCCTCGAGCGTCTGATCGCCCACCTTTACCTTACCGGAAGGCGCCAGCCGCCCCAGGGTCACTCCCTGGTCACCTACATGGAGGCTTCCGGCGTTAAAACCCTCCACCTTTCCGTCAATTTGGGTTTCCAGCACCAGCTTGCGCCCGGCCCTGGACCTGAAAAAATAGTAAAACATCCAGGGTGCCGTCACCAAAATCGACAGCAGGGTCACCAGGCCACCCACCACACCGTACTCCGTGAATCCCAGATATACGCTGCCAATGAGCATGATCACCCCGCCGATGCCGGCAATGGTAATCCCCGGGATCACTACAAACTCCAACAGCAGGAGAAACAATCCCAGTATCACCAGAAATATGATTATCAGTATGGTCATGTCGTTCTGTCCTTTTCTTTGGTTCGCGGCTGATCACGATGTTCAGTCGATGGTCACGGTGAGTTCCCTCTCCATCAGTGCATCTTTCATGACCTTCAGGCTGGAAAACCCACCTCTTTTAATGTCGCATTTTCCCTTGAAATGGGTGATAGTGGCACACTGGGAAGCCTGGTAATACTCGTGCCCGCATATCTCCACCAGTGCTTCGATCACATAATCAAAGGTATGCACATCATCATTGTGCAGGATAAGAACCTTTTTGCCGGCTACCACCTCTCCGGAGTGCTGTTCAGGATCTTTTCTCGTTTCCCTGGCTGTCATCCTGGAATACTATTGTTTGGGTAAAGATACTCTTTTTCCGTTTTGCAGGGCAATGACGAAAGCATCTTTCACGCCTTCGAGTCTGACCTGCTCCATCAGTTTCAGGGCATCGCTGTAATTGGTGAGGCTCCCTGTTGTATATACCGTAGCCCCATTTTCGTTGATATAGGTATCGATGACCCTGATTTTCGATATTTTGTCGAAGAGGGCCTTACGGCTGGCGGGAACGGCTTTGGGGTAAGCCCCCAGCTGAATCCTGTAAACCAGCTGGTTTTCATCGGGAGCCTTCTCCTTTTCGTCGGAAGTGCCGATAGCAGTCACCGTCGAGGTGGTTCCCGCAGCCTCGAGAAACACTTCCGGACCAAGGTCGGGGATCACCGGCCTGGAGGGTTCCTGCAGCGCCAGCAGCGAGTCTCTGATCCTTGAAAACCGCTCATAAACCTCATAGCCGGCATCCTGCCACCAGGCCTGCTCCAATGCCGCCGCTTTCCGGAACCGGCCATCCATTTCTCCTTTCAGAAGGATGGTTTCTCTTTCGGCCTGCCCGATGAGCCGCGCCAGCGAATCACGGGTTGCGGGGTGCGCATGAAGATGATACGCCTTCCGCAGGTGGTCGGTGTCGCGCAAAAGGAGATCGAGTTTTTGCTGCGAAGCTTCGGCTTCACGGAACGCCTGCAGCGCCTCCGGAACCTGAAACATCCATTCCGCCAGGTAGGTCACCTTTTCTGTAACCTGGAAATGAATGAACCGCGGGAATTCCTTTGCGCTCTCCCCTCCGGAAGAAAGGGGCGCTCCCGCCACCGGACCAGGTTCAGCCCTCTCCCCCTCCGGAATCACCTCTTCAGTAACCTGTAGGGAATCGCCTTCCACTCCGGGAAGTGCAATGGTCCCTGGATCATTCCCGGTTGACACCACATTGGTCGCGGATTCTTCCTGAGATAACGCTTCCTTCACCGGGTCCAGAGATGTTCCGGCAGATATTTGTTCCGTCACCCCCTGAACAGAGGTTTCCGGAGGTGATGGTATCTTCGGCTCCTGAACGGTGCGCTCCGGAGGCGATAGCTGTTCTGCCTCCTGAACGGTGCGCTCCGGAGGCGATAGCGTCTCTGCTTGCTGAACAGACGTTTCCGGAGAAACCTTTATCCTTTCGTCAACAAAGGGATTGACCTGAGCGAAACAGAGTTCGGTCAGCCGGGCCACCTCAAGTTCCCTGACCTGGGCAGAATCGGCATTGTTGCGAAAACGGTTGTAATAGCGCTGTGCGCTGTTCCAGTTATTGCGGGAATGGCTGAGGACCCCCAGATAATAATAGACCTTCGGGGGAACGTCACGGGGCATCGCCAGCACCAGGTTCTTTTCGGCCTCGACCCCAAAATCCCCGGTTTCCACCATGGTGGCTCCCAGATAGTATTTCACCATATAATCGTAGGGAAAGTCGTAGGCCAGTTTTGCAAAAACCGGCAAAGCCTTATCAAACTGCCCCGACTGGAACCAGGCCACCGCCTGTTCACGTGGATCGGGTTGCGGCAACACCACCGCCTGCTCACGTGCATCGGGCTGAGTCAGCACCATGGCTTCCCCCGGTACCGCCGACCCCATCAGAAAGAGCGACTGCCACAGGAACATATGATAACGTAACAGCAATCTCAGCATAGCTATGCAACCGGATTAATCATGCCTTAAAGATACAATAATCATGCAAAAGCCGGCATAAGATTTATTTTTGAACATCGCCCCGGGTAAAAGAAAACAAAACCCCGGCGGAAACCAATTAAGGTATATATTTGTAAATAGAAAATTGTAAACTTTATGACAACACTGAAAAAAGGAGATCCGGCGCCTCATTTCGAGGGGGTCGACCAGGACGGAAAGACAGTGAAACTAACTGATTTCAAGGGAAAAAAGCTGATCCTCTATTTCTATCCCAAGGACAATACCCCTGGGTGCACCGCGGAGGCCTGCAACCTGAATGACCATTATGAGACCTGGTTAAACCGGGGTTACCAGGTGGTGGGGGTAAGTCCTGACAGCGCCGCTTCCCACCAGAAATTCATTGCAAAATACGGACTGAAGTTCACCCTTCTTTCCGATCCGGAACACCGGATGATGGAGCTTTACGGGGCCTGGGGAGAGAAGAAAATGTACGGCAAGCCATACATGGGCGTGTTACGCACCACCTTCGTGATCGACGGTGAGGGGATGATCACAGAGATCTTCACCAGCGTAGACACCAAAAACCACACCTTTCAGATAGAGAAAACCCTTAACCTTTAATATTACCAATCATGTCAAAGGAAGATCAGATTGCCGTGAACAAGGAGAAACTGAAAGCGCTTCAGCTGACCCTTGACAAAATTGAGAAAAGCTTTGGAAAAGGTTCCATCATGCGGATGGGTGACAAGCCTGTAGAGGATGTCCCTGCCATTTCCTCCGGATCGATAGGGCTGGATGTAGCCCTGGGGATCGGGGGTTATCCCAAGGGGAGGATCATTGAGATTTATGGTCCCGAATCTTCGGGGAAGACGACCCTGGCCATTCATGCCATTGCCGAGACACAGAAGAGCGGGGGTATTGCCGCCATCATCGATGCCGAGCATGCCTTTGATCCCTACTATGCCCGCAAACTGGGCGTCAACACCGACGAGCTGCTGATCAGCCAGCCCGACCATGGGGAGCAGGCCCTGGAAATTGCCGACAACCTGATCCGTTCGGGGGCTGTCGACATTGTAGTGATCGACTCGGTAGCCGCGCTGACTCCCAAAGCCGAACTCGAAGGCGATATGGGTGAAAACAAGGTGGGTTTACAGGCCCGCCTGATGTCGCAGGCTCTGCGCAAACTCACCGCCAACATCAGCAAAACCCGCACCTGCTGCATCTTCATCAACCAGCTGCGGGAGAAAATCGGCGTGATGTTCGGGAATCCCGAAACCACCACCGGCGGAAATGCCCTGAAATTCTACTCCTCGGTCCGCCTCGACATCCGTCGCATCGGCCAGATCAAGGACGGCGAAGAGGTCACCGGCAACAATGTCCGCGTCAAAGTGGTCAAGAACAAAATTGCCCCACCCTTCCGGAAGGCGGAATTCGACATCCTCTATGGGGAGGGCATCTCCAAATCAGGAGAGATTGTGGACCTGGGAGTCAATTACAATATCATCAAGAAAAGCGGTTCCTGGTTCAGTTACGGGGAGACCAAACTCGGACAGGGGCGTGATGCGGTGCGCAAGCTCATCAAGGACAACCCTGAGCTCTCGGCCGAACTGGAAGCCAAAATCCTGGAAGTGATCACCACGGCACCGGCTGCCGACTGACCCTTTCAATAGGAAGGGGGCCTTTGAAAAAGATCCTGTTAAAATGAAAGTAATGAAATTCGGCGGCACTTCTGTGGGGAGTGCCGTCAACATCCGTAAAGTCAGGGAGATTCTTGCGGAAGAACCCGGAGACGTGGTAGTGGTGGTTTCGGCCCTGGGGGGCATCACCGACCAGATCCTGCGTGCAGCGCGTATGGCAGCGGCCGGTGATCCATTGTTCCGCGAGGAACTCACGGCGATCAGGGAACGTCATCTGGAGGTGACCGGGGCCCTTTTCTCCATGCCGGAAAGAACGGAAGTGGCTCAAAAAGCGGGAGCTATCCTCGATGAACTAGACCTGGTACTTACCGGTATTGCCCTGGTCGGTGAGTTGACTCCCAAGACCCTTGACAGGATCCTGGGCATGGGGGAAAGGATTTCCTCGGGGATCATTGCCTCTTTTCTGGGGGCAGAACTGACCGATTCTGCCGGACTGATCGTCACCGACAGCCAATATGGCAAGGCGGCTGTGGACTTCAGGGAGACCAATTCCCGGATCAGGGACGCCTATGAGGGGTTCCGGGGCCGGCGGGTCATGCCGGGGTTCATTGCCCGCAACAGCCACGGCGATTTCACCACGCTGGGGCGCGGGGGCTCCGACTACACGGCGGCCATCGTGGCTGCAGCCCTCAGGGCCGATGCCCTTGAGATATGGACCGATGTCGACGGATTTATGACCGCCGATCCGCGGGTCATCAGCAGCGCCTATACCATTCCGGCCCTTACCTACGCCGAAGCCATGGAACTCTCCAATTTCGGCGCCAAGGTGGTCTATCCCCCCACCATCCTCCCGGTGTATAAAAAGGATATCCCGGTACATATCCTCAATACCATGAATCCCAAGGGCCCCGGAACCGTGATCACCCGCAGTCCGGTTAACGGCAGGGAACGCCCCATCAAAGGGATCTCCTCCATCCAGGGCATCGCCCTGCTCACCATCCAGGGCATCGGCATGGTGGGGGTTACAGGCATCGCCATGCGTCTGTTCTCTGCCCTGGCGCGCGAAAAAATAAACATCATCCTCATCTCCCAGGCCTCTTCGGAAAACACGATCAGCATTGCCATCGAAGAACAGAAAGCCACAGCCGCCGAAAGCGCCATCCGCGAGGAATTTGAAAGGGAAATACGCCATGACCAGATCAACAGGGTCATCGTGGAAACCGGACTTTCCATCGTCGCCATCGTGGGCGAAAACATGCGCCAATCGACGGGCGTGGCCGGAAAGCTCTTTTCGACCATCGGCCGCAACGGAATCAACGTGATCGCCATCGCCCAGGGAGCCTCCGAACTCAATATTTCGTGGGTGGTCCGCAGTGAGGACCTCCGCAAAACCCTTAATGTCGTCCACGAGTCCTTTTTCCTATCGGAAAACACGGTGCTGAACGTCTTTCTGGCAGGCACCGGGCTCGTGGGAAGTCACCTGCTGGCCCAGATCGCCAACCAGCAGGAGAAACTGCTCAGGGAGAGCCGCCTGAAGATCAGGCTTGCCGGAATTACCAACACCCGCCAGATGCTCTTCAACCGTGAAGGCATCGACCCCGCCGGTTTCCGGGAAGCCCTCCCCGAAAAAGGAGAAAAAGCCGACATCGCCGCCTTCGTGGAGAAAATGACCGGAATGAACCTCTATAACTCAGTCTTTGTAGATTGTACCTCATCCGAAACGGTCGCATCCATGTACCACCGGATCCTCAGCGGGAATATCCATATCGTGGCCGCCAACAAAACCGCAGCCTCCTCTGAATATGAAAACTACCTGCTGCTTAAGCGTACCGCCAAGCAAAAAGGAGTGAAATTCCTTTTCGAGACCAACGTAGGGGCCGGGCTACCGATCATCAACACGCTCAACGACCTGGTGAATTCAGGCGATAAAATCATTAGCATAGAGGCAGTTATGTCGGGTACGCTCAACTTCATCTTTAATACCATTTCGGAGGAGGTTCCCCTGAGCCGGACCATCCGCCTGGCCCGGGACGCCGGCTTCACCGAACCCGATCCGCGCGTAGATCTGAGCGGGGCCGACGTGGTCCGCAAGTTGCTCATCCTGGCCCGGGAATCGGGTTACCACCTCGAAAAGGAGGAGATCCGCATCATCCCCTTTATTCCTGCCGAGTATTTCCAGGGCAGCCGCGAAGAATTCTGGCAGAAAATACCCGCCCTGGACCCCCTCTTCGAGGAAAAGAGGAAGATTCTGGCCGGTGGACATAAACGGTGGCGGTTTGTGGCCAGTTTCAGGGAGGGGCAAGCCCGGGCCGAACTGCGCGAGATCGAACAGGGCCATCCTTTTTATGACCTGGAGGGTAGCAATAACCTGATCATTTATCAGACTGAACGCTACAACGAGTTCCCGATGCTGATCAAGGGTTACGGGGCCGGAGCTGCAGTTACCGCCGCCGGGGTCTTTGCCGATCTGATCAGGGTCTCCAATATCTGAAAAACAGACCACCCGCCAGGTCAACACAACATTCTGATATTCTGACATTCTGGTTTTCTGACAATCTGATATTAAAAAATGAAGTACGTAATCATACTTGGTGACGGCATGGCCGACGAGCCGCTGGAGGTGCTGGGGGGTCGCACTCCTTTGCAGGCGGCGGTGAAGCCCTCCATGGACCGTCTGGCCGCGATGGGGCGCAGCGGCCTGCTCGACACCATCCCCGCGGGTATGGCCCCGGGCAGCGAAATCGCCAACCTCTCGGTGCTGGGTTATGACGTGCCTGCGGTCTATGAAGGGCGCGGGGTTCTGGAAGCCGCCAGTATGGGCGTCGAACTTGAACCCGGCGACCTGGCCATGCGCTGTAACCTCATCTGCCTGGAGGATAACCGGATCAAAAACCACTCGGCTGGCCACATTACCAGCGCGGAAGCCGCGGAAATCATCGCATTTCTCGACCAGAAAATGGGAAATGAGCATATCCGGTTTTATCCGGGGGTCTCTTACCGCCATCTGCTGGTTCTCAAAGGAGGGGAGAAGGCGCTGGCCTGCACCCCGCCCCACGATGTCATGGGCACCCCCTACCGGGAGGTGATGGTCAGGGCCCTGACCCCGGAAGCCGAAAAAACCGCCAAACTCCTCAACTATCTGATCGCCAGGAGTCGCAGCCTGCTGGAAGCGCACCCCGTGAATGTAAAGAGAATCACCGCGGGAAAAGATCCTGCCAGTTGCATCTGGCCCTGGTCGCCCGGATACCGTCCACGAATGGCCACCCTCACCGACCTTTACGGCATCGGCCCTTCAGCGGTCATCTCCGCTGTGGACCTTATCCAGGGAATTGGAGCCCTGGCGGGAATGAAGGTCATCCGCGTGGAGGGGGCCACCGGTCTCTACGATACCAATTACGAGGGCAAAGCCGGGGCTGCCATAGGCGCCCTCAGGGATCACCAACTGGTCTATGTGCACGTGGAAGCCAGTGATGAAGCCGGCCACGAGGGAGATCCCCTGCTCAAGACCAAAACCATCGAATACCTCGACAGCCGGCTGGTGAAACCTATCATGGAGGCCTGCCAACTGATGGAAGAGCCGGTGACCATCGCCCTCCTCCCCGACCACCCCACCCCATGCGCCATCCGTACCCACACCCGCACCCCGGTGCCTTTCGTCATCTTCCGCCCCGGGGAAACACCCGATATGGTAACCCGCTACGATGAGGAATCGGCACGTGAAGGAAACTACGGCCTCCTGAAAGGGGCAGAATTCATGAAAGATCTTCTGAAGGAATGACCCTGGGTGCAGGGCAGGAGGAAACCCGGGATAATGTCTCGTGGAACCAGATAAATTTAAAAGATAAACAACTATTTTACAGCAGATTAAATAAGATCAATTATACAGGGCAGTGAATTAACATTCTGCCTGCATCTCAAAACATTAAAGATCATATGCTCTATTATAGCACCAATCGCCAGGTTCCGCCCGTGACACTGCGGGAGGCCGTCATCACCGGACTGGCCGCCGACCACGGGCTGTTCATGCCCGGGAGGATCGGCCGGCTCGACGATGCTTTTTTCAGCCAGCTGGGGCAGCTTTCCTTTCCGGAAATCGCCTTCAGGGTGGCGCAGCTCTTCTTTGGGGAGGATATCCCGGAAGAGGAACTGCGGACCATCACCGCCGAAACCCTCTCCTTTGACTGCCCTGTAGTCAGGGTGACGGAGCACATCTGGTCGTTGGAGCTGTTTCATGGTCCCACCCTGGCCTTCAAGGATGTAGGTGCCCGTTTCATGGCCCGGATGCTCCGCTACTTCTTGCGGGGATCCCACAAGCCTGTGACCGTGCTGGTGGCCACTTCCGGCGACACGGGCAGCGCCGTGGCCAACGGGTTCCTGGGGGTGGAGGGCATCCACGTGGTCGTTCTCTATCCCTCCGGAAAGGTGAGCGACATCCAGGAAAAACAGTTTACGACCCTGGGCCGGAACATCACCGCCCTGGAAATCAACGGAACTTTCGACGACTGCCAGCGGCTGGTGAAAACGGCTTTCCGAGATGAACATCTCCGGGAGAAGCTGACCCTGACTTCGGCCAACTCGATCAATGTGGCGCGGTTCCTTCCGCAGGCTTTTTACTATTTCAATGCGGTGGCGCGTCTGCAGGAAGCCGGGGCCCTCCAGGGCCGGGAACTGGTCATTGCCGTACCCAGCGGCAACTTCGGCAACCTGACCGCCGGACTCTTTGCCCGGGAGGCCGGACTCCCTGTCGGCCGTTTCATTGCCGCCAACAACCGCAACGACGTGGTCTTCCAGTATCTGTTGTCGGGGCATTACGCCCCCCGCCCCTCGGTGGAAACCATCGCCAACGCGATGGACGTGGGTACCCCCAGCAACTTCGCCAGAATCCTCGACCTATACGGCCACGACTGGAAGAAAATCAGCACCCTCATGTCGGGATTCCGGATCGACGATAAGGAGATCAAAGAAACCATCCGCAGGGTTTTTGATCAGACGGGGTACCTATGCGACCCTCATGGGGCCTGTGGCTATGCGGCCCTCGAAGCACAACTGAAAGAGGGTGAGACCGGCCTTTTCCTGGAAACCGCCCACCCCGCCAAGTTCACGCCGACCATGGAAGAGATCCTCGGCAAAGGAGAGGTGCCGCTGCCCCCGCGACTGGCCGCTTTCATGGAGGGCGAAAAAAATGCCGTAAAAATGGACAGCCACTTCCCGGAGTTCAGGAAATGGCTGTCTGATAACTGCCGGTAACAGAATCCATCATCCCAGACCCCTTCCCCGGCAGAGCACCTGGACCGGATTTCAGAGGGAATCCCCGGAATGCAATTCCCTGTAAGGATCAAAGGTTTTCGTCAGGCAGGCTTGCTGAAGGCCTCGCGCAGCATGGCCAGACTTTTGGGGACCGCCTCCAGGGGATTCTCATTTCCCTCGAATTCCAGGGAGACATACCCCTTATAGCCTGACTTCTGAAAGATCTCCGCCACCTTCTTATAGTCGATGTCAAGGGTGTACCATTTTCCACCCCCGAAATAGGTCTTGGCTTGTACCAGGAAGGTTTTTGGGGCCAGTTGCTCAAGCTGCGCATACTGGTTCTCGAGGAAGTTGCCGGTGTCGGCGGTCACCTGGAGCCAGGGGGAGTTGACAGCATCGACAATCCTGAGCACGCCATCGGCCGTACGTCCCAGTCCCCAGTGGTTTTCGAGCCCCAGCACCACCCCACACTTCTCCGCTGTGGGCAGGCACTGCTGTATGGCATCGATCACCCACTCGAATCCCTGGTCGTCGGTATAACCCTCTAAAACCGGTTCTATTCCCTTGTTGGCCATGAAGTCGTCGAACGACTCGATGGTGCGCCACCGGCCGGTATTAAGCCGCATGGTGGGAATTCCCAGCTGGTAGGCCAGTTCGATCTGGTGGATGGTCTTGGCGATCTCCTCGTCGCGGGTCTTCTTGTCGGGGAAGACGAATCCCTGGTGGGTGCTGAAACCCATGATGTCGAGGCCCGCATGGAAGGCTTTCCGCTTGAGCATCTGGAGGTAACTGTTCTCCTCGGAGGTCATCTGCATCAGCAAAAACTCGATACCGTCGAAGCCCATTTCGGCGGCTTTCTCTATGCACATTTCGATGGGCACGTTTTCCTTGGGACCGTTGAATTGCCAAAAGGAATAGGTGGAAACGCCGATGCGGTTCGAAGGCCTGACCGGCGTGGAGGGGGCCACTGTGTGTTCCGTTTTTGGGGCACACCCCGGCACTGCCGCCGCCATCCCGGCTCCCGCAACTGCCAGAGCCGCCGTTTTTAGAAAATCCCTGCGATTATTTTCCATGATATTGGTTTTAAATCCAAAAATAAACAATTCTATCAAAATGTAACGGCACGGTAATGTATTGAAATCAGAAGGCACTGGACTAACGTCACTTTGTGGATACATTTCAGGTCGTAATGGCTTAATAGCGTTTGATTCAGACTTCTTTATTATAGGAATTTCCGGTAATAAAACCGCCATTTTCCACTATCTTTATAGCATGTGTTGAAGAAAAGAGGGTCATGATCATGAATCCTGAGGATAGAGGTAAGTCCCATAAGCATGTCGTTTGCAACGGGGGGTTGCACGGGGAAATGGTTTTGTCGCTTCTCTGGGCTCTCGCGATGCTTTGTAGTGTGTTCTTTTATCCGAAGGGCATAAAAGGGCAGGATCTGGAGGGGGGAAAGCGTGACCGGCAGCCAGCGGTGGCGGGCACCTTTTACCCGGCTGCAGACCAGCAACTGAAAGCCATGCTGGGGCTTTTTTTCCCCGCAGAAGGGATTAACGGTCAGGATGACCCCATGGTATTGGTGGTTCCCCATGCCGGGTATGTTTTTTCAGGAGAGGTGGCCGCAGCCGCCTATAAACTCCTTCCCCGTGAGAAAAGTTACCGGCATATTTTCATCATCGGGCCGGCACACCGGACGCCCAACCAGGGAGCCGCCATATATACTTCAGGGGACTTCATCACTCCCCTGGGGAGGGTTCCCACCGATCCCCTGGGGGCTGAACTGGCGGCAAAGAGCCGTAGAGTCAGCACAGATCCCTCCCTTCACCGGCAGGAACACTGCATCGAAGTGCAGCTTCCATTTCTGCAATACTGGCTCAAAAAACCCTTCTCCATTATTCCCATCCTGGTGGGAAGCCAGTCGGAGGCCTTCGCCACCGAACTGGCCAACTTGCTGGCCCCCTATTATTCCGAGGAAAACCTCTTCATCATCAGTGCCGATTTCTCCCACTACCCCGGCTACGATACAGGGCGCAAAGCCGACCACCTCACCGCCGGAGCCATCGCGGCCAATGATTCCCGGGAATTCATGAGAGTGAAGGAGGAGAATGAAACGGCGTACGCTCCGGAACTGGTAACGGCCATCTGCGGGTGGATGCCCATGCTTACCGCACTGAAAATTACAGAAAGAGACGACCGGCTAGCCTTCAGGAAGGTGATGTACCGCAACAGCGGGGATTCACCACACGGCGACAAAGACAAGGTGGTGGGCTACTGGGCTCTGGCCGCCTCCAGGGAGACGGAGAGCACCGCACCGACCGGTCAGGAAGCGCTATTTTCCCTTCAGGAGAATGACCAGGCAACGCTTCTGGAGCTGGCCCGTTCGACCATCAGTGCCCGACTGCGGGGCCGTCCCCTGCCCGAAATCGCCCCCAGGAAGCTTACGCCGGCACTGACGGCAAAGGGAGGAGCCTTTGTCACCCTCCGGAAAAACGGAGAGCTCCGCGGGTGCATCGGCAATTTCTCATCGGCGCAGCCCCTCTGGCTCACAGTACGCGAAATGGCCATCGCCGCCGCTTGCCATGACAGCCGCTTTTCACCGGTCACCATGACAGAACTACCCCGCCTCCACATCGAGATTTCCCTGCTCACCCCCCTGAAGAGGATTTCCTCGGCCCGGGAGTTCCGGCTGGGCCGTGACGGCATATACATCCGTAAAGGCTCCCGGTCGGGAACCTACCTGCCCCAGGTGGCCGAAGAGACAGGGTGGACCACCTCCGAATTTCTGGAGCACTGCTGCCGCGATAAAGCCGGACTACCACCCGATTCCTGGAAAGAAAAGGATACGGAACTCTACACTTACCAAACCCTGGTCTTCAGTGAAGAGAAGCCAGCCGGGAACACCCGATTTGAAAAACCATGATGGAGAGTCCTTACCACCTGATCCTTATTACCCTGGGTACGACTGCAGCTTACCTCTTCACCCTTCTGCTCGTCAATACAGGAATCCTGGTCAAAACCCTTCACCGCCGCCTCTGGAACAGCGTCCTGCTCCTCACCTTCCTGGTTTCCGGTCTCCTGGGACTCCTGCTGGTGATCAGGGTGAACTACCGGCTGGAATGGAGCTTCCTCAATCCCCTGATGACCTGGCATGTCGACACCGGCATCGCCATGACCCTCGTGGCCATGTTCCATTTTCTGTGGCACAGCTCCTATTACCTGAACTTCTTCAGGCATGGGAAAAACATAGAAACCATGACGGCCGGCCCCCCTCCCGGCACGAAGATCAAAAATCGGCATACCTCTACCCAGGATCATCACCTGGTACCCTTTATTCTGGGTGCGGGATTTTTCTCCACGGTGGTCCAGGTGCTCCTGATCAGGGAGATCACCACCCTTTTCCAGGGAAATGAACTGATGATGGGCTGGACCCTGGCCATCTGGATGTTTCTCACCGGTGCCGGCACCTGGGGTGGCCGCTCCCGGCAGCCCCCCCGTCCTCTCAAGGCCATTCTGCCCCTCTTTCTCCTCCTGGCCTGGCTCCCCCCCCTGCTTCTCCTGCTGATGAACCTCACACGGCACCTGCTCTTTTCTCCCGGGCAACTGATCTCCCCCTTCTGGTTCCTCCTGATGATACTCCTCCTTCTGGCCCCGCTGTGTCTCCTCTCTGGATACCTCTATAGCCTGATGGTTCACCTCACCGGATCGCGGGGAACAAGCTTTGTCAAGGTGTACGCATTCGAATCAGCAGGTAGTCTGGCCGGGGGCATCCTGGTCACTTTTCTCCTTATCCGCTGGTTTCCGATTACCCAATCCCTGCTGCTTACCTCCCTGGCCCTTCATCTCCTGATCCTGTGGAGATTCCGCCAGCGGATGCCGCTCTTCTCCTTCGGATTGCTGATCCTGGCCACCCTCCTTGCTTTTCTGTGGCCCGTTGACATGAAAATCAAATCCTGGCTCTTCCCCGGGCAACAGGTCGTGGAAAACCGGGAAACCCCCTGGGGAAACATCACGGTCACGGCCAATGGCGGGGAATTCAATTTCTTCGAAAATGGCAACCTTCTTTTCTCGACCGGTGACATGGTCCTCAACGAAGAATATGTCCATTACGCGATGCTGCAGCACCGGTCGCCAAAAGAAGTACTGCTGGTTTCCGGGGGCATGGCCGGCATGACATCCGAGATCCTCAAATACCCCTCAGTGGCTGC
Organism: Bacteroidales bacterium; assembly: GCA_012729335.1. Taxonomy (GTDB): domain Bacteria; phylum Bacteroidota; class Bacteroidia; order Bacteroidales; family Prolixibacteraceae; genus UBA1413. Next base: position 379,101 of record JAAYDJ010000007.1, on the reverse strand, counting down.
TGTCGACGTGGTGGAACTCAATCCGGCCGTTGTCAGAATGGCCCGCGACTACCAGCGGGAGAACAACGATCCCCGTATCCATGGTGCCGAAGGTGACGGCCGGAGGTTTATCCACAAAACCTCCCGGCGCTATGACGTGGCGGTCATGGCCGTTCCCGATCCTTCCAGCCTCCAGATAAACCGTTATTACACTGATGGTTTTATTAAATTATTGAAAGAAAAACTAAATGACGGGGCTGTGGTGCTTTTTGGTCTTTCCCCCACAGGAAATTATATCACCCCTGAAAAGGCCCGCATCGGGGCGACCCTTTATCACACCCTGAAAAAGCATTTCAAACAAGTGTTGATCCTTCCCGGCGAGAGGGATTACTATCTGGCCTCCGACGGGGAACTCTCGCCGCGTATCGGTGAACTGGCGGCCAAAGGGGGAGTGAAGGGCTCCTATGTGAACTCCGATTATATGGACGATGCCTCTCTGGAAGCGCGCGGATCGGAGATCAGGCGGGCGGCAGAAGCCCTTCCCCTGCTCAATACAGACAACAAGCCCCTTCCGGTCTTTTACCACTCGCTTCAATTCATCACCCTCTACGCCGGCAACCATCCCTGGATCATGGCCTTACCCCTGTTGCTGCTCCTGGTGCCCCTGTTCCTTCTGAATCCTGTCTCCGCAGGGATGTATGTAACCGGATTCACCGCCTCCGCGGCCGAGATCATGCTGATCTTCTGGTTTCAGATCGTCTTCGGGAACCTCTATTCGGCCCTCGGGCTTATTTTTGCCCTCTTCATGGGCGGACTGGCCTTGGGGTCGGTGGCGGCCCGCAGGATGGATCCTTCCGGGGCACATCTGCTGCCTGCGCAGCTCCTCCTGGCCGGGGTGATTCTCCTCTTTCCCCTGCTGTGGCGCCTGTCAGGCCTGCCCCTTTCCGGTGCGGCCGCGTGGCTCGTTTTCCTGCCCTTCCTGCTGGGGCCTGCCCTCCTCACCGGATTCCTCTATGTCTCGGCCACCCTGCGCTGCGGATCCCAGGCCCCCCACGCAGCCTCCGTGGTTTACGCCGCCGACCTCTGGGGTTCGGCACTCGGGGCCATCCTGACCACCTTCATCCTCCTCCCCGTGGCCGGCGTTACCCATAGCGCACTGACCATCGCCGCCCTGAACGGCGCAGTCATTCTGCTCCTCATCCTCAGGAAAAAAAGGTAATTTTTGCTATCTTTACCACGGTGACTCCAACTGGCGCCACCCCGGAAACCATGACCAGGAGACTCACAAAACGGGAATTCCTCAGAATGTCGGCGCTCTGTGCCTGCGGTATGATGGCCCCCATTCCCGGTTGGGGGATGGCAGACCGGAAACAGCCCGGGAAATTCAGCCGGGAGGCCATATGGTATACCACCACCCCACGCGGGGTGCTCTGCGGCATCTGCCCTAACGCATGTACCCTCAAACCGGGGGAAGTCAGCACCTGCCACAACCGCATCAACATCGGCAACAAGCTCTATTCTATTGCCTATGGCAATCCCTGTGCAGTCCATGTCGATCCCATCGAGAAAAAACCCCTGCTCCACTTTCTGCCTCAAAGCCGCACTTTTTCAATCGCCACCGCCGGCTGCAACTTCGCCTGCCTCAACTGCCAGAACTGGCAGATCTCCCAAACCAGCCCCGATAAAACCACCAACATCGAACTGATGCCCGATGCCGTGGTGGCAAACTGCCTTAAAAACGACTGCACTTCCATTGCCTATACCTACTCGGAACCCATCTCCTTCTATGAATATATGTTCGATACGGCCAGGATCGCCCGCAATGCCGGACTGAAGAACGTGATGGTATCCAACGGCTATATCAATCCGGAACCCCTCAATGCACTGATCCCTTATCTCGATGCCGCCAACATCGACCTCAAGGTATTCGATCAGGACCTGTATCTCAAACTGACGGGAGGCAAGATGCAGCCGGTCCTCGACACGCTGGTCACCCTGCAGAAAAGCAAGGTATGGCTGGAAATCACCAATCTGGTGGTGCCTTCGTGGAGCGATGACCTGGCGATGATCGGCCGCATGTGCCGATGGCTGGCCGACCACGGCTTCAGGGAGGTCCCCCTCCACTTCAGCAGGTTCACTCCCCTGCACAAACTGACCCAACTGCCCGTGACTCCCCTGAATACCCTGCTCAAGGCCAGGGAAGCCGCCCTGAAGGAGGGACTGAAATATGTGTACATCGGGAACGTCCCCGGCAAGGGTTTTGAAGACACCATATGTCCCGCTTGCGGAAAAGCCGTCGTCGAACGGCGCGGATTCTCCATCCTTACCAACCATATTCAAAACGGGCGCTGCGCGTTCTGCCACACTGCGGTGGCCGGTATCTGGAACACCTGACGGCACCGTCAGACCACACCGGTCAGCAATCAGCATAAGTGGACCTTATTGGTGAGCATTCAGTTTTAGTGGACCATACCGGTCAGCAGTCAGCATAAGTGGACCTTACTGGTGAGCAGTCAGCTTTGCTGGACCGTGCCGGTCAGCAGTCGCAGTCGGCTTCCGTCTTGTTTTTGTATTCGAACTGGATGGTCACATGGTTGATACCGAACCCGGCTTTCAGCATTTCCTTGATCTTTTTGTGGATAGAGGCTGTTTCGGAAACCAGGCTATCGGCAGGCAGAACAACGTGCGCTTCGAAATGGATCCGTTCGTCATTGAGCTTCCAGATGTGGATATGGTGGACAGACCTGACGCCTTCCACGGAAGCTACGGCCCGGGAAACTTTGTCGGGATCAAGGTGTGCCGGTGACATCTGCATGAGGATTTCCACTGATTCCCGGAGAATGGACCAGGTATGCACGGCCAGGTAAGCGCTGATCAGGAGGGTGACGACAGGGTCGATCCAGTACCATCCCAGGAAGTGAATACAGAGGGCTCCGGCGACCACGGCCACGCTGGTGAGGGTATCCCCCAGCAGGTGCAGATAAGCGGCTTTCATGTTAAGGTTATGGTTCCGGCCTCCGTGAAGGATCAGCACTGATATGCCATTGGCCACAATGCCCAGCAACCCCAGCCAGAACATCCAGACGGGATCGACCTCCCCGGGATGCATGAACCTGCGGATGGCCTCCACCACCAAAAAAACCGAAATACCCATCAACACCAGGGCGTTGATGAAGGCCGCCAGAATCTCCGCGCGCTGAAGTCCGAAACTGGACCTCCCCGTGCGGGGCTTCCCCGAGAGATAATGGGCCACCCAGGCCAGCACCACCGCCAACACGTCGCTCAGGTTGTGCAGAGCATCGGATATCAGGGCCAGACTGCCCGAGATAATGCCACCGATCACCTGGGCCACCGTAATGGCCGAATTCAGCACCACCGTCAGCGCCAGCCTGTTACGGGTGTGCCCCGACCGGTGGTCATGACCATGCGTATGTGTATGCCCGCTCATCGATTCCTCCGTTTAGGCGCCAAATCTACACTTTTGGTCCCGAAAAATAGCTAATTTTGAGGGGTCCTTAACAAATATCCGGAAATGAAACGGTTTTTCTTTCTCTTACTGCTCAGCCTGCTGCTGCAGCCGGCGGCCTGGTCCCAACAGGTCGTCAACATGTCGCTTGATGATTTTTACCGCGAATTCAAAAAACACCAGTACAACGAAAACGTCGGGGAAGTCGAAGAAGTAAACGGTTCCCCCTGGGACAAAAAGGAATTCATTCCCGGAGAGATCGTCACCACCTCCAGCCAGAGGTACTCCGGAATCCCTTTGCGCCTTAACATTTACAATAACCAAATCGAATTCCGCAACGAGGAGGGAAAGCCTTTCGTCATCGGCGTGCCTGAACTGATTGACCATATCATGATCGGTGACGAGAAGTATGTGTATGCCCCTTATACCATTGCCAACCGGATCGAGAAGGGCTATTTCATGGTCCTCGCAGAAGGGAAAGCCCTCCTTCTCCAGAAAAAGAACGTCACCCTCCTCCCCGCGGAACCGGCGCAGGCTTACAAGGATCCGGTTCCCGCCCGCTTTAAGCGGACCGACAGCGACTATTACCTGAGGATTCTTCCGGCCGAGGCCAAAAGAGTCAGAAACAAAAAAGAACTGGCGGCCATCCTCGGGGATTACCCTGCCGAACTCGATGAATTCCTCAGGAAGAACAAGACACGGTTTAACAAAGAAGCGGAGATTACGGCATTGATAAAATTATATAACTCACTGTCAGAATGACTCTTACTTAATGTGAATAAACCCATGTCTTCAGGAGATGCCCGAAAGAAGAATGCCGTTGAGAAGTTGTTCGCACTGGTTGACTGCAATAATTTCTATGCCTCCTGCGAACGGGTTTTCAATCCTGCCCTGCGCCATAAGCCGGTGGTGGTTCTATCGAACAACGACGGATGCGTGATTGCCCGGTCGGAGGAAGCCAAGGCGCTGGGCATCAGGATGGGTGTCCCCGCCTTTGAAATCGAATCGCTGCTTACTGCCCACGGTGTGGCAGTATTTTCGTCGAATTATGCCCTTTACGGTGATTTTTCGTCGAGGGTGATGGCGACTCTGGCGGCGCTGGTACCCTCCATGGAAATCTATTCGATTGATGAGGCATTTCTTGACCTGACGGGGATATCGCCGGAGGGAGCGGAGGCTCTTGCCCAACGCATCAGGAAGACCGTGTTGAAGCATACGGGAATTCCGGTTGGGATAGGTGTGGCCCCGACCAAGACGTTGGCCAAGATCGCCAATCACCTGGCCAAGAAGAACAAGATGCCGGTTTGTCTGCTCAAAGGGGAAGAAGAGATCACCGAAGTGCTTCAGCAGACGCCAGTGGGCGAAGTGTGGGGGATTGGCAGGCAGTATTCGGCCAAACTTACCGCCCGGGGAATCATCACAGCCTATGACCTCAGCCGGGCTCCGGAGGAGTGGGTGCGCCGGGAGATGACCGTGACGGGTCTGCGTACCCGGCAGGAGTTGTGTGGTATTTCCTGTTTGGCGCTGGAGGAAGCGGTTCCGGCGCGCCAGGCCATCTGTACCTCCCGCTCCTTCGGGAAACCTCAGGGCGAACCCGGCCCACTGGAGGAGGCCATCGCGACCTTCGCCACCATGTGCGCCGCCAAACTGCGCCGCGGGAAAAGCGCCGCCACCCAGATGATGGTCTTCATTCACACCAATGCCTTCCGCACCGACCAGCCGCAGTATGCCCGCAACCGGGTGATCACCCTGGCCACCCCCACCAACGACTCCATCCTGCTGGTCAAGGCGGCCGTAGAAGCCCTCAGGGCCATTTACCGCCCAGGTTACCTGTACAAGAAAGCCGGGGTCATCGTCACGGGCCTGGTCCCCGAAGGAGAGGTCCAGCAAGACCTTTTTTCTTCTGCGGAAACTGGCAAACACCGGAAACTCATGGAGTCACTCGACGAGGTCAACCGCCGCTACGGCCGGCAGACCCTTCAGGTGGCCACACAGGGGACCACCCGCAAGTGGAGACTCCGCCAGGAAAAACTCTCCCCGGGATACACCACCCGCTGGAGCGACCTGATGGAAATCCGCCTTACATAAACTACAGGTTCAAGCGTGGAACCCGGGTCGTTTTATGATGCCTGGGCCCCGATATAAGCCGGACCTCTCACAAAAGGCAGGCATCAAGGCAGGACCATGCCGTGAAAGGGTCAATGGGAACAGTGCCGTAGCGAAATTCATGAATTGTATTGTCTATATTTGAGGATGGGACAGCAGTGCCGTTACGTAGTTCAAGAAGGGTAGCTCTGGGTAAGCGTCAGGGTAACCCATGAAAAAAAAGTGTACTTTTGAAAGAGAGCAACATTTCAGATTATGTGTTTTCACTATTCAATGAGCCAGGTGGCCAAAAACCTGGAGAACCGCTATCATGCCCCGTTTACACCGGCGGTCACCTGGGAGCCCCGGCACCATGTCAACGGTTTTAATTTCCCGCTGATGCCGGTGGTACATGGAGGCAAAGAGAGGCAGATCACCCTGTTGCAATGGGGATTGGTACCGTCGTGGATCCGTGATCCTGAGCAGGCTGCGGAAATAAGGGGCAAGACCCTGAATGCCCGCTCGGAATCGGCCTTCGAAAAACCCTCATTCCGGAAGTCTTTGGCCACCCGCAGGTGCCTGGTTCCTGCCGATGGCTTCTTTGAATGGCAGAGTGTGGGCACGCAAAAGATCCCCTGGTTCATCACCCTTTCCGGCAAGGAGGTTTTCTCGTTCGGAGGACTTTGGGATATCTGGGAGTATCCGGAGAGGGAAACCCTTCATACCTTTTCGATCCTCACCACCGATGCCAATCCCCTGATGGCAGAGATCCACAATACAAAAAAAAGAATGCCCCTGATCTTGCCTGAAGGGAGTGAGGGTGCCTGGCTCGACGAAAAACTTCCCCGGCAGGAAGTAGAGACCCTGATGGTCCCATTTCCGGAGGAAGGGATGAAAGCCTGGACCATCAGCACGCTGATCACCGCCAGGGGTGCCGACACCAATACCCCGGAAGTCAAGAAACCCTGGTCTTATGCACCGTCCCGGGGGCTCTTCTGAACAACGGGCAACATACACCGCAGCGACAAAGGCAATCCCACCCTATGAAGAAGATACTTATTCTATTTGCCCATCCGGCCCTGCACAAATCGAGGATTCACAGCCGGTTGGCCAGGGCTGCAGGCGAAGTCGAAGGAGTTACTTTCTGTAACCTCTACGACCGTTACCCCGATTTTTTCATCCACGTGCCCTATGAACAAAAGCAGCTCCGCGTCCACGACGTCCTGATCTGGCAGCACCCTTTCTATTGGTATAGTTGTCCGGCTCTCCTCAAGGAGTGGATGGACCTGGTGCTGGAACACAATTTTGCTTACGGCCGGAAGGGGACCAACCTCCACGGGAAGAAAGCCCTGTCGGTGATCAGCACGGGAGGCAGCGAGGCCGTATACACCCGTCAGGGATTCAGCCACTACTCCGTAAAGCAGTTCCTGGCCCCCTTTCATCAGACGGCCCGCCTGTGCGGTATGGAATACCTGCCCCCCTTTGTGGTCCACGGTTCCCACCTCCTCAGGGAAGAGGAGATCGACCGGTACGCCGACTGGTATGCCAGGCTGCTTACAGCCCTTCGCGACAACACCCTGCCCACTGTCAAATGGCAGGATGCGGAATCCATTAATTCTCTCATCCCCTAACAAACCGGTATGTATAACCAGGATTTCTTCTTACAGGCGATGATTTACCTGCTGGCGGCGGTGATCACCGTTCCGCTGGCCAAAAAGACCGGGTTGGGATCGGTACCGGGGTATCTCCTGGCGGGAGTAATCATCGGTCCCTATGTATTGGGGTGGGTCGGCCAGGAAAGCGAAAAAGTGATGCATTTTGCGGAATTCGGGGTGGTCCTGATGCTTTTTCTCATCGGGCTCGAAATGCAGCCTTCCCTGCTTTGGAAAACCAGGCATTCGATTTTCGGGATGGGAGGGATGCAGGTGGTGACGACCACGCTGGTGATTGCCGGGGCCGCCTGGATGATGGGATTAAGGCCTAACCAGGCGGCCGCCATGGGACTGATCCTATCGCTTTCCTCCACGGCCATCGTGTTGCAGACCCTCTCCGAAAAGGGACTCCTCAAGAACAGCGGCGGCCGCTCTGCCATTTCGGTATTGCTTTTCCAGGACCTGGCCGTGATTCCCATCCTGGCGTTGCTCCCCTTGCTGGCAGTAATCGGAGGCATCTCCGATGTGAAGCGGCAGGTCCCGCCCCCTCAGGAAGGATTTGCCGCCCTGCCGGGGGCTTTGCAGTTGCTGCTGATTGTCACGGTCGGAATGGCCGTGATTTTCGCCGGGAGGTTCGTGGCCCGCCATATCTTCCGTTTCGTGGCAGGTGCCGGCATGAGGGAGGTTTTCACCGCCTCTGTGCTTTTGCTGGTCATCGGCAGCGCCTACGGAACGGCAAAAATCGGCCTTTCGCCCGCCCTGGGAACCTTTATCGCCGGGGTTGTGCTGGCCGAAAACGAATACCGGCACGAACTCGAAGTGACCATTGAACCCATCAAAGGACTGTTGCTGGGGCTCTTTTTTATCTCTGTGGGGGCTGGCATCAATTTCACCCTCTTTTTCCGGGAACCGCTGCTGATCGCTGGACTGGTACTTTTGCTGATCCTTCTCAAGTTTGGAGCCTTGTGGGTCACGGCCCGGGTGTTCGGTCTACGCCACGGAAGGCATGTTCTTTTTGCCCTGGCCCTGGCACAGGCCAGTGAGTTCGGTTTTGTACTGGTCTCCTTCTCCGATACCCTGCGCATCTTCGATCATGAAACCTCCTCCTTGATAATCATGGTGATCATTTTCAGCATGGCCCTCACTCCCCTGCTGCTGGTCATCAATGAGAAACTGGTCAGACCCTGGTATGTCCGCCGCCGCAACAGGGAGGTCCCCGACAAAATTCCCGAAACAGGCAATAAAATCATCATCGCCGGATTCGGCCGCTTCGGATTGGTCGTGGGACGGTTGCTCATCGCCAACGGCTTCACGGTCACCATTCTCGACAGCAATCCCGCCAATGTGGAGATCCTCCGCAAATATGGATTCAAGCTCTTTTATGGTGATGTCACCCGCCCCGAGATGCTCGAAGCCGCCGGTGTCAAGGATGCCCGCCTGCTGGTGCTTACCATGGCCGAAGACGATGAAGCCCTTAAGATCGCCGGCTGGCTCAAGAAAAACTACCCCAACCTGAAAATCGCCGCCCGTGCCCGGGACACCTTTCACGAATTTGAATTCTATAAGCTGGGGGTGCAGATGGTGCAGCGTGAAACATTTAACTCGGCCGTCGAACTGGGCAGCCGCTCCCTCCACTTCCTGGGGTTCAACCGTTACCAGGCCCATCGCGCCGCCCTCACCTTCAAACATCACGAAGACAGCATTATGCGGGAACTCTATGAACACTGGCTGAAAGACGAAACCCACTTCATACGCGAATCGCGCCGCTTCTCCGATCAACTCACCGAAACCCTGCAAACGGAAAGGGACTTTTCCATCCATGAGACCGATTGTGCCTGGGATGTCACCTCCGTCAGAAAAGAAAAAGCCGAAGAGACCGGTCTGCGGCCTGATGAGGACAGCAGAAGCCGGGACCACGGGCGTGAAGATGACGGGCACGCCCAAAACGGGTAAATCAACAAGAAGCCAATCACAAAAAAAGGACTGAAGAATGAAGTATGGCCTTCTGCTCTGTTTTCTGACTCTGTTTTTCGCGGGGAAAGAGGTTTCGGCCCGGACCCGTAAGGCAGGACATACCACCATCACGGTGACGGACCCCGCCAGGGGCCAGCGGAAGATTCCAGTTGAAATATGGTATCCGGAGGAAATTGAGGAAAAGGATCACCCCCCGGCCGGAGAGGGAAAGCCACTCACGGTCATTGTGTTCGGACATGGCTATATGCTGGCACCGGGCAGCTATCGTCATCTGGTTGAACTGGTGGTACCGGAGGGGTGTGTGGTGGCCTTTCCATTGGCCGAAAGGGGGATGTTTCCCTCGCACCGTCGCTTGGCGGAAGATCTGGCAGTCGTGGCCGGGCAGGTGGCCTCCTGGAACGGCGAGCACGGCTCTCTCTTTTACGGGCGGCTGAGTGAAACGGTTTGTCTGATGGGGCACAGCATGGGCGGAGGGGCCGCCGTGCTGGCTGCTGCGATGGAACCCCGCATCAAAGGTCTGGCTTTGCTGGCCCCTTATGACACCCGTCCGTCGGCCATCGAAGCAGCCTGCGGGGTTTCATGCCCCACACTTGTCATCGCCGGGAGCACCGATGGCAGCTTCCACCTCTTCACGCGTCAGAAAGAAAATATCCCCGCGCTCAGCGATGATCCCCAGCCCGGTCAGCCAGGCGCCGGTTTTCAGGAAGAAGGTCCGGAAAAGACCATATCCTAAAATATACAAAGAGCTGATCTGTTCCCTGTAAACCATCAGTCTGCCGGCTTTCAGCCACAGTTTTTCCAGTTTCCGTGGCAGCTGAACAGCCCGGCTCACCTCAGTTCGACACCCCGCATTTTCCATTTTCCCGGCTTCATCCCCCGGGTGAGATGAGTTTAGGATCATTTTCCAGACCTCATCGGGTTGTTCCTCCCACTTGGGAACGGAAAAGTCGTTTCCGGAGCGGCTGAAATGGCCGAACCGTTCCATAAACAGGGCAAAGCCGTCCGCCAGGGAGGCGGTGCTGGGATGATTGGGCAAGTCAGCCGGACCGTGAATCTCCTGCCGGAGGGATGGAGGCAGATCTTCATAGGCGGTTTTCATTTGGGCCATCAAAACCACGGGGGACCACTCCTCCAGTCGGGGGAACGCCATGGCAAACCGCTTCTGGTCAAAGGGGATCCCCGCTTTTTCCATCTTTTTCTGCAGCCGCCGCATGGTTATCCGCATCAGTACGGGTATGACGATATTGAAATGGGCCAGTTGTTGTCCCTGCCGGTAAAGCTGGTCAAACAAAGGATGATAATCTCCGGGCAGGGAAAAAGTAGCCAGTTTATTCCTGAGCGTCTGAGCCTGCTCATTCATCCCGAGGTATTCCGTTTCGAAGCGGTCGGGGTAGCGGAGCTTGTGTCGCAGGAAGCGGACCATCCGCGGGAGATGGCGGAGTGTTTTCCATCCTGGGCGGAATCCACTCATGGAGTGGTGGTTACCACGCATAACCGTTTCCAGGGATTCCGGTGGCAGTCCGAATTGTTGCAGGATCTCCCCGAGTTTATCGAGGTTGAAATAGGTGCGGTAGCTGAAACTTCGAACCAGTTCATGAGGCCTGATGCGGAGGGGACCGGTAATTTCCTCTGCCAGGGCTGTTTTGGCACCGACCACCAGGGGAATGTTGACTGACCATACCAGGGGCTTGATCTGGCCGGGCAACATCTCCCCTGCCATCCGTGAGGAGTAGACTGTCAGGTGTTTCTGGGCGGTAATTCTGCGCATCTGCAGAAACCACAGTTTCCGGCCATCCCAGGCCCACTCGATATCGACTGGAAAACCTGCCGACCGCTGGAGGTTTCGGGTGGATGAGGCCACCTGGGTGACCACTTTGAAGAGGAGGTGACCGCACTCCCCCTCCATGGCTCTGTTTCCCCGGAATTTCCAGCGGAGCGGGGTGGTCCCTTTCTGCACCAGCTCTTCACCCCTGCCTTCCACCGCTTCGATAATCGTTTCGGGGGCCCCGGTAACCGGGTTACGGCTGAAGCTCACCCCTGAAAAACGGGAGTCCACCATCTCCTGTATGATCACGGCGCACCCTGGCATGCCATTTTGCTGGCCTGCCATGCGGGAATATTCGCCTGTAGTGAACCCTGTGGCTGATCTCCATACCTCCAGGATGGCCCCGATAATCTCCTCCTCTCCTTTACGGTTCAGAAGCGTCAGAAACTGGCCGGCACAGGAATGTACGGATCCGTCTTCCCCATATGCGGAGGACCTTACGGCATAAGGCAGCATAGGCAGGCCCGCAACCTCCCTGCGCAACTGCTCCACAGTGGCATCACCTGACTAGCGGTAACGCTCAAAGACTTTGCCCGGCACCAGATAACTCCGGGGCACAGCATACCCCTTTTCCCGGAGATATAGGAGAGACCGGGCTTTCCCACCGGTTTCCGTTTCCGGAAGGTTGCCTGACAAGGGCAGAACCAGGGAATTACGCTTGGGTGTCATCGAACCACCCTTTTTCAGCTGGTCCATAAGGTTAAAGTTGCTTCGTGGAGAATGACTCCAATTTAGGAAATATTTCAGGAAATTTGCCGGAACAGCGGGGAGAATTTTTCAGATTCAGGAGAAACCCTTCAGGAAGGAGATGGCAACGTTCTCTTTCTAGTGGAAGAAGAGATATCCCAGGAAAAGGGCGGCGATGACGCCGGCAAAGTCGGCCAGAAGTCCGCAGACCACGGCATATCTTGTATTTTTGATGCCCACGGAGCCGAAGTAGACCGCCAGAATGTAAAAAGTGGTGTCGGTAGCTCCCTGGAATATGGAGGAGAGGCGCCCCACAAAGGAATCGGCGCCATAGGTGGTCATGGCGTCGACCATCATTCCGCGGGCTCCGCTGCCGCTGAGGGGTTTCATCAGGGCTGTGGGCATGGCCGGAATGAAATCGGTGTTCAGTCCGAACAGGGAAACGACCCAGGACAACCCCGAAAGTAACCAGTCCATGGCCCCGGAAGCCCGGAAAACCCCAATGGCCACCAGGATGGCTACCAAATAGGGAATGATCTTGACGGCCGTCTTGAATCCGTCGACAGCACCCTCAATAAAGGCCTCATAGACATTGATCTTCCTGATGAATCCTGCCAGTATGAATCCTGTGATGATGGAAAAGAGGATGACATTGCTGACCAGGCCGCTGATGCGGGTGATCTGCGCCTGTTCGAGGGTTGAGAAATACCATATGAGGGCGCCGATCACCAGGGTGATGGAGCCCAGATAAGCCAGTACCGTGCGGTTCAGCAGGTTGATTTTCTGATAAAGCGATACGGCAATCAGTCCGACCAGGGTGGAGAAATAGGTAGCAATGAGGATAGGAAGGAAGATATCGGCGGGATTGGCTGCACCCAGCTGGGCCCGGTACACCATGATGCTTACCGGGATGATCGTCAGTCCTGAGGTGTTGAGCACCAGGAACATAATCATGGGGTCGCTGGCGGTTTCCTTGTGGGGGTTGGAGGCCTGCATTTCCTTCATGGCCTGTAGTCCTACAGGGGTGGCCGCATTGTCAAGGTTGAGCATGTTGGCCGCGATGTTCAGGATAATCGATCCATAGGCCGGGTGGTCCTTCCCCAGAGCCGGAAACAGCTTGTTGAAGAACGGCCCGATGGCCCGGGCAAAAAGCCTGACCACACCCCCCTTCTCCCCCACTTTCATGATCCCCATCCAGAGGGTCAGCACCCCGGTGAGCCCCAGGGAGATCTCAAAACCGGTTTTGGCACTGTCAAAGGTGGCATTCACCATCAGACTGAAGACTTCCGTGTCTCCCGTGAACAGAAGCCTGGCCAACCCAATGACAAAAGCGATCAGGAAAAAGAAGATAAAAAGGTAATTCAGAGCCATCCGGGAAAAGATCGGTTGCGCAAATGTGGAAAAATTCCCGCAGGATAACAATAATTGTTGTAATTTTCACCCCCCAAAGAAAAAACCATAAAACATCGTATATGAAGAAGAATTTTCCATCCATTCTGTTGATCGCACTGGCGACGGTTATCACATCCTGCGGCAGTCAGGGGGAGTATAAGGTGAATGAAGTCTACCAGGGATTCAAACTGATAGAGAAGCGTTTTGTAAAGGAGGTCAATGCAGAATGCCTTTACTTTGTGCATGAAAAAAGCGGGGCGCACTTGTTGAAAATCGCCGCCGCTGATCCCAACAAGCTTTTTAACATCGCATTCAAAACCGTTCCGGAAAACGATTTTGGCACGCCCCATATTTTGGAACATTCGGTGCTTAACGGATCGAAGCATTTTCCGGTGAAGAGCCCCTTTGACGTGCTTCTGAAAGGATCTCTGAACACCTTTCTGAACGCGATGACCAGTTCCGACTTCACGACCTATCCGGTGGCGAGCATGAATGAGAAGGATTATTTCAATCTGATGCATGTTTATCTGGATGCCGTTTTCAACCCGGTGATGCTGGAGGATTCCCGGGTTCTGAAACAGGAGGGATGGCATTTGGAGCTCACCGATAAAGAGGGGCCCCTGGTATACAAGGGGGTGGTTTACAATGAGATGAAGGGAGCCTATTCCGACCCCATGACCGAACTCTATTATCAGACGGGCAAGAATCTCTTTCCCGACAACACGTATGGCAAGGAATCAGGGGGTCATCCGAGCGCCATTCCGGGGTTGACGCAGGAATATTTCAAGGCTTTCCACAAAAAGTTTTATCATCCCTCCAACAGTTTCATCACGCTTTACGGGGATGCCGACCTGAACAGGGAGCTGCAGTTCATCAACGAGCAGTACCTATCGCATTATGAGGTATCGGGCGACATCACGGAGATTCCGCTTCAGGCGCCATTCAGTGAGATGAAGGTCGTGGAGGAGAGTTACGCTGTTCCTGCGGGGAGTCCGGTCAAGGACAACACCTATCTGGCCATGAGTTTTGTGACCAATCTGAATACCGACCGGGGGACCTCCATGGCCTTTGAGTTCATTGCCAACGCATTGGTCAATCACGAGTCGGCCCCGTTGCGGCTGGCCCTTCAGGAGGCGGGGATTGGCCATGAGGTGATGGGATGGTTCCTGGAGATGCAGCAGAATGTGTTCGCCATCGTCGTGCAGAATGCCAATCCCGGTGACCGCGACCGTTTTCGCGAGGTGGTCACTGAAACCCTTCAGAAGGTAGTGTCCGAAGGCTTTGATAAAACCATGATCGAGGGGCTTCTGAACCGTACCGAGTTCACCCTCCGGGAGGGGAACACCCCCCATAAGGGATTGATGTACACTTTCCGGAACCAGCAGCCCTGGATTTACTCAGGCGATCCCTTTCTGGGACTGGAGTTTGAGAAACCCCTGGCGGAAGTCAAAAAGGCCCTGGAAAGCCATATGCTGGAGTCGCTGGTCGACCGTTATCTGCTGAACAATCCCCATGCGCTGTTGCTGACTCTGAAACCCGATCCGGGGTTACAGGCCCGCCGCGATGCCGAAGTGGAAAAGGAACTGGTTGCCCTGAAGGCCTCCTTATCCGAAGCCCAGCTCGACTCGATCATCAACGAAACCAAAGAACTGATGGAATTCCAGCAACGGGAAGACACACCTGAGGCGCTGGCCAGCATACCGATGCTGGAAATTTCCGACATACCCGCGGAAGCGGAATTTCACACCGTGAAACCCTTGAAGACCAACGGCCTTAAGGTCATGCACTGTGACCAGTTCACCAACGGTATCATATATGCCGATTATTATTTTGACCTGAGACAGCTTCCACAGGAAAAGATACCCTATGCGGCATTGTTATCCTCGCTTCTGGGGAAAATGAACACTGAACATTACAGTTTCGGGGAGCTGGAGAACGCGCTGAACATCCACACCGGAGGTTTCAGCAGTGAGCTGTCCACATTTCTGGAAAACCGGAGCGATGAAGGGATGCAGCCCAAAATGATCGTTTCGGCCAAGGCCATGGCTGATAAAACCGGCAAGATGGCCGATTTGCTGGCCGAGATCCTCTTCCGTTCCGATTACCGCGACACCCTCCGCCTGAAGGCGGTCCTTACCCGTCATTTCTCGAATGTAGATGCCGACATCAAACAAAACGGCCTGAACTACGCCCGTATCAGGGCCGCCTCTTACTACTCACAGAGCGGAATGTTCAACGAACTCACGGGAGGCCTCGACTATTACCGGTTCCTGTCGCAGCTGGTGACCCGTTATGACGAACTCTTCCCGGAGATCAGCCGCAACCTGGAAGAAACGGCCGCCCTGCTCTTCAACCGGAAGAACCTGGTTGCCGCCGTCACCTGTTCTCCTGCCGAAATTCCCGTGTTTACCACTGAACTGGAACGGACCGCCGCGGATTTCCCCGAAGGAAATGATGCGTTGCAGTCGTGGCAACTTCCCCTCAATCAGGGCAATGAGGCACTGCTCTCGGCTTCCAAGGTACAGTATGTGGTCAAGGCTTACAATTTCAAAATGCTGGGATACGATTGGACCGGTAAGATGAGTGTGCTAAACCAGATCATCAGCACCGACTGGCTGCAAACACGCATCAGGGTCATGGGCGGAGCCTACGGGGGGTACTCCTCCTTCTCCCCTGCCGGCGGGGTTTATTTTATGTCGTACCGGGATCCCAACCTGAGGGAGACCCTCGTCAATTACGACTCCACCGCGGTTTACCTGCAGAATTTCAAAGCCGACGAAAAGGCCATGACCCGTTATATCATCGGGACCATCGCCCGCATTGACCAGCCCAAAACAGCTTCCCAGAAAGGACGTACTGCCATGCAGTACCACTTTGAGAAAACCACCGCCGGCATGCTGGAACAGGAACGGAAGGAAATTCTCTCCACTACAGCCGAAGATATCAGCGGCATGAGCGGAATGGTGGCCGACATCCTGGCCAAAAATAACTTCTGCATCTATGGCAGCGAAGCCAAAATCAATGAAAACAAAGACCTCTTCAGGGAGGTGATCACCATTGAGAAGGAATGATCGGGAATCGGGAGTCTGGAATCTTGAGTCTGGAAGGAGGAATCCGAAGTCTGGAATCTTGAATATTGGAATCTTGAGTCTGGAAGGAGGAAAAACCCTTTTGGGGCAGAGGCCTTAAGAAAAGTCAACGAAGCATCCGGTCAGTTTTTGACCGGATGCTTTTTTCATGGTTTTGAGGCTAACGCCGGGGCATCCTGAGCGCTGATGAGCAAACAACCCTCCTGGGATACGGATCTTACAAAGGTGTATCCTCTGTAAAGGCAAATACCCCGGTTTGCGTAATGCTGAGGATAATGGTCGCCGATGCTTCAAAAACTTACGAAATTGACTATTTACCAAAGCGGGTCAATCCCATTTCCTCAATCAGTCGTTTAAACCGGGGCTCCGAACGCAGGTTGTCAAAGAGCGGATTGGAGTTAATCCGTGGAAGAGCAGGGATGCGTTCTTCCATGGCTTTTTCAAGAAATGTCAATGTTTTCTCCTTTTCACCCAGCATTGCATATTTTATGGCAATCACATAAGGGGAAGGACGGGGATTTCCCAGCTCTGACTCAATACACATTTCCACTAATCCTCTTATACCTGATTTCTTATATACATTTTCGATTTCATGTACTGTTATTTCAGAAGGAGTCTCCTTCATCCAATACTTCTTGAAAGTTTCCAGCGCTTTTAGGGAATCTTTCTTTACAATGTAATTCTGAAACAGACTGTAATAAATTTCAAACTTATCAGGGTAGATTTCCAGAATATTGTAGCGTGCTTTGATAGATTCATCCAGTTTCCCCTCATTAGAATAACAGATGGCACTAATGACATTTGGCATGTAGGCATAAGGATCCAATTCCAATGCCTTATCAATGCTTTTGCGTGCACCCTCTCTGTCATTGATGATATCCAGAAATTCAGCATAATATTGATATCCGTTGACGTAATTAGGGTTAATTTTTATGGCCCGTTCAAGTTCTTTCCTGGCTTCAAGCCAATTCCAATCTCCGTAACAGAAAATACCCCCCAGGGTGGCATGCGCCTCTGCGAGTTCCCTGTCCATTTCCAAAGCCTTTAATGCCAGTTTTTTTGCTTTCAGATATCCTTCCTGACGGGGATACCAGTCCCACCAGGTCAGGATAAAGTAAGCATCAGCCAGACCGGCATACGCCAATGTGTAAGTGGAATCTATGGCCAATGCGTTCTCAAAACAGGCGATACTTTTTAACTGACTGGCCTTGTCTCTTTTATTCCAGAAATACCGTCCCATGAGGTATTGCTTGTAGGCCTCCATATTCCGGGTGGGCATTTTTTCAATGTGTTCAATCTCTTCTTCTGACAGGGTGGCCTGAAGTTCCCTGGATATTTTCCGGGCTATTTCACTCTGAATGCTAAAAATATCAGACAAATCCCGGTCAAAGGTCTCTGAAAACAAATGACTGTCGGTTCTGGCTTCAATGAACTGGATCCTTACCCGCAACTGGCTATCGGAGCTTTGAACACTTCCTTCCAGAATGTAATCCACATTCAGTTTCCTGGATATTTCAGGCAATGGGGGTGCATTTTCACGGAACGTTTCAACTGAGGTGCGTGAGACCACCTTAAAATCTTTGACATAACTGAGGTTGACAAGAATGTCTTCCATTACGCCATCGGCAAAATACTGGAATTCCTTGTCTTCACTCAGGTTCTTGAATGGCAGAACAGCAATGGATTTGACCTTATTTCCCATCGCCCCTGAATTACCGGGGAACCAGGTTTTCAGTGATTCCGGGAGTATGAAAAAGATGGAGGTAATCCCCACAATAAGAACGACAGAGACAGGGATCATCCACCTGAAGGAATTTTTTCCTGTACTTCTCTTCTTATTTGGCTTTGCATTGCTTTCTGTTTCCGGAATTCCTTGTTTTGAGGTCAGGGTTTTCATTTTTTTCACTTCTCCGGGAGGGAACCCGAAATAATGATGGAAACAGGTGTTAAAGTACGCGGGACTACCGAAACCCGTCTGGAAGGCTATTTCAGACACAGAGGCCACATTATCCTGTAACATCTCCATGGCACGTTCCAGCCTCAGTTGGCGAATATACTGGTTGACTGAATTATGGGTCTCTTTTTTTACTTTCCGGAGTAATGTTGACCTGCTCATGTTCATCTCATGCGACAACTCTTTTACTCCGAAATCCTCTTTGCTCAGGTTCTGGTAAATGGTGTCATTCAGTTTACGTAGGAAGGCCTGCTCCATCGACAAATTTTCATCTGACGGGTCCATATCCTCATGGTTCTGAATCTTACTAAATTTAAGGAAATTTTCCCAAATTGAAAAGTGTTTTTCCACGTTGTGTGCAATTTGGAATCCCGGTTTTCACGGGTGAATTAGCCGTTCAGCCAATTCCTTAGGGCATGTTCTGAAAAAAAAACATCCGGTCAGGACTTTGACCGGATGTTTATTTGTGGTTTTGAAGAGAACCTGCCAGGTGAAGGGAGGAGTTCGGGTTACCGGATCTCCTTTTCGATCCATCCGGAACGGTCGGGTGATTTTGGAGTAGAAGGCCGTTTTACCGGGTTTTTCTCCAGTTCTATCAGCAATTCCTTGACGGCTCTTTCGATACCTGGATCGACACCCTTTGCCAGTTGTTCGGGCCGGTCGACCACTTCGATGTCGGGATAGACGCCGATTCCCTCTATGATCCACTGGCTGTTCTCGTCGTATATTCCGAAGCGGGGCACCGAGATATATCCGCCATCGACGAGCCTGGCATTTCCGGAGATTCCGATCAGGCCGCCCCAGGTACGGGTGCCGATGAGTTTTCCCAGACCCATTTTCTTGAAGAAATAGGGGAAGGCATCACCTCCCGAGGAGGAATAGCCATTGATGAGCATGACTTTGGGGCCGTCATGGGCCACGCCGGGAGCCTTGGAAGGTTCCAGACCATTGCGGTGCCACCACACCAGGGTTTTACGGTCGAGCAGGTCGGCCATCCGGTCGGGGATGAAGCCGCCGCCGTTGTAGCGGTCGTCGATGATCAGGGCTTCCTTGTCATGATAGGCATAGATGCCGCGATAGAGTTCCCGGTTGCCATCGGTCGAGGTATTGGGCACATAAATATACCCAATCCGGCCACCCGAGAGTTTGTCGACCATTTCACGCCGCTGGTTGACCCAGTCGAGGCCAAACAGCTCCAGTTCGCTGGCAATGGGCTGTATGACTTCCGTATGCGCACCTGTCATCCCGGGTTTTCCGTTGACGGTGAGTTCCACCTTCTTACCCGCTTTATTCTCCAGGAAAAGATAAGGGTTGTCGTTCAGGGTAATCTCCCGGCCGTCGATCCGCAGCAGGTAATCGCCTTCCCTGACGTTCACACCCGTTTCGGTCAGGGGAGAGCGACGGGAGGGATTCCAGTTTTCACCCTGGTAAATTTTCGTCATCCTGTAGCGCCCAGCGGCCTCATCGGCCACCAGGTCAGCACCCAGCAGACCGCCATCCACCCGTTTCACCCTTTTAAAATCACCCCAGTCGACATAAGAGTGACCGGCATTGCTCTCCGAAACAATCTCGTTGAGGATGTAATCCAGGTCGGCACGGTGGCTCACATGGGGAAGCAGCACGCTGTATCGCTCCTTCACTTCGGGCCAATTAACGCCGTGCAGGTTGTCGACGTAAAAATAATCGCGGAAGATGCGCCATCCATCGGCATAAATCTGATTCCATTCCTTACGGGGGTCGATCTTCATTTCCATCTGGTCGAGGTTGATCTTCCCGGCGCCGCTCTTCTGGTTGGGAGCGACCTTCACGATACCGAAGTCGGCGCCCGAACGGTACATCACCATTTTCCCATCGGCGGTGATCATGGCCATCATGGCCCTGTCGAGGATCTCCTCGCTCTTTTCATCGGCGATGTTGTAGCGCATGAGTTTTCCTCCGGCCATGTATAGAAGGCCTCCCTCTACGGCACCGGCGATCCTGTATTCCCCGGCCTCACCAGGGAGGACAGCAATACGGTTGTTTATTCCCTCAAAACCGATCTCCACTTTCGGGCTTTTGGCTGCGTGAGCGGCATCCGCGGCCGGGGTGCCGCCTTTTGGGGTACTCTCCTTTTTGCCGCTCTTCGCAGCCTGCTCGCCGCTTCCCGGGGCACTCCCCTTTTCCTCTCTCACTGGCTCCACATCGTTTTTATCTTTGACCAGTTTAGGCCCGTCAGGCTTCAGGGTAAGGGCATACAACCTGGTCGACCGATTGTAGAGATAATCAAACTCGAAACTGGAAAAAGCCAGGTTGAAATCGCGGTTGGAAGAAAAGAAAAGAAAGTTTCCGCAGAGGGAAAAAACAGGTTCGTCATCGCTGAAAACCCCGTCGGTCAACTGTTGCTTCTTGCCGGTGGTGATGTCGTAGATCCAGATCACCGGCTGGGCATTGCTCCCCTCCCTGGTGTAGGCGATCCACCGTGAGTCGGGAGAGATGTCGTAGGTTCTGATTTCGTTGAAGGTCGCCTTGTCAATATCGGTGATCTTTCCTGACCCCACCTCCAGCAAACGCAGTTGAAGCGTACGGTCAGAAAAGAGCAGATACCGGCTGTCGGGTGACCATAAGGGCTGGTATTTCCAGGCTGACGAGTTGAAGGTCAGCTGCCTCGGCTCTGCACCCTTTTTATTCTCAAGAAGATAAATTTCATATTCCCCGGAAGCATCGGAGATATAACTGATGTATTTCCCGTCAGGTGACCAGGCGGGGAAGATCTCACGGACACCCTGGCTTTGGGTGAGGTTTTCGATGAGGCCGTTTTCGGCCGGAACCGAGAAAATATCGCCCCGGGCGTCGAACAAAGCTCTTTTCCCCGTGGGAGAAACCGCAAAACTGTGTATATCGTCTTTCACATTTTTCCAGTAAGTCATCAGATTGGGATTGTCAAACCTGATGTTGATGCTCATTTTCGTGGTGGTACCCGAAGCCAGATTGAGCTTGTACAGGAATCCTCCGTTTTCATAAACCAGCCAGCCGTCGCCTCCGGAGGGCCACATAACGTCGAACTCCTTGTGGGAGGTGACCTGAGAGGTCTCCCTGGTTTTCACGTTGTATTTCCAGATATTGAGTTTCAGGTCGCGGTCAGAGGCAAAGAAAATTTCATCGCCCGACCAAACGGGGAGCTGGTCTGTACCTTTGAAGTCGGTGATCTGCTCCGAGGTGTTGTTTTTCAGGTCGAAGATCCAGAGGTCGGAAGCCCTGCCACCCTTGTACCTTTTCCAAGTCCGGAATTCCCGGTCGACTGGGGTGAAGGCCAGTTCCGATCCGTCGGGGGAGAGCGTGGCAAATCCGCCGTTGACGATGGGCAGGGGTTTCTCGAGGCCGCCGTCGAGGGCAACCAGGAAGTATTTGCCATTGCGGTCACCGAAAGTGGTGCGGTTGGCACGGATCAGGATCTGCCGGCTGTCGGGAGTCCAGTCGAGCACCACATGGTCAAAACCACCGCGGGGAGGCATCATGCCCACGGAGTTATACCAGGTCAGCTGGCGGGGGGTACCCCCTTCCGCAGGGACTACAAAAACCTGTCTGCTGCCCGAATATTCACCTGAGAAGGCGATCCACTTCCCGTCGGGGGAAATTTTGGGGAAGAGTTCCAGCCCTTCATGGGAAGTGATTCGGCGGGCCTCACCACCCTGGGCGCTGACCGTCCAGATATCCCCGGCATAGACAAATGTCACCAGATCATTCCGTATATCGGGAAAACGGAGAAGCCGTGCGTCTTCGAGGGCCGATGCCCGCGGAACGAATACTGAAAAACATAAAACTGCTGCGAAGAGACGAAACATACGATATATCATGACTCATTTTTTTAAGGAACGCCCAATTTACACCATTTGAGGAAAAACAAAAAATTATTGTTTTTGAATCAATGAAAATATTATTTTTGTGGCGCCTCAGAAATGGCCCGCCATCGCCAGATGTCAGGCTATGAGAAGAAAGGCCGGACCACAAAAGCAGTCCGGCCATTCGGAAGGCCCCGGGGTGTGGCGCAGTTGGTAGCGCGCGTCGTTCGGGACGACGAGGCCGCTGGTTCAAGTCCAGTCACCCCGACCAGAAAAAGTCCGGCTGTAAAGAAATACAGCCGGATTTTTTTGTTAATTCAACAAGGAATACCTACCTTCCCTCTCTGTAACAGGACCATAAACTGACCTTATCATAAAATTAACACATATATTCACATGAAACTTTTCGATTTTCTCAAAAGAAACAAAAAGCCGGCTCCTACAACACCACCTGTAGAGGATGAAGACAATTTCATTTTTGTACAGGAGGCATCCCCTGTTGATTCCGAGATTGATGATGGGTTGTCGGAAATGATCGAAACCTCTTTCCCGGAAAGTCAGGAAGCACTATCTGGCGGGGTCAAAGAACTGGAAGCCGGGAATACGGAGGAAGCTCTAAGGATATTCAGTCAGGCCATTGACCGGGATCCGATGAATCCCGAGTTATACAGGTACAGAGGCCTCACCCTATCTGTTTCAGGTCAACTGGAACAAAGTGAAAAAGATTTACTGAAGGCCCTTGAACTATCACCTGATGACGAAGATATTGCAGAGGATTTGGACAAGGTCAGGCAAATGATCAGCCTTGAGACCATCAAAAAGAAGATGGATCAGGGAATCCCCTTTGACAACCGTGATCATATTGGGATCATCAATGGTGAGTTTCCAGATAACGTAAAAATTAATTCCGTTTATGCCCTGGGAAATTCAGGAGACATAAAGATGGTCAAAGAGCTGGTGATGATCATGCAGGAATTTGGTGAAGAGATTTCAGATGCAGCGGCAGAATCCCTGAGAAATTTAACGCAGGGCAATATGGATGCTGCCCGTGAGGCGTTAAGAATTCAAAGGGCAATCCATGATGGGATCAACTGGAGAGACCTATGATTTAATGAAGGGAATTACAGCGATGCATCATGTTTGCGGGCGGTTTTTGAAATACCCGGGAACAGGTACAGTTGGTCAGGAGAGGTTCCTTTCAGGCGGAGCCCCCGGAACCCCGTCCATGGGCATCCCGCGGTTCCGGCCGGAAATAAAAAGAAAAATAGTCACAGGACTATGTATGTTTTATATAGTAGTGTTGCCCTTTCTGGCCGGGGCGATGTTGAAACCTGAACGTTTACGCTGTGAACATCTCCTGAATCCCAGGGCGATAGATGCGGAACAGCCTCGTCTTTCGTGGACGGGGATTCCCGGAAAGAATGAACGGGGGCAGTACCAGACGGCCTATGAGATCAGGGTTGCCGGAAGCAGGGAGGATGTGCTGACCGGGAATCATCTTCTCTGGCAGACGGGGAAGGTCTTTTCCCGGAACTCCCAGAATATTAGGTATGCCGGGAAGCCTCTTGCCTCGCGGCAGGAGTGCTGGTGGCAGGTCAGGGTATGGGACCGCCGTGACCGGGTGAGTCCCTGGAGCGTGCCAGCTTGCTGGGGGATGGGAATGTTGGAAACCTCCGACTGGCAGGCGCAGTGGATCGGTGCTCCCTGGGAAGGGGAAGCTCCCCTGCCCCGTCCTGCGTTTCCCCGTGGGGCCGCCCAAACCGGGTTTGCACACCGCCCGGCCAGCGAGATGCCCTCCCCTGCCCCCCTGCTGCGTAAAAGCTTTTACGTCGAACGCCCCATACGGTCGGCCAAAGCCTATGTGACCGGACTGGGATTTTTTGAGTTTTATATCAATGGCATGAAAGCCGGCGATGAGGTGATGGCTCCCGCCCTTTCTCTTTACGGCCCACGCAAAAGCGCCGGAGAGATCGGCATCATGACCGGAAATAACTTCAGCGAATACCGGGTTTTCTATCTCTGTTACGATATCACGGGACTCCTCCGCCAGGGAGAGAATGTGGCCGGGACCATCCTGGGAAACGGCTTTTTCAATTCCGGCAATTACTGGTGCGAAGGGTATGGTACGCCCCGTTTCCTGGGACAGATCCACATCAGTTATGCCGACGGCAGTGAGGAGGTGATCGGCAGCGGTCCCGACTGGAAAGCACACGGGAGTCCCATCCTTCTCGACAATGTATACGACGGGGAACACTATGACGCCCGGAGGGACATTCCGGGCTGGGCTTCTCCCGGATATGACGACAATGGATGGGAACCTGTGGCCCTGCGCAAGGCCCCCGGGGGCAAACTGCAGGCACAGACAGCCCCTCCCGACAAGATCATGGAACGGCTGCCACCTGTAAAAACAGAAAAACTCGGCAACGGCCATTATCGTGTCGACTTCGGGGAGGAGATTTCGGGATGGGTGCGCATCAACCGGGTCGAGGGAGAACCAGGGCGGCGTATCGATATCCGATACCTGTGCGAGTCGGCCGTCGGCGATAATTCGTACACCTTGCGCGGAGGCGGCCCTGAAGAATATGCCGCCCGTTTCACCTGGTTTGTATTCCGCGAGGTAGAGATCATCAACTGGCCCGGGGAGCTCCTTCCGGAAGACCTCACCGCCGAGGCGGTTTACTCCGATGTAGAGCGTGCGGGGCATTTCTCCAGCTCCGACATCTTGTTCAACAAGATCCATCAGATCTGGCGGCGCAGCCAGACCGACAACATGCATGGGGGTGTGGCCAGCGACTGTCCTCACCGTGAACGCTCCCCCTACACCGGTGATGGACAGGTGGCCTGTGTCACGGTGATGCACAATTACGATGCGCGGGCCTTTTACACAAAATGGATTGGAGACATGCGGGGGGCCCAAAACCCGGAGAACGGGTATGTTCCCAACGGAGCGCCCTGGCAGCCAGGCTGCGGGGGCGGGCCCGCATGGGGTGCCGCCATCTGCATCATGCCCTGGGAATTTTACCTCCATTATGGGGATACCACGATACTCTCCGACAATTATGAGGCCATGAAGGGGTATGTCGGGTACATGCACACCTGGACCGACCCGGAGGGGATCATGCACTCGGAGGCTCCCGATCCGGAACATCCCAATCCATGGATCAACCTGGGCGACTGGTGTGCACCGGGGGAACTTCCCCCCGCGGAAATGGTGCACACCTTTTATCTCTGGCGTTGTGCTGACCTAACCTCGCAAACAGCCCGTGTACTGGGGCTTGAAGCCGAAGCTGTGGAATATGGCCGCCTCGCCGCGAGAACTGCCGGGGCTTTCCATGACCGCTTCTACGACGAAACCACGGGAAGCTACGGCCCCCACGGTGGCAACATCTTCGCCCTGAAAATGGGGGTTCCTTCCGCACGGAAAGCCAGGGTCCTGACCGCCCTCAGGGAAGAGATCGCCCGCAACGACGGCCACCTGAGTACCGGTATCTTCGGAACCCAGTTCTTCTTCGAGGTACTCTCTGAAAACGGGATGCATGACCTGGCCTACGAAGCCATGCGAAAAACCACCCAACCCGGCTATGGCTGGTGGATCGCCCAGGGGGCTACCACCACCTGGGAGCAGTGGGACGGAGGGAACTCCCGGAACCATCCCATGTTCGGGGGAGGGATCGTCTGGTTCTACCGTCAGGTGGCCGGCGTTCAGGCCAATCAGGAGGCTCCGGGGTACAGGCATATTGTTTTCCGCCCGCAGCCCGCAGGAGACCTTACCCATGCCACGTATTCCCTGGAAACGCCCAACGGACTGACTGCCTCCTCCTGGAAAAAGCGGAATGGCTGGTTTT
This sequence comes from Bacteroidales bacterium, assembly GCA_012729335.1. Classification (GTDB taxonomy): domain Bacteria; phylum Bacteroidota; class Bacteroidia; order Bacteroidales; family Prolixibacteraceae; genus UBA1413. Next base: position 353,335 of record JAAYDJ010000007.1, on the reverse strand, counting down.
ACCTCGAGGTGACCGTGCCCCCGGGCTCGGAGGGCAGGGTATATCTTCCCGTCAGGGGCAACCCCCTGAGAAATCTTCTTTATCTGCCCGGTGACCAAGAAACCCTCCCAATGGAAGGGAATTCCACACCCCCGGTCATCAGAACTACAGGAAAACCGCGCTTCACCGGATTAGAAGGGGAGGCAGCCGTTTACACGGTTGGCCAGGGGAAAACCCGGTTTGCTGTGAAGTGGGATTAATCCCTGACACAGCGCACACTGTAACCGTACTCCTCGCTGCCGTAGTACCGATAGACATTGGTGTTGGTGGTGTACAGGTTCCGGAACCAGGCGTCGCTGTCAGAGTTCTCCGAAGAGGACCACCAGTAGCCGTTGGTTCCAAGGAGGCGGAAGTAACCCGTAGCGTAACGGTTCCCGCCCGGAAGCATTGCAAAGCCGCTGGAATTGGTCCCGTTGCCACTGTTGTCCCATCCACTTGTTGCCTTCAGCTGTGTTCCCTGGTCAGTGCCACGCCATCCTTTTTCATCAGCTTCTGCCTGGGTCATCCCAAGTGCCATTTCCAATTGCTTCCATTCGGCATCACTGGGCAGGTGCCAGCCTGAAGGACATGCCGTCATTGCTGCCGGCCAGTTATACAACACACCATAGGTGGCATAATTGGCCGTGGCCATTGCAGCATCGGCATCAGTCCCGGAATAGCCCTGTACATAGTAGTAAGGCTCCGTGTAAGATTCAGCAGACGGAGGACTTACCGTCGGCAAATAAGCCAGATTCCCGGCCATCCACCACTGATTGCCAATTCGCACTGTGCTGTATGTGATATTATCACGGGTATCTGTAAATGCGGCGGTTTCATTTACAACCGTGAAATTCCATACCGGCCCTTCGGTGGTGTTACCATGGCTATCCCTGGCAACCACTTTCCAGTAATAAACAGTACCGAACTGCAATTCTCCCGGATCATATACCTTTAAAACATGATCATCCTTTACCAATAACAAAGACTCAGGGGAATTCCCCAGATAAACATCATACGTCATCTCATCCCCTTCCGGATCTGTGCAGTTCCATCTTAACTCTTTAAATGTTACAACATTCATAGCGAAATCAGACGGCGTGGGGTTTAGCGGCACATATGGGGGTAGATTACCAAAAACTAGAACTTCGTCAGAATTGACACGGACTTTGTAACCATTTCCCGGTTTGAAAGTGCCGATATTATTCACCCAATCTCCAGGTGATCCAATATTCTCTATCCTGTTCCCAGAACCATCCTGAACTTCAATGAGCGTCTGACGATCAATCAACTGACGAACCACCTCCTTCCCGTCCATCTCTGTCATTCTTGGGTACCCAATAATATTCCATCCGGCTTTCAAGGGAATTTCAAAAGGGTATTCGATGGGCTTACCGACGATCTGAATGTTGACGGAGTCATTGAGTTCTATCCTGTAACCCTCGGTCGGGGACAGATCGCCGACATAATCGATCCAGTCACCAAAAGCGCCCACATCCTCAATCGAATTACCCGATTCATCCTGGATTTTCACCAGCTTACCTTCATCCATCACCCTTTTAAACAAGGACCTGAGATTGATACTGTCAGGAACGACGTTGGATGAAAATAAACTTCTTCTATCTTGCAGATTAATGGATAATGTATCCTTAGAACGGTAATCATCCCTTATGCACCGCACATTAATCGCCAGATCAAAATTAGCTTCACTTCGGAAGGCTATGGGTGTTTCATTTCCTAAAACCCGGGCCCAAGAGTCAACGGCTTGATCATGCTCAGTTGAAGACCACCAAACTGCAAGATTACCAAGATTCTTGAACCCATATTCATATTCCAGTATGCCTCCCGGGAGCCCCGAAAAGCCACTTTCATTTGTAGCCCCCTCATTTGGGGCGTTCCAATGAACAGTTCCTGCCTCCTTCATTTTCCCCCCAGCCACATCAAGGCCTCCCAGGTAGGTCGTAAGGGTTGACCACTCGGCATCACTGGGCAGATGCCAGCCTTCGGGACATGCCGTAAGAGCTGCGGGCCAGTTATATAACACCCCATAAATTGAGAAATACGCCACTGCTTTTGCTGCGGTGACATCTGTTCCGTCATACCCATAAACATACCATAGCGGGTTACCTTCAGATAAGGTCGAAGGTCCAAATACCAAAGGCAAATAAGCCAGGTTTTCGGCCATCCACGTCTGATCACCAATTTTCACTGACTGGTAAGTTTTGCCATCACGGGAATCTGTAAATGTCCCGGTAACGGGATCAGAAGGTTGCTGGGCAGACAGATAGAAGAATGGCATGTAAAATAGGACAATGAGAAAAAAAGTACGTCTCATAGTTAAGTTCGTTTGGTGACCTAAAAATAAGCAAATTTTCATTTGCATATTTTCACTTTCAACAAGTATCAAGTTATTAAAGAGCTAAATAACAAGATCTATTCCTATTCCAGAAAGGTTATCCTAATTCGCCATCCGGTAATGAATAAGCTTCCAGCATGCCGGTAACGTGCATTTAGGACCCGGCTGTGCCGGGCTAAGATATCCCGCAGCGCCCTGAGCCAGCTTATTCTGGAATTGTATTCCCGTGTACCCGGATCATTCGCACCCGCGGCACGGTCAACCGTGAGAGCGACGACCTGATCGAGCCTCTATCATTGGGTACCTCCCTGTCATGAAAGTAGAGGTTTATGTGCCTGGTATAAATAATGGTTTAGCACTTCAGAAATAAAAAAAGTGACCTGATCAACGCAAAAATTATATAAATTTCATCAGGAATACTAGGTTAACAAAATAAAACGTAATATTTTAGCAGCATTCAAACCAATGGTAAATAACTAAAACCAAAATTCGAATATTTCAGGGCCAACATTAGCACAGAACATCTTTGCTAACCGCCCGATATAAGGCTATTTGAAGTAAGAAAGTTTGGGCGTTTAATATACAAGCATGTTTATCATCATAAGGAAATCACTAAATGTGAATTATATCAACTTATAATATATTAATATAAAACATGAGTAATATAGGAATCTTTTTGTGGTTTTCATCTAATATTTGGACTAGGTTACTGTTTATGTTCATTTCAATTAGTGTTTCTTAACCTTTTATTATTTGTTTATTTCTTAAACCCACAATTACCTATTGGTCAATAGTTATTTCATCAGCAATTATATTACTTCTCACATTCACAGGAATTTTTATGAGTATATTAAATATCTTTGAGAAAATCTTTGGGAAGCTTTTCGGTCCTAAGTGGAAATATGCGGAATATTCCAAACGTATGTTGGCTGTTGAGAGTATTTCTAATCAAGCCATAATAACAAAAATTGCAAAAGGTGATACAAATAAAAACATACGTATAGCAGCCATTAAAAAGTTGTCGGACCAAAATGCTTTGTTTGAAATTGCAAAAAAAGACATGGAGGTCGAAGTCTGTTTAGCATCCACAGAAAAGATATCAGATCCAAATCTATTAGCACGCCTCGCCATACAGACAGTAAATATAGCCGTGGGTCTGGAAGCGATAAGGAATTTAACAGACCAAAATATTTTGCTGGATATAGTGAAAAGAGCTGGTCATTCTGACATCCGGTTTAAAGCCATTGAAAAGTTAACAGACCAGAATTTATTAGTCGATATGATAAGGAGTTCCCATGATCTAACCATTCAGTTAAAGGGAATTAAAATGCTAAAAGATCCAGATATTTTGGCAAGTATTGCATTAAATAACACAAATTTAGATTACAGTAAAACTGCACTTGAAAAGATAACAGACCAAAAATCCCTGGCAGAAATAGCAAAATACGCGAAGAATATAGACATCCGAATGATCGCCACTAAGAGGTTATCAGACCAGAATACGCTGATTGAAATTGCAAAAAACAGTAAAGAAGATAATATCCGCAAGGTGGCACTTCAGAAGATTACAGATCAGAATGTTATGGCTAATATTGCCAAAAACGACAAATCATACTCCATACGCAGATTAGTATATCAGAATTCGGAATTTAAAGAAACACAAAAAGCATTAGCTGATATCGCTAAAAACGATCCAAAAAGAGACGTTCGCTTGTCCGCCTTAGGAAAAATATCAGATCAAGATGTATTATTCGAAATTGCGAATGAGGTCATAAGTTCAGACTGGAGTTTGGATGCCATTGAAAAGTTAACTGACCAAAATAAACTAGCATATTTTGCCACTAATGAACGGTATCAATATATAATAAAAGTCAGGGAAAAATCAATTAGCCGATTAACAGACCAGAAGGTATTACAAGAAATTGTAATGTCAGATAAGGATAAGTCTATTAAAAGATATGCCTTTAATAATCTGACTGATCAAGGCATTCTTTCAGAACTTGCAAAAATGGATAAAGGTATATTTGAAAAATCAGATATTATAAAGATAAAAGAACCAGACATCCTTTACGATATAGTCTTATATGGCAAGAATCTTGATATACGTCAAGGTGCCCTTCAAGCTATTCATGACAATAAATTGCTATACAGTATTGCAAAGAATTGCAATGACTACAATATTCGCACCGAAGCTATAGATAATTTTTTGAAGACGGAACTTATCTTTAAGGCAGAGAACGAAGAGATATTTAAATTCTATTTTGAAACCGTAATCTCGCAGGAGATTCTCCTGGAGACTTCTACGTTAGCTAAATTAAAACGACTTTATGAGATAATGTGTAATAAGGTGAATGTAACCAAGGTTGATATTATAGAGTCGGCACTAGAGAAGATTTCCTCGAAAATTAGTTCCAATGGACCAAATAACTCTTTTATCCGTAAAGAAATCGAAAATATTAACAGGACCTATGACTCGAAAAATTACATTATTGAGACACGATTAGCAAGTCTTCCTGCTGAATCTAAAAATGAATTGAACCACTTCTTTAGATTAAAAATGACTGAAAACCTTACTAACTTGAGAACAACCTATATTAAATATATACATTCGCTTTTTGCAAAATCCGATGACAATACGAAATTATTTATAAGCTATATTTCTGAGTTTATAGACAACCTCAACAGAAACCTTATATACTATGCTAACTATTACACTAAGGAGAACGACAGATTAATATGTATTGATGATGAAAGCAAAATAATGGGATTTCCAAAATACATACTTCAATCTTATGATTTTAAAAGCAAATATGTGGGCACTCAACAATATACTCATGCTATTGCTCAAGGAGTACAGCATTCTTTGTCATTTAAAATTATTGATATTACCACAAAGAAAATAAATAAGAATAAGTTTGAAGGTCCCATGCCAATATTTCCTAAATCTTTTGTAGGAATACCCGGACATATGGAATTTATTTACGGTCCAACGCCAGATATTAAATCTAAGGATGTTCTGTCTTGGATTATAAAACAAATGATATAGAAGTCACAAACTTATCAGCCCGCTAAACCGTAGATTAGAAGTTATTTCGTTTACACAAAGAGATCTCTCTACCCTTTAAGGTAAAGCATTATTGCCCCTTTTTAATGGAGTTCGGAGGTTTGGTGATTTATCACCTCAAACTGGAATCCGGCTGTTTCAAATAGCCTGTTTTTGATGAAACTTCTAATACGTTTAAGACCAGTTGGCAGGATCTGATCTGATAAGCGTAGTTTGAAGTATTGAAGGTTATAATACAAAATTATTATGCAATTATTAGAATTAAAACCAAATATAAACCTGCGGAATTATATATATAGTTACTATTTCATTCAAAATCATGCGACAACACACGATATGATACCTCCTTTAGGACATCCGGTCATACAATTTCATTTAAGAAATAACATAAACGCATTTTTCTCAAATTACGATTTTCCCATTGATGAAGTTATGATTGTTGGGCAACTTTCAAAATTTGCAAAAATAAATAATACTGAGAATTCATCAATGATTGGAGTTAATTTGAAACCAACAGCACTTTTTAAACTGTTGAATGTAAGTGCAAAACTTTTTACCGATAAAGGGTTATCAGCTGCTCATTATTTCAATGATGGAATTTATAGTCTATTACAAAAATTAAAAACCAACATGCCGGAAACTGACAAAGCCGTCTTATTGGATGAATTCTTTATTAATCTTACAGACCATGATTTCATTTCGTATGATAAATTTGATATTTTAATCGATACAATAATTGAGAAAAAAGCAAACATCACCATAGATGAAATAAGAACAATATTTCCTTATTCAGAACGAACCCTTCAGCGCTATTTTAACGTCAGAATTGGATTAAGCCTGAAGGGCTACTTACGCATTATTAGGAACTTGCATTTTTTTAAAAATTTTAATCAAAATTCAGAACGGAAGATTATCGAATTAATTTCAGAAGCAGGATATTATGACTACAGCCATTTTATTAAAGACTTTAAGCTAATGACAGGTACTACCCCTAAGAGATACTTTGAAAATAATGAACAGTTTGCCAAAATGTTCATATAGTTTAAGTATGGCGTTTTTTTACAACGCATAATTTCTAATCCAATTATATTTTTGGGGTTTGAATAAACCAATAGAAATACAGGATCTGGAATTTATGAAGAAATTTTTTGTTTTTTTGTTGCAATGTATAGTCTTTACTGCTTTCGCACAGGAGAATGCTTCTTTAAAATGGCAGAATTATGATTTTGTTCCCGGTACAGAAATAATTTTCGAAGACAACCAAGAGGGTGAACAAAACGGAGAGTTTCCCAGTAAATGGGATTTAACAGGCGGATTGGTCGAAAATGCAAATTTCGGAAACGAGAACATCATCTTGTTTGTGAAAATGGCCGCAATGGTGAATAAACAGGGTATTGTTCCATTAATGAATAACCCTGGCAATGATTATCTTCCGGAAGCATTTACTATTGAATTTGATGCTTATTTCGAGCAGGGGTTACCTAGTCAAAACATATACCGTTTATTGTTTTATGATGCAAAAAATCAAAAAAGCAAGATAGATGCTAAAACATATACATCCGTGGATATCACACAACAAACGGTAGTTTTTGGCAGTACAAACGGTTCATTCCCCAATAGTGAATATTCTTCTTCAAAACCGTTTATTGTTAAAATACCGGGTTGGCGACACATTGCAGTATCTTTTAACAAACGTGCTTTAAAAGTTTACCTTGATGATGCCCGTATTATAAATGTACCCAACGTAGGTTTTAATCCTATGGGCTTAACCTTTCTTTTTGATGCACGAAATCAAAAGAAAGGCTATATAAAAAACATTAAAATAGCAAAAGGAGCCGTACCACTTTACGACAGATTACTTACAGATGGTAAGTTTGTTACGACCGGTATTAAATTCGATGTCAACAAATCAACCATTAAACCCGAAAGTATGGGAACCATTAACCATGTGCTGAAAATGATGCAAGAACACCCAGAACTCAGGTTTAGTGTTGAAGGCCATACAGACAGCGATGGCAATGAAGATGTAAACCTTAGCTTGTCCGTAGCAAGGGCAAATACTGTAATGAAAAAACTAATTGAACTTGGGATAGATCAATCACGATTATCGTACAAAGGTTACGGGGAAACTGCACCTGCTACCTCGAACGATACCCCGGAGGGTAAAGCTCAAAACCGCAGAGTTGAATTTGTTAAAACAAACTAATATCTATTAATATTTTATATGATAATTAGGCGTGATGGTAGCAAATTCAAGGGTTGTAATCCGCTTCAACATAATGTCGGTTGGATCGGTTTGAACCCCGCAATCGCCTACTTTGCATATAATGAACCTTCTGGACAAGTTAAAATTCGACATGGTTAGTGAAACCCAGTGGGCTGACCGCCCAATGTGTTAAGCTGTAAAATTAGTGAAGACAAGAAATCACTTAAAAATCGGGGTGTTCCCGAATAACCTTACAATTTAGCGTTTAAGCTGTTCCATCCTGACGGATTAAGATATTTCCTTCCGGGATAACGGCAGAACGGAGGGCTATGATTTAAAAACTATTTATAAGCTATTTATAAGCTATTTATAAGCTATTTACAAACTCCTATCTTCAAATGTAGCCAATTTACGCCCTAAATGCAAGCAACAAAAAAAGGGGCTCATCGCTGAACCCCCTGTAAACACTGGCTTTTGCCGTGTAGCGAGAGCCGGGCATGATCCGGCGACCTCATGATTATGAATCATGCGCTCTAACCAGCTGAGCTACCTCGCCATCGTGTATAAGAACTTCCTGAAAACATTGCCTCCGGGTCCCCCTGCCGGCATTATGACTCTGCCAGATTCGCTTCCCGTCGGCTTCCGTGTTCCGTCCTGTTTTCGGGGTGCAAATATACAATTATTTTCAAAAAGCGGGAATTTGTTGAAAAAATAGTATATTGGAAACCAAAATCACTAACGCCAATTCAACATAACATCAAGAGAACCTTGATTCAACCCCGTTCCATATGAGCAGGAAGAAAAAGATACAACTTGAATATATTATAAATTGTTCCCCCAAAGTTCTCTTCAACCGGCTGAGTACTCCCTCGGGGTTAGCAGAATGGTTTGCAGATGATGTAAGGATGGAGGGGAAGGTTTTTACCTTCATCTGGAAAGGTTCCGAAGAAGCTGCCGAACTTTCCCTCTACAAGGAAAACAAGCTGGTACGTTTCACCTGGAAGGAAGACGAGCACACCTATTTCGAATTCCGGATTTTACAGGACGAGCTGACTGGCGATGTGGCCCTGCTGGTCACTGATTTCGGTGAGGACGTTGAAAAAGAGGAGATCATTACCCTCTGGAACAACCATATTTCCCTCCTCCGGCACGTACTGGGATCCTGAAAAGTAAGTCCGGCCGATGATATACCCACTTTGCGTTTCAACGCCTGAACCCTCCGTAATTCCCCGAAAAAAGCTAGCTTTGCATTTCCAAAAAGGATCTCATTCCGGCTGACATGAAGCGTTTACATTGGTATGTCTTCAAGACTTTTATAGGGCCATTTTTCATGACCTTCTTTATATGTGTCTTCATACTTTTAATGCAGTTTCTGTGGAAGTATGTCGATGATCTGGTTGGGAAAGGTCTGGACTGGGGAATTCTTGCGGAACTCCTCTTTTACGCCTCCTTCGGATTGCTGCCCTTTGCCTTTCCCCTGGCCATGCTGCTGGCATCCATCATGACCTTCGGCGAACTGGGTGAAAACTATGAACTGGTGGCCATGAAATCCTCCGGAATATCCCTCTTCAGAGTGATGAAACCCCTGATTTTCCTGGCCATTTTCATCACCTGTACCGCCTTCTTCTTCGCCAACAACATCCTGCCCCATACCAACCTCCGCTTCACTACCCTGCTCTGGAGCGTCAAACAGCAAAGGCCTGAAATGGTCCTCCAGGAAGGAGTCTTCACCAATGAAATCGACGGCTATTCCGTGAGGGTGGGGAAAGTTGATAACCGGACCAACACCCTCCACGACATCCTCATCTATGACCACACCAACAACAAAACCAACGAAAGCGTGACTGTGGCCGACTCGGGATTCCTGAACATCACCGAGGACAAAAACTACATGGTGCTCACCCTTTTCAATGGGGAGAATTTCTCGGAGGAGACCATGGAAGGAGGCAGAACCAATTATCCTTTCCGCCGCGACCGGTTTTACAAGCAGGTCCTCAATATCAGGGTCATGAATTTTGACTTCCAGAGGCGCGACGAGAGTATCTTCAGGAACAGCTACCGGATGCTGAACATCAACCAGCTCAATTATGCCAAAGACTCCCTGGCCGCCGATTACAAACTGCGGGTCCGCAATTTCATCCTGAACACGCGGTACATGGCCCAACTGAACCAGAGGCTATACGCCCGGATGATGGAAAACGACTCCCTGATAAAAACCTTCACCCCCGATTCGGTGAAAATCATCGATCCTTCCCTGCTGCTCCCAGGTCAGGAAAGATGGAACGGCATGGAGGTGTACCAGAATGCCATCTACACTGCACGCAACAACTTCCAGGAAATCAACAATATCGAAAACAACCTCTACGGTCGTAAGAAACGGATTAACCAACACAGCATGGAGTTTCACCGCAAATTCGCCCTCTCCTTTGCCGTGCTGATTTTCTTCTTTATCGGGGCTCCCCTGGGGGCCATCATCCGCAAGGGAGGGCTGGGCATGCCCGTGGTGGTCTCCGTTCTGCTTTTCATACTGTATTATATTGTAAGTATGACGGGCGAAAAATCGGCACGCGAGGATGTCTGGAACATGGCCGTGGGCATGTGGTTCTCCTCGGCGATATTCCTTCCGGTAGGCATCTGGCTCACGTACAAGGCCGTCAGGGACTCCGCCATCATGTCGGCCGAGACCTATACCAACTTCTTCAAGAAAATCATTCCGGAGAAGCTGATCAGAAAACTGATGAAAGATGAGGATCCTTCAGCTGACCAATAAGCCGCCATGGCCCGACAAAGACGGTGGGGCCATTGCCATGCTGAACCTCACCAGGGGATTTTACCGCCTGGGGCATGAGGTGACCATCCTGTCGATGAACACCCTCAAACACCACACCCGAAAGGAAGAGATTCCCCCTGAGGTCAGGAAACTGGCCGATTTCAGGTTTGCGGAGGTGCCGGCCCCGGTCTCCCCCCTCAGCGCCCTCGGCAACCTCCTTTTTTCGCGCCTGCCCTACAATGCCGTCAGATTCATCTCCGGCAGCTACAGAAATGCCCTGACCTCCCTTCTGAAGGAAAAGGATTTTGATATTGTCCAGCTTGAAGGATTGTACCTCTGTCCCTATATCCCGCTGATCAGAGCCCATTCAAAAGCGTTGATCGCCTACCGCGCCCATAACATTGAGGCGGAGATCTGGCAGCGTACAGCCGCCCTGACCTCCGGGCTTAAAAAAGTATACCTGCAGATTCTGTCACGCCGCATCGCCCTTTTTGAGCAGGGTTGGATCAACCGTTACGACCTGCTGGTGCCGATCACCGGCCGTGACAACCAGATCCTCAGTCAAATGGGCAACAGACGCCCCTCGCTGGTGACCCTTTCCGGGATTGAGCCTCCCGATCCGGCACTTCTGACCGGCGAAACCGAATATCCCTCCCTCTTTCACCTGGGGTCTTTGGAATGGGCCCCCAACCAGGAGGGACTGCTCTGGTTCCTGAAAGGGGTGTGGGAGGAACTCTCCGCAAAGCATCCCGGCCTCAGACTCTATGTCGCCGGGAGAAACGCACCCGCCTGGCTCGTGGAAAAACTCAAACAGCCTGGTGTGGTTTACCTCGGAGAAGTGGAGAGCGCTCCCAGTTTCATGCACTCCAAAGCCATCATGTTGGTTCCCCTTCTCTCGGGCAGCGGAATGCGGGTTAAGATCGCCGAAGGGATGGCCCTGGGAAAAGCCATTATCTCCACTACCCTCGGGGCCGAAGGACTTCCGGTCACCGATGGGACCCACCTCCTCCTGGCCGACGATGCCCCTGCTTTTGCCCAGGCTATTGAGAGGGTCATCGGGAATCATGAACTTTGCCTCACCCTGGGCCGAAATGCCGCACTGCTTGCCGGGGAACACCTGGATAACCTCACCATCGCCCGCCGACTCGCTGACTTTTACCTCCAAAACCTGAACTGATGCTGGCTTTTCTCTTCTGGTTCATGCTCATCCTCCTCTTTTACAGCTATGCAGGATACGGTCTGGTGCTCTACCTCCTGGTGACCCTTAAAAGAAAATTCGGAAAGAAGAGAAGCCTCCCGCCCGCGGAGTCTGAAAGTGCTGAACCTGAAGTCTGCCTCTTTGTCACCGCCTACAACGAAAAACACTACGTGGAACGCAAGGTGGCCAATTCTTTTGCCCTTGACTATCCGAAGGAGAAAATACAATATATCTGGGTCACCGACGGGTCAGACGACGGAACACCTGACCTGCTGCGCAATTACCCCGGGATTGAGGTCTACCACCAGCCTGAAAGGAAAGGGAAAATCGATGCCATGAACCGGGGGATGACCTTCGTGAAGGCGCCTCTGGTCATTTTTTCCGATGCCAACACCCGGTTGAGCCGGAACACCATCAGGGAGATGACTGCCTGTTTCAGGGATCCGCAGACGGGGGCCGTCGCGGGCGAAAAAAGAATCGTTGAGAAGGAAGCCGACACCGCCTCAGCTGCCGGTGAAGGGCTTTACTGGAAATTCGAATCCCTTATCAAAAAGCTCGACGCTGAACTCAATTCGGCCGTGGGCGGCGTGGGCGAACTCTTTGCCATTCGCACTGCACTTTTTGAACCCGTTGAAAAGGATACCCTTCTTGATGACTTTATCATCACCCTGCGCATCGCCGCTCAGGGTTACCGGATCGCCTACACCCCCGATGCCTTTGCCGAAGAAACCGCCTCCCTGAACGTAAAGGAGGAACTTAAACGCAAGGTCAGAATTGCCGCAGGAGGAGTTCAGACCATGTTCCGCCTGGGATACCTCCTCAATCCCTTCCGTTACGGAATCCTCAGCTGGCAGTACTTCTCCCATAAGGTGCTCCGCTGGTCGGTGGCTCCCCTCTTTCTCTTTCTTTTCCTGCCGGTTAACATCGCCCTGGTGGCTTCCCGGAATGCCTGGTTCCTCCCGGAATTCCCCACACTGCTTCTCTGGTTTCAGATCTTCTGTTACCTGCTCGCCCTGGCCGGAGGATATGCCGAACACCGGAAAGTGAAACTGAAGCTCTTCTTTGCCCCCTACTATTTCGTGGCCATCAACTATGCCTCAGTATGGGGCATCTGCCGTTATTTCAAAGGCAACCAGAAAGTCACCTGGGAAAAATCACGCCGCGCTTCCGAGAATTGACCCCCGCCAGGCCGGAGTCCACCTCCGGAAATTCTATAATTTCCTGCCTCCCGGAAGGGAGTCACTCTCCAGCCCTACCCCCAAAAAGATTGTGCCTCTCTATTTTTCGCTTATCTTTGACCCCCAAATAACAGAAAACCATCATGCCGGAATTTAATCTGAACACCATTCCTGAAGCCATTGAAGCCATTCGAAACGGCGAGCTGGTTCTGGTGGTGGACGATGAGGACAGGGAGAACGAAGGGGATTTCATTGCCGCCTCGGAATTGATCACTCCCGAGAAGATCAATTTCATGGCCATTCATGGCCGTGGGCTTATCTGTGTGGCCCTGACCGAGAAGCGGTGTGAAGAGCTGGATCTTAACCTGATGGTCGGTCAGAATACCTCGTTTCATGAGACCCAGTTCACCGTATCGGTTGATGCGCTTTTGCCGGGGGTGACTACGGGCATTTCAGCCTCTGACCGGGCGATTACCATCAAAGCGCTGGTCAATCCTGACACCCGTCCCGAGGAACTGGGCCGCCCGGGGCATATCTTTCCGCTGAAGGCCAAAAACCGGGGAGTCCTCCGGCGTGCCGGCCATACCGAAGCAGCTGTGGACCTGGCCCGCCTAGCGGGTCTCTACCCTTCCGGGGTTCTGGTAGAAGTCATGAACGACGACGGCTCCATGGCCCGCCTGCCCCAGCTGGTGGAAATCGCCGCCCGCTTCGGCATAAAAATCATCACCATCAAAGACCTGATCTCCTACCGGCTGCAAAGGGAAAGCCTGATCAAACGGGGTGAGGAAGTGTCCCTTCCCACCCACTACGGAAATTTCAGGATCATTCCTTTTCTCCAGAAAAGCAATGGCCTCGAACATGTGGCCCTCATCAAAGGGGAGTGGAAAAGCGGCGAACCTATTCCTGTCAGGGTGCACTCCTCCTGTATGACAGGAGACATCTTCGGTTCGCAGCGCTGCGAATGTGGCGAGCAACTCCATCTGGCCATGGAGATCATCGAGAAAGAGGGTAAGGGGGTGATCGTTTACATGCAGCAGGAGGGGCGCGGCATCGGACTCCTCAATAAAATTGCGGCCTATAAACTCCAGGACCAGGGCCTTGACACCGTGGAAGCCAACATCCACCTGGGATTTAAGGCCGACGAACGAGATTATGGCGTGGGCGCACAGATTCTCCGCAGCCTGGGCGTCACTGACATGATCCTGATGACCAACAATCCCGTGAAGCGGGTGGGCCTCGAAGCATACGGCCTCCGGGTGGTCAGGGTGTTACCACTCGAGGTGAAACCCAACCCGCATAACCAGCGCTACCTGAAAACCAAGCGCGACCGCCTCGGCCATACCCTGCAACGCTTCAGCTACGATGAAGGGGAATCCTGACCCATGCCCGGCCGGCACCCCACCATTGACATAATAAACTTACTCACATGGCCCATTTCCCCGATGATATCGACTATGGCGGCGACCAGTTGAAGGAAGGCGTCGACTTCTACCTCTCCCCGGAAGGATACCGTGTGATGACCGAAGCGTACCTCCGGAGAAGAGGGTACTGTTGCGCCAACGGATGCCGCCACTGTCCCTACTGGCCCAAAGCCGTCAAGGGCAACACCCGCTTACGCAATCCCTGACCCTGCTTAATGGTGTCCGGAATCCCCAAAACCGGCATTCTTCCTGCATTCCCCGGCTCCGGATACCCGGGGGCGTTCAGGAGATCTGAAGCGGATTCTTGATCTTGCTTTTCAGCAGGGCCTGCTGCAACACTTCTGCGATGGTGTGCACGAAATGGAATTTCACACCTGACAGGTAGGCGGGTTTGATCTCCTCCAGATCCTTGCGGTTTTCTTCAGAGAGAATGATTTCACGGATGCCGGCCCTTTTGGCGGCCAGGATCTTCTCCTTGATGCCCCCCACCGGCAAAACTTTCCCCCGGAGGGTAATCTCTCCTGTCATGGCCAGGCCTGCTTTGACTTTCCTCTGGGTAAAGGCCGAGGCCAGGCTGGTCACCATGGTCACCCCCGCCGAAGGCCCATCCTTGGGAATGGCCCCCTCGGGAACATGAATGTGCACATTCCACCGCTCAAAAACATCGGGATGGAGTTCCAGTTCTCCCGCATGACTCTTGAGATACTCCATGGCCAGCATGGCCGACTCTTTCATCACATCGCCCAGGTTCCCCGTGATGGTCAGGGTGCCCTTGCCCTTGCTCAGGCTGCTCTCCACATAGAGAATCTCCCCGCCGGCAGCCGTCCACGCCAGGCCGGTCACCACCCCCGCAAAATCATTCCCCTGATAGGCTTCCTTATTGTATTCAGTTACACCAAGATATTCCCGGATGTCCTCCACCGTAACCTGCACATGGTATGTTTCCCCGAAGGCGATCTTCTTGGCCACCCTGCGTACGATCCTGGCAATCTTCTGGTCGAGTTCCCGCACCCCCGACTCACGCGTGTAGTGCTCAATGACATGCTCCAGCACCTCTTTGGGTATCCCGAGCTGACCTGGCCTCACACCGTGGTTCTCCAACTGCTTGGGCACCAGATGGCGACGGGCAATCTCCACCTTTTCCTCCACCAGGTAGCCGCTTACTTCAATGAGTTCCAGCCGGTCGCGCAGCGGAGGGGCAATGGTGCTCAGAGTGTTGGCCGTAGCGATGAACATCACCTTGCTCAAATCGTATTCCAGCTCCACATAGTTGTCGTGAAATTCACCATTCTGCTCCGGATCAAGGACCTCCAGCAATGCCGACGCAGGATCACCGTGGAACTGTTTGGAGACCTTGTCGATTTCATCGAGCACGAACACCGGGTTCGAGGATTTGGCCTTCCTGATATTCTGGATGACCCGCCCGGGCATCGCCCCGATGTAGGTTTTGCGGTGCCCCCTGATCTCCGACTCATCATGGAGCCCGCCCAGGCTCATCCGCACGTACTTGCGACCCAGGGCACGGGCTACCGACTTGCCCAGGGAGGTCTTCCCCACCCCGGGAGGACCATACAAACAGAGAATGGGCGCCTTCAGATCCTCCTTCAGCTTCAACACCGCCAGATGCTCCAATATACGTTCCTTCACCTTTTCAAGCCCGAAATGGTCCTCATCAAGCACCCTGCGGGCATTCTCCAGATCAAAATTGTCGGCAGTCGTTTCGTTCCACGGAAGGTCGAGCAGTGTCTGACAATAGCTGTATTGTACCGAATACTCCCCGGCCGCCGGGTTGAGCCGGCTCAGCTTCTCAACCTCCTTCTCAAAATAGCGGCCTGTCTCTTCGCTCCATTTTTTCCCGGAAGCCCGCTCCCTGAGCACCTTAATCTCCTGGTCGACCGGACTGCCTCCCAGCTCGTCCTGGATGGTCTTCATCTGCTGATGCAGCATGAACTCCCGTTGCTGCCGGTCTATATCGGTCTTCACTTTCTTCTGGATATCGTGCTTCAGCTCCAGCATCTGCACCTCCCTGACCAGATAACTGATGGCCTGCACCCCCCGGTCACGGAGTGCATCGATCTCGAGAAGCTTCTGTTTCTCTTCTACACTGATGTCGGTATTGGAACAGATGAAATTGATCAGGAAGGTGGAGTTTTCTATATTCTTGACGGCAAAGGTGGCCTCGGGGGGTACGTTGGAGGAAAAGTGGGCGATCTTGATCGACAGATCCTTAAGTGAGCCTACGATGGCGCTGAATTCGGCATTGTCGACGGGAGGCAGGTCAGGAATGACCTCCACCCGCGCCCTGAAATAGGGATCTTCGTTCAGAAATTCACTCACCCGGAAGCGCCTTTTGCCCTGGATGATGACCGTGGTCGACCCGTCGGGCATTTCCAGCACCTTGAGAATTTCGGCAACGGTCCCCACCCCGTAAAGCTCTCCTGCAGAGGGATCGTCGAGCTGCGGATCGGTTTGCGCCAGGGTGCCCAGAAGCTTCCCTCCCCGGTTGACATCCTGGACCAGCCGCAGGGACTTCTGACGCCCTACACTGATGGGAATCACCACTCCCGGGAAAAGCACCGTATTCCGCAGGGGAAGTACAGGCAGTACTTCTGGCACCTCGGGACTCCTCAGACTGGCATCATCCCCATCGGCAATGACAGGAAAAAACTCACCGTTGTTGTGGATGAGATCGGAGAAGCTCCAGCCTCCCGATCCGTTATATTTTGTATTTCCCATATGATCAAACCTTTCTCCTTATGACAAATTGTCGCTCATGCGCTTCTTGTCTCCGGATCTTTGTTTAAGGCAATAGTTGTGCCAACGGCACTTTCCGGCAAATCCACTCCCCCGGCGGGCAATTATGGCAGAAAACACCAAAAAAAAAGCCCCGTGACCGGAGCTTTTCTTCATATCCTTGAGGATTACTTGTTTCTCTTTTCCATGTGCGTCTTGTAACGGTTCATGAACTTGTCGACGCGACCAGCGGTATCGACCAGTTTCACCTTACCGGTATAAAACGGGTGGGAGGTATTGGAGATTTCAATTTTCACCAACGGGTATTCAACGCCGTCGACCTCTACGGTTTCCTTGCTCTGGACCGTAGACCGGGTGAGAAATGTGTGACCGTTAGACATATCCCTGAACGCCACCATTCTGTAACTTGCCGGATGTATTCCCTGTTTCATTTTCGTAATTATTTCTTCAGTTTCTTAAACGGGGGGCAAAGATAGAATTAATCACCAAATAAGCAAAATGTTATTCCTGAATATTTTGTTTTTTTATCTCTTCCGGTTTCTGGCCGATGAGCGGCGCCCTGGTGAAGGGTTTGGTGCGATCGAAGAGACAGCGCATGGTGAGGTGGGTTTTCATATGTTTTCCGCCCACCGATTCATAGAGGGCGACGATTTTGGGATTGAAGTCGCCGGCCCAGGAGAGCTCCATCTCCTTGTACCAGGGCATGGTGTACATTACCGGCCGCAGGTGCCAGAAGATGGCCGATTCAATGCCTGAACGCTGGTATTTCGGAGAAATGCCAATGATGATGCCGCGCGTACGGGTCATCACCCTGGTTTTTTTGTACCACATCAGCTTCATGAAATTCCACAGGTGGAGTTTTCCATTGAGGCGCCGCAGGATCTGGTTGATGTCGGGGATCATTACGAAAACGGCGATGGGTGTCTCCTCATGATAGGCAAACCAGATGAATTTCTCCTCGATCATCAGTTTGGAGGAGGAGAGGAAATCATGCAGATCATCACGGTCCATGGGCTTAAAGTGTTCGTGGAACCGCCATGCGTCGTCGTAAACGGTGGCAAAATCCTCCACGAACTTCGCGCTCTCCTTCCACGAGAAATGACGGAAGTTGAACTGCGGCTTCTTAGCCACCCATTCGGCGACCTTCCAGAACCGTTCCGGAAGTTCGGGAAGGGTGATGTCGAGGTGGTAACTGAATTGCTTGAAATAGGTTTTAAAACCGTACTCTTCGAACAGGCGGAGGTAATAGGGCGGGTTATAGGGCATTCCAAATCCCTGGGGCATAAAGCCGTCGACCAGAAGACCCCAGTTCATGTAGTTTTCGCCGAAGTTGACAGGACCGTCCATGGCCTCCATTCCCCGGTTTTTAAGCCATGCTTCCGCAGCCCCGAAAAGTTGCGCTGCGGCCTCCCTGTCGTTGACGCATTCGAAGAATCCGCAGCCGCCCGTGGGCTGCTCATACACCCTGGCCTTGTCATGGTTGACAAACGCACCGATCCTTCCCAGCAAACGCCCTTCTTCTCCGGTCAGTACCCAGCGGATGGCCTCCCCGTTCTTGAATGAGGCGTTCTTCGCAGGATCAAAGACATTCTCCACCATCATCTCCAGAGGACATGCCCAATGGGGATCGTCCTTGTAAATCAGGTGGGGCACCTTGTGAAAGAGAGATCTGGTTTTATTGTCGGTTACTTCCAGGAGCTGCATAAAGGGTATTTTTGGCAATATAATGTTTTTTTTGATTCTGCCCACCACCAGCGTGCCGGGGTTACATTGTAAACGGCAGGCTTTCTCCGATTTCCGCAGCCAGCCGCCGCGAAGCTTCATGCTCCGTGCTTTCAAGGGTCGCCGCCAGTTGCGCAATCAGTTCCCTGAGGTATGCCGATCTTTGGGCCATGATCATCAATGAACGGAGGATCACCTCCGTGAGGGTTTTGTCTCTGGACAGGGTCACCATTTCCTCCATGAAAGGTTCGAACATTTCGTCGGGTGATTTCCTGTCGGAGAGGGCGAGTCTTCCGGCCAGGTGGACGGCCGTAAAACGGATGAGGTGTTTCTTGCCGCGGCACCATTCAAGGGCCTTGGCATAGGCGAAGGGGGTACGCCACCAGAGGTTGGCCGAGGCCTGCTCGGCAATCTCGATGTTCTCAAACCGGTGCGTCCAATAGTCCATCTGTTGCTCGGTGACTTCCCCCGGCTCATCGACCAGGGTGGCCAGGATCATGGTCTCACGCCACTGTTTGTTCCAGAGTTTCAGTGCGAGAAGATGCGAGGATCTCACCTCTGCGGCCATGGCACGCAAATCGGTCAGGGAAACCCCCCAGTTCATCTTATAGAGAATCCCGCGCTGCTTCATCAGATCGGCCACCTCACCACTGCGGTGCATGCTGATCTGTGAGAGCAATTCACGGTACTGCCGTTCCGTCGCCTGGTCGTCCATCCATAGTTCCATACTCCCGGTGTTATTTCCGCAAAGATAAAAAACATCCGTCACCGGCCGCGCCACACCCCCTCCCCCATTCTCCCTGCAGGTACCACGGCTTATGTCGACATTTTTTTACCTTTACTCCCGTTTTGAATCCTGACGATGATCCGATCCGGAAAAATCCTGACTGAACTGAAAGAGAGCGATTTCTACAGGAACATCCTGGGCCTCTTTACGGGGGTATTTGCCGCCCGGCTGATTCCGGCCCTCTTTGCCCTTCTGATTGCCCGGCTTTATGCCCCCGGTGATTTCGGGGACTTCGTACTCTTCCTGAGCATCGCCTCCCTCATTTCGGTCTTTGCCAACGGCGGCTACGAGGGCGCCCTGCTCCTGGCACGCGACCATCCCGAAAAGAAAACCCTTTTTTCCCTGGCCCTCAGAACCAACCTGCTTCTTAACCTCCTTCTTCTCTCCGGAATCCTGCTTTTTCTTTTGTTTTCCCGCCGGGCTCCCCATTACGGGTGGCTGTTGCTGATGGTCCCCTTCTATGCCTTTTTCTTCGGGGCCATACAGCTGATCCGCAATACCTTCATCAGCAACCAGCGCTTCAGGAAGCTGGCCCGCCTGGAACTCTTCAGGGCTCTTGCCTCCGGAATCCTCCAGTCGCTGTTGTTCATCTTCCCCTATACGGGGCTTTTCCTGGGGGTAACCCTGGCCCAGGCCCTCACTTTTGCCGTTTTCCTGTTTGACATGTCTGAGAGCCACGGGAAACACCCCCGCAAAACCTTCTTTTCATCCCGCACCACCCTTCGTGCCATATGGCAAAGTGTCCAAACCCGGAAGCTCCTCCCCTACACCACTGATGAAAAAGCCCTGGCCCGCCGTTACGCCCATTTCCCACGCTTCCAGGTTCCGGCCGAATTTTTCAACTTCCTGAGCAATCAGCTCCCCGTCTTCATGATCAAACCATTCTTTGGCCCCACGTTCCTGGGTCTCTATTCCTTTTCGCACCGCTACCTGAGCATTCCGGTGCAGCTGACCAGCATTTCCATCGGCAGCGTATATGTCCAGAAGGCCCGCGCCCTCAGCGAACACCCCGAGGAACTGGCGCACCTCACCCGCGACCTCTTTAAAAAACAGGTATGGCTCGGACTGATCCCTTTTACCATCCTGGCCTTCTGGGGCACGAAGATCTTCTCCCTCCTCTTCGGAACCGAATGGGCTTACGCCGGTTCCCTGGCCGCCCTCCTTTCTCCCTGGCTCTTTTTTGTGTTCACAGGTTCGCCCCTTTCCACCATTCTCATTGCCCGCGAAAAACAAAAAGTATCCATGATCTTCAACATATTGTTGCTCCTCTCCCGGGCAGGGGTGTTGCTGGCAGGCGGACTTATCCTGAAGGAGCTGACCCCCACCATCGCCCTCTACAGCCTCACGGGCTTTCTCTTTTTCGGGTTCCTCACCTTCTACGCGCTCCGCCTGGCAGGCGTCAGGCTCTCCTGGGCCTTTCTGTTCCTGGCCAAAGCGGCCGCCATCGTGGTTGTTCCATTTCTTATACTCCGATTATGGCTGGGCAGCTGATCGCAGAAACGACCTCATCTGTGTGGGGTGCGGAAGGAGCTTCCGGAAAGGGAGTGCTGGCCTCCGGTGAAACCAGGGTGGCCGGCTGGGCCTTTATGAACCAGAGGATCATCACAGGCGGCACCCTCCTGAAAGCGGTTGCCCCACACACGGAATCCTTCGAACGGTTTCGCATCCTGACCGGATCCCTGAACGGGCACTTCGCCCTGATCGTTTATACCGGAACCGAAATCTGGCTGGCATGCAGCCTCAGCCGCAATTACCCTATCTTTTACGCACGGAAAGAACAGTCGTTCTGGGCCGGAGATAGCCCCCTCGTATATCTCCGCCGGGAAGGATCCCTGCCCCCCGACGGCGAAGCACACCTCTATTTCCTTCAATTCGGGGTGACCCCCGCAGCAAGAACCCTCGCACGGGGTCTTCGCCAGGTCAGACCCGGGGAGACCGTCCGCCTCACACAGGAGGGCACCGAAAAACATTATTTTAGTCCGGATGCCCCCGCCAACCCAGCACGCCAGGAG
Organism: Bacteroidales bacterium; assembly: GCA_012729335.1. GTDB lineage: Bacteria > Bacteroidota > Bacteroidia > Bacteroidales > Prolixibacteraceae > UBA1413. The sequence goes on along the minus strand of JAAYDJ010000007.1, from coordinate 331,852 downwards.
AAGAAGCCTTCATCTGGCGCCATAACAGGCCGGAAATCCAAAGCAGACATGCCTCTTCCATCTGCGGAAGAGGATACGGCCGCCTTGATCCGCAGGGTTTTTGCCCGATATGTGCCCTATCTGACACAGCATAAAATCCTGCTTCCCCTGACGGGAGGTTATGACTCACGGTTGCTGGCCTGCCTGTTGAAAGAGGCGGGGCACAAAGAGGTCCTCTGTGCCACCTGGGGACGCCCCGGAAATCAGGAGAGCGCCGCTGCCCGCTCCCTGGCCGAAAAACTGGGTTTTCCCCACCTGAACGTGGATTACACGCCCGAACTGATTTCCCGCACCTTCCAGGATCCCCGGTTCGGAGAATACATCGATTTTGCAGGCCACCTCTCCTCGATGCCCTTCCTTCAGGATTTTCCGGCCATCAGACATTTACTGGAGTGCGGGGCCATCTCCCCCGGAACACGCGTTTTACCTGGCCATCCCGGCGATTTCCTCAGGGGTTCCCATCTCTATTCCGGCCTTCCGGAGGAGAATCCCGACAGGCTGTTCAAGGCTGTGGTCACCCGCTTCGGAACTTCCTATCCCATGGGGCGCACAGCAATGAAAAACGTGGCCGCTACCTTCCGGCAGGAATTTCCGTTCAGCCCGGGTTCCGCGACGGAGACCTTCCGGAACTGGGACCTGGAAGAACGCCAGTGCAAACTGATCACCAACTCCGTCATGGCCTTCGAATTCTTCGGACTACAACCGGTCATGCCCCTTTACGACCCTGAGCTGATCCGCCATTTCGGGGCGCTTCCCTTTTCCCTGCAACTGGGGGGCCTTCATTACTTCAAAACTTTAAACAGCTGGTTCTTCAGAAAATATAAGTGCGAACTGCCCCTGCCCGGGAATAATCACCACAGCCATCCCTGGCGGCCTTTCAGGGAATGGCTCATCAGAACCGCACCACGTAGGTTTAAACAACTCTGGTATCCTGTCTGCGACGATGTGGCCTATCGTGAAATGACCGAAGTTCTGATGCGGCAAAATCCGGAACGCAGATACCGCCACCCGGACAAGAACCACTTCTACAACTGCTATCTGACCCAATGGTACCTCTTCCGGGCAGAGGAACAGATCAAATAATGTTTTACATTTGAATAAAAAAAGGCATGTTCAATATCAAAAACCGCACGCGGACACTTCTGCTTCTTTCGGGGGCCGTTTTGCTGGCTTTCCTGCTCTGGTTTTTCCTGGACATTGTCATATACATCCTTCTCTCGGTCATCCTCTCCTTTGTGGGAAAACCTCTCATGTGGGCCCTCGACCGGGTCAGGATCGGCCGCTTCACCATTCCGAAGTCGATGGCGGCTTTCATTTCCCTGGTTTCCCTCTGGCTGCTCTTTTTTGGGATGTTCAAATTCCTCATTCCCCTTCTGATCAAGGAATTCGAGACTTTCTCCTCCATCGATCTGGACCAGATCTTCACTTCCCTGCAAGACCCCCTCTCCCGCTTCTTCAGTTTCTTCAGCCGTGAGCCGGTGGTGTTCACCGACACCACCTTCTTCGAACTGGTCAGCCGCCAACTCGAAGATAAATTCCGGATTTCTGACCTGAATACCGTGGTCGATTTTGTTGCCGGAACGGTCGGTGAGCTATTTATAGGCTTTTTTGCCGTTTCCTTCATCACCTTTTTCTTCCTGAAGGATTCCACCATGTTTCGTGACGGCATTCTGTTGCTGGTACCCACCGACATGGAGGAAAAGGTGGGCAAGATCCTCGACTCCATCTCCTATCTTCTCAGAAGGTATTTCCTGGGGATCGTGCTGGAAATGATTTTGGTAGGATCGCTGTACACCCTGGGGCTGACCCTTATCGGCATCGAATTCAACCATGCGGTCATCATCGGATTATTCTGCGGGCTTTTCAACATCATTCCCTATGTGGGCCCCTGGATCGGGGTGACCATCGGCTTGCTGATCGGCCTGGCCCTCCATGTCCACATGGATTTCATGTCCTACACCCTTCCCCTGCTGGGCTGGATGGCCCTGGCCTTCCTCACCGTGAAGATCCTCGATGATGTCCTTTTCCAGCCCCTGATCTACAGCAGCAGCGTCAAAGCCCATCCCCTGGAGATCTTCCTGGTCATTCTGGCCGCCGGAAGCCTGGGCGGAATCACCGGGATGGTCCTGGCCATCCCCGTCTACACCATCCTGCGCGTGATCGCCAAGGAATTCTTCGACAACCTGAAGATTGTGAAAAGAATTACCCAGGATCTGGACAAACTTGACAAAAATGATTCTGTCTTCCCGGGAAAAATGTAATTTTCACCCCGGATTCATTACCCATTGCAAAAACAACTTATGGAATTTTTCACGACACAAGGGATTCACAAGGTATACGGGAGCACCCATGCCCTGAACGATGTCAGCATCACGGTGCCCAAAGGGTCGATTTTCGGGCTTTTGGGACCCAATGGGGCAGGCAAGACCACCCTGATCAGGATCATCAACCAGATCACAGCACCCGACCAGGGGGAGGTGTTTCTGGAAGGTCACAGGATGACCAGCGAAGATGTCAGCAAAATAGGTTACCTCCCCGAAGAACGCGGCCTCTATACCAAGATGAAGATCGGCGAACAAGCCCTCTACCTGGCCCAGCTCAAGGGGATGACCCGCCATCAGGCCATGGACAGCCTTAAATACTGGTTTAAGAAATTTGACATCACCACCTGGTGGGATAAAAAGGTGGAGGAACTCTCTAAAGGGATGCAGCAGAAAGTGCAGTTCATCACCACCGTGGTCCACAACCCCCGGTTGCTGATCTTTGACGAACCTTTCAGCGGCTTCGACCCGATCAACGCCAACCTCATCAAACAGGAGATCCTGGAACTGCGCGACAAGGGAGCCACCATCCTCTTTTCCACCCATAACATGGGTACCGTCGAAGACCTTTGCGACCATATCGCACTCATCAACAAGTCGCGGAAAATCCTCGACGGCCCGGTCCAGGAAGTCAAGGAAAACTACAAAAGCAACATCTTTGAAATCTCCTACAAGGGGGACTTCAACCAGATACAGCAGGTACTGGATCAGAATTTCTCCATTCTGGAGCACAAAGAATCGCTCCGTGAGAATTTCATCCGCATCCAGCATACCGATGGTACAGGAAACAATGAACTGATCAGGGTGCTCCTGGGAGCGGCCGAAATCAGGTCATTCAGGGAGGTCATTCCCAGCATGAATGACGTATTTATCAAGGCAGTAGAAAATTACAACGCACAAAACGCGGTAAACACCAAATAAATCGGAGTGATGAACAAGACCTGGCTTATCCTGAAACGCGAGTATCTGATCCGCGTCAAGAAAAAATCATTTATCGTCACCACCCTGCTGGTGCCCCTCTTCTTTGCTGCCCTGATGTTCGTCCCGATGTGGCTGGCCACCCGCGATGACAAGCAGGAAAGGATTATTGCCGTTTACGACGAATCAACCCTCTTTTATGACCAGCTGGGGCAGGAAGGATTTACAAAATACCACTTCATTGAGCAGGAAAAGTTCAATGCGCTGAAAAGCGACCTGAACGACGAGGAGTTTTATGCCGTGCTCTATATCCCCGGAAACATCTATACTGTCAACAAAGCCGAGCTCCTCTCCAAGAAGCAGGTACCCATCGATCTGGCCGAACAGATCGAGCGGAAGCTAAGCCAGGTCATCGAGACCGACAAACGGCGGAAAGTCATCGAAGAGAGCCAGATGCCCGATCTGGAACAGAAACTGGCAGGTACCAAAACGAAAGTTTCCGTCAGCACGCTGAAGGTCACTGAGACCGGAGAACAAAAGAAAAGTTCCTCCATGGTGGCCTTTTTTGCCAGTTACCTCATGGGATTCATCATTTATTTCTTTGTGTTCATGTATGGATCGATGGTGATGCGTAGTGTGATGGAAGAAAAAAAGAACCGGATCGTGGAGGTCATTGTCTCTTCGGTAAAACCCTACCAGCTGATGGCGGGTAAGATCGTGGGGACCGCCCTGGTGGGGTTGACACAGGTCGCCATCTGGATTGTGATCGGGGTGGCGGTCATGGGGGTGGTACAGAATTTCCTTTCCCCGGAAACCGCCCAACAGGTGGGACAGAGTGTCATGGAAAGCCAGCAGCAGATGGGACAGGCCCCGGCGGCTATGGCCACCGAGGGTAACCAGATGGCCGAGATCATGGAAAACATCGCCAACCTGAACATCCCGCTGATCATCTTTGGCTTTGTATTCTATTTCCTTCTGGGATACCTCCTTTACAGTTCGCTGCTGGGGGCCGTCGGCGCCGCCGTCGACAACGACGAGGATGTGCAGCAAATGATCTTTCCCATCACCTTCCCACTGATCCTGGCCATCATCATGTTGGTCGCCATTTCACGGAATCCCGAGGGAAGCCTGGCCTTCTGGGCCTCCATCATCCCCCTCACCTCCCCGGTGTGCATGCTGGCACGGCTCCCCTTCTCACCTCCGGCATGGGAAATCGCCCTCTCCATGTTGCTCTTGCTGGCAACCACCGTAGGTGCCATCTGGGCAGGCGCCAAGATCTACCGCACCGGCATCCTTATGTACGGCAAAAAGGTCACCTTCAAGGAACTGGCCAAATGGCTTACCTATAAAGGATAAAGACCGCACATCCGTTCGAAGGGTCAGGACCCCAAAAGATCAGAAACCTGCACCGTAAAAATAGACACGGTACCCTGCCCCATCTGGGTTAACCATTCAGGATTCCAGACTCCAGACGCAAGATTTCGGATTTCGGAGTTCGAAGTTCACTTAAGACTTAAGATTCAAGACTTAAGACTCAATATTCAGGATTCCCGATTCCAATATTCAAGATTCAAGATTCCAGACTCAAGACTTAAGACTTAAGACTTAAGACTCAAGATTCCGGATTCAGGATTCCACGATTCCCCTCAGGATCAGTTCGTTCTCCGAGGCTGCCTGCTTCATCGCCTGTCGGATCCCCTTACCCATGAAACGCGAGAGGAGCGTGGCGTTAAGCCGGGATACATACGTTTTCCCGTCGGGCTTGGTATACACCGAAATCCTGCAAGGCATCAGCGCTGAAGCTATCCTGGACTTCTCCGAAGAGAGGATCAGATAGGCCACATCGGGTTTACATAGCGAATAGACCCTGACGGGCTGCACCTCAAATCCTTTTGAATTCAGTGTAGCCTGAAGGTCGTACTGGTGGGGAATCCCCCATTTCATCTCAGCAGCCTTTTTTTCAATGAGCGCTCCGGTTTCCTCAAAACCATGCCTGCTCACGCTTTCTGTAAACATCACCCTGGGCAGTACTAAAAACAGACTCAGAACGGTGAGCACAATCCCCAATGCAATACCTGTCCAAAACATAGCTGAAAGTTTTTTAATATTTTGAACTCTAACAACCATTCTTTCCATTTGTTTAAACTCATTCCATTTTACATCCCTACACCTTTCAGAGCACCTTGAGGCAAACCAGCTTATAACCAACCCCAAGGGCAGAGATCGGGATGAAATCCCACTTATTCAGGAAAGATTCTAATTGGATATTGTGCAACATGTTTTGATATATTTCCCTCCGAATCACTAAATTCGTTGTCAAAAACCACTCTTATGGAGCAAAATTACAATACCAGAAGGAGCTTTCTGAAATCGCTGGGGGTGACCCTGGGGGTAGCCGGACTGGGTGTTTCTTCAGGGGTACTTACCTCCTGCAGCAAAGTCTCTTCGGTCTCCCCTGAAGGTAAGATCAGACTTCTGACCCCCGGGGGTACGCTGGTGGAGGTGGATGCCTCACAGCTCACGCCGGCGGAGATGCCTTCGCTCACCGACAATCAGAAGCGGGGGCGTCTGGGAATGGAGGGTAAAAGCTGGGTGATGGTCATTGACCTGTCAAAATGCCGGAATGCCCGTCAGTGCATGGCGGCCTGCCAGAACCACCACCAGCTCCGGCCCGAGCAGCATCACATCAATGTGTTGCAAATGCAGGACGCGGAACATACCGCCCCCTATTATATGCCCAAGCCCTGTATGCATTGCGACAATCCTCCCTGCACCAAGGTGTGCCCTGTCAACGCCACCTTCAAGCGGGCCGACGGCATTGTGCTGATCGACAACGAACGGTGCATCGGCTGCCGGTTCTGTATCGCGGCATGTCCCTATTCAGCCCGGGTCTTCAACTGGTTTGAACCCCGTGATGCGGAAAAGTACGAAGGCGTCACCTACAACATCGAGGCCAATGTACCCCAGAAAAAGGGAACCATCTCCAAGTGCCTCTTCAGTGCAGACCTCTTGCGCGACGGAAAACTCCCCTCCTGCGTGTCGGCATGCCCCAACAGCGTTTACTGGTTCGGCGACCGCAACGAGGATGCCGTCACCAACGGCACCACCAAAGAAACCGTCAGTTTTTCCAAACTGATCCGCGACAATGGGGCCTATACCCTTATGGAAGAACTCGGCACCAAACCCCGGGTATACTATCTCCCGCCCAAAAACAGGACCTTCCCTTTTGAAGGGGAGCTGATCGAAAAGGGACACCAGGGTTAACGCACGAAGCACCTTCTTCAGTGAACCTACTTTATGCAACTGAAAACCATTGCATTAACGAATGTCTAGAAAAACCAACAAAATGAATGAGATAAAATCACCTGAAGAGTCGAGGAAATCGCTCGACAGGATTTTCAGGGACCTCACCCGTTCCATCACCCACCGCGACGAAATGAGCCGCTTTTGGCTCTTCATTCTGGTGATGTTCGCTATAGTTGGGGTCTGGGGCTTCATCATCCAGATCCAGCGCGGGCTGGGGGTCACCGGCATGCGCGATTATGTCTCCTGGGGAGCCTATATCGCCAACTTTGTCTTCTTTGTGGCGGTGAGTCTGATTGGGTTCCTGATCAGTTCCACGCTGCACTTGCTGAAAATCGAATGGTCGAAGCCCATCTCGCGAGTGGCCGAACAGGTGGCCATTGCCGCCGTGGCCATGGCAGGTCTCATCATCGTCATGGACATGGGGCGCCCCGACCGGCTCCAGAATGTATTCCTCCACGGTCGCTTCGCCTCCCCCATCCTGTGGGACCTCACCGTGGTCACCACTTACCTGGTCATCTCGGTGCTCCTCTTTTACCTTCCGCTGATCCCCGACCTCGCCCTCCTGCGCGACCGCCTGACCGGCGTTCCGGAGATACAGAAAAAAATCTATACAGTACTCGCCCTCGGCTGGAAGGGCAACGAGGAACAATACCGGCTGGTGACCCATGCCATGCGCATCCTGATGATTCTCATCATCCCCGTGGGGCTCTCCATCCATACCGTTACCTCCTGGCTCTTTGCCTCCACACTCCGTGCCGGCTGGGACACCACCATCTTCGGCCCCTACTTCGTTTCAGGAGCCTTTGTCGCCGGTACCGCCGCCGTGGTAATGGTCATGTTCGTGTACCGGCTGCGCTACCGCCTCAAAAACTACTTCACCCACCACCATTTCGATATGATGGGTAAACTGCTCGTGTTCGTCTGTCTGGTTTACCTCTATTTCAACATCAACGAATTCCTGGTCCCCGGATATAAGATGCGGCTCCACGAAGGCATTCACCTGCGGGAACTCTTTGCAGGAGGCTACTCCCGCATGTTCTGGTTCGTACAGATCGCCGGGCTTATCCTGCCTATCTTCCTTTTGCTCTTTAAGTACTTCCGGAGACCTTTCCCCATGTTTCTCATCTCCTTCCTGGTTCTGGTGGCCTCCTGGTTCAAGCGCTATGTCATCGTCATACCCACCATGGAACACCCCCATCTGCCCGTGCAGAACGTGCCCGACTATTTCAAACACTACGCCCCCACCAGCAACGAAATCGTCATCCTCCTCTTTGGATTCGTGGGAGCCCTGATCATCATCACCCTTCTGGCTAAACTCTTCCCGGTCATCAGCATCTGGGAGTATGCCCACCAACAGGGAATCGACAAGAAATACCTGACCGAAAAACCCGAAAACCAATAGACCATGAGAAAGTTCTTTTTCCTCTCCGCAGCGGTGCTTTTTCTGCTGCCGGGTTTACAGGGCTTCAGCCAGGTGTGGGAAGTCCCCGCCGATCAGGATGCGCTGAAAAATCCCTCGGCCTTCAACAATGAGAATGTAAAGGCCGGCCGGGAACTTTACAATACCCATTGCAAATCGTGTCACGGCGATCCGGGGAAGAACAACGCCCTGCCGCTGGTGCCCCCTCCGCCCGATGTCACCTCGGAACAGATGCTGCAGAACAGCGAAGGGGCCCTCTTTTACAAGATCACCACGGGGCGGGTGGCCATGCCGGCCTTTGAAACGACCCTTACGGAAGAACAACGATGGAGAATCGTCAGCTTCATGAAGAGTTTTGACCCGGCCAATGAAGGGCTCCTGGTAAAAGAGGAGCCTGTGAAAGCCCGTCTGCAGGGGGCCGCTGATGAAACGGCGAAAGTGCTCACCCTGTCGGCACAAACCCTCAACGCTTCAGGCGAGTGGATGCCCCTGCCCCATGCCGACCTCTTCATCAGCGCCAAACGTACCTTCGGCAGCCTGGCTATCGGCCAGGCCAAAACCAATGGCTCCGGACATGCAGAATTCAAATTTCCGGAAGAGTTCAAGGGAGACTGGGAAGGCCTCGTCGACCTGAGAGTGACCCTGGGGGAGGATTTCAGTTGTGACCCTCTGGTCATGAACCGCCTGAAAATTGCCGCCCCCGCCGATACTGAAAACCTATTCGCCGACAGGGTCCTCTGGTCCACCAACGACCGCACCCAGTGGTGGCTGATCCTGGCATACCTGGGAGTGGTCGGCGGCGTCTGGCTGGTCATCGGCTATGTCATCTTCCAGATTCTTAAAATTTATAAAGCCGGAAAAGAATAAACCCAGAAAAAAAAAGGTGATGTCAGCACCCGAAATCCTTAACCCGGAATGAATATTTTCTACCTGCTGATCGGAGCGAGCCTTCTGGCGGCCCTCATCTTTCTGGCCGCATTCATCTGGGCAGTCAGAACCGGTCAGTTCGACGACAACGAAACACCCCCCTACCGGATGCTTTTTGACGACGAACCGGTGGAGGAGGAAAATGGGAACAAAGAGACTGAGAGACTGAGAGACGAAGAGACTGAGAGACATAAATAAAACACAATACATGGAACTTCAAAAATTCTATTACGACAATAAGATTGTCAAGCAGTTTATCTGGGCCACATTGATCTGGGGGATGGTCGCGGTCATCGTGGGTCTCTGGATCGCCCTGGAACTGGCGTTCCCGGGGGTCAACCTGGGCCTGGACCTGGTCACCTTTGGAAGGCTGCGACCCGTGCATACGAATGCCATCATCTTTGCATTTGTGGGGAACGGCATCTTTGCAGGAGTCTACTACTCCATGCAGAAGCTGCTGAAAACCAGGATGTACAACGACATGCTGAGTGCCATCAACTTCTGGGGGTGGCAGCTCATCATCCTTTTGGCGGCCATCACCCTGGTGCTGGGATTCACCACTTCGAAGGAGTACGCCGAACTCGAATGGCCCATCGACATTCTGATTGCCATCGTGTGGGTGACTTTTGGCTGGAACATGATCGGCACCATCATGGTGCGCCGGGTGAAACACATCTATGCCGCCATATGGTGGTACCTGGCCACCTTCATCGGCATTGCCATCCTCCACATTGTCAACTCCTTTGAGCTTCCGGTTTCCCTGTTTAAAAGCTACTCAGTATATGCCGGGGCCCAGGACGCCGTGGTCCAGTGGTGGTATGGCCATAACGCCGTCGCCTTTTTCCTGACCACCCCCATCCTGGGACTGATGTATTACTACCTACCCAAGGCCGTGAACCGGCCCATCTACTCCTATAAACTGAGTATCATCCATTTCTGGTCGTTGATTTTCCTCTATATGTGGGCAGGCCCCCACCATCTCCTTTACCAGGCATTGCCTGGATGGGCACAGGCCCTGGGAACCACCTTCTCGATCATGCTCATCGCCCCTTCCTGGGGAGGGATGATCAACGGTTTCCTCACCCTGCGCGGTGCATGGGACCGGGTACGCGACAGCGCCGCCCTTAAATTCTTCGTGGTCGGCCTCACCGCATACGGGATGGCCACCTTCGAAGGCCCCATGATGTCCCTCAAAAATGTCAACGCCATCACCCACTTCACCGACTGGACCATCGCCCATGTCCATATCGCCGGAATGGGATGGAACGGCGGTATCATCTTCGGAATGCTCTACTGGATGGTCCCTGTGATCTTCCGCACCAAACTCTGGTCGGAGAAACTGGCCAACGCACACTTCTGGATCTCCACCCTGGGCATCCTTATTTACGCCATCCCTCTCTACTGGGCAGCCGTCACCCAATGGCTCATGTGGCGGGAATACACCCCCGAAGGATTCCTGGCCTATCCCAATTTCATGGAGATCCTCACCCATATCATCCCCATGTACGTGGCCCGGATCGTAGGTGGCACCCTCTTCCTCACCGGTTTTGTCCTGCTGATCATCAACCTGGCCAAGACCATGCAGGCGGGAAAATGCCCCAATGAGGAGGCTGCCGAGGCTCCCGCCCTTCCCAGGTTGGGACCCCTCGACCTGGAAAAGGAAACCGTGCACCGCTGGCTCGAACGCAAAGGCATCCAGTTCTCCATAGTGGCCTTCATCGTGCTGGCCATCGGCGGCGCCGTCGAGATCATCCCCATGGTCTTCATCAAATCGAACATCCCCACCATCGAGGCCGTCACCCCTTACACCCCGCTGGAACTCGAGGGGCGCGACATTTATATCCGTGAGGGATGCTACACCTGTCACTCCCAGGTGGTAAGACCCTTCCGATGGGAGACCGACCGCTATGGTGAATATTCCAAGATCGGCGAGTTTGTCTATGACCATCCTTACCAGTGGGGGTCGCGCCGTACTGGACCTGACCTGGCCCGGGCCGGAAACATGAGCGGGCCGATGTACAAAAATGCGGCATGGCATTTCAACCACTTCATGGATCCCCAGAAAATGAACGAGAACTCCATCATGCCGCGTTATCCCTGGCTGGGGGCCAATACCATCAAAGCGAAAACCATCCCGTCCAAGATCAGGGTCATGCAGAAACTGGGAGTCCCCTATCCCGAAGGATATGACCAACAGGCGGTGGATGACCTGCGGGAACAAGCCGAAATTATCGCCGCCGACCTGAAAGCCTCCGGCATCGACATCCCGGCCGACAGAGAGATGATCGCCGTGATCGCCTACCTCCATAAACTGGGCAGGGACATCTCCCAGCCGGCGGCTGCAGATTCCGCAGAGAAAGAGCTGCCTCCCGTGGTCCTTCCGGTAGCGCAGGCTGACCTGGACGCCGGCAAAGAGAACTACATGAAGATATGTGCGGTGTGCCACGGCCCCGAAGGAAAAGGAATTCCCCCGGCTTTCCCCGACCTGACCGACAGGGAATGGATCCACGGAGGCTCCCCTGAAGCCGTCGCCCATTCCATCCGCGAGGGAAGTCCCGCAAAAGGCATGATCGCCTACAAAAGCCAGCTCCCCGAAGCGCAGATCCTCCAGTTGGCAGCCTATATTCTACAAACACTGAATACAGCAAGCGATGAAGATCGTCAGTAGTCTCCTGGAAACCATCGAGGGCATCGGCACCTGGTATGTCATAGGGCTTCTTATCTTCTTCGCGATGTTCATCCTCTTCCTGGTGAGAACCCTTCTCCGGCCCCGCGACGAAATGGACCAGATCAAAAACGCCATCCTCGATGACCGGGAAACACCTGATTCTGATAATAAACAAAACATTGAATATGATGACTTCAAATAACAATGATTCTGAACTTTATGATGATGTCCAGGGTGACAAAAATGACATGGGTATCGAAGAACATGAGTATGACGGGATCAAGGAGCTCGATAATCCGCCGCCAGGATGGATTATGGCCATCTTCTACCTCACCATCGGGATCTCCATCCTCTATGGGGCCTATTATTACTGGCTGAAAGTGGGTCCCAACCAGGATGAGGAGTATGCCCGGGCGGTTGAAAAGGCACAGGTAAAATACGCCTCGGCCACTCCGGAAGGCGTATTTTCCCTGCTTACCGATGAGGCTTCCCTGAATGCGGGCAGGGAGGTGTATGCCGCCATGAACTGCGCCGCCTGCCATGGCAACGCAGGCGAAGGCAACGCCATAGGCCCCAACCTGACCGACAACGCCTGGATCCACGGCTGCTCCTTCGACGAGGTTTTCTACATCATCAAAAACGGTTTCCCCACCAAGGGGATGACCGCCTTCAAAGGACAAATCAATGATGAGAAAATCAGCCAGGTCTCCAGTTATATCATTAGCCTCAAAGGCTCCAACCCGGCCAATGCCAAAGCCCCACAAGGCCAACCGTGCGAATAGAAGACGGAGAGATCATGAGACTCGAGATTCCCACATTCAAGATTCCGGATCCCGGAGTTCGGAGTTCACTTAAGACTTAAGATTCAAGACTTAAGATTCCAGATTCCGAAGTTCGGAGTTCACTTAAGACTTAAGATTCAAGACTTAAGATTCCAGATTCCCACATTCAAGATTCCAGACTCCTGATTCCAGACTCCTGATTCCAGACTCAATATTAACATAAGTGACTAATCAGAAAGAATATTCGTTCCGCGACCGTCCCATCAATATCGACGAGGAGGGACACAGCAAATGGGTGTATGCCAAGAAACCCTCGGGGAAATGGCATACCCGCAGGATGTTCGTGGCCTATCTCCTTCTGGCCTTTTTCGTAACAGCCCCATTTATCAAAATTAACGGCTATCCCCTGATTCTGCTCGATATTCCCGACCGGAAATTCATCATCTTCGGGGCGATTTTCTGGGCCCAGGACACTTTTATCCTGGCCCTGCTGATGCTCTCCTTTGTCCTGTTTATCATCGTCTTCACAGTTACCTTTGGCCGCATCTGGTGCGGATGGGCCTGTCCCCAAACCCTTTTCCTCGAAATGGTCTTCCGCAAAATTGAATTCCTTGTGGAGGGAGACTACCAGGCACGCCGGAAACTGGACCAGAGCCCCTGGACCACCCGGAAAATCTTCAAAAAGAGCCTCAAGCACGGGTTATTCCTACTGGTGGCCTTCCTGATGACCAATGTCTTCCTGATGTGGTTCATCGGGTATGAAAGGCTTTTCGCCATCATTTCCGATCCCGTGGGGAAACATCTGACGGAGTTCCTGGTCATGATGGCGGTATCCCTCTTTTTCTACTGGATGTACTCCTATTTCCGCGAGCAGCTCTGCACCATGGTATGCCCCTATGGCCGTATGCAGGGGGTTCTGCTGGACCGGCGGAGCATGGTGGTTTCCTACGACTACAAACGGGGAGAACCCCGCGGCCCCAGGGCCACCGGGGATTGTATCGACTGCCGGCTCTGCCTGGCCGTATGCCCCACCGCCATCGATATCCGCAACGGCACCCAGCTCGAATGCATCAACTGTACCGCCTGTATCGACGAGTGCGACAGGGTAATGGGAAAAACCGGCAAGCCGGCCGGCCTGATCCGGTATGTGTCGGCCGAGGGAATCGAAAAAGGGCATACTTCTATGTGGAACTGGCGCAACCGCGCCTATTCCGTGGTGCTCATCCTCCTCTTCTCCTTCTTCCTCTATACCCTGCTCACCCGCCCTGAGGCCGAAACCACCATCTTGCGTACACCCGGACTCCTCTATCAGGAAAATGAAGACGGAACCCTTTCCAACCTCTATAATATCAAAATCGTCAATAAAACCCACGAGGTGATGGACCTGCAACTCAGACTGATCTCCCCTGAGGGAGGAGAGATTCGCATGGCAGGAAACAAAATATCGGTCGCCGACCAGGGAATGTATGAATCCTCTTTTGTCCTCCTCCTCCCCCGCAACCAGGTCACCGGGACAAAAAACAGCATCAGATTTGCCATATACCACGGTGAGAAACTTATCGAAACCACGGAATCGACCTTTGTGGGACCCGAGAAGTAACCTCACATATACCAAAAATTGACTAGTATGATTTTCCGGTGTTGCACCTTTCACTCTTTCCTGCCTCGGCCAACCGTTGAGCAATCTATAAATAACTGAAGAGCAACTTATTAAATGGTGAAAATGAAAGTAAAATTTAACTGGGGTACGGGAGTGTTGATCTTCCTGCTGCTTTTCCTTGCAGCGGTCATCACATTTGTGGTATTTGCCTTTCATCAGGATGTGAACATGGTTCACCGTGATTACTACGAGAAAGGCGTGGACCACACCTCGACCATGCAAAAGAATCAGCGTTCTGCAGCCTATGCCTCCCTGATTAACATAGAAACCACCACCGATTCGGTAGTCCTTGTTTTCCCTCCGGAAATGCGCACCGCTGTCGAGCAGGGGGAGGTACTCTTTTTTCGCCCGTCAGACCATAACAAGGACCTCTCTTTCCCATTGAGAAAGGATGGCGACCAGATGAACATCGACAAAAGCAACCTGGTTCCGGGACGCTATATTGTGAAAATCACCTGGACTTCGGCCGGACTGGAATATGAGGTGGATAAAACAATTATAATTGAATAATTACCAACTCATTCTATGATACTTGAATCATAATGGAAGATGGTTTTCCCGGAAAACACCCCTTAAATTCAATCATCCCATCAATGGCAACCGTTAATGAGTGATAGGGTAAAATACTAACTATAAAACAATGATGATAGGAGTTCTTATTTCAGCCCTGGTATTGGGCCTCGCCGGCAGTTTTCACTGCCTGGGCATGTGCGGCCCCATCGTGGTGGCCCTGCCCCTGCATGGCAACACCCTTCCCCAGAAAATCTACGGGGGCACCCTCTATAACCTGGGACGCACCGTCACCTACGGCATCATGGGCGCCATCTTCGGGCTCCTCGGACAAGGTCTCGAACTGGTCGGATTCCAACAGGTGGTCTCCGTCATCATGGGAGTGCTTATGGTCGTTTCGGTCCTCTTCCCTTCCCTCTTCCGCAACCAGTATGACCTGACCAAAAGCAGCTTTAAACTGGTGGGAAAACTGAAAAAGAGCATCAGCAACCTCTTCTCTGTACGCTCCTTCCAGAGCCTTTTCTTTATCGGGTTACTGAACGGATTGCTGCCGTGCGGACTGGTTTACATTGCCCTGGCTGGTGCACTGGCTACCGGCCATGCCGGAACTGGAACCCTTTATATGCTCCTGTTCGGACTGGGAACCATCCCCATGCTGCTGGCTCTGGGTGTGGCCGGCAATATGGTGAGCACCGCCGCCCGACATAAAATCAACCGCCTTATACCCGTCCTGGTGGTTGTCGTCGGCATTTTCTTTATCCTCCGTGGCCTTAACCTGGGAATCCCTTACCTCAGCCCCACCAAAGAAAAAATAGAGAAAAAATTCGAGAAATCGCTTGAAGAAAAGGAACTTTCGTCCACTTCTGCCTACGCGCCACCCGATTATTTCAATGAGTCGACCTCTCTATCTTTATAAAACCAACAAAACACTTCTATAAGACAAAGCATATTTCTGATAATTGCCCAAATTTGTATATTCAAAGTATATACCTCAAAGTTATGGAAACAACTTTTAAAAAATGGGGTAAAAGTCTGGTTATCAGAATACCCGGGGCTTATTGCCGCCAATCCGGAATGATTGAAGGGAGTAAGGTGGCCGTTTCGCTCGAAAACGGCGCACAGATCATTACCCCTGTGAAGGGTAAATACGAGCTTGAAGAATTGTTGTTGCAGGTTAATGATGACAATTTGCATGGCGAAATTCACTACGGAGAACCGAAGGGGCGTGAAATATGGTAACCAGCAACTACATTCCTGAGAGGGGTGATCTGGCAGGGACAAATTGAAAGAAAATTCATACCATACTGCCAACCAGGGAAACAAATGTGTTCACTGCGGAGCCGACTGCGGGAAAGCGCCGGTGGTCAGCAACGGCCTTAAATTTTGCTGTAACGGATGCAGGACGGTGTACGAGATGCTCCATGAAAACAAGCTCTACACCTATTATAACCTCGAGAAAACTCCCGGCATCAGGGTGGAAACCACCGAATTCGGCAACCGCTACGAATTCCTCGACACCGAAGAGGTACAGGCCCAGTTGCTCCTCTTCACCGAAGGGGATACCGCCAAGGTCCGCTTTTACATTCCCGTGATCCATTGCGCCTCCTGTATTTGGCTGTTGGAACACCTCCAGAAACTCCACCCCGGCATCCGCCATTCCAGTGTCAGCTTCGTCAGGAAAGAGGTCGACATCACCTTTAACCGCAAGGAGATCAGCCTGCGGCAACTCGTCGAACTGCTGGCCTCCATCCATTACATTCCCGATCTTTCCCAAAGCCGTACCGGCGATAAGGCAGAGAAGACCTCTTATAAGAATCTGCTGTACAAAATCGGAGTGGCTGGCTTTGTTTTCCTCAATGTGATGACCTACAGCCTTCCGGCCTACTTCAATGGAAAACCCGTCGAGGGCAGTCTTGGCCGGATGCTGGCCATTTTGAGCCTCATTCTTGTCGTACCTGTCGTTTTCTTCAGTGGCAGCGACTATTTCCTATCAGCCTGGAAGAACCTGAAAAAGAAAAGCACCAGCATCGACCTGCCCATCGCCCTGGGCATCCTGGTCCTTTTCGGGGTTACCGCTTGGGAGGTGCTCTCGGGCAGGGGACCGGGTTATTCCGACTCGCTGGCCGGGCTCATTTTCTTCCTTCTGGTGGGCAAATGGTACCAGGGAAAGTCCTACGAAGCCCTCTCCTTTGAACGAAACTACAAATCCTACTTTCCCATTGCCGTCACCCGCCTCCACACTGGCCGGGAAGAACATATCCTGCTGGAAAAAGTGGTCGTGGGCGATGAACTGCTGATTCGCCATAAAGAGCTGATCCCTGCCGACGCCACACTCACAGAGGGATCGGGCATGATCGATTACAGCTTCGTCACCGGTGAATCAACGCCAGTCCTGAAGAGAAAGGGGGATTTCCTGTATGCCGGTGGCCGCCAGATGGGGGGCATCATCCACATCAGCGTGGTGAAAGAAGTGAACCAGAGCCATCTCACCCAGCTCTGGAACCAGGACAAAACCTGGGAAAAGCCTTCCGACTCACTGAAGAACCTCACCGACCGCATCAGCAAGTACTTTACCCTCACCGTCATCTCGATCGCTCTGGCGGGCATGCTCTTCTGGCTATGGAAAGGTGACGCCCATACCGCCGTCTATGTATTCACGGCGGTACTGATCATCGCCTGTCCGTGCGCCCTGGCCCTCTC
This sequence comes from Bacteroidales bacterium, assembly GCA_012729335.1. Classification (GTDB taxonomy): domain Bacteria; phylum Bacteroidota; class Bacteroidia; order Bacteroidales; family Prolixibacteraceae; genus UBA1413. The sequence continues at coordinate 314,601 of JAAYDJ010000007.1, read as the reverse complement.
GGTACCCTTTACCTTCGGAAATGCCATGCGCATCTTCGGGAGGAAAGGCCTTTATATCAAGAACACGGAGGTGATCGAGCGCCTCTCCCATGTCGATACGGTGGTCTTTGACAAAACGGGTACCCTCACCCGTTCCGATGCCCGGAAGGTCACCTACCACGGAAGGGAACTCACACCCGAGGAGCAGCAGGCCATATATACAGTGGCCCGGCAATCGCCCCACCCCCTGAGCCAGGCCCTGGCAGCTGCTGTCAGATCCCTCCGGTCACCACATTCACCCTCAAACACCGCCTCCCGGTCCCATGACGGGGATACCACGGGTACCAGCCCAATCCAGCCTTTTATTACAGCATCGCCCACTGCCTCTGTCTCCCATCCCATCTCAGGGGAAACAGGGAAAGGCACACCCCCCATATCGCAACCGTTCACTTCATCCACCATTCCCCCGGGCCTGTCTGAAGAGTTTGTGGAAGTGCAGGGGCGCGGCATCTTCGGGAAGGCGGGCGGACTCTCCATCAGGCTTGGATCGGAAGAGTATGTCACAGGTCGTTCCTCTGAAGGAAAATCCGGGCATAATGAAACCTGGGCAGATCCGGAAACCCGTCCTGGTTCAGCATCTGAAAATCCAGAGTCCGGCTTAACGCATGGAACCACAGCAGATACATTGCAGTCGGGTATGCCTGGAATGAAAATCTCTTTTCCAGGTTCCGCGGTATTTGTGGCCATTGACGACAGGGAAGCAGGGTGGTTCACCATTTCCAGCCATTACCGGGAAGGGGTTCAGGAAGTGGTGGGTTCCCTCAGGAATAGATTCAAACTGTGGCTTCTCTCGGGCGACAACGATGCGGAGAGGGAGAACCTTTCCCGTCTCTTTCCACCAGAAAATCTCATTTTTAACTGCAAGCCGCAGGATAAGGCCCGGTATATCGAAAAGCTGCAGCAAGAGGGGAACCATGTATTGATGACCGGTGACGGACTGAATGATGCAGGAGCCCTCATGCAAAGCGATGTAGCCCTGACGGTGGCCAATACCGCCTGGCAGTTCTCTCCGGCCAGCGATGCCGTCCTCGAATCGGCAAAATTCCCCCTTCTCGCCCGCTTCATCACCTTCACCCATACCGCCCGCCATATCGTCTACGTAAGCTTCGCCATTTCCTTCCTCTATAACCTTCTGGGAATCGGCATCGCCCTCCAGGGGCACCTCTCCCCCGTTATCGCCGCCATACTCATGCCGGTCAGCTCCGTCTCCGTGGTCGCCTTCGCTACCCTCACAACACGCCTGGCCGGCCGCCTCCTGCTTGAAAAAGGAATTCACCTCACCGACGAAAGGTCCCGACAAGAAATAGAACCGACGCAGCCTATCCGGAGTAGTTGATATGCGAATACGATGTTACCTGGATTCTCTGAAACGGTGCCAGCTGAAGACGCGGAGACACTGAAATTCCAACCTTCTGAAATTCTAATCCCCTGATATTATCACAATCTGGTATTTTGACACTCCGACACTTATTTCGCCTGTCTTCTGATATAAGTGCGGCCGTTATAGAGGAGAGTCCGGTCGGTGCTCAGCCAGACATCCACTCCCTGCTGGCGGATCAGCAGTTCATCAGCGGTGAATTCGCCTTTGCGCAGTACATCGTGATGCAGGTACATTTCCAGGATCTCCCCTGAGGTTTTCGTGATGAGGTCGAACTCCACCAGGGCCCAGTCGCCCTGGTAAGCCTTCAGGTGCCGGAACAGCTGAAAACTGCTTTCGCTGACCACCTCTCCTGTGGCTGCCTCTTTTTGCACAATATCGAGGCGGGTACGCAGGGTGGCATCCTCCTGGTAATGGCAGATCCAGAATCCGGAGGTCAGGGTTTGACCTGCCGGAACTCCGGTAAGCGTGTCGGCCGACAACAGGAGCTTTTCGCCGCCAGTAAATGAGAAGGCTCCTGTACCCCGGAGGGTCTCGGCCGATCCGAGATCGTCAAAGCCGTGCACCCTGAAAAATGCCGCCGAATCGGAAAGCAGGAATCCCTCCCGTCTGTATAGCCGGGAAGTGTTGAATTGGTCTATGATTTTCCTGCGCCAGGTCTCATGGTGGCTTTTAATATGCCCTACCGGAAGGCTCAATAGGGCGAACTTATCCGTTTCAGTAATGGGAGTGGTTCCCCGGAGCAACCATTGTTCCGAAGGAGCAGGGGCATAATCCTTCATGACCAGAACCAGAAGGGGTTTTTCCGCAGGAAGGTAATCGGCCAGCTCCAGGCGTTGCAAAGGTTCCAGCAGGAGGGCATGGCTCATGAAAGTCTGTGAGAGAGAAGTCCGGCTCAGCATCGCAGCAGCCAGGGGAAGACCGGTTTTCAGCGAAGCCACCATGGCGGTTTCCTTTCCTTCTTCGCTGCCATCGATCCAGATATTCTCTGATCCCACATGGAACCAGGGAAGAGGCAGTATGGCCTGAAAATCAGATGGAGAGACACTTCTCACCCATTGGTTTTCAGGGAGAAGGTTTTCGGTATCTTCCAGCAGGGGAATCCGGTTGTTCAGGTGCACCGCAATACCCCGGGTATTGAAAACCGCCTCGAACAGGAGCATAGACACAGCCGCCCCGGCGAGGAGCTTCCACCACCATCGGCTCTGGGCCGCAAAGGCCTTCCGGAAGAGCGAGGCAAAAACCACCAGGTTGATGAAATAGAAAAAAAGCCAGGAGAAACGGGCCAGCACACGGAGTTGCCGGAATGGTCCCAGATAGTCGTATAAAAATTCGAGGCCGAAAATGAAGGGGATTCCGAAGGAGAAAAGCAAGGCACCGAAAGAGACCCAGAAGAGGACATTCATACTTCTTACCGGCGACACTTTCCAGAAGGGTTGGCGGCGTCTGATCCTTCTGCCAAGGAAAAAGAGGCCTGCCAGGGATCCTGCCAGAGCGGCGGTTCCGATGTAGGCATGGGATTCCCAGGAGATGTGTCTGAAAACGGTGAAAATCCGGGGGACGAATGCCCATGGGGCCCCGGAAGGGAGGAAAATCCCTACAGGGTGGGCCGTGCTGCCATCAAATCCGAAGGGCCAGGTGGTACGGTCGGTCACATCGTCGTGGATCTGAACCAGCAGCTGCAACAGGAGTACAGGAAGTATAAACTGCAGGAATACATGGAGCAGATCGCGGTACCAGAAAGTGGAGGCTTTACGGTACCACAGGAAGCGGAAAAGCCAGTACCCCAGGAGGAGAAAACCAATGAACCCGATATAGTAGAAATGGAGGAAACCGGCGAGGAAAGTGGTCACGCCCAGCAACAAGGAATAGATCAGCCAGCGGGTTCGGTCGAAGCGGAGGATCAGCCAGGAGGTCAGGGGGATCCAGAAAACCCAGGAGAGGGAGAAGTGGCCGCCCATGCGCCCCAGCTGGGGCGAGAGAAAAGCGATGCCTGCAGCCACGATTCCCGCATACCACCAGTCAATGCCATGATCGGTCAATATCAGGTACAGGAAAAGAGCACCCAAAAGAAGGGAGAGGAGCATCAGCAGGTTGAGGAGGCCTGTGGTGTGACTGCCAAGGGAGGGAAGGGCATTCGAAGCCATCCTGATGGCGTTTACTACGGGAGGCTGGCTGTCGGTAAAGGGGAGGACTTCCCCGAAAGGATAATTCATTGCCTGGCTCCTCATGGACAGGGAGTCATACTGCACATGGTAAAGTGCGCCGAAATAAGCCTTCAATCCGTCGCCACCTGTGGCAAAAAAGGTATGATCAGGATCACGAAGTACGGGCCTGAAAAAGAGCAGCAGAAACAACACCGTTATTCCCACACAGAGAAGCATGCCGAAAAGTTTCCTTTTCACGGGCGGAGATTCAGAAAAATTTCAGTTTCCGGGCAGCATAAAGCGTCATCCGCAGCAGGAGCCAGCCATGCCGGAAGCGGCTGATCTGTGTGGTTCCGTATGCGCGGTCCTTATAGCGGACGTTTACTTCCACCATCTTCAGGTTAAGCTTGGCCGCTCCGAAGAGCAGGTCAAAATCGCCGAAGGGATCAAAATCGCCAAAATAATGGCGGTTGTCCCTGATCATCTCATAATCCTTCCTGAAAAGCACCTTGGTCCCGCACAGCGTATCCTTGAGCCTTTGTCCCAAAAGGTAACTGAACAACATTCCGAAGGTTTTGTTGGCCACCAGATTCAGGAAACGCATGGCCTGTTTCTCCATGGGGTAGACCAGCCGGCAACCATTGATGAACTCCCCGCGGTTGCGGCGCAGAGCATCGTAAAACTTGGGCATATCTTCGGGAGGGGTGGTCAGGTCTGCATCCAGAATAAAGAGGATGTCACCCCCGGCCTGCTCAAATCCTTCCCTGACCGCATTCCCTTTTCCCTTACCCGATTGCTTGAAAACCTTGATGTTTTTCTCAGGATGACCCTCTCTGACCCTGAGCATCTCCTCCCAGGTACCATCTGACGAATTACCCTCAACGAAAATAAACTCCTGGTGGCTGCCGAAGACCGGAGTGCGTAATATCGCATTCTCTATATTCCCTTTTTCATTGCGGGCAGGCACCACGATAGACACCGTATACTCCTCATCCCTGACCGTCGCCGGCCGGGCAATGATGAAATTGGTCAGCGCCCAGGTCCGCAGAAGGGGAAGATTGACCAGATATCGGTTAAAAAGCCAGGAGAGGATGGGCACATTCTTGGGAAAAATGATTTTCTTCCCGGTGGTGACGGTTTCAAACCCGGTGAGTGAAAGCAATGCGGTGATATCGGAAGTGGAGAGCCAGTTCTGAAGAGGTTGCCGCTGTTTGAGGCCTGTCTTTTCGGCCATCTGAATCGCTGGCTCCCACAGATAGTTGTAGTTGGAAATGATGATCCGGGTGCGATCATGACAGGCACTGCACATGGCTTCAAAAGCCGCCTGTACATCCCAAAGACTCCCCACCAGATCAGAAAGGATGATATAGTCAAAGGTTTCTGTAAACCGGAATTCCTCCACATCCCCTTCCAGGAACTGCAGGGAGGGATGACGCTGCCGGGCCAGCTCCAGCATCTTCGGTGAGAAGTCCACCCCCACCCCATAGCCGGGATCCACAGCCGCCAGAAGGTCTCCCGTACCGCACCCCAATTCCAGAACCCGCGACCCGCGAGGTATGAAAAAGGAAAAATAGTCCTCAAGCAGGCGATGATAAGTTCTGTTTCTTTTCCGCCAGCGGGGCAGCCTGGTGGCAGCCGTGTCAAAATAGGCTTTCAGCGACGCTTTGTTCATCCTGAGGGATTGTTTTCGGGTTGCTAAGATAGCCAAAATAACCAGTTTTGTTAATTTTACACTCCAGAACAGGTCACAGATGACACAATCAGAAACAGGGGCCCCCGCTGGAACCGGGGATTTGCACGGAACACAAACAGAGGAATTCTCCAGGCCTATGCCGGAGAAAGTATCGGTTATATTCTCCGTTTTCAACGAAGAAGGATCACTGCCCGCACTCTTCAACGGCCTCAGGCAACTGGCCGGTCGTCAGGGCGGGGAATGGGAGTTTCTCTTCGTCGACGATGGCAGCAACGACGCTTCGGCAGCCCTGATCAGGCAGTTCTGCACCGAAGCGACTCCGGAAGTCACCGTCAGGCTGATCCGTTTCTCCCGGAATTTCGGTCACGAAGCCGCCATGATTGCCGGCATTGACCACGCATCCGGAGAGGCACTGCTTTGCTTGGATGCCGACCTGCAACATCCCCTGGCCATGATCCCCGGAATGATCGACCGGTACCGGAAAGGAAAAGACATCGTCATCATGAACCGGAAAAGCAACCTGGGAAATTCCCCTGCAGGAAACTTCTTCTCCTCCCTCTTCTATGGCCTCATCAATAGGCTCTCCCCCGACAAACTGCAGAAAAACAGCTCCGACTTTTTCCTCATCAGCAGGCAAGTCGCCGAATTGCTCCGCCACGATTTCCGCGAGAGAAACCGCTTCCTCCGGGGCATCATTCAGATCATAGGATTCCCCTCTGATGCGCTCACTTATGAAGCCCCCGCCAGAATCGCCGGAAAAACCAAATACTCCTTTCTGAAACTTACCCGGCTTACCGCCAGAGCCATCACCTCCTTTTCCAATGCCCCCCTCTACCTGGGCATCTGGTTCGGTTTTTTCTTCGCCCTCCTCTCCCTCATCCTTGGACTCTATTCCCTCTGGGTCTTTTTCTTCGGCCAGACACCTCCCTCCGGGTATACCACCATCATCCTCTTCCTGTCGGTCAGCTTCGCCATCCTTTTCTTTCTGATCGGGATTATCGGGATTTATACAGGCTACCTTTTCGACGAACAGAAAAAAAGACCCCTTTATATCGTCGAAGAATCGGTCCCTCCCGCAAAACCATCATCTCCCACGAAGCCATAAACTTGCCGGAAAACACCACCTCCCGGGAAACCTCAAACGCACGGAAAATCATATCCTTCATGGAAGCTGTATCCTCTCCTTTCCAACCCACGAAAAAAAAAATGGTTCGGAACAGCAATTTTGTAATCTGAACAATAACCCTGCTTTTCATAAAAGAGTATATTTGTCGGTATAGAGTATGTTCCTGCGTGTCACACGACCAGTGAACCTGAAAACTTAAACCTGACTATTATGCAATTACATGTCATTGATCTGACGATCATCGGGTTATATCTGTGCCTGTTGATTTTCATCGGCTTCATCATGAAGCGGCGGGCTTCGCGCAACCTCGAGTCCTATCTGCTGGGTGGGAAGAGTCTGCCCTGGTATATGCTGGGGTTATCCAATGCCTCGGGTATGTTTGATATTTCGGGCACTGTCTGGCTGGTGGCCATCACGGTGGTCTACGGTTTGAAAAGCATTTACATTCCCTGGCTCTGGCCTGTTTTCAACCAGATTTTCCTGATGATGTATCTTTCGGCATGGCTACGCCGGTCGGAATGCACCACAGGAGCCCAGTGGATCGGCTTCCGTTTTGGAAAAGACCGGGGAGCCGTGACCTCCCATTGGATCATCGTCGTTTTTGCCATCCTGGTATGCCTGAGCATGTTGGCCTACGGTTTCATCGGCATGGGCAAGTTCATCGAGATCTTCCTGCCCCTGAAGACCATTTTCCCCTCCCTGGGATTCATTCCTGATGCCTATGTGCCGCATGTGTGGGGCATCCTGTTCACCCTTTTTGCCGTTTTTTATGCCCTGATGGGGGGAATGCTGAGCATCGTGTGGGCCGATGTCGCCCAGTATGCCATCATGACGCTGGCCTCCATCGCCGTAGCCGTCATCGCCATGGTCCATCTCAATGTGATAGAATTCTCGGCGCTCCTTCCCGAGGGATGGTATTCGGCGGGTTTTGGCACCCATCTCAACCTCAACTGGAGCGGTAAACTTTCGGAATTCAACACCACTATCGCCGAAAGCGGCTATGAAATTTTCAGTCTTTTCTTCGGGTTTGTGCTTATGAAAGGGATCCTGGCCAGTATAGCCGGTCCGGCGCCTACCTATGACATGCAGAAGATCCTCTCCACCAAATCACCCCGTGAGGCCAGCCTCATGAGCGGGTTCGTGTCGGTGATCCTCATGCCGGTGCGATACCTGATGATTGCCGGCTTTGCGGTGATCGGGCTGATCCTCTTCAACGAAATCCAACCCCAGATCACCAATGCCGCCGGAAAAATCGACTTCGAACTGGTGCTTCCGGCCGTGATTTCCCATCCCTGGATTCCTGTGGGCCTCTCCGGACTGTTGCTGGCAGGCCTCCTGGCCGCCTTTATGTCGACCTTCGCCGGAACCCTTAACGCTGCCCAGGCTTACATCGTCAACGATATCTACATCAAATATTTCAAACCCGACGCCTCCCCGAAACAATCCAACACGGCCAACATCCTGGTAGGTCTGGTGGTGGTGGTCATCTCCATCGGCTTCGGGGTACTCGCCCAGGATGTGAACAGCGTCCTCCAGTGGGTCACCGGCGCCCTTTACGGCAGTTACGTGGCCGCCAATATCCTGAAATGGCACTGGTGGCGTTTTAACAGCCGCGGCTTCGCATGGGGCATGGCCGGCGGACTGGTGCCCGCCCTGATCCTCCCCTATGTGCCCGTTATCGGCGATATGCTCCCCCTCTATTACTTTCCCATTATCCTTCTTTTCTCCGTGATCGGGTGCATCTGGGGGACCTATTCCGCTCCGCCTACCGATATCGAAGTCCTCAAGAAATTCTACGCCAAAACCCGCCCCTGGGGCGTCTGGGGGCCGGTCCGGGACCTGGTCATTGCTGAAAACCCGGGATTCAGGGAAAATAAAGCTTTCGCCCGCGACATGTTCAACGTCACCGTGGGTATCATCTGGCAAACCTGCCTCGTGGCCGCCCCCATCTATCTGGTAATGAAACAATTTACCTCCATGGGAATTGCCCTGGGCATCGTTGTGGTCACCTCCTTCCTGCTGAAAAAATACTGGTACGACAAACTGGAGGATTAACGTGGTACCCACATCCCTGCAGGCGTCACGGGGAACGGCCAGCCCTGTTACTTGCTGACCTGTGCGAATCCTTTTCTGCCATCCGGAGGGAACTCAACCTGAATCAAAACACCAAAAAACCTTATTTCTCACCATGCAATACGGATATTTCGACGATAAAAACAGGGAATACGTCATTACGAATCCCCGTACCCCTTATCCCTGGATCAATTATCTCGGCACCGAGGATTTCTTTTCGCTGATCAGCAACACGGCCGGCGGTTACGCCTTTTACCGCGATGCCCGGTTCCGTCGCATCACCCGCTACCGGTACAATAATGTTCCCACCGATGCCGGCGGACGCTATTTCTATATTAAAGAAGGCGAGACCATCTGGTCACCCGGCTGGAAACCCGTCAAAACACCCCTCGATCATTATGAATGCCGCCACGGCATGAATTATACCCTCATCGAAGGGGTAAAAAACGACATCTCGGCGAAACTCCTCTTCCTGGTGCCCCTGAATACCCATGCCGAAGTGCAGAGAGTCACCCTGACCAACCACTCCGGCCGGAGGCGGAAACTTCAGCTATTTTCCTTTATCGAATGGGCGCTCTGGAACGCCTCCACCGACATGGAGAATTTCCAGCGCAATTTCTCGACCGGAGAGGTAGAGATCGACGGATCGGTCATTTATCATAAGACCGAATACCGGGAACGGCGCAACCATTATGCCTGGTATTCGGTCAACGCACCGGTGCAGGGTTATGACACCGACAGGGAGAGTTTCTTCGGGCTCTACAATGGTTTTAATGAACCTCAGGCGGTTGTCGAAGGCAAATCGCGGATGAGCGTGGCCCACGGTTGGTCCCCAGTGGCATCCCATTGTCTGGAAGTGGAACTGGAACCGGGGGAATCGCGCGATTTCATTTTCACCCTGGGATATGCTGAGAACAAAGAAGAGGAAAAATGGGAATCCTTCAAGGTCATCAACAAGGAGAAGGCCAGGGTCATCATGGCCGCCTTTGACACGCCGGAAAAGGTGGACCAAGCCCTGTCCAATCTGAAAGCCTACTGGGAGGAGTTGCTGGGCGTGTTTCATGTTTCCACGGGTGAAGAAAAACTCGACCGGATGGTCAACATCTGGAACCAGTACCAGTGTATGATCACGTTCAACTTCTCGCGATCGGCCTCCTATTTCGAGTCGGGTATTGGCCGTGGCATGGGATTCCGCGATTCCAACCAGGACCTCATCGGGTTCGTCCACCAGATACCCTCGCGTGCCCGCCAGCGGATCCTCGACATTGCCGCCACCCAGTTCCCCGACGGAGGGTGTTATCACCAATACCAGCCCCTCACCAAACGCGGCAACAACGACATCGGCGGAGGATTCAACGACGACCCCCTGTGGCTCATCCTCGGCACCACCAGCTACCTCAAAGAGACCGGGGACTTCTCCATCCTGGAGGAAAAGGTACCCTTTGACAATGACCCGGAAACGGCCCGCTCCCTCTTCGATCACCTGACGGTTTCCTTCGACCATGTGATCCACAACCTGGGGCCCCGCGGTCTTCCCCTGATCGGGCGCGCCGACTGGAACGACTGCCTTAACCTAAACTGTTTCTCCGGCAATCCCGATGAATCGTTCCAAACCACCGAAAACAAAACGGAAGGATCACAGGCCGAATCGGTGATGATTGCCGGGCTTTTTGTGATCTACGGCAGAGAGTATGCCCGCTTGTGCCGCCGCCTGGACAGGGAACAGGAAGCCCTCCGCGTCACGGACCATGTCAAGGCTATGGAAGAGACCCTCAAACGGCAAGGCTGGGATGGAGAATGGTTCCTCAGAGCCTATGACTTTTACGGTAACAAAATTGGCAGCCGCGAAAACCGGGAAGGCCAGATCTTCATCGAATCCAACGGATGGTGCGCCATGGCCGGGATCGGCAAAGAGGAGGGACTGGTCACCAAAGCCCTTGACGCCGTAAAGGAAAGACTCGACTGCTCCCATGGCATCGTCCTCAACAACCCTGCGTATACCCGCTATCACATCGAATACGGCGAAATCTCGAGCTACCCCGAGGGATATAAGGAGAATGCCGGCATCTTCTGCCACAACAACCCCTGGATCATCATCGGTGAAACCATCATCGGCCGCGGTGACCAGGCCTGGGAATACTTCCGCAAGATATGCCCCTCCTACCTCGAGGAAATCAGCGATCTCCACCGTACCGAACCCTATGTCTACGCACAGATGATTGCCGGCAAGGACGCTTTCAAACCCGGGGAAGCCAAAAACAGCTGGCTCACGGGAACCGCCGCCTGGAATTTTTATGCCATCAGCCAGTACATCCTGGGCATCAGACCCGATTACGACGGGCTCCTGGTCGACCCCTGCATCCCCCGGGAATGGAAGGAATTCAGAGTCACGCGCCAATTCCGCGGCGACACCTGGGAGATCACCATCCTGAATCCTTCCGGGGTAAACAAGGGGGTCAGCGAAATACTCATCGACGAAAAGCCTTACGGGTCGGCGCTCCTCCCTCTTTTCGGAGACGGGGAAAGGCATACCGCCACGGTCACCCTGGGATAACCGGCATTAACCGCCCACGACAAAATACTTCGGGCATACATGCTCGGGGTATTTTGTTATTTTTGCCCTGTGACAAGCTGAAAAGCGGGGAGAACCAGACTCTTCGCACAAAAAAGCCGCAAAATGCCGACCATGAAAAAACAACGCCATTTGCCTGACGGCCTGAAGAACACGCTGCTTTTACTTATTCCTCTATTCTACCTGGCTGCCGGCCTTTACTTCCGGCTCATTCTCGATGATCCCTCGCTGCGCTCGGTGGATCCCGACTATGTCTATTTCTGCACAGGGCTCAACATGGCAGAGGGGCATTTCAAGGTAGCCCACATCGACCATCCGGGGACTCCTCTCCAGGTGATTACGGCCCTTGTATTCCGGCTTGTATGGTGGTTCAGGGGAGAAGGCGGCGGCTTTACCGGTGATGTGCTTCAGAATCCCGACCTATACCTGAAGATGGTCAACCTGGCCATTAACCTGATCCTCTTCGGGGCCCTTCTGTGGGCCGGGAAGGCGGTTTACCGCAAAACCCGGTCGGTGGCCATGGCCATGGTCATCCAAACCATCCCCCTGCTGCCCTTTATCCTGTATGAAATCATCGGCCGCATCAGTCCCGAGCAGATCCTGGCCCTGCCCATCATCGCCCTGACGGTTTTCCTGATTGCCAAAAACCAGGCAGGCCGGGAATCCTTCACCACACGTGACGTGCTCATCCTTGCCCTGATCACTGGCTTCGGCCTCTCCATCAAGCTCACCCTCCTCCCCCTGCTCCTCTTTCCCCTGGTCATCGTCCCCGGCTGGAAAAAAAAGAGCGCCGCCCTGGCGCTTTCAATTCTCTTCTTTCTGTTGCTGGCCTTTCCGGCCACCCTTCAGCTGGAAAGATTCTGGCACTGGATCAGGGACCTGTTTCTTTACAGCGGGCAGTACGGCAGCGGCGAAAAGAACGTGGTGGACCTCACGCAGCTGAGGCAGAACTTTGCCCAGATGGTAGGCCTTCAGCCCCATTTCACCGTGGTTTTTGTGCTGACGGCGGCGGCTTCCCTCTTCGGGCTGTTCCGCTACCGACGGAGTGACCCCCTGAAATACGACCAGGCCCTGATGACCGCCACGGTGCTGGCAGCCGTCCTGCTTCACGCCCTGATGGCCGGAAAACAGTATGCCCCACGCTATATCATGCCCGCCATGATGTACGGCCCTCTGCTGATCTTTTTCCTGTATGAGTTCATATCCGGCCATCTCCCTATGAAAGCGGTCAGAGGAGCCCTCACCCTGGCCATGGCCGTTTTCCTTTTCTGGCTGACCACTACCCAGGCCGGAGTCATCAGGTATACTTCCGAAGCCTTTCAGGCCCAGATCAAAGCCCGGAAAATGACCCGGGAACACGCCGCCACCCTTGAACCCGCCAGCCTCAGAATTATCGCCACAGGCGACTACGGTTCCCCCTTCCCGGAATATGCACTCCAATTTTTCACTGCCTGGGCCCCCCAATCCCTCAAAAGCCATTACCACGAGCACCTCTCCCGCCTCTATCCCGGAACCACCCTTTACAACCCCCTCGACGGGCAACTCGTGACCTGGGGTGAACCTTTCGACCCCGCCGTATTCATCACCTCAGGAAAACAGGTATATCTCTACCTCGAGAAAAACAACGGGGAACTCTACGACAGAACCCTGGCCAAACTGTCAGAAAACAAAGCTCCTTTCTCCGTTGAGAAAGAACTCCTCTTTGAAAATCCCGTGAACGGCGAAGCCATTTACCGGCTCAGGATTGCGATGGAACCCTCACCTGCTGAAACAGGAAACCTGAATACCAGCATCCCGCAATAACAGTCCGATGGAAGAGAACCAGTCCTGCGCCACCATGACGATATCAGAAAGCCTTCAGTTTTTACCGTATGGTCTCCGATAAATCAGCCTGTATGCAGATGAAGAGCCTGAACAGGTTCGGATATACTGCCTTGTTCGGGGCACTCTTTCTGGTGGTCCTTTACAAGGTACTGCACGTTCCGGTCACCATCGATGAGCTTCCTGCGGTGTTTCACTATTCAAAGTTCAACGTGTGGGAGATCATGATGTACCCCGATCACATTCCCAACAACCATATTCTGAATACGCTTCTGGTCAAGGGATCCATGCTGCTTTTCGGGCAGGAGCAGTGGGCTGTAAGGCTTCCCAACCTGTTGGCTTTTCTGCTGTATGGGCTGGGGGTCTTCCGGATTCTGCGGCTCCTTTTAGGCGATGGTTCTCCGTGGTTCCTTGCCGGGGCGCTGTTGTTCATCAATCCCTATTTGCTTGACTTCTTCGGACTGGCCAGGGGTTATGGTCTCTCCCTGGCCCTGGAAATCCTTGCTGCAGGTTTCCTCCTGGAGGGCATCATGCGGAAGGCTCCAAAATACATCTGGTACGCCCTGGTTTCCGCGACCCTGGCCTCCTATGCCAATTTTACGGCCCTCGTTTTCTGGGCCGCCGTTACCCTTATCGCCGGCATCTGGTTCCTGGCCATTTATCACCGCCACCCGAAAAAAGCCCTCCTCCCGCTTTTTCTCATGGCCCTCTTCTCCCTCGCCTACCTGGCCCTGATCATGGTCCCCCTGCAAAAAATGCACGCCACCGACGAATTCCAGTACTGGACTTCCCATGGGTTTTATCAGGAGACCGTGATCTCCCTGATCCACAACTGGTATTACCACTCTCCGGTGCTCTCGCACATCCCCCACGCCTGGTTCCTGCTGCCGGTTGCCCTGGCCACAGGGGGCGCTCTTCTGCCTGCTTTCCGCAGAAATAAAAATAGCTCCTCCGAAGCAGCAGCCACCCTCCCCCTGCCCAGGTTCCTGACCCACCCGGGATTCATCGCAGTGATCCTTCTGCTGCTTCCTGCCCTGATCAACATGGCACAAACCAAAATCCTGGGAACCCCCAACCTGAGCGGAAGAACGGCCCTCCTCTTCTATCCCCTCCTCTCCCTGGTTTTCGTGGCCGCCCTCAGGCAGATCCCACACATTCGCCATCCCCTGCTCTCCGGAACAGCCACCATCGCCCTCTCCCTGCTGTTGCTGGCCAACCTCACACACCGCACCTCACTGAAAAGCGTCAGGGAATGGGATTTCGACCAGAACACCCTCGAGGTGATGGCATACCTCCACGAACAACACCCCCAAAGAACCGTTTCCCTGAAAACCAGCTGGTTTTTTCACTCTTCCTTTTACTTCTATCAGTATACCGGAAAGGCCCCATGGCTCGACTTGCAGCCTTATGATTACCAAATCGATATCCAAACCCCAGCCGAATATTACTATATTTTTGCAGAGGACTATGAAAAACTCACTCCACGCTTCGAGATCGCATACAAGTTCTGTCCCGAAAGGTGGCTGCTGAGACAAAAAAAGAACTGATCGCATGCGCAGACTAAAACTGGAAAAGAGACACCTCCCTGTGGTCATCCTGATTGTTTTCGGGATACTGTTGTTTTTCATGGGCATGGCCAACCACTGGTTTTTCAGAACGGTGACCTTTGACTATGGCAACTACAACTTTGCCTTCCGCGATTACGCCCATTTCAGGATCAGCCCAATGCCTACCTACCCGGGCAATTTTTTGCAGGACCACTACTCCTTCCTGCTTATGTTCCTGGTTCCGGTGTACTGGCTTCTGAACTGGCTGACAGGCACCTACACCCTGATCACCATTCAGTATGCGATGGTATTATGGGCCGCATGGTCCACCTGGAAACTGGTATCCCTTAAAACCAGCAACCTCTGGCTCGGAGCGGGCGTCATGCTCTATTACTTCCTTCTGCTGGGCCGATATACCACCTTTTCCTGCGACGTCAACCTGGCCGTCCTCTCCGCCTGTCTCATCCCCCCCTTTCTTTATGCCTTTGAGAAACAAAAATACCCTGCCGCTGCCCTGCTGCTGGTCGTAGCCCTCCTCTCCCGCGAGAACATCCCGATCTGGTTCATTTTCATCTTTATCGTCCTGATCATCAACCACCGGAAAGAGAAAAAGGCCGTTCTCCTGAGTGCAGGGGGACTCCTGCTTTCCCTTTTTTATTTCATCCTCCTTTTCGCGGTGCTCATCCCCGGCGTGGAGAATGAAGAAAAACAATTCACCCTTTTCAACTATTCTGCGTTGGGCGAAGGCCCGGGAGAAGCCCTCAGGTTTGTCGTCACCCATCCTCTGGAAGCTATAAAACTCTTCTTTGTCAATCATCTCGGTGATCCCGCCTACGATGGGGTGAAAACCGAGTTTTATCTGGTCTATCTCCTTTCCGGAGGGATCCTGGTCGTGTTGCGCCCCCAATATCTGTTCTGGTTTATTCCTGTAGTCGCCCAGAAGGTTCTCAACGACTCTTTCGTAAGGTGGGGGATTTCAACCTACTATTCGATTGAAGTGGTCACTCTGCTGCCGCTCTCTGTTTTTCTGGTCCTGGCCTCCCTGAAACGCCGGTGGGTACAAAATGGAGCAGCCTTTCTGGCCTGCGCGGCCGCCCTGACCATCACCCTATACAAGCTGAATCCCGACAATGTGGAGATTCCCTGGACCATGAATCCCGCCAAGGAAAGGATCTACAAAAAGGAGTTCTTCCAGTCGCCATACCACGTCAGAGAAGTCAACAGAATCATCCGCGGGATACCTCGCGATGCCGCGGTGAGTACCACCGACCGCCTCTTCTCCCACCTTTCGCAAAGAGACTACATCAGACTTTTTCCCACGGTCGATAAGGCCGACTATATCCTTTTCTCGGTCTTCGACAATTACTTCATGTTCTCGCACCAGGAAAATGAGGTAACCCGCAACCGTTACCTGTACAGTGACGAATGGGAGGTGGTGGCCAAGGAATTCCCGGTGTTTTTGCTGAAGCGGAAAGGAAGTCCCGGGCCGGGCCTGCCTCCTGTTCCGGCAGGAGGGGAGGTAAGCGACACGCTGAGCTGTAATTTTGAATCTCGTGACAGTCTCAGGGAGGAGGTGCTCTTTGACGACGGCAGTGTGGCGGAGATCATGAATAGGATCAGTGCCGGCCACTCACGCAGCGGAGATCACTCCGTACTGCTCGACAGCGCCGACCCTTACAGCAAAGCCATTCCCTTCCCTGATGCAGGAAAACTTGAATATGTGTCTGTATCGGTGTACTGTCAGGGAACCGACGGTCAGGCCAACCTGGTGGCCACCATAGGGAACCAGTTTTACATCCTGAACAACAAAACCGGGGAAAGTGATGAACGGGGTTGGAAAAAACTGGAACTCAGCTTCTGGGTACCACAGCATATCGACCCAAGCGGACTGGTGGTGTATGTGTGGAACACAGGTAGCGATCCCCTGCGAATCGATGATATGACGATCATCAAAAGGTATCATCAATAACTGCTGATTTCGGTTTTCAGGTTCCGCATCATCAGTTGCCGCCCCTTGGCATTCCAAACGTAGATCTTGATTTGCGCCTCTGAAGGGAGGGAGGCCGCCATTTTCAACACCAGCGATTTTTCCGCCCATTCTCCGGAGGTCCCCGAAAGATCCAGGGTTTCATACCTCAGGTTTTTACCTCCTGCCTCCGCTGAAAAAACCAGGTATACCTCCCCTTCCGGAATTGATTCCAAAGGTTTGTAGTGCACAGTGGCTTTCACATCGAGAATCTCATAACGTTCAAATTCATCAGGAAGGATCACCATGGTCGGACCATACTCCTGGCTCTGATCGATCATCCATACCTGCAGGCTGTCTTCCGTCTTGACGCGCGGATCGGTGTAGCCTTCAAAACTGAGGTTTTTCACAAAGCTGCCTGAAACCTGTGCGGAGTCCCCTTTGGTGGGTGACTTTTTGAACACATGAACACTGTAATCATACCCCCCCAGGACGGTGATTTTCTCCACCGGGTAGAAGGATTTGACTTTTTTCAGAAAGGGATCTCTTTCCAGATTCTCCAGGGAGACTCCCCCCTCGTTGGGACCGAAGTGGGCATCCCAGACCAGCAGGTCGCCCCACTCCATGCTGTTGGAGGGCTGTTCCCGGTCGGGGACCCACCAGTTACACTCTTTTGTATCGTAGGGATCGAGGCCGAGATAATGAATCACCAACGGATTGAAGTACCAGACCTTTTTCCCCTCCTCGTTGAAGCGGATGTAGTCGGCACTTTTGCGCACGAGTTGTTCTGTGGGATCTGCTTTAAGGAGCAGTTTCTGGTCACGGAAGAAAAGGGTGACCTGCAGGAGGATGGCCCCTGCAAAAAGGGCTGCCGGGATCCATTTCCGGGTAGCCCACCGGGAAACAAGCCTGTACAGAGCCATTGCCGTGAGAACCACCATGGGTGCGATGCCCCCCATCACCCTGATGAGTCCGAGCGATGCCCCCGTTCCCTGCCACCACACATAGCTGTGTGCCGAGAAAAAGGTGATCCAGCTGCCGGCAATCAGGATAAAGGAGAGGGTATCGGGTTTCCGCAGGGAAAATCCCCGCAACACATCCCACATCCAGGCAATGAGCCCGGCCACGGTCAGCCATACCAGTGGTGCGCCGAAGATGTTGTTGCGCTCCCTGACAAAATGGAAAAGGCTGCCACTGCCGTAATGGCTCGCGCCCAGGGAATAGGGGGAGTGGGTGACCAGCCAGAAGAGGTCACCGAAAACCACAAAGCCGATGAGGGTATAAAAGAGGGTTCCCGCAGCCAGGAAAATCAGGGAGCGGTAAGAGCGTTTCAACAGCAGGGCTGCGGCAAAAACAGGCAGCAAGACGATGCCTTCGCTGCGCACATAGGGAATGAAGGAAAGCACGACCGCGGAAAGTTCAAAACGGTCATGAAGAAAAAGATAAACGGCGGCGGTCAGCACAAAGGCAAACAGCACCTCGGTAAGGCAACTGGGAGTCAGGTGGAAAAATACCGGAGTAAAGGCCAGCAGGATGGCGGCAAAAAGTCCGCTTCCGGGGTAATGGCGTTCTGAAATCCGGGCTGTAAGCCAGAGAGTGGCCACGGCTACCACCAGGTTGAAAAATTTGGCTGCATGAAATCCGAAGAGGGCAAAGGGAGCCACCAGGGTGGTATATACCGGCTTGCCCCAGAGGTCCAGGAAAAGCTGCGGATAACGGAAGGCATACCGCGCAATCTGGAAATGGGTGATGTTGTCGCCGCCTCCATATCCATAAGCACTTTCACTGAACAACAGGATGTAAAACTGGAATAAGAACCAAAGGGTGAGAAAACCGTAAAGAAGCTGTTTGCTCTGCATTTTGCCCATGACGGAAACCATTAATTTTAGAAACTGTATTTCAGGATGCACCAGAGCGCCCTTAAGCCATCGCGCCAGTTGATCTTTTTGCCTTCTTCATAAGTTCTTCCGTAGTAGGAAATCCCCACTTCATAAATCCTGACACCCGGAATGCGGGCCATTTTGGCGGTCACCTCGGGTTCAAAGCCGAAACGTTTCTCCTGCAATGCCAATCCCTTGATGAGGTCTGCCCTGAAGAGCTTGTAACAGGTCTCCATATCAGTCAGGTTAAGGTTGGTGAACATATTGGACAGGAAAGTGAGGAACTTGTTGCCTATGGAATGCCAGAAAAAAAGGATCCGGTGGGGATTTCCGCCGGCGAAACGCGAACCGTACACCACGTCGGCATTTCCTTCAAGGATGGGTTTGAGCAGGTCGTTGTATTCCCGGGGATCGTATTCCAGATCGGCATCCTGGATAATGAGAAAATCACCGGTGGCTTCGGCGATGCCCCGGTGCAGGGCCGCGCCTTTACCCATGTTAACCGGCTGATGGTGCAACCTGATCTCTTCCCCGGAACGCAGGGCTATGAATTTCTCAATGACCGCCACACTTCCATCTGTGGAACAATCGTTGACCAGAATGATCTCCTTTCCCAGATCACCGGCCAGCTTCACCCCTGCCACCCGGTCCAGCAGGGCCTCAATGGTTTTCTCCTCGTTGTAGACAGGAATCACCACCGATAACTTAAGACTCATCAGTATAGTTGTTAATTAATGATTTGCTTGGTAAACATGTACATGCACTTATTTAACCGAAACACCATACTCGTTTCAACTGTTTTGATTTAGAACTCCCAAAAATAGAAAAAAAGCGCCACACCTGCAGGAAAAGATGCACAGAGGAAACGCAGGTGCTTATGAAGGGGCAGCCATCCTTCCAGAGGTTGCCGATCTGACAGGTTACAAGCCTGTGCATCTGGTCCACCTCCATGTGGCTGCAGAAAGCTCTGCTCCTGCCTTACAGAAAGTCAGAAGCCTGTATTTTTTCAGCATTACAACAAGACCAGATGCCTGTATCTTTCCAGCATTGCAGCAGGGCCAGAAGCCTGTAATTTTCCAGCATTAAAGCAGGACCAGAAGCCTGCTTTTCCAGTCTTTCAGAAAGTGAGGAGCCGCAGCATGGTTTTATAGCTCCAGGGCCAGTCCCACCATACGGTGGCGTCGTATTTGAAAGCGAACTGGATATTGTAAAGGACCAGGAGGACGGCGATCCAGAGGAGGGAGGTTTTCCACGCGCCATGGGACAGGTTTCTGATGTGGCTGACCAAAAAGGCCAGGGGGATGGCCATCAGGGGCAGGAATTCGATGAGGGCCCGGTAGCCTGCCGAGGCGCTGAAGGTGGGGGCCCACCAGCTGCTGACGGCATACAGGATGAGAAGCATGGTGACCAGCACCGCAGGGGCGGTGAGGATCCGCCGCCATGCCATGTAGAAGAGGGTTCCCGTAGCGGCCAGCATAAGCGGCGTATAGGTGAACCATCCGCCCCGTTTTCCAAAGAGAACGGTAAGCAGCCGGGGATTCTTCCAGAAAGGAAACCCTTCCGACTGGTACGACCAGACGATCCACTTTCCGGTCACGAAATGCCAGTATACCATCTGAGGCAACCACATGAGGACGGCCACGCCTCCCATCATCAGCAGCAGCCGGTAGTTCCGGAGGAGAAACCGGGCTCTTACATGCAACTGGTCCCGCGAGGTGACCTCAAACAAGAGCACAAAAAGGGCTATGATGGCGGTGGTGGGCCGGATCAGGATGGCCACCGACAGGGGGAGGGCAACCCCCAGGGCGCTTCCCACACCCGGCTTTTCATAGAAACGGGGTATCGCCGGGATCAGGGCCGCCACCATCGCAAAGGAATAGACATGCGACATGCCCGGCATCATGATGGTGTAATAAAAGAGGTTGGTCCCGTAAAAAATAAGCAGCACGGTCATCAGCGAGGTTTTGTCATCGAACCAGCGCCGCAATCCTCTGCCCAGGAACACCATCCCCAGGGTGGCATAAAAGAGACCCGCCAGAAAAACCGAGAAAAAGTAAAACCGGCCGTAACCATTAGCCTTCTCATCGGCAACCAGCGTGAGGCCGTGGGCCACCAGGAAGAAAGGGGCTTGCAGGAGAGCCGTTCCACAGGTAAAAACCGACAGGGTGGTGCCTTCTCCATAAGGTTTGGCCCATGGAAGCTGTTTGAAATCCTGCCAGTCATGAAGAAAAAACCAGGGCAGGTACTGGTAATAGCCTTCCATGTCGGAACCGACAACCAGCTTTTCAAGCGATGGATGTTTGAAATAGTTGTACGCCCCGAAAGCCAGCAGCCCCGCAAGATAAAAGAGGAGAGCCTTCCGCAGGAGGGTGCCCTGCAGCAACCAGGCTGTTACGGAGCACCCCGCAGGGCCGTCAGGGACCGCAGGGCCGTCAGGGATTAAAGGGCCGTCAGGGACCACAGGGCCGGCAGGGGTGACTGGGATTTTAGGGTCAGCAGGGTCGGGAGGCGGCAGATCGTCTCGGGTCATCGGTGTTATTTTGATTCAAAAATAGGGAATTCCGGAAAAATGGATTTCATTTTCTACCTAATCAGGAAGATATTACCTTTGGAACGTTTTAGCAATGCAATGCATGGAAAAGATTGCCATTTTCCCGGGCTCCTTCGATCCCTTCACCATCGGCCATGAGTCGATCGTGCGGAGGGCCACCAGAATCTTCGACCGGATCGTCATCATGGTCGGGTACAACTCGAACAAGAAATCGTTTTTCCCGCTGGAGATGAGGCTGAAATGGATCAGGGAGGTGTTTGAATTTGACAATAATATTTCGGTGGAAGTCCATGAAGGGCTCACGATCGATTTCTGTAAAAAGGTGGGAGCCGGTTATATCCTGCGGGGACTGCGGACTTCGGCCGACTTCGAATTTGAGCGGGCCATTGCCCAGGTCAACAAGCAGATGTACCCCGAAATTGAAACCGTTTTTCTGCTGACTATTCCCGAGCATACCCCTGTCAATTCGACCATCGTGCGCGATATCATCATGCATGGCGGCGATGCCAGCCGGTTTCTCCCGCGGGTACTGAACATGGAGGAGTTCCGCAACGGCGGTTACCAGAAATGATCCTTTCCTTTTCCGGCCAACCTCATCCCTGCCGGGTATCAAAACAATAATTTGGTTTCTGAAGAGTTAATAGGGCGTAATGAATGATGAAAGGGATGCGTAAGATCTTGCTGGTTTCGTTATTTGTCCTGTTTTTATGCCCGGCCGGGGCGGTCCGGGTGAGCGGGACCGCTGCGGAATATGCAGGGCGGAGCTTTGTGTTCTTTACCCATTCCGACCCGGTGACACGGAGCCCCCTCCCCATCTTCACCCTTTCCATAGGCCATGACGGCAATTTTTCGGGCAGTGTAGAAGTCACTTCCCCGGTTTATTGCTTTGCCGATTTTGGGATTTTCCGCGGCAGGTTTTTTCTGGAACCCGGGAAGGAAGTCACCCTGCATCTCCCGCCGCTGCGGGAAAAGAGTTTTGAGGAGAGCAAAAATCCCTATTTTGAGCCGGTGGAGATCTGGCTGAAAACCGGCGATGGTGGCACCGGGGAGCTCACCAACCTTATTTCGCGTTTCGACACCCGGTTGTTCAGGCTCACCGACAAATATTTCAATCAGCTCTACCACAGGCAGATGAAAAGCTATGCCGACACCATCAACCGGTACATGGAGGGAGAATTTGGGAATTTCAAAGATCCCTTGTTCCGGGAGCATTTCCGGGTGAGGATGGCCGCTTTGGAAGCAGATGTGATGCGTGCCGGCCGGGAAAAGATGGCTGCCAATCTGAAAGATCTCCCTGCGGAGGCCTGGAGCCGCCCAGCCTTTACCGATTTTCTCAACCGGCTTTATGTCAACACCCTGAGTACTGAGAGCAAATCACCAGCAGGTGCCAGCCTCCGGCTGTGGGTAGCCAGAGAAAACCTTACGGAACTGAAGAACTGGACCGCCCGTTTTACGGCAGCTCCCTCCCCCCTTGCCGACGTGATCCTCCTGAAGCTGCTCTACGACGCCTGGTATTCCGGAGAATTCTCCAAGAACGGCATCCGGAAAATGGTCGCCTCAGCCTACTTCTCTTCTCACAACATGAAGGAAGTCAGGGATATGGCGTCTATGGTTTCAGAGAAAATCACTTTTCTGCAACCCGGCACCACTGCTCCTGAAATTTGTCTTCCCTCAGGAGAGGATCGCACCTGGTGCACCAGGAGCAATACCAGCTCCTATTTGTACCTCCTTTTTGCCGACCTGGAAATCCCGGTTTGCCAGGAGCAGGTGAAATACCTCAAAACTCTGGTGGAGAAAACTGGAAAGGATGTGCAGGTGGTAGTGGTCGCCTCCCCCTCCTCCCGGATCAATGTGATGGAATTTATGAGCCGTCATCAGGTGCCAGGGATCGTGGTCACCGACACCCCCGGGCTTGAGGCGGGGAAATTGTATAAAGTCCGCTCCTACCCTTCTGCTTTCCTGCTTGACAGCCAACACAGGGTGGTTCTGGCCCCGGCCCGCACCCCCCTCGACGGCTTCGAATTTCAGTTTGAAGACCTGAAAAAAAAGTAACCTTTTAATGCCCCTGAGTCAGAAACGCTGAATGCCTCTCCTTCATTCAAACTGGGCGCAGATTACTTTTTGCGCATCAGCAACCACCTTTCATTATCAGGCTTATACACCACCTCGTAGGTGGGTATCAGCTTTTCGGCATCTGCTGCTGGAACATAATAAAATTTTGCGTCAGTATTTATGTTTACCGACTCATCGTATTCCTTCAGTTCAAGCCATGGGTATTTGTCGATATACCGGTAATAATCAAATGAATGATAAAACAACCAACTTGTTTTGAGAGAAACCGGTTTCACCTGGTACTGTTCATCTATATATCTGACCACATCGAAGGTATTGACATCAAAGAAATTATCACGGGCCCAGTTGAGCCGGAAACTGTCGGCCAGATGAAAAACAGCCAGGATGGCAAGAACTGATGCCAGTGCGGGCTTAACCAAACTCCCTTTGAAGTGATTTAACCATCCTAAAAATGAAGCAAATACAGAGATAAACAAAGGGTAGAAAAACAAAGCCGTTCTTCCATGCAGATTCGGTGTATGGAGGAGCATGCATTGCACGATGTTGACCAGGGCTGTCAGGAGCAGGATGGCAGTTGTTACAAAAGCAGGATGATACAGGTAATTGCGGCTCCATCCTGATTTTCTGAGCCTGATCAGGATGTAGATGAGGTTGGCCAGTATGATTCCGAAAATCACCACGGAATAGATGTGAGACTTCTCAAAAATCATATGTCTTCCGCTCCTGGAATATTCTATCAGCGGATAAATCGTGTCATAATAAAACCCTTTTGAGGTCCAGAACCTGAATTCATCAGTACTCTGCATTTTCAGGATAGGAGTTGCTATAAGTGCCAGATACAATAAATTCACGACCAGAATCACCAGGGTAGGTCGTATTAATTTCCTGAGGTTTCCCCCCTCCTTAATCATGAAATAAAACCAGGCCATTAGGGTAACAGCACCCCAAAACACCAATAATGTAAAATTGGCATAAGAAGCAAGCAGCGACAGCCCCAAAGCTGCCCAAACTGAACGCTCCTTTTGATAAAAATAAGCCGAAACCATAAAGCTGACTGACAACAGTGCCAGGGAGCTGGATAGTCCATATCCCCTGCATAACCCGAAAAAATCGAGCAAATAGGGATTGACCATAAAAAAAAGGGAAGCTGGAATAAAAAAGTAAGAATCTTCCTTTAACACGACTCTGTTGATCCGGAAAACAGCGATACCATAGATTAAAAAAGACAAGATATTGGGAAGGCGCAGAATGAGTTGATCCCGTGATCCAAAGACAAATACAAACAACTTAACCAGTAACGTATTTAATATGTGATTGTTAGGGGAATTTGAGGTATACATCATAATGTCCCACACGCTGTGGTTAATATACTTTACCGGCGTTTCCCACTCGTCTTTCAGAATAGGGATGTGCACAGCTTTATACAAGAGCAGAATCGTGATAATGCCAATAGCCAGAATGAAGGCATAACGATTAAGGTTTTTGATATCCATCTTCCCGGAGATATTCTGATTATGATAGATTTCCAACGATGCGGCGGCCGTGAAATTCAGGGGCTCCGGTGAGCGCTCTGATCTCCTCCACATTATCACCGGTAACTTTTCCTGCCACCAGTATAATGATTTGGTCCCCTGCTATTTCCATCATCTCCCTGATTTTTGCGGCACTTTCCCGGGCTGTAGTCTTACCCCCCGAAGTAAGCACCCTGGTAATACCGCCGCATGCCAGCAGTTGCCGAATCCCTTCAGCAGGATCCGCCAGAGTGTCAATGGCTTTGTGGAAGGTAACCGGCAAGGGAAAGGCCCGTTCCGCCAAAAGACTACATTGATCCAGGGCCACCTGATTTTCAGGGGTCAGCACCCCGAAGACCACGCCGGCAGCCCCCAGGGCTTTGGCCCTGTCGATCTCCCCAAGCATTACGGCAATTTCTCCTTCAGAATAGACAAAATCTCCTTCCCTGGGTCTGATCATCACCATCACCGGGATCTTTAACCGCGAACACACCTCCCTGATCAGTTCAGGAGAGGGAGTGAGACCGTCAAGATCCAACCGGGAACAGAGTTCTATCCGGTCAGCCCCCCGGGCTTCCGCCAGCAGGGCCTCCTCCAGGGTTTCTACACACGCTTCCTTGAGCATCGCTTTTTAGGGTAAAAATAGTGCGTTTTTTTTCTATATTAGCACAACAGAAGATGATTGAGTTTTTCTGAGAAAAAAGAACTTCACATGACAAAAGAAAAAGAAGTTTTACATCTCCCTGTTGTAATTGAGCAGGACGAAGATGAAATCTACATAGTAAGCTGTCCGGTTTATAAAGGATGTCATTCCTATGGAAAAACCATCGAGGAAGCTCTGGGTAATCTGAAAGAAGTAATTGAAATGTGCGTTGAAGAGTGACTACCGTTCCAGTGCATGGAAATGAAAATTGACCCTTGGGATTACTCAGGAAAATTATACGGGAAGATATTGAAATGAAAATTGAAAATTTCTTGGATCTGTATTTTAAGTAATGAGTACTTCAAATGAAATTGATAATAAAATCCATCTGAAAAAAGATGGATCCATCAAGTATAATATACTCGCGGTGACCGGGCCTACGGCCACGGGCAAGACGGCTCTGGCCGCCCACCTGGCCTTCAGGTTGGGTGGAGAGGTGATTTCAGCCGACTCGCGGCAGGTTTACAGGGGCATGGATATCGGCACCGGGAAAGACCTGGATGATTATGTGGTGGAGGGCACCAGGATCCCCGTGCACCTTATCGATATTGTCGATGCGGGATACCAGTACAATGTATTTGAATTCAAGCGCGATTTTCAGAAGGTGATGGCCGACCTCCGTGCACGGGGTAAATTCCCGGTGCTTTGCGGAGGAAGCGGATTGTATATCGAAGCAGTCCTCAGGGATTACCGGCTTATCGAGGTACCGGTCAACGAGACGCTTAGGGCAGAACTGAAAGAAAAATCGCTGGAAGAACTCACCACTATCCTTAAAACATACAAATCCAGCCTCCACAACATCACCGATATTGTCAACACGAAAAGGGCGATAAGAGCCATTGAAATTGAGGATTACTATCAGAACCTGAACATCAACACGATTCCATCTGAATGCCAATCCCTTCCAGATGGAGCCTCTCCCTCTCTCAGTCCCTCCTTCTCTCAGTCCCTTAGTCCCTTAGTCTCTCAGTCCCTTAGTCCCTTAGTCTCTCAGTCCCTTAGTCCCTTAGTCTCTCCGTCTCTAAGTCCCCTTATCGTGGCCCTCCATTTTGACGTGGAAACCCGCAGGAAGAGAATCACAGAGCGGCTGCACCAACGCCTGAACCAAGGGATGATCGAAGAGGTGGGAGGATTGCTCCGTTCAGGAATCGCTCCTGAAGCCCTCACCTATTACGGACTGGAGTACAAATTCATCACCCTCTATCTGACCGGGGAACTGACCCGGCAGGAGATGATCCAAAAACTCAACATCGCCATTCACCAGTTCGCCAAGCGGCAGATGACCTGGTTCCGGAAAATGGAACGGGAAGGCACCATCATTAACTGGATCGACGGGAACCTCACCCTGGAGGAGAAAGTAAACCAGGTGCTGGAACTGATGCAAACAAGACAGGAATCTTGAGTCAGGAATCTGGAATCTGGAATGAGGAGTCTGGAGTCTGGAATCTTGAGTCAGGAATCTGGAATCTTGAATCTTGAATGAGGGAATCTGGAATCTGGAATGTCAGGATATCAGAATGCAACAATAGGATCGGTTATGCTTTGGGTTCCCAGACGAGGCGGGCACGGATGAGGTCGGTGCCGTCGCTTTCGCGGATAATGCTGCAGAGATGTTCTGAAGGGGTGAGCCGTTGCTGGCGAACAGCCAGGCGGTCGTCGGGAAGTCCCTCCTTCAGGAAATTGACTTCCATCTCCTTCAGGGTGTGGGTGCGGTGAAATTCAAAGGAGTAGCTGTTGTTGATCCGTTCGAGGTATCGGCCGGTATTGAAATGCTGGTTGATGTCTATCTCATTGAAAAGGACGGGGAAGAATTCTGGTGTTTCACTGGTGACGGGTGAGGCTACTTTCCCGGGGTTGAAGCCCACCAGGCTTTCGGAATAGTCAGGGAATCCGGTCAGTAAAGACAACCTCTGGATGCGGCGGGTGTGAAGGTTGAGGACCAGCCAGCTGCTGGTGGCGGTGATGATCTCTTTCCCTTCAGGGTCCACAAAACGGAAATCACGGTAGGCATAAAAGCCGTCGGTACCACGTGACCAGGTCTCCAGGGTGAACTCCTCGGTCCAGCGGGGCCGGCGACCCACTTTGACGTAAAAGCGCGAAAGGACCCAGAAAAGCTGGTCCTCGCGAAGGTCCTCAAATCCGAATCCCAACACACGGGCATGCTCCCAGGCAATCTCCTGCATGTACCAGAAAAGGAAGGGCGTAGAGACCTCCCCGAACCGGTTGATATGGAAAGACTGTGCTTTCAGATGGTTCAAATGCTTCATCACTGACTGACATTAATCTTTCCGGCAAAAATACCTTTCGGTTTTGAAATGCAGGATCATTTCGCCAATTTTGCACAAATTTGAAGCAATGGATGATATTCTCATAAAATCACCCGGGCAAATTGAAGGCATACGGCGAAGCAGCCGGCTGGCGGCGCAAACCCTGGACTATATTGCTCCCCTGGTGAAGGCCGGGGTGACCACAGAATGGCTGGACCAGAGAATTGAGGAGTTCATCAGGGACCACGGAGCAGTGCCTGCCACCAAAGGCTACAACGGTTTTCCGGCTTCGAGCTGTATTTCCCCCAATGAGGTGGTATGTCATGGTATTCCTTCACCACATGTGGTGCTTAAAGAAGGGGATATTCTGAATATTGACGTCACCACCATTCTGGAAGGATTTTATGGCGACACCTCGCGGATGTACACCATAGGGGAGATCACCCCACTGGCCCGGAAACTGGTCGACACCACCCGACATTGCCTTGACCTGGGAATTCAGCAAGTGCGGCCCGGCAATTACTTTGGCAACATCGGGTTTGTGATCAGCAGATATGCCCGTTCACAGGGGTTCAGCGTTGTCTATGAGTTTTGCGGCCACGGCGTGGGCGTGGAGTTCCATGAAGAGCCCCAGGTCGACCATGCCGCCCGCCGGAACAGCGGCCCTTTGATGCGGCCGGGAATGATCTTTACTATAGAACCCATGATCAACCAGGGTAGACCCACCACCGTCATCGACCGTAAGGACGGCTGGACCGCCCGCACGTCAGACCGTAAACTCTCAGCACAATTTGAACATACCGTCCTGGTCACCCCCACAGGCTTTGAGGTCCTCACCGACGCCAACCAGGAATATCACCTCACCTGATATATACCCTTATCCAGAACCACATGTCCCTTAATATAGACGAAAAAGACCTCGACAAGATCATCATGGTGGGCGACCGGGTACTGATCAAACCCAAAAACCCGGCCCAGAAAACCAGCTCCGGACTGCTTCTCCCACCTACCGTCCAGGAAAACGAAAAAGTCCTGAGCGGCTATGTGGTCCGCGTGGGACCGGGCTACCCTATCCCTGCCATGACCGACGAAGATGAACCCTGGAAGGAAAAACGGGAGGCGGTCAAATATGTGCCCCTGCAGGCACGGGTGGGCGACATGGCCGTTTATCTCAATAAAAGCGGCTACGAAATCGAATTCCGGAAGGAAAAGTATTTCATCCTCCCCCATTCGGCCATCCTGATGCTCATCCGCGATGAGACCCTCTTCGATTAACCCATCCTTAACAAATCGTCAGTCTTTTTAACTTCATCTGATCACTTTGATCATATTTTCCCGCATTGAATAACTATTTTTATATCTTGCAACCGATACAGAACATCAAAAAACCAGACGACATGACAAAGGCAGCAGAACGGATCAACCGGCTTTCGGAATCGGCCACGCTGGCGGTGGCACAGAAGAGCAGGGAACTCAAGGCCCAGGGCATTGATGTGATCAGCCTGGGTGTAGGAGAACCCGATTTTCACACCCCTGATTTCATCAAGGAAGCAGCCAAGAAAGCCATCGACGACAACTACTCCTATTATTCCCCGGTTCCGGGTTATCCTGAGTTACTCAAAGCCATTGCCGGCAAGTTGAAACGGGAGAACGGTCTCGACTACGAACCTGCGCAGATTGTGGTTTCCAACGGGGCCAAACATGCCCTGGCCAATGTGCTGCAGGTGGTGGTCGACAAAGGTGATGAAGTCATTGTTCCCGCGCCCTACTGGGTCACCTATGTCGACCTGGTGAGCTATTCCGAGGGGGTGAACGTGGTCATCGACACCACGGTGGAAAATGACTTTAAGATCACCCCGGCACAGCTGGAAGCCGCCATTACCCCAAAAACCAAAGCCTTCCTCTTCAGCAGTCCGAGCAACCCTACCGGAAGCGTGTACAGTTATGAGGAGCTGAAGGCCTTTGCTGCCATTTTTGCACGTCATCCGCAGATCATCATCATATCGGATGAGATCTATGAGCATATCATTTACGGAAAGCAGTTTGCCTCGCTGGCCCAGTTCCCTGAGATCAGGGATCGTGTGGTCATTATCAACGGGGTCTCCAAATCATATGCCATGACGGGCTACCGCATCGGTTTCATGGCGGGGCCCCTGTGGATCGCCAAGGCCTGTAACAAGCTGCAGGGACAGTTCACCTCGGGGCCCAATTCGGTGGCCCAGATCGCCTCTGTGGCTGCTTTCAACCACGATGGTACCGAAGTGCGCAGAATGGTGGCCCAGTTCGAAAAACGGCGCGACCTGGTTCTTTCCATGATGGCCGGAATCCCGGGCCTGAAAACCAGCAAACCCGAAGGCGCTTTTTATGTTTTCCCTGAATGTTCGGCCTATTTCGGCAAGAGCGACGGGGAAATGGTCATCCGCCATTCCGACGACCTCTGTTTTTACATTCTGAGCAAGGGACATGTCGGCGTAGTCTCCGGCGATGCCTTTGGTGCCCCGGGCTGCTTCCGGCTTAGCTATGCCGCCTCCGAAGAACAACTGGTCACGGCCCTTACCCGCATCAAAGAGGCACTGGCCAAACTAAAATAGCTCCGGAGGTCCCGGGCGATATCCGACGCAACCTTCCAACGGCATCTTCCATCGGAACCATCCAAATCTCCCTGTCAGGCACCGGGAAGAGATCCCTTTAACCTTTTTCGGGGTGGAGGCTTGAAGGGGAAAGAACATGTCAGGTATTCAGGGGAATTTGGTTAACTTAGCCTCTTTATACGGAAGAGCAAATGGACCTCGACACCAATCCCCAGCTTGAGCTGGCCCGTGCATTTCTCAGAAACACAGGGGAGAATATTTTCCTCACCGGAAAAGCAGGAACGGGCAAGACTACCTTTCTGCACCAGTTGCGCCAGGAGTCGCCAAAGCGGATGGTGGTGGTTGCCCCCACGGGAGTCGCCGCCATCAACGCAGGAGGCGTCACCATCCATTCCTTTTTTCAATTCAGCCTGGGGCCCCAGGTTCCCGGGTTCCTTCCCGGGGTGGAGCGGCCTGCAGTTTCAGCAGAGGGCGAACGCCGGGAGGAGCCTGTACAGCGGTACCATCGCGAGAAGATCTCCATCTTTAAAAGCCTCGATCTGCTGGTCATTGATGAGATCAGCATGGTCAGGGCCGACCTGCTGGATGCCATGGACAGGGTCCTGCGCCGTTTTCGCAACCGGTTCAAACCCTTCGGCGGAGTACAGATCCTGATGATCGGCGATCTGCAGCAGTTGGCTCCTGTGGCCAAGGAACAGGAATGGGAGATCCTGCGCCGCTTCTATGATTCCCCTTATTTTTTCAGCAGCCTGGCTCTGCGCGATGCCCGCTTTATCACCATCGAGCTGAAACAGATCTTCCGCCAAAGCAACCTGCGTTTCATTGAACTGCTGAACCGCATCAGAGAGAACATGGTCGATGATGACACCCTTGAAACCCTCAATCAGAGGTATGAGCCCGGCTTTGACCCCCCCGACGGGGAAGGATGGATCACCCTGGTCACCCATAACTGGCAGGCCCGTCAGCTCAATGAAACCAAACTGGAGCAGCTTCCCGGGGAGACATTTCGTTTCTCCGCGGAGGTGAAAGGTGATTTTCCGGAACTCTCCTGGCCCACGGAACCTGAACTCCGCCTCAGGGAGGGCGCCCAGGTGATGTTCATCAAGAATGATATCCAGCCCGAGAAAAGGTGGTACAACGGAAAAATCGGCCGCATCACGGCCATCAGTGCCGACAGGGTGGAAGTCTCCTGCACGGGAGAAGCTGAACCGCTGGAGGTGGAACCGGCCGAATGGGCCAACATGCGCTACTCCCTGCACGAGGAGACCCGCGAAATCATCGAGGAGGAGATCGGCAGTTTCCGCCAGTTGCCCCTGAAGCTGGCCTGGGCCATCACCATCCATAAAAGCCAGGGGCTCACCTTCGACAAGGCCATCATCGACGCCAAAGCCAGTTTTGCCCATGGACAGGTTTACGTCGCCTTAAGCCGCTGCCGCTCCCTCGAGGGGCTGGTCCTGGGCTCCCAGCTCACCCGGTCGGCTATAAAAACCGACAACACGGTCCTGGCTTTTACCCGTGAAGCCGAAAACCACGCTCCAGGAGAAGCCGACCTCGAGAAGGCCAGTGGGGCATACCTGATCAGCCTGCTCGAAGAACTGTTCGACATGGGCCCTCTGCTGCGGAACCTCCGCTACACCCAGAAACTGTGTGTCGAAAACCGGGAGACCCTTTCGGGCAACCTCAGGGAGCAGCTCCTGCTGGCCGAGACCAGGATCAGAGAGGAACTGGCCCCCGTGGCGGAGCGGTTTCTGAGCCAGGTCAGGAGTCTGGTAAGCATTGAAAAGCGCGGAAGCGAAGATCCCTGGTTCAGGGAGCGGCTCTCCAAAGCCGGAGAGTGGTTCACCAGCCACTGCCAGTTGCTGGTGGTACCACCACTGGAGGAGGCTACCCTGGAAACCGACAACCGCGAGGTAAAGAAGGCTATTCTGGAATCGACAGTACGGATCTCCGAAACGCTCCATCTCTTTCTGGAATCCCTGCGTGTAACCCAGAATGATTTCTCAGTGGAGGGGTTACTCAAAGCCAGGGCGCTGGCAGCCCTCGACACGCCCCGCTATCTGAGGGGACTGGTGGCCCGCCCGGCCAAAACCGGAGCCGTGCAGCTTCACCCCCGGCTCTACAAGCTCCTTAATGGCTGGCGCACCGAAAAGGCAGGGGAAAATGGCGTCCAGCCTTACCGCATCCTGCCACAGAAATCCCTCCAGCAAATCCTTACCGACCTGCCCGTCACCCGCAAACAACTCGAAAACATCAAAGGCTTGGGCAAAACCAAGGTGAAGCGCTTCGGAGCAGAACTCATCACCCTGATCCTTCACTATTGCCAGGAAAACGGCATCGACGCAGGCGATACAGGATCCGTATTCGTGGAAGCCCCCAAAAAGAAGAATACCCGGCAGGTCACCCTGGAGATGTTCAGGCAGGGGAAGTCGGCACGCAAGATTGCCCTGGAACGGGATCTCTCCCATTACACCATTGAAAGCCATCTGGCCGCGTTGGTCCTCGCAGGGGAGCTCAGCCTGTCAGAGGTGGTTCCGGAGGAGAAAATCAGAAAAGTGGCCCGCTGGCTGAGCAGCAACCGGCACGCTACCCTCGCAGAAGCCAGGGAAGCTCTGGGCAGCGATCTCTCCTATACCGAAATCAAATTAATCCAAAGCAGCCTCGGGGAGCTGGACTTGTCTGATAGATAATCTGGAGTCGGGAATCTGGAATCTGGAATCTGGAATGTGGGAATCTTGAGTCTTGAGTCTGGAATCTTGAATCTTGCGTCGGGAGTCGGGAGTCTTGAGTCGGGAGTCTTGAGTCTTGAGTCGGGAATGTGGGAATCCGAAATCCGAAATCTGGAGTCGGGAGTCAGAGGTCTATTTTCAGGAGGTAAAAGGCCACTGACATGGCGATATAAAGGAGGATGATGACAGGCAGTCCGTAGAGTTTCAGAAAGAGGAGGAGCAGGAGGGCGGTCAGCAGGAAGATATAGCGGTACCAGTTTTCTCTCACGGAGAGACCGCTGAATTTCAGACTGAACATGGGCAGTTCCGACACGAGGAGCAGGGAGGTGATCACCGCGGTCACCAGCAGGTTGCTGCTGGTAAAGAGCAGCATGGGGACTTCGCTAGATTTGTCAAAGCCGGCGATGAGGGCGAAGGAGGCCCAGAGGATGGCATTGGCGGGGGTGGGCATGCCGATGAAGTTGACGCTCTGCCGGGTATCGATATTGAATTTTGCGAGCCGCAGCGCAGAGAAGGCAGGGATCATCAATGGCGAGAGAAGGAGCGGCCAGCTCCACAGGTGGCCCGGGAGGATGTGCAGGGGAAGGTTCATCCCGGGAAGCGCCTTTTTCATGAGTACAAAAGCGATCATTCCGGGGGCTACACCAAAGGAAACCACATCGGCCAGCGAGTCCAGCTCCTTACCCAAGGGGGAATAAGCCTTCAGCAGCCGCGCCGAGAAACCATCCAGAAAATCAAATATTCCAGCCATAAGGATGAGTATCCCGGCATGGGTCAGGCTCCCCTCCAGGGCAAAAATCACCGCCAGCACCCCTGAGGTGAGGTTCAGAAGGGTGATCAGATTAGGAACAAAGCCAAAAAGCCTCTTCATACTTCGAATGTATAAAATTATTCCTGGCGGAGCGCTGCAATCAGGGTTTGTCCGCCCTGCACCTTCTGTCCCAGTTCCACTTTTACCACGGATGTCATGGGCAGCAACAGGTCGACCCGGGAACCGAACCGGATGAATCCGAGCTGGTCACGGAGGGTCACCTTCTCTCCCGGCTTTTTGTACGTTACAATTCTGCGGGCCACCAGACCGGCGATCTGTCTGACCAGCACCTCCTCCCCGTCGGAAGTACGGATGACCGTGGTGCACCGCTCGTTCTCACCAGAGGACTTGGCCAGGTTGGCCGGCAGGAATTTTCCCGCATGGTGCTTCTGGTACACGATTTCCCCGGCAATGGGGACATGATTGATGTGAACGTTGAATACCGACATAAACACCGACACCTGAAGCCGCTCGTCGCGGAAGTACTCGGTATCAGTCACCGGTTCGATGACCACCACCTGACCGTCGGCAGAGGAGAGCACCTGGCCGGGAAGGGCCTCCGCCCGAATCCCCGGGTCCCGGAAAAACCAGATCCCCAGTAAAAGGATCGGCAGGGTAACCACCAGTACCGCATAAAAAAGAAAAGAAGCCCCTGTCAGCCCCCAGGCCGCCAGATTCAGCAGCAGCACCAGGGCCACTATCCATGGGATGATCTTAAATCCTTCCTTGTGTATTGTCATGCTGTTCAGTTTTGCACTCATTTATAATATTCCGGTGATCCAGAGCCACATGGCCACTATGGGCAGGACCAGCAGGAAGCTGTCGAACCTGTCAAGGAAACCGCCATGACCGGGCAGGACACTCCCCGAATCCTTGATCTGGAGGCTCCTTTTCAACAGGGATTCCACCAGGTCGCCCCAGGTACCGAAGAGGATAACAATGGCACTGATAACCAGCCAGTGGTGGAGTTCCAGGGCCGGAAAGAGCCGGGCATTAAGTATACCGGTCAGCATGGCCGTGACCCCTCCGCCAAGGACCCCCTCCCACGATTTACGAGGGGAGATCCGCTCGAAAAGGCGATGCTTCCCGAAGGCCGTTCCCAGCAGATAGGCTCCCGAGTCGTAAAGCCAGATGGTGAGGGTGACCCCAAAGAGAATCCAGGGATAGAAACGGGAAGACTCCCCGTCGCGGGTGAAGATCAGCAGGGAAGCCATGCTCATAGGTACCACCACATATAGAAAGCCGGCCAGGGAGAAGGCCATGTTGGCCAGCGGATGTTCCTGCCGGCGGTAAAGTTCAATAATGAGCAGGGGCAAAGGGAGAAGGGGCAACACACCTGCCGCCCTTACGGGAAGATATCCGGCCGCCACGGCGAAAAAGAGCAGAAAGAAAAGCGCTCCCAGGAAGGCCCCCCAGCTCCGGGAAGGGGTTGCCCCCGCCAGAGCACAAAAATCATAAAACTCCAGCAGCACGAAAATGGTGAGCAGCAAAAAAACCACGGCAAAAAGAAGCGGATGAATCACCATCCCCGCTACCATCCCCGCAGCAAACAAAACGCCCGAAAGCGTGCGTGTCACCAGTGCCTTCAATCTTTCAGTTCTTTTAACAGCTCAAGCGCCGCCGGCACATCCCCTTCCGCCACAAAAACCTTATATTCTCCGAAGACCAGATAGGTTGAATCCTGCTGGTCGAGGATGACGGTTCTGATACCTGCAGCTTCGAGGATATCCCTGGCGATATGCGCCCGGTATTCATGAGCCGTCAAAAATACTTCTTTCCACCCGTTTTCCATTCTATTGTACAATAAATGTTTCCGTTACAATTCCCTGACCAGGATGACCACCAGCCTGCAGGGGCCATGGGCGCCCAGCACCAGGGTCTTCTCAATGTCGGCGGTCCGGCTGGGCCCCGTGATGATGGTGATCATCGAAGGGTCCTGCGTTCCGGAAGTTTTCAGTGTCGCGTCAAACGCCTCTTCCAGGGTGGCGGCGATCTGCTGTTCCCGGGCCACCACGATGTGAACCCCTGGCCAGACAAAGGCCTTACGGCTCCGCGTCATAGCGGAGGTGACCACCACTGATCCCGTGGAAGCCGCCAGGGCGGCACAACCGGTGACCACGGCCTCCCCTTCACCAGGAAGGGGCTCTCCCCGTAGAAGAGACGACCCATCTCCTGAGAGCCTGGCCCGGAGCGCCTCCTCCGGAACCACCAGACTTTGCCAGCCGGCTTCCAAAGCCAGGGACTCCAACAGGAGAGGGACCTCTGCCCAACCTTGTACCATGTGCACCTCCCCGCTGACCGATTCCAGGTTATGCCTGAACTCCACCACCGGATCAGATGAAAAAGCCGTCAGCATGGGCCCTTCCGGAGGCGTTGCCGGAATGGCCCCCCTTCCTTCGACCGCCTTCCTCAGATCCCCGAGGATGGCAGCCCTCAATGAGGCCTGCGCGGCTGACAACCTAAACCTCCTTTTCGCGAGAATCCGCCCCTGCCTTCCCCGGCTCCCCCGCTTCCGATGAACCGCCGGCTGCCGGAGAGAAGCCTTCCGCAGGAGAATCTGTGACAGATGCCTCCTTGTGTTTATCCCAGGGCCGCTTCCCGAAAATATGCTCCATATCCTCTGAAAAGATCACCTCCCGGTCAAGTAACAACTGGGCCAGCTGTTCATGTCCCTCCTTGTGCTCACGCAGTATGGACAATGCCCTCTGGTACTCGCGGTCGATGATTTTCTTGGCCTCCTCATCGATCAGCTGCGCCGTTTTCTCACTATACGGTTTCGTAAAGGAGTAATCACTCTGTCCGGTCGAGTCATAAAAGCTTACCGTGCCAATTTTTTCGCTCATTCCGAAGATGCTGACCATGGCGTAGGCCTGTTTGGTGATGCGCTCCAGGTCATTCTGGGCACCCGAAGAGACCCTTCCGAAGATCACCTCTTCGGCGGCTCTGCCTCCCAGGGCTGAGCACATCTCATCGAGAAGCTGTTCCCGGGTGGTGATGGAGCGTTCCTCGGGCAGATACCAGGCGGCCCCCAGGGCTTTCCCACGGGGAACGATGGTTACCTTCACCAGGGGATGGG
Organism: Bacteroidales bacterium; assembly: GCA_012729335.1. Lineage (GTDB taxonomy): Bacteria > Bacteroidota > Bacteroidia > Bacteroidales > Prolixibacteraceae > UBA1413. The sequence continues at coordinate 278,050 of JAAYDJ010000007.1, read as the reverse complement.
CATAGGGCAGCAGCCAGCTGATGGTGGCATGCCCCGCCTCATGATAGGCTATGGTCTTTTTCTCGTCGATCGAGATGATTTTGTTCTTTTTCTCCAATCCGCCCACAATGCGGTCCACAGCATCCAGAAAATCCTGCCGGGTGACGCTCTCATGACTTTTCCGGGCGGCGATCAGGGCCGCTTCGTTACACACATTGGCAATATCGGCACCCGAAAATCCGGGAGTTTGCTTGGCCAGGAAACTCACCTGCACATCCTCATTGAGTTTCAAAGGCTTCAGGTGCACATTGAAGATTTCGGCCCTTTCGTTCAGATCGGGGAGTTCCACGTGAATCTGGCGGTCGAAACGGCCGGCACGCATCAGCGCCCTGTCGAGGATATCGGCCCGGTTGGTGGCCGCCAGCACAATTACCCCGCTGTTGGTATCGAATCCGTCCATTTCCGTGAGCAACTGGTTGAGGGTGTTCTCACGCTCGTCGTTGGAGCCGAAATTGGGGTTCCTTCCGCGGGCCCGCCCAATGGCGTCAATCTCGTCGATGAAAACAATACAGGGCGCCTTTTCCTTGGCCTGCTTGAAGAGATCCCTTACCCGCGAAGCCCCTACCCCTACAAACATCTCCACAAAATCGGAACCCGACATGGAAAAGAAGGGCACGTTGGCCTCACCGGCCACTGCCTTGGCCAGCAAGGTCTTTCCTGTTCCGGGAGGCCCTACCAGTAGAGCCCCCTTGGGAATCTTACCCCCCAGTTTGGTGAATTTGGTGGGATTCTTGAGAAACTCCACGATCTCCTCCACCTCCTGCTTGGCTTCCGACAATCCCGCGACATCCTTGAAGGTGGTGTTGACCCGGGAATCCTTGTCGAAGACCCTGGCCTGCGACTTGCCCACACTGAAAATTCCGCCACCGCCTCCTCCGGCACCTTTGCTCATACGCCTGAATATCCACCACCACAACAAAATAAGCAGTACAAAAGGCCCCAGCGACCAGAGAATCTCACTCATCCAGTTGCGCTCATTGCGATATTCGGCCTCCACCTTGTCGGCATCGGCAAAACCCTCCTGGGCCTCCATGAGCTTCTCCTCGAAGGTCTCCACAGAACCTATCGTCCAGTAAAAATGAGGCCCCCCTTCCGCAGGCTTGGTAAAAGTACCTTCCAGCTCATCCTTGTATTTGGCCTCACTATTCTTCTTAAGGTAAAGCAGGGCCTTCTCATTGTTGACCACCACGATGCGTTCCACGTCATGGTTTGCCAACATAGTGGTCCTGACCTTATTCCAGTTGGTCTCCACGGGGCCCTTGGTCCCCGTGAAATAGTAATTGACCACCAGAAAAAGGACCGCTATGATCCCATAAAACCAATAGGGATTGAATTTGGGCCGCTGAGAACCACCTGGCATCCCGAATGGACTGCCGGGATCACGTTTCTGTTCCGAATTGTTCTTTTTATTGTTTTCTGACATATCTATTTTTCAAACATTTATTCGTTCAATTGCCGTCGAAGCACCATGCTGTTCCGCTTCTCCGGGTTCAGTTCACTTCGTCTTCAAGCTGAGTCATGGTAGCATCGGCCCACAAACCTTCGAGGTTGTAGAAATGGCGGGCTTCCTCCCTGAAAACGTGAACCATCAGGTCTCCGTAGTCGAGCAGGATCCAGATCGCGTTGCGGTAACCATCCTTGTGCCAGGTCTTCAGGCCCGTAAGTTCCGCAACGGTATCCTCCACCGAGCGGGCGATGGCCTCCGCCTGGGTATTGGAGGTGCCGTGACAAATAATGAAATAACCGCATTCCGTGTGGTGAATGGAGGTCAGATCTATGATTGCTATCTTTTTTCCCTTGAGCCGCCTGATGCCTTCCACGGCAGCATCCACAACCTTTAAAGTGGGTACCTCTTTTTTCTTCATTTAAACTGTTTATCCGTACAAAGATAAGAAAATGATACCGTGTCGATTTCAGCCTGCCACAGCTTTTCACGCAAATTAAAGTTACCTTTGTTCTTTCTGGTGAAAGCGGAAAGGTTTCACCCATAACAAAGGAAAGCCATGGCCACGGAAACAACCAGGAACGCCGGGAACACCCGGCTCCGGATCATTTATCTTGATCAAACTCCCTCCACCAACAACTATGCCACCGCCTTGCTGGCAGTCCGGGAGGCTGAAGAAGGGTGCCTGGTGTGGACACAACGTCAGACCCGGGGCCGCGGATATGGTCAGAATGTCTGGGAAAGCGAGGCTGGAAAAAACCTCACCTTTAGCCTGATATTGGAGCCCCGGTTTCTGGAGGCATCACGTCAGTTTCAGTTGTCTCAGGTGATTTCGCTGGGGCTGGCTGATTTTCTGGCCGGCAAGACGGGGCAGGAAGCCTGCTGCGGCCCTGACGTCCCTGAAGTCCGCCATTCCCTGAATCCCGGTGAATCCCGGAGCAACCATGTCGGCGGAGAGGCACACCATACCCCTGCTTCCGGTGAAGGGCAGGATGCCCCTGAGGGCCGTGAACTCCGCCCTCAGTTCGCCAACCGGGTGACCATCAAATGGCCCAACGACATTTATGCCGGAAACCGGAAGATCGCCGGCATCCTCATTGAGAACAGTGTGATGGGCGACCATCTCCGGTGGACTGTAGCCGGGGTCGGACTTAATGTCAATCAGGAATCCTTCCCCTCTCATTTGCCGCAGGCTGTCTCGCTGCGGATGCTGACCAGCCGGGAATATGACCTCAAGGAGTGCCTGACAGAATTGGCCAGCGCCATCCTTGTATGGTATGACCGGCTGGCTCTCGGAGACGTGGGCGCCATCAGCGACCGCTACCTCGCCCTGATGCTGGGAAGGGAAGAATACCGTACTTACCGTCAGGGCGACAGGTTATTCAGAGCCGTGGTGGATGGCGTCGACGAATTCGGGCAGCTCAGACTGCGCGACGAACGGGGCCACACCTCTGTATGGCCCTTTAAAAGCATCGAATGGGTGGGTGAGGCGCAGCCTCCTGCCTAACGGTAGGGAAGCCTCGCCAGCGAGTCGGCAAGCTGATCAAGACCCTTTTCCAGCTTATCGCCGGCCAGCATCTTCACCATCATACCCATGCTGGCATGCAGGGTCAGCCTCATCTTGGTCCGCAGGGGTTCCACCGGCAACAGCTGAATCCAGAAAGTGAGTTCCAGAGGAAGCCCTCCCCCTCCTGTCACCTTGATGGTCGAAAAAGGGGTACGCTCCACAATCCTGATTTCACTCTTCCCCATTCCACCGATCTCAAAACGGCAGAAATCAGCATCCGATTCGAAATTCGAAATGGTGACCTGCGGTATCTTTTCAGTCACTGCCGCCAGAATATCGTCATTGATATAATGCGACAAGTTCCGGAAATCGGAAAGGGTTTGGAATACCGTCTCGATCCCATGATCAATGTACTTGATCTCGCTTACATATTTGCTGACAGACATATCTTGAGTTTTAATCCGGTGAAGAGAGGAATCCTCCAGGCTTATCCCGGGGGATGGGTATTCATGATCCTGAGTTCCTTCCCCGCATCGGGGGGGATGGGTATTCATGATCCTGAGTTCTTCCCCCGCATCGGCGGTCCGGTTATTCCTCGACCAGGCGCCCTCCTCTCCGGGGCAGCCCGGGTATTCACGGCCGTTATTTTAAGATCTCCCCCAATTGGCCGGGTCTTCGCGCCAGCGCATGAGGCTTTCCATCTGCCCGGGAGTGATCTCCCCTGCGGCCAACGCCCGCTCTATAAGCACCTGGTAACGGCTCAGGGTAGTCAGCTCCACTCCTGCCTGGGCGAAGTTCTCCCTGGCTTTTGGGAACTCATAGGTAAAGATGGCCACCATCCCCATCACATCGCCCCCGTTGGCCTGCACGGCTGCTGCGGCCTTCAGACTGCTCCCCCCCGTGGATACCAGGTCTTCCACCACCACCACCTTCTGCCCGGGCAACAAATCCCCTTCAATGAGATTCTCTAATCCATGGCTCTTGGGTTCCGAACGGACATAAATGAAGGGAAGACCCAGCATTTCAGCCACCAGCGCACCGTGGGCAATGGCTCCCGTGGCTACCCCTGCAATCACTTCCACCCCACGGTATTTCTCAGTGATCACTTCCACAAAACTGTCGCGGATAAAGGTCCGCGCTTCGGGATAGGAAAGAATCTTCCTGTTGTCACAGTAAATGGGCGCTTTCCAGCCCGAGGCCCACGTAAAGGGATTTGACGGTTGTACTTTTATTGTGTTAATTTGCAGGAGCATCTCTGCTACAGCGGCCTGCATCGTGTCAAAATTCGGCATAAGATCAATGTTTGCAACAAATGTATGAAGTTTTTCTCAATGAGCGTAGGCTCCTTCTGGCCGATCGGTGCGACCGGCCTTTTCTTGACAAAAAGGTAAGAATGGAGGGGAACATTTCCGCTGAAACAAGCGGGGAGGTGGCACCCGGTAACCATACGGAGGGGAGTGTTTACCCCGGAAAGATGGAGGCGGCAAACCTTGGAAATAAAGTAATGGAGGTGACCTCCCGGGAAAAGATGGAAGAAATGGTGACCAGGTTCCGGGAAGAGGAGGATGGCGTACAGGGAGACATTCCTGACCCGCTGGTCTTGTGCGGCAATCTGCCCCGGCTTTGGAAATGGTTCACCGGGATGTTCCGGCTTATGCCCGCCGCCGGGGGGTTGGTGCACAGCCCCCGGGGATTTCTGTTTATTTTCCGAAAAGGCAGATGGGATCTTCCCAAGGGAAAAATCGACCGTGGGGAGACCCCCCTGCAGGCGGCCCTGCGGGAAGTCTCCGAGGAAACCGGACTGACCCGACTGAAAGCAGGTCCCGCCCTCCCCTCCACCTTTCATCTTTATCTCTCCGATTATCCCGGGAAACCCCGCCAGTGGATCCTTAAGGAGACCCACTGGTTTGTGATGGAGGCTTCCGGCAGGGAGCCTACGCGACCCGGGACCGGAGAAGAAATCGAGGAGGTGCGGTGGCTACAACCCTCAGAGTCAGGGCTTATACTGGCAAACACCTACGCCAGCCTCAGGGAGATGATCCGTCTGGCATGCCGTTTGTAATTATGTTTTCAGAGACCGGTCGACGTGGTGATAACCATTAAAAACGCAGGATCATGAAAACAGGAAAATTCACACTGATGACCGCCATCCTGGTGATGGCCGCAGTGACAGGAGCCGCCGGACAGCCGGCACGTGGAAATAAGAACGGCAACCACGAAAAAAACAACCGGCAGGAGATCGCGGCACAGGAACGGCGGGAAATCCGCGGCGCCGGTGCCCTGGAGAGAAACCGTCCCGACAGGGTCGAAATGCAAAAGGAGAGCTTCAGCCACCATTCTCAACGTGAGGCCATCCGCCACCACCACCAGGGTTACACGCCTTACTACCGCAAGCACCATGTGCCCAAGGCCTTTTACGGAAACAAGCATTACAAATACCACCCGAAGTACGGTCATGTCATCAAGAGATTCGCGGTACCACCGGTGCGCATATGGGCCGGTCAGGATCCCTTCTGGTACAGCGATGGATTCTTTTACAGGTATCACAAGGGCCTCGGATATGTGTGGGTGGAAGAGCCCTGGGATATCTGGTTCAGCGCACTGCCCTACGACGCCATAAGGGTGAGGATTGGAGGGCACCTGTATTACAGGCTTGGGAACGCCTACTTTACCGCCGGACCGCGCGGATTCAGGCTGGCCATGCTTCCCGACCGCTATTACCATGCATCACCCGCCATTCAGATCACGGCAAGATTCTGATCACCCGGTCTACACCAGTGATACCAGTCAGGCAGCTGAAATTCCGGCAGTCCTGAAAATGAGAGCCCCGGCGAATTGGCCGGGGCTCTCATATTTATGGGGATCTGCACAGACCTGATCGCTTCTGCGACGGGGCCCCCCGAAAGGAACCGCATCACCCGGAAACGTCAAAGGTGCAGAATGGAAACCTTTCAGGATAGGTGCTCCAGTTGCAGGGTCATGGTGGGCTGGTCGCACACTTCCGACGGGCCAAAATACTGGATGGGACCCGGATAAACAAAAGCGGTTTCCCTGCCCCAGAGGTCGCGGTGTTCTGTAAAATAGCGGAAAGGGGCTCCGTTCAGATCAACCAGCGCCTTCTGGATCACGGGCTTCATATGGCCATGCCTCTTTTCCATATTCATCATCATGGTCACGGGGACTCCTCCGGCTATCCACTGTTCAGCAGGCTTTGTAAGATTCCGTACCGAAGCCATATAACCGGTTTTTCCGGCGCCGATCAGCACAGATGCGGTATACCCCAGGGAATAACAATAGTCGGCATCAAAATTGGAAGGAGCCGCACATCTGCCCTCATAGCCAAAGAAATGATACTGGGTACTGAATTTCCCCTTGAACGTACCGGCTTTCTTCATCGCTTTCAGGCGGGCTTTCACCATTTCACCCAGAAGGCTCTCGGTTTGAATCAGGGAGACCTGAACATTGCCGTGCGGATCGCGGTCAAGGGTCAGCTGGTTAGCGATCCCAGCCGGCAGAGAGGTGAATAAACTGGCCGACTCAGGGGTAAGGCGGCCGGCCACCAGCTGACGGCGGGCGGCATCGTCGGCAATGGCCCGGAACTCCTGCTCAAAGGCCGACCCTTCGGCCAGCAGGTCGTTGAGTTCCGTAATCAGGATTTTCATCTCAGGAATGAACTCAATCAGTCCCTCGGGAATCAGCGCCACGCCAAAGTTCTCCCCTCCGGCTGCCCTGGCGGCCACCACGCCGGCAATGTATTCTACGATGTCATGAAGCGTCTGTTTCTTCTGCTCCACCTCCTCCGATACCAGGCAGATATTGGGTTGGGTTTTCAGCGCGCATTCCAGGCCGATGTGTGAAGCCGAGCGACCCATCAGCTTGATGAAATGCCAGTATTTCTTGGCCGAATTGGCATCGCGCGAAATGTTGCCGATCAGCTCGGCATACACCTTGGTGGCCGTGTCAAAACCGAAGGAAGTCTCAATCATCTCGTTCTTCAGGTCCCCGTCGATGGTCTTGGGGCAGCCAATCACCTGTACACCCGCTTCCTGGGCCTTATAATATTCAGCCAGTACGCAGGCATTGGTATTGCTGTCATCGCCACCGATGATCACCAGGGCCTGTATCTGAAGTTTTTTCAATATTTCCAGGCCTTTGTCAAATTGGGCGGTCTCCTCCAGTTTGGTCCTCCCCGAACCGATGATGTCAAATCCTCCGGTATTCCGGTAGGCATCGAGCATTTCGGCGGTGATTTCCATGTAGTTGTGGTCCACCAATCCGCCGGGGCCTCCCAGGAAACCATAGAGGCGGCTTTCAGGGTGCCACTTTTTCAGTCCGTCAAAGATTCCGGCGATCACGTTGTGCCCGCCGGGGGCCTGCCCGCCAGATAGGATCACCCCCGCATTCAGGGGCTGCCGGGCACCGGAAGCATTTCCGGTCTCAAACGTGATCAAGGGCATCCCATAGGTGTGCGGGAAAAGCCGGCTGATCTCTTCCTGGTCATCAACGGAGGCCGTCGCGGCACCCTCCCTGAGCACCACCTCACCCTGAAGGGAGGCAGGCAGTTTCGGCATGTAGGCGGCTCTTACTTTTTGCAGCGGACTTATTACTTTTTGCATTTGTACAGTTTTTGGATTTGAGCGCTCTAATTTACCACATAACAGGCATGCTGCCTTTCGTTTTGAAATCCAAATCCTGAAAATTTAAAGTTTTAATAAACCGGGGCCTGAAATCGTTAATTTTGGCACCATGTTTCAGGAATCGGGCATGGAGGAGGTGCTATCGGGTGGCGGTCCGCTGATTGATGTCCGCTCACCCGGGGAATACCTGCAGGGGCATATTCCCGGGGCGGTGAACATACCGTTGTTCACCGATGAGGAGCGGGCCCGCGTGGGCACGCTTTATAGCCGGGTATCGCCGGAGAAGGCGATGGAGACAGGTCTGGTGTTGGTGGAGCCGAAGCTGGGCTGGTTTTTGGAGGAAGCCTGCAGGGTGGCCCCCGGGGGAGCGGTGGCCGTGCACTGCTGGCGGGGCGGACTGCGAAGCCGCTCCTTCGCCCGCCACCTGGCCACAAACGGCTTCCGGGAGGTCACCGTGGTCACAGGAGGCTATAAAGCATACCGCCACCTGCTGCTCCGTTATTTTGAGCACCCCCCGGAACTGCGGGTCCTCGGCGGTTTCACAGGCAGTGGCAAAACGGAAATCCTCCGGATTCTGGCGTCAAGGGGGGTACAAACGGTCGACCTGGAAGGCCTTGCCTGCCACAAAGGCTCCTCTTTCGGAGCCATCGGCTGCGACTCCCAGCCCACCACTGAACAATTCGAAAATAACCTGTACGAGGCTTTCCGGAAACTAAATCCTGCACAACCGGTATGGCTTGAAGATGAAAGCCATAACATCGGCGGGGTAAACCTGCCCGTGGGCCTGTGGCAACACATGCAGAAAAGCCCGACCTTGTTTATCAGGATTCCCAGGGAGGTGCGTGCCGGCGGTCTGGTAGGGGAATACACCGGATTTGGCACGGCACTGCTGGAGGAAGCCACCCGCAGGATTGCCCGCCGCCTGGGAGGCGAAAACAGCATTAAAGCCCTTGGTTTTATCGCCGCAGGGCACTTCCGCGAAGCCGCCCTGATCCTCTTGGCCTATTACGACAAAAGCTATACAAGAGCTCTGCAACTCCACACCCGCGGGGAAATCACCGAAATTCAAGCGGAAACGGTGGATCCGGAGAAGAATGCCACCATTATTCTGGAATATGAAGAAAGAAGAAGAACCCATTAAGCTGACCAGTTACAGCCATGGCGCCGGCTGCGGATGCAAGATTTCGCCGGCCATACTGGAGACGATTCTGAAGAGTGAGGCACCTGTTCCCGCCGATCCACGCCTCCTGGTGGGCAACGAGAGCCGCGATGATGCTGCGGTCTATGACCTGGGGGATGGGACCGCCCTGATCAGCACCACCGATTTTTTCATGCCCATTGTCGACGATCCCTTTACCTTCGGAAGGATTGCCGCGGCCAATGCCATCAGTGATGTGTATGCCATGGGGGGCAAGCCGTTGCTTGCGGTAGCCATCCTGGGGTGGCCCGTTGCCAAAATCGGGGCGGAAGTGGCGGCACGCGTGGTGGAAGGAGGGCGTCACACCTGCCATCAGGCCGGTATCCTGCTGGCCGGGGGCCATAGCATCGACTCCCCGGAACCCATCTTTGGACTGGCAGTGACCGGCCAGGTGCCCGTCGCCCACCTCAAAAGAAACGACACCGCCCTGGAGGGGTGCCAGCTGTTCCTGACCAAACCCCTGGGTGTGGGCATTCTGACCACCGCCCGGAAACAGGGAGTGTTGCGTCAGGACGATGAAGAGGAGGCGGTGCGTTCCATGACCACCCTTAACAGTGTGGGGCTTGAACTCGCTTCGCTTCCCGGAGTAAAGGCGATGACCGACGTCACCGGCTTCGGCCTCCTGGGGCACCTGTCGGAGATGTGTCAGGGCAGCCGTCTGTCGGCCTCCCTCTGCTACGACGCCATTCCCCGTTTTGCCACCGTGGAAGCCTATATCGCCATGGGATGCATCCCCGGAGGCACCCACCGGAACTGGTCGAGTTACGGACATCGGGTAGGCATGGCCCCCGACGATCCCCGCCGGCTGCTGCTCTGCGATCCGCAGACCAACGGCGGACTCCTGGTGGCAGTGGAACCCTCAGACAGCCACACTGTGGCCCTCTGCCTGGCCCGCCATGGCCTTCAAACCACCCCCATCGGGGAAATAACCCCCCCGGGTGACCACCTCATTACCCTCTGCTGACCCGAATCATCCGCAACAACCTCTGACAAAAACCGTCCCCACGCCTTCGGCATCCTAGCCCTGACCACAAAAGGAAACCGCCGGGATACACGCCACTTATCCGGTAATGAAGTCAAGGACATTGCTGGCACCCGAGGTTTTACCATCGCGCCAAAGCTCGGTATAACCACACTGGGTGCAAATGACGGCCTGGAAACGCCGGTTCTGAATGTTGAATAACCGGGTGAAACCCGCACCGGTCGTGCGGATGTGGTCTACTTCCGCTTTTTTGCCCCCGCACTTGGGACACTGGAACTTCATTGGTTGCATATTTATCATTAAAATGAGTGAGATTACAGGCAAACCGGCAATGAACCGGACACGATATCTACCGCCCCTGACCGAAACCCGCAACCGCCCGGTATGAACCAGGCACCTGCCTGCCGGGAAGGGTCCCCTGTTCAGAATCCGGCGGCCATCCCTCCTTTCCAGGAAAAACTAAGGTCGGCAAAGAGCCCGGGCAGGGCAAGCCGCACCAGGATAAGGGTGATCAGCGGTCCGGCTGAAGTCATCTGCAAATCAGCCCCCAACAGCACAAACCGCTCATTTTTCTTCCTGACGGGGTGCATCGGTTCCTTTCTTAACACGTTTGGCATCTTTCAGGGCTTTAAATATGATCCATTCCAACTGACCGTTGGTGCTGCGGAATTCATCGGCAGCCCATCGCTCGACGGCCTCCATCATGTCGCTGTCGATCCTCAGGGCAAAGGTCTTCTTCTTGGTCATGGCCATCTTTTTCTTACGACACCCTCTTCTCCTCAGAACGGGGCATCCCTTTCATCATATTATCCATGGCATAGGAGATGGCCTGCAACCGCCTGGTTCCGATCAGCAGCTTTTTGCCATCCACCAGATAGAGGGTTAGTCCCAGGTTACCTGAGACATTATAGGCCTTGCCCTTTTTTCCAAGGCTCTGTCTGACCCCCCAGCCACCATAATCCATAATGGGATTGTACCTTCCGGCCTCAAAGCGTGCGATCATTTCGCGGGGTATCCTTCTCCATTTCCGCACAAAAGGTGAAAACCGGAAGGCGATATCTGCGGTGGTAATCTCCGTTTCCAGGCGCGCCAACACGAACAGCAGGATGAGTCCGCCCATCAGCAGGGTGACCAGAAGCGTAGTCACCACCAGGGCGGTGTCACCAGTGGGTTCATCGCCCCAGGGCACACCGGTGGTCAGCTGCGACCACACCCCATACCACAGGGGTCCTGCCGACACGGCAGAAGCCCCCACCAGGATCAGCCACAGCCACCATACCCTGAACTTCTGCTCCTCTCTGAACAAGATCTTATTTGTAGTCATCACATTTCTATTTTAACCATATCAACTGGCATGGACAATTCTATGTTACACAGGAAGCATTCTTGCAAATATTTTTACGATCAGGCCAGCCCCTGAAATCGCTCATTTTATAACATTCCAAACCGATGGGGAACCGCTCTGCCAAATCCAGCGGCTGCCGGAACATGGGAGCTGCCGGAACAAGAAGCTGCCCGAACATGGGTACTACCGGCATCAATAGATGGTACCGGTGTTCACAATGGGCGTGGTCTCCTTGTCCCCGCAGAGCACCACCATCAGGTTACTGACCATCGAAGCCTTCTTGTCCTCATCGAGCTGCACGATATCCTTTTTGCTCAGCTCCTCCAGGGCCATCTCCACCATGCTTACGGCGCCTTCCACGATCTTGAAACGGGCCGCCACAATGGCTGCCGCCTGCTGCCGCTTCAGCATCGCCTGGGCAATCTCCTGCGCATAAGCCAGGTAGTTGATGCGCGCTTCCATCACCTCCACACCGGCAATCTCCAAACGCTCACCCAACTCCTTCTCCAGCTGCTCATTGACTTCCTCTCCCCCGCTGCGCAGCGTCACCACCGCATCATGGTCCTCAAAATTGTCATAAGGATACAATCCCGCCAACTTCCGGATGGCCGCCTCGGTCTGGATATTCACGAAATGCTCGTAATCATCCACCTGAAAGGCCGCCTTAAAGGTCTCCTTCACCCGCCATACCAACACCACACCAATCATGATCGGATTCCCGATCTTGTCGTTGACCTTCAGTGGCTCGGAATCAAAATTCCGGGCACGCAGCGAAATCTTCCGCCGCGACAGAAAGGGATTCACCCAGTAAAATCCGTTCTCCTTAATGCTCCCCTTATAAGCCCCAAACAACACCAATACCGCACTCTCATTGGGGTTGACAATCTGAAAACCGAAGGACAGAAATAAAAACACCACCCCCGACACCACTCCGGGAATGACCATTCCCCGTATACCGGCCATGATGGTCGCTGCCAGCAGCACCAGCTCAATCACCACGAACAGATAACCAGATAAAGGCGAAAATCTCTTTTCCATAGCTGTAATTTTTGATATTATTTTGATATCACAAATATATCACAATAAATTGAATTGAATTCACTTTTCACAGAAATTTTTTCACAAAAAAATCCCGGGGTGTTGCCCCGGGATTTTTCAGTTAAGTAACCACTCCACTTTTCCCACCGATGTTGTGTCGGCCACTTCGTAAGCGCTGGCGAAATCGAGCACAGCCCTGACGGAACGCTCAGGCGGAGAGACATCCGGCCATTGCTCTTCGGCGGGATCAGAAAGCCTGTTTTTATGTATTCCCGTTTCGAAGAGGGCCGATTGGACCTGGTGAATAAGAAAAATCAACGTAGAACTGTTTGTCATAGGCACCTCTGCTATATGTTTTGTGTTATAACGGTGCCTGAGGCCTGATATTGTGCCTGATGGATCCTGAGATGTTAAAGAATATTAAATACGGGTGAGGGTAAGGTTTTTCTCCCTGATGATTTTACGCAGGTTAATCAGGGCATACCGCATACGGCCCAGGGCGGTGTTGATGCTCACGCCGGTTTGTTCGGCGATCTCCTTAAAACTGAGACCCAGATAGTGGCGCATATGGATCACTTGCTGCTGGTCGGCGGGAAGTTCCTTTACCAGTTCCTTCACCTCGGTCAGGATCTGGTTCATTACCATCTGGTCTTCGATGTTATCGTCGGAAAATTTCCAGGAATTGAAAAGATCCGCTTCGTAACTGTCGTTGGAAATGACAGTGCAGAGTTTTTCCTTCCGGAAATGATCGATAATCAGGTTATGGGAGATGCGCAGCACCCAGGAAATGAACTTTCCGTTTTCGGTGTAACGTCCGTGTTTCAGGGAGCGGATCACTTTAATGAAGGTCTCCTGGAAAATATCTTCAGCCAGATCGGGTTTTTTGACGATCAGCAAAATATAGGAATAGACCCTGTTTTTGTGACGGCGGATTAATATCTCAACGGCGTGGTGATCCCCATTTAAAAAACGCTGAACGAGTTCATTGTCGTTCAAATTCTCTGAACTTAACATTACTTTCTATTTTGGTAACAAAAAGTAAAGTTTACAATAGGCAAGCGTTTTTAAATGAGTGAAACTAATTTCTACTTTTGTGCGAGGTAAAATTCAAACATTTTACACAAAAAAACAAATTTTTTTCCGGAAATCATCACAACAGCGGGGAAATGGCAAAAGTGAGTGCTTCGCAGTCGATTATGATCAGGGGTGCCAGGGTGCACAATCTGAAGGATATCAGTATGGAGATCCCGCGGAACAAGTTGATTGTCATCACGGGAGTATCGGGGTCGGGGAAGTCCTCGCTGGCCTTTGACACGTTGTTTGCCGAGGGGCAGCGCCGCTATGTGGAGAGTTTGTCGGCTTATGCGCGGCAGTTTCTGGGGAGGATTGACAAGCCTGATGTCGATTACATCAAGGGGATTCCCCCGGCGATTGCCATCGAGCAGAAGGTAAACACGCGCAATCCCCGTTCCACCGTGGGCACTTCCACCGAGATTTACGACTACCTCAAGCTGCTTTACGCGCGGATCGGGCACACCGTGTCACCCGTTTCCGGAGAAGAAGTCAGGCGTCATTCGGTGACCGACGTGGTCGATTTCTTCTCCTCCCTGCAGGAAGGCACGCGGGTGCTGATTTCCGCTCCCCTGAAGCCCCGCAACGGGAGGACCATTCTCCAGGAGGCGGAGTTGCTTCTTCAGCAGGGCTATACCCGCATTACCTCGGGCGGGCTCTTTTACCGGATCGACCGGCTGCTTTCGGGCGAGGAGTCACTCGACTGTAAGGGGGAGTGCCACACGGTCATTGACCGGTTGGCTGCTGCCTTCGATGAGGATACCCTCAACAGGGTAGCCGACAGCGTGCAGACCGCCTTTTTTGAGGGGCACGGGGAGTGCCTGGTGACCACAGGGGAGGGAGAAGCAAGCCAAACCGTCCGCTTTTCCAACCGCTTCGAAGCCGATGGCATCGAATTCGAAGAACCTACGGTCCACATGTTCAGTTTCAACAGTCCGCTCGGGGCATGCCCCCTCTGTGAGGGATACGGAAAGGTGATCGGCATCGACGAGGATCTGGTGATCCCCAACAAGTCGCTCTCGGTATACCAGGAAGCCATTGCCTGCTGGAAAGGCGAAAAGATGAAAGAGTGGCGCGACCGGCTTATCGCCGCCGCCGGAAAATTTGACTTTCCCATTCACCGCCCCTGGTATGAACTGACCGAAGAACAGCGGCAGCTGGTTTGGACGGGCAACCGCTGGTTCCAGGGTCTCCATGAATTCTTTCGTCACCTCGAAGAGCAGTCCTATAAAATCCAGTACCGGGTGATGCTCTCGCGTTACCGCGGGAAAACCCTCTGTCCGGAATGCCGGGGCAGCCGTCTCAAAAGGGAAGCAGGTTACGTGAAAGTGGCCGGAAAATCGATCCAGGAGCTGGTCCTGATGCCGGTGGCTGCGCTCCGGGATTTTTTCAACACCCTATCCCTTCCCCCACATGAGGAGAAGGTGGGCCGCCGCCTCCTCCTGGAAATCAGAAACCGTCTTGGCTACCTGAATGACGTGGGACTGGGCTACCTGACCCTTAACAGGCTCTCCTCCACCCTTTCGGGCGGAGAGTCGCAGCGTATCAACCTGGCCACTTCCCTGGGGAGCAGTCTGGTGGGCTCCCTGTACATCCTCGATGAACCCAGTATCGGCCTTCATCCGCGCGATACCCGGCGGCTGATCGGAGTGCTCACGAAACTGCGCCAGCTGGGAAACACCGTCCTCGTCGTGGAACATGACGAGGAGATCATGCGCGCTGCCGATCTGATCATTGACATCGGGCCCCACGCCGGCACCCACGGCGGAGAGGTGGTCTTCATCGGAGACCATGCCACCCTCCGCGACAGCGGCCACAGCCTTACCGCCGATTACCTCACCGGCCGCAGAACAATCGCGCTTCCCACCTTCCGGAGAAAATGGAACAATTACATCGAGATTTCCGGAGCCCGCGAAAACAACCTCAAAAACCTGAGGGTGAAATTCCCGCTGAATACCCTCACCGTGGTTACCGGGGTCAGTGGCTCAGGAAAATCGTCGCTGGTCACCCGGATCCTCTATCCGGCCCTGGCCAAGCTAATGGGAGGCTACGGTGAACGCACCGGCCTCCACGACACCCTGGGCGGGGATCTCCACCTGATCACGGGCGTCGAATTTGTGGACCAAAACCCCATCGGCAAAAGCTCGCGTTCCAATCCGGTGACCTACCTGAAAGCCTACGATGAAATACGCAAGCTTTTTGCCGACCAGCCTTCGGCCAAATACCAGGGGCTCAGCCCCGCCCATTTTTCCTTTAACGTTGACGGAGGACGGTGCGAAGAGTGCCAGGGCGAGGGAACCATCAGGGTGGAGATGCAGTTTCTGGCCGATGTCTACCTGGTCTGTGAAAGCTGCAAAGGCAAGCGGTTCAAAGAGGAAGTGCTTGAGGTCCGCTACCGCGACCACCACATCGATGACATTCTGAACCTGACGGTGACCCAGGCCATTGAACTCTTCGGAAAGGGGAAGGAAGCCATAGAAAAAAGAATTACCAGGAAGCTGCAGCCCCTCGAGGATGTGGGATTGGGGTATATTCAGCTGGGGCAGTCGTCGAGTACCCTTTCGGGTGGGGAGAGCCAGCGGGTGAAGCTCGCCTCCTTCCTGGCCCGGGAAAAGGAGACCCCCACCCTGTTCATTTTCGATGAGCCGACGACCGGGCTACATTTCCACGACATCGGCAAGTTGCTCGACGCCCTGAACGCTCTGATGGGAAGAGGCCACTCCATACTCATCATCGAGCACAATCCCGAGGTGATCAAGTCGGCCGACTGGGTGATTGACCTGGGGCCCGAGGGGGGAAACGAAGGCGGGCAGCTGGTTTTTGAGGGCACTCCTGAGGAGCTCATCCGTTGTGAGGCGTCTCATACGGGGCAGGCGCTGCGGGGGAAGATTCCGTGGCAGGCCTGATATGGTCGAGCCGCCGCCACTCCCTGACCAGAAGCCAGGCCACCACCAGGGAAGCCAGGAAATCGGAAACAGGAAAGGCCACCCAGATGCCTGTAAGCCCCCAGAAGGAGGGAAACATCACCAGAAATGGCAGCAGTATAAGGACCTGCCGTAAAAGGGTCATGAACATGGAAAGGCCGGCCTTGCCGATAGACTGGAAGAAATTTCCCGCCACAACCATATAGCCCACCACCGGATAGGCCAGAATGTATATCCGCAATCCCCTGATGGTGATCTGTTGCAGTTCTTCACTGCTGGAATTGAAGAGCCACACCATGGGACCCGGGAAAATTTCCAGCACGAGAAAAGAGGCAATGGCGATGTAAGTGGCGAAGCGCAGGGAGAGGCCCAGGGCTTCCCTGACCCGTTCCGGGGAGCGTGCTCCATAGTTGAAACCAATAATAGGCTGGGCCGCCATGTTCAGGGCAACGATGGTCATGACCACCAGGGTGGTCACCGAATTGATGATGCCCATGGCCCCTACGGCCAGATCCCCGCCAAAAAGGATCAGCTTTTTATTGAGGAGACCCTGGACCACACTCCCGGCAATCTGCATGGCAAAAGGAGCCATCCCGATGGCCAGGATATCCATCATCACCGGGAAATCGACATAGAGAAACTCCCTTTTGAGGCGTATCTCTGAACGGTCGCTCCGGAAATGGGCCATCACCCAGAAAGTCAGCACCACCATGGAGATCAGGGTAGCCCAGGCTGCCCCTTTTACCCCCATGTCAAAGACAAAGATGAAAAGGGGGTCCAGGATGATGTTGATCCCGGCGCTGAGCAACATGGAAATCATGGCCAGGCGGGCATTTCCCTCTGAACGGATGATGTTGTTGAGGGAGAATCCCAGCACCTGGAAGACCACGCCGAAGAGAATGATGTCGAGGTAATCGTTGGCATATTGATAGGTGGTTTCCGTGGCTCCGAAGGAACGCAACACAGGCCCCTTGATGACAAAACCCAGAACCGTCATCAGAAGGGAAACCACCACCATCAGCACTACGCTGGTTCCCAGGGTTTTCTCTGCCCTGGGAATATCGCGCCGCCCCAGGCTGATCGACACCATCACCCCGGCTCCGATGCCTATCAGCATGCTGAAACCCATCATGATCAGCATGATCGGAAAAATCACCGACACCCCTGCAAGCGCCTCGGCCCCCACTCCCTGGCCAATGTAGATACGGTCTACGATGTTGTAGAGTGAATTGACCACCACCCCCACAAATGCAGGAATGAAATACTTCCGCATCAGAGGTCTGATCTTTCCTTCAGCCAGTTCAGTCGTGTTCTTCATATTCCAGAGAGCGCAAAAGTACATAAAGAGAAGATACACTCCATACCTGCCCACACCATCCTCTTTTTTTCAGGTTCTTTCAGGATAGCCGGCCCACGTTCCTTCAGCTATAAGAAGGGGTGGCCCTTCTTATGGGATGGGGTCCGGGGAAGAAAATGGCCAATGTAGAAATCAGGCACGACATGCCTGGGGAATAAGGCACGGAATGACTAATTTTGCAGGACAATATCACGTTTTACTGAAAGATATGACCGATACACAAAAACAAAAGGCCGACCCGGCCATTCTGGCCCTACTCGCTTCCCCCCGGAAAGAGGTTGTTCTGGAGGCACTGGACAAGCTGCGGGAAAGCGGGAATCCGTTGTATCTGCCCCGGCTGCTTGACCTGCTTCTGGAGCATCCTTCCGGGGAGATCCCCGCAGCCGTTCTGGCCATGCTTGCAGAGGTCAAATACAGGGAAACCGCACACTTTCTGGCCGAGGCCATCGGCCAGGAACGGTTTCTTCCCGTCAGGCAGCAGCTGGTGACCTGCTGCTGGCAGAATGGCCTCGACTACGCTCCGTGGTTCACCCTTTTCCTGAAACTGGTCCTCGACGCCCCCTTCGAGACCGCCTTTGAGGCCTTCACAGTCATCGAGAACATGGATCCCCTTCCTCCCGCCGACCTCCTTCAGGAAGGGATCAGCACCATCCGCGCGGCCCTGCCCGCCTCTACGGGACCCCAGACCTACCTGCTGTCGGAACTGCTGGCGATCCTCGAAGCGTAAACCCCACTACTCCTCACTCCCCACCTGATTCCACCCTCCCCCGGAGCAGTGGCGACCGGCTTCGGGTATTCCCTGAAGCTGAATTATTGATGCTGTAGCGGAAACATGAGCTAACCACAGAAAATTTTCCGGAGGAAAATTGTAAATTGCGCCCTGCTTTTATGGAAAATCCATTTAATTAATTACTTACAATATGAGAAATCTGTCTATACTGATGGTGACCATGGTTATTACCCTCTCCTGTTCCCAATCGCCCAAACTGAACTATCCGGAGACCCGCCAGGATGCGGTGGTGGATACCTTCTACGGCACGCCGGTGGAAGATCCTTACCGCTGGCTGGAGGATGACAATTCCGAAGAGACCGCCCAATGGGTGGAGAAACAGAATGAAGTGACCTTTGCATACCTGAACGGGTTGCCAGGCCGGGAAGCCATCAAGGCCAGGCTGACCGAACTGATGGACTATCCCCGGATCTCGGCGCCCTACAAGCGTGCGGGGAAATACTTCTTCAGCAAAAACGACGGCCTTCAGAACCAGAGCGTACTTTATATGGCCGACTCCCTCAAAGGGGACCCCAGGGTGCTGCTTGACCCCAACACCCTTTCCGAAGACGGCACCGTGGCGCTGGCGGGCACTGAAATCACCCGCGACGGCAAATATCTCATTTACCGGATTTCCCGCTCCGGCTCCGACTGGCAGGAGATTTTCGTCAAGGAGATCGCCACAGGCGAAACCCTTCCCGACCATATCCAATGGGTCAAATTTTCAGGAACCTCCTGGTATGACGGGGGCTTTTACTACAGCTGCTACAATGAACCCAAAGAAGGGACCGCCCTGTCCCGGGCCAACGAAAACCAGATGGTCAAATACCACAAACTGGGCACCGATCCGGCCCTGGATCCCGTTGTTTACAGCGATCCGCAGAATCCCAAGCGGAACATGAGTGTGGGCATCAGCGACGACGAACGCTTCATGTTTTTGGTGCAGACCGAATCGACCAGCGGAAATTCACTGGCTTTCAAGGAGATGAAATCCAAAGAAGCGCCTTTCATTCCCCTGATGGCCACCTTTGACCATGATTTCGGCGTTATCGACAATCTGGGCGACCAGCTTTATGTACTGACCAACTACAAAGCCCCCAAGTACCGGCTTCTGGTCATCGATGCGAAAAAACCGCAGGAGGAATTCTGGAAGGAAGTGGTGCCGGAAAAGGAATTTGTCCTCACCTCGGCGTCCATGGCCGGAGGCAAACTGGTTCTGAACTACCTCAAGGATGCCTTTACCCATATTGAGATCTGCAACTACGACGGTACCCCCGATTACGAATTTCAGCTTCCGGGCATAGGGACCTCCGGGGGTCCGCGCGGCGACAAGGACGATCCGGAAGCCTTCTATACCTTCACCTCCTACAACACACCTGGTGAAGTCTACCGTTATGACTTCAACACCCGCGAGTCGTCACTTCATTACCGCCCGGAAGTAAAATTCAATCCCGATGACTTCCAGGTTGACCAGGTCTTCTACACCAGCAAGGACGGAACCAAAGTTCCGATGTTCCTTTTCTACCGCAAGGGGATGGAAAAGAACGGGAAGAATCCCGTGCTCCTCTACGGCTATGGTGGTTTTAACATCAGTCAGACGCCCGGGTTCTCGGTGCAGCGGCTCTTTTTCGTGGAGAAGGGAGGTATTCTGGCCGTGGCCAATCTGCGCGGCGGGGGTGAATATGGAGAAGAGTGGCACAAAGCAGGCACCAAACTGCAGAAGCAGAATGTCTTTGACGATTTCATTTCCGCGGGAGAATTCCTGATCAGCGAGAAATACACCACCAGCGGGAAGCTGGCCATTCAGGGAGGGTCTAACGGAGGGCTTCTCGTGGGGGCTGTCGCCAACCAGCGGCCTGACCTTTTCAAGGTAGCCCTTCCGGCGGTCGGGGTGATGGACATGCTCCGCTACCATAAATTCACCATCGGCTGGGCCTGGGCCACCGATTACGGCACCAGTGCCGACAGCGAGGAGATGTTCCGCTACCTCCTGAACTACTCCCCCTACCATTCCATTAAACCGGGCATCAAATACCCGGCGACTCTGGTGACCACCGCCGACCATGACGACCGTGTGGTCCCCGCCCACTCCTTTAAATATATCTCCCGGCTTCAGGAGTACAACAAAGGCAAACTGCCGGTGCTCATCCGCATCGAAACCAAGGCCGGCCACGGCGCAGGAAAACCCACCGCCAAGATCATCGACGAGTACACCGATATCTTCGCCTTTGTGTTTTATCACCTGGGAATGGACATCTGAAAAGGGATGCCGGGGCGCCTCAGGCCACAACCCGGATCTGCCTTGAAAGAAGGAAATACGCAGAAAATAAACTATGGATTTGAGATTTCTGGTGATTGAAGGGAACATCGGGGCCGGAAAAACCACCCTGGCCTCGATGCTGAGCGACGAACTGAACGCCCGCCTGGTGCTGGAACAATTCGCCGACAACCCCTTTCTGCCCAAATTTTACGCCGACCAGGAGCGCTATTCCTTCCCCCTGGAACTCTCCTTCCTGGCCGACCGCTACAACCAGATCAAAAAGGAGGTCCTCCAGCCCGAACTCTTCCGTTCACTGATGATCTCCGACTATTATTTCACCAAGTCGGCCATCTTCGCCAGCAACACCCTCCAGACCGATGAATACCGCCTCTTCCGCAGGCTGTTCAACATCGTCTTCGAGTCGCTGCCCAAACCCGACCTCTACGTCTACCTCTACCTCACCACCGAAAACCTCATGCGCAACATCAGGAAAAGAGGAAGAGACTATGAACAGCAGATGGATCCGGCCTACCTCGATAAAATCCAGTCAGGTTATTTCGACTATTTCAAACAGGTCACCCAGTTTCCGGTGCTCATTGTTGATACCAACCGGATCGACTTTGTGAACTATCCCGAACATTACCTGTTACTGAAAAATACCATCCTGGAGAATGATTTCAAGCCGGGTGTCACCCGGCTTATCCTTCCCTGAATGGAATTATAAGCACTATTTTTACGTTTAATAGCATATAACAGATTTTTAAGCAGTTAGTTATGGACAAAAGTATCAGAGTGGTATTTATTTCGCTCCTCTCCCTCACCCTGATGTCGGGATGTGTGAGCCTGAAGAAGATGCAGCAGAATGCCGGAGGCATCCGGTTCAAGGTGACTCCGGAAGTGTTGGAGACCCATGCAGGCAAGGTAGATGTGGCCGTAAACGGCATCTTTCCCGGGAAGTATTTCGACAAGAAGGCCATGCTGACGGCCACGCCGGTACTCCGTTATGAAGGGGGAGAGACAGTGCTTCCGCCGGTGACCCTGCAGGGAGAGAAGGTCAGGGACAACTACCGGGTGATTTCCTACAACGCAGGAGGAAACTTCAGCTACAAAGAGCTGTTTCCCTATCGGGAGGAGATGCGCAAGTCGGACCTGGTCATGAAGATGGAAGCCCGCCGGGGAACGAAACATGTCACCCTGGCCCCGGTGACCATCGCCCGGGGTATCCTGGCTACCAACACCCTGATGGCGGTCACCCCGAAAGCCCTTACCGGTGTGAGCCGGGAAGCCAACACCACCGGCAAGTACGACCCGGCCATCGATCCCTTCCAGAGAATCGTCCCCGATGAGATGATCGCCGACATCACTTACCTGATCAACAGCGCTGCCCTGCGCAAGGAGGAGACCACCTCCGGGGATGTACGCAACTACCTCGAATACACCAAAGAGGCGCATAAAGATGATAAAAAGGAGGTCAAAAAGGTGGAGGTTTCAGCCTATGCCTCCCCCGACGGCTCCCTCGACCTGAATACCGACCTGGCATCCAAACGTGAGAAAACCTCCACCGCTTTCGTGGAAGAACAGATGAAAAAAGCACAGGTGGAAGCCAACCTCCGCACGCGTTACACCCCCGAGGACTGGGAAGGCTTCAGGGAAATGCTCGAAAAATCAAACATTCAGGACAAGGACCTCATATTGAGGGTTTTATCGATGTACACCGATCCCGAAGTCCGGGAGCGTGAAATCAAGAATCTCTCCTCAGCATTCACCCAGGTGGCCGACGAGGTACTGCCCAAACTCCGCAGGGCCAAACTGCTTACTTCGGTCAACATCATCGGAAAGAGCGACGAGGAGATTGTGGCCATCGCCGAGAGCAATCCTTCCTCGCTCAACCAGGCCGAATTGCTCTATGCAGCCACGCTGACTTCTGACGATGACAAGAAAATGAAGATCTACAAAGCCTTTACCAGCATCTATCCCACTGATTGGAGAGGTCCCAACAATGTAGGCATGGTTTTGGCCAGTCAGCTGAAATACGGCGAAGCCAAGCCGTGGTTTGAAAAGGCTGAATCCCTTAAGCGCGATGAACCGGTGATCAAGAACAATCTGGGGACCATCGCCCTTTTCGAGAACGACCTGGCCCGTGCCGAAGAGTACTTTGGTGCCGCCTCCGGTCTGGGGAATGAGGTCAACTACAACCTGGGGCTGGTCAGCATCCGCAAGGGTGATTACAACCGGGCCAACCAGTATTTCAGGAGTGAGGCCGATCCCAACACCGCCCTGGTGAAACTGATCTCAGGCAATTACAACGGGGCCCTCAGCGACCTCGAAGATTACGACCGTGAAGGGTGCTACCTGAAGGAATACCTCCGCGCGGTGGTCGGCGCCCGCACCAACCAGGAAACCCTGGTCATGGAAAGCCTGGCAAAAGCAGTCGCCATCAACCCCAAAGCAAAGACTTTGGCCGCTACCGACATGGAATTCTTCAAGTATTTTGACAACGCACGCTTTAAAGCAATCGTTGAATAATTTTCCTCCCGGCACGCTTTCCATCCCTTGAGGGGGGAAGGTTGCCGGTTTTTTTTTTAATCTCAGACATATCGCGATGAAGCAGATCAATAATTACATAGAACACCACAAGGAGCGTTTCCTGGAGGAACTGTTCGGACTGATTCGCATTCCCTCGATCAGTTCCCAGACGGAGCACAAGGCAGACATGTACCAGGCCGCCGTATACTGGAAGGAGTTGTTGCTGAATTCAGGGGCCGACAAGGCGGAGGTTTTCGAAACCGACGGGAATCCTGTCACTTATGGAGAAAAGATCATTGATCCGGCCCTGCCGACCGTTCTGGTCTACGCCCATATGGATGTGATGCCGGTCGATCCCATAGAGAAGTGGGTTTCCCCGCCTTTCGAGCCGGAAATACGGGACGGAAAAATCTACGCCCGTGGCGCCGACGACGACAAGGGGCAGAGCATGATGCATGCCAAGGCATTCGAGCTGATGGTCAAGACGGGCACCCTTCCCTGTAATGTCAAGTTTATGATCGAAGGGGAAGAGGAGATCGGCTCTCCCAACCTGGAGAAGTTCTGTCTGAATCACAAGGAGATGCTGAAATCAGACATCATTCTCGTCAGTGACACTTCCATGATCGGCCCGAAGATCCCGAGCATCACCACGGGGCTACGCGGACTGGCCTATTGGCAGGTAGAGGTGACGGGGCCGTCACACGACCTTCACTCGGGTTTGTTCGGGGGCACCGTGGCCAATCCCATCAACGTGCTGAGCAAGTTGATCGCCGGACTGACCGACGAAAGGGGAAGGATCACCGTACCGGGGTTTTATGACGATGTGCTGGAAGTGTCGGCGGAAGAGCGGGCGATGCTGGCCAGGGCCCCTTTCGACGAGGAGGCTTTCAAGGCAGGCATCGGCGTGAAAGCACTTCAGGGTGAAGAGGGGTACTCCCCGAAGGAGCGCACAGGCATCCGTCCTTCTCTGGATGTCTGCGGCATCTGGGGAGGATACACCGGTGAAGGCGCCAAAACGGTCCTTCCCTCCAAGGCCTACGCCAAAATCTCTACCCGGTTGGTTCCCCATCAGGACCACACCAAAATCGAAGTGCTCTTCAAGGAGTATCTTGAATCAATTGCCCCGGCCCCGGTAAAGGTGGAGGTCAGCTACCTTCACGGAGGGCAGGGATATGTCTGCCCCATCGACCTGCCGGCCTACAAGGCGGCTGAAAAAGCTTACCAGGAGGTCTACGGCATCCTGCCGGTGCCCGTGCGCTCGGGAGGCAGCATCCCCATCATCAGCACCTTTGAGAAAGTCCTGGGCGTAAAATCGGTACTCATGGGCTTCGGCCTCGAAGCCGATGCCATCCACTCCCCCAATGAGAACTACCCTCTGGAGCAGTTCTTCAACGGCATCAGGACCATTCCGCTCTTTTTCAAGTACTATGCGGAGCTGATGGCCCCTGCACAAGCCTGATCAGGGGAAGATGGAAGGCCTCCTTTTTCCCTCAGGAGCGCGGCCATCCCCCACACATAAAAAAGCAGCTTCCGGTGCCGGAAAGCTGCTTTTTTATGGCCAGTGCGAAAAATTATTCCTCCGACGCCAGTTTAAGGGCTTCAGTGGTGGTGTAATACTTAACCAGCATATTGGGGATTTCCCATGCGGGCATCTCCCCTTTGACCAGGAAGCTGAGATATTTCTCCATGACCTGGCCAAAATGGGCTTCATGGCCCACCTTGTATATAGCGGGGATCTCCAGCGACCAGATGTTCACACCGGCGGAAGAGAGCTTCACCCCCGGCCACGACACCCCCAGTTTTTCATCGATCACCTTCTGCAGGGCAGTTTCGAAGGCTTTGGGGTCTTCCCCCTCCACCGGCTCAATGTACAGCACCGGCTGGTAGTTTTCTTCAGCACCCTGCCTGATGACCAGGTTACAACGGCTCCCGCGCATGATGCTGTAATGCGTGTCGCCGGTCCCCGCAGGAGCGCTGTAATTCCAGATCACCGAAATGCGGGCATGAATCCCCTTGAGTTTGTAATTGAAGGCCCCGTTGCTGAACACCTTCAGCACGCCATCCTCCACGCTGCCCTCCAGAAAGCCGGGAAACTGCTCCATCCCGGTAACCCCGGAAAACTGTTCAAGGGTCATGCCGGTGCTCCAGCGGCGGGCATCGAGCAACTCCACATCCTCCTTTTTCAGGATGACCTCCGGAAACGCCTCCCATTGAATCAGATCGACCAGATGGGTGGTCACGTCGACAATCCCCTCTCCCTGCTGGGTGGTGTCAAAAAACCAGGCCGGGCGGCGCAGGGGTTTCCCCGACACCATCTTGCTGAAATGGTGGACGCTCTCCTTGGTGATGGCCGGTTCTTCGACCGTCCCGGGCAGAAGCTCCCCGAACACCTCCTTCACCAGCGACAGTTCCCGCTGCAGCATGGTAGTGATCTCATACCGCTCGGTCATGATGTCATAGAGAAAGACCCCTTTTTCGGCCGCCACCCTGAAAGCCTCCTCCAACAGGGGATAGCGGTCGTGCGTAATCACCATCGGTTTGTCGGCCAGGACGTTAAGTCCGGCGTTCACCGCCTTCAGAATATACTCCGTTTTACGGGCATTGTTGCCGGCCAGCACCACCAGATTCCCCGGTTTGGTGTCGAGCATGCGCTCCAGAAAATCCTCCCCGGTATAGACCACCTCCTTCCAGGAGGTGGGTTGATCCTCCCGGGAATTATACCCCTCCACTCTGGCCAGGTGTTCCGTCACATCTGAACCTGCCGGGGCAAAAACGTGCACCTCCTGATCAATCTGGGGATACATCGACTTTTGAACCAGCGCCGCATGAAAATGCCCCGGATCAAGAGTGATCAGCCTGACCTCGCCAGCGGCACCCGTAAAAACAGAGGCTTCGTCCTTCTTCTGCCCCCCACCCTGGCAACCTATTAAACTCCCTGCCAGTAACATCATCAGAATCCATTTGCTGTTCATATAGACTAAATATTTATGTTTACCAGGATATTTCCACGAAACATCCCTTGATTATTCGTAACCATGCGGGGCACCCCCTGCATCCACTTCTGCCTTTCAAAGCCGGAGGGTGTTGGTTCCCCAGGGGTGTCGCTGTGGCCGGCTGAGGAGTTTATTGGCCTCTTCGCTGTTGGTAAATCTTTCGGAGCGGGGGTCCCAGGCGAGGCGTCCGGGAATTTTCATGGCGATATGGCTGATGAGGCAGACGGTACAGGCCCGGTGGCCTATTTCAACGGGAGAAATGGGTTCTTTCCGTGATTTGATACAATCGAGCCAGTTGCCATGCTGGTTATCGCTCTGATAGAGGTGGATTTCTCCGGGTCGGGGGAGCGCGGAAAGAATGGCCGGGTTGCTGGCGTCGAGGGCCTTACGGCTGGCGTCGGCGACCACGGGATCACTGGCGGAAGCCACATAATCGCCCCGGGAAACAAAGATCCATCCTTCGGTGCCTTCATAGCGGATTCCGTTGGGAAAGCCCCCGCTGGTATACATGGTCACTCCGTTTTCAAATTCGGCTTTGACCATGAAATCGCCATGGACGTTCCACAGCCCTGATTTGGGAAATTCGGCCACCGCCTCCACGGATACCGGTCCGGTATATTCGGTGTCCATGCCCCAGGCTGCCGAGTCGAAGTGGTGCTGGCCCCAGCCGGTGATCATGCCGGCGCCGTAATTTTCGATGCGCAGCCACCCGGGGCGGCCGTAATCCCCGCGCGGATGGACGCCCATTTCGGTGTAGGGGACCACGGGTGTAGATCCCAGCCACATATCGAAATTCAGTTCCGGAGGAACCTCCTGGGGTGAGGCTTCAGGGCCGGAGGGATCTCCGGGGAGGCCGATCTTCACGGTATGGAGCCTGCCGATGCGGCCGTTGCGCACCAGTTCTGCCGCCACCCTGAACTGGACCGAGGAGCGCTGCTGCGTTCCCACCTGGAGAATCACCCCCTGCCGGCGCACTACATCGCTCAGGAGCCTCCCCTCGGCAATGGTCAGCGAGGTGGGCTTCTGCAGATAAATATCCTTGCCGGCCAGGGCCGCCTCAATGGCCGGCCGCGCATGCCAGTGGTCAGGAGTGCTGATGATCACCGCATCGATGGAGGGATCCTCCAGCATCTCCCGGTAATCACCATACATCTTCACCCCGGCATAATTTTTCTTTCCGGTAGTCCGGGTATAATACTCCTCCACGAGTTTCCTGCCATCGTCGAGCCGCCGGCTGTCCACATCGCAGACCGCAGTGAACAGGGCCTGCCCATACCCAATGGTTTCCATGATATCATGGCCCCGGGCGATACGGCCACACCCGATCTGCCCGATCCGGATCCTGTCGGAGGGCGGATTCTTCCCCATCACATGGGAGGGAATCATCACCGGGGCGACCATGGCCCCCGCCGTGGCAGCCACCGACGTGTTAATGAATGTTCTTCGCTTCATAGTAAGGTGATTATACAGACTTCTTTCACAAACAGATCAAGCCCCCTGTTGCTGTGACATGCGGAACATGCGGGTCAGGCCGGCTTCAGGCCTTCCAGGAAGGCCCTGATGTGTCCGGAAGTGACCCCAGGAGGCATGCCTCCGCCCACCGACCAGAGGATCCGGGTGGGGTCGGCCACAGAAGCCACCATTTTCCGGGTTTCACGGAGGACCTCATCGGGAGTGCCGGCAGCCATCACATCACGCGGGGGAAGGTTCCCCAAAAGGGTGACCGAAGGCCCTGCCAGGTCACGGATCTCCCCAAGTGAGTGTTCGAAGCTGAAATTGAAAAGATTGACTCCGATCTCGCGAAGGTAAGGCGTACTTACCAAACCCTGCGCATCGTTGTGGAAAAACCGTACACGCGTGTGGAAAGCCCCGAAAATCCGCTTCAGATAGGGGACTGCAAACTCACGGCATTCCTCATCGCCGACAAAGCCCACGATGTCGTCGAGCAACAGAATGCCCTCGATGGTCGGAAACTTTTCCTTCTGGAGCTGGAGCCAATCGATGGAAAAACGGGTGATCTTTTCAAGAAGCTGGTGAACCCTTTCCGGCTCCATCATCATGCCCATCATCAGCTCGGTGGTTCCCATCAGAAAGGAGGCGATGTTGAGGGGACCTCGGGCCACGGCAAACTTGATTTCATGGCCGGCCTTTTCGATTTCAGGCTGACAGTCCGCAAGCCGCTGGATCACAAAGGGAAGCAAGCCGTCGGTACGGGGATTGGGTTCTCTGATGGCCGCGGCTTCCGACAGGTCAGAAATAATCCTGTCGGCATGGGGCAGGGCGTGGGTGGTCCAGATCGTTTTGGCCCCGAAAGCCGACGGTTCGGTACACATCCCGTATTCCGACCAAAACCCGGGAAGAAAAAGGACATTGGGAAATTCAGCCTGCGCCTTCAGGTTGGCGTCCAGCCACATCCTGTCAGAAGAGTAGTACTGCAGGGTAGAGATTCCCGCCCACCCCGGCAACCAGGGACTGTCAATGATAAATCCTGCCACGGGCTCCGGCGGCACTTCCCCGTCAAGGATGTTCAGAAGGGTTTGCCATTGCTGTTCTGTCATAGCTTATTGTTTAGTGATTATTGCCTCAATATGAATTAATTTATTGTTAACCTGAAGTATTCCCGCCGCAGGGGGAGACAGGTTCTGTTTATCGCGGAGATCAGAGACCAGGCAACCCGCAGATCATAGGAGGTCGGCTTCCAGCAGTTCCTCCTCCATGTCGACCTGGAGGTTAAGGGCTTCATTGCGGGCCGCTTCCGCGAAGTCACGTTCTCCCGAGGCATAGAGGATGTTCCGGGAGGAGTTGACCAGCAGTCCGCATTCGTCGTTCATGCCGTACCTGCAAACCTCCTCCAGGCTTCCGCCCTGGGCCCCGACGCCGGGAACCAGCAGGAAATGACGGGGAATGATTGCGCGGATTGAGGCCAGGCTCTCTGCTTTGGTGGCCCCTACCACATACATCATGTTTTGGTCGTTTCCCCAAGCCAGGGAACGGCGGAGAACCTTTTCGTAGAGTTTTCCCCCGTCTTTGTCTTCCGAAAACTGGAAGTCGGCGGCGCCGCGGTTGGAGGTGAGGGCCAGCAGAATGGTCCATTTTCCCTGGTGTTCCAGGAAAGGTTTAACGGAATCTTCCCCCATGTAGGGGGCTACGGTTACCGCGTCAAAATCCATTTCCTCAAAAAAAGCCCGGGCATACAAACCCGAAGTATTGCCAATATCGCCCCGCTTGGCATCGGCGATAACGAACATCCCCGGATAGTGGTCGCGGATATGGCGGAGGGTTTTCTCGAGGCTGGCCCATCCGGCGGAACCCAGACTTTCATAGAAGGCCAGATTGGGTTTGTAGGCCACGCACAAGTCGTAGGTGGCATCAATGACAGCCTTGTTGAAGGTGAACAATGGATCTTTTTCGGTACGCAGGAAGGCCGGAATTTTGTGCAGGTCCGTATCCAGGCCAATACAGAGAAAACTCCGCTTTTCCCTGATGGCGGCAATGAGTTCGGTTTTATTCATTATGGCAGGGTATTTGCTTTGCACTTTCAAAATTTAAAGATACAATTTAACAAGAGATAAAATCTCTACCTTTGAACAAAACAAAAGCATCGTCATGGAAAAAGAGATCATTGTAGCCATTGCTCTGGGCATCGGATTAAGCGCCAGCACGGGATTCCGGGTGTTTCTGCCGTTGTTGATAGCCGGTATTGCCGGGCGACTGGGGTTTCTGCCGCTCACCGAGAATTTCTCCTGGCTGGCAGGGAATACGGCGTTGGTGAGTCTGGGTGTAGCCACCCTGGTGGAGGTGGGGGCTTACTACATTCCCTTTATAGACAACCTGCTCGATACCATCTCGACGCCGTTGGCCATTGGAGCGGGCACCCTGATT
The DNA here is from genome assembly GCA_012729335.1 of Bacteroidales bacterium. GTDB lineage: Bacteria > Bacteroidota > Bacteroidia > Bacteroidales > Prolixibacteraceae > UBA1413. Next base: position 248,078 of record JAAYDJ010000007.1, on the reverse strand, counting down.
TCGGCGTCGGTGCTTCCGGTCGACAATGAGCTGGCGCGGTGGATCACCGGGTTCATTGTGGGCGGGGGGGCTGCGGCCGCCGTCCAGGGGAGTACCGCCGCCCTCAGGCTGGGCTCCAGCGGAACTACCGCCGGCACCGGAAACTTCCTGGTATCCTCCTTCGAGAACATTGCCGCTATCGTCACCCCCATCGTTACCATCATCATCCCCGTCATCATTGCCATCCTTATTCTCCTGACCTTCCTGATCCTCTTCAGGCTGATCTTCCGCAGAAAAAGAAAGAAAACAGCCGCCGCGACCTGACCATCCCTCCGGCCTGAACCTGCAAAACACCTATTGCCTTTCCTTGCATCCCCCTGCGCTGTTCACCGCTTTTCATAGTGATGCAGTCCATGCCTCAAAAAACCACCGGCGGCGTGCCCTCAGCGTACCATCCCTTACGGAGGCTGGCCAATTTCCCTGAAAGATCAGAGTTCGGCTTCTTTCAGCCGTTCGGCGTTCTCCTCGATCATCAGCTTTTCAATGATTTCGTCGAGGTCCCCGGCGATGATGGCCGGCAAATTGTAAAGGGTGAGGCCAATACGGTGATCGGTGACCCTTCCCTGCGGCCAGTTGTAGGTTCTGATTTTGGCTGAACGGTCTCCCGTAGAAACCATTGTTTTACGCCGGTGGGAAATATCGTCGATGTATTTCTGATATTCCATGTTGTAAATACGGGTCCGGAGCTCAGTCATCGCCTTGGCCAGGTTTTTCAGCTGTGATTTCTCATCCTGGCAGGTCACAACAATTCCCGTGGGAAGGTGGGTAAGACGAATGGCCGAATAGGTGGTGTTCACCGACTGGCCACCGGGACCTGAGGAACAGTAAGTATCCTTGCGGATATCGCTTTCCCTCAGGTCGACGTCAAATTCCTCGGCTTCGGGGAGTACAGCCACCGTGGCGGCCGAGGTGTGAACCCTTCCCTGGGTTTCGGTCTGGGGTACCCGTTGCACCCGGTGGACCCCCGACTCATATTTGAGAATACCGTATACTCCTTCCCCGGTCACCGTGGCCACGATCTCCTTGAAACCTCTGGCGGTACCTTCGCTCATGTTGGTGACTTCCAGCCGCCACCCCTTGCGTTCACAATATTTGGAGTACATGCGGAAAAGATCTCCGGCAAAAATACTGGCCTCGTCGCCACCGGTACCTGCCCTGATCTCCAGGATGGCATTCTTGGCATCCTCAGGATCGGCAGGAATCAGCAATAACTTAAGTGCCTGTTCCTTTGCGGGAAGCAGCGCCTCCGAAGCGGCAATCTCCTCCCGGGCCATCTCCCGCATCGCGGAATCACTCTCTTCTTCCAGGATCTCCAGCCCCGTGGTGATGTTATCCACGGTGGCCTTATATTCACGGAAGGCCGCAACCAAAGCCTCCAACCGCTTGTATTCCTGGTTCAACTTGATGTATCGCTTCATGTCGGTCATCGCCGACGGGTCGGTGATCTGCTGCGATACCTCTTCAAAGCGGTTCTGTATCGATTCGTATTTGTCGAGTAAAGGATATTCTGACATGGTAAACACTGTATAAATCGGGTGAATGAAAACTTTTTCAAATGGGAGCCGGGAATCGTGGGGCGGAGAATTGGCGTGATGTATGGGTCCGCAGTCCGGAATACCCGGGAAAGGGGTCGGACTGTAAGCTAATATTCAAAGAGGCCTGCTTCGGTGTGAATGGTGAGTTTTTTACCCTGGTATGCTTCCACATGGCCGATGATGCGGGCGTCGATCCGGAAGGAGGCGGCCATGCCGATAATGCGGAGTGCGGTGGCCTCATCGGTATAGATTTCCATCCGGTGGCCCATGTTGAAGACCCTGTACATCTCCTGCCAGCTGGTTCCCGATTCTTCCCTGATGATCCGGAACAGGGGGGGCACCGGGAACAGATGGTCTTTAACCACATGGACATTTTCCACGAAATTCAGCACTTTGGTTTGGGCTCCTCCTGAACAGTGGATGATCCCGCTGATGGTTTGGCGGGTTTCGGCGAGGATGCTCCTGATGACAGGGGCATAGGTGCGTGTGGGGCTGAGCACCAGCTGACCGGCATTCAGACCGGTGCCTGCCACGGGGGTAGTCAGGTCGAAACTTCCCGCATATACCAGGTCACGGGGTACTGCAGGGTCGTAACTCTCGGGGTAGCGGCCTGCCAGGGCGTGGCTGAATACATCGTGGCGTGCCGAAGTGAGCCCGTTGCTCCCCATTCCTCCGTTGTAGCTTTTCTCATAGGTGGCCTGCCCGTAGGAGGCCAGTCCGACGATCACATTCCCCGGGGCAATGCGCCCCGCATCAATGACCTCGCTGCGCTTCATCCGGCAGGTGACCGTCGAATCCACAATAAGGGTTCTCACCAGATCGCCTACGTCGGCCGTCTCCCCGCCGGTAAGCCAGATTCCCACGCCCAGGGCCCGCAATTCTGCACATAACTCCTCCGTTCCGGAAATAATCGCCCCAATGACCTCCCCGGGAATAAGGTGTTTGTTCCGGCCAATGGTCGAAGAGACCAGGATATTGTCGACAGCACCCACACAGAGCAGGTCGTCGAGATTCATGACCAGGGCATCCTGGGCAATCCCCTTCCACACCGACAGATCTCCGGTTTCTTTCCAGTAAAGGTAAGCAAGCGAGGATTTGGTGCCTGCCCCGTCGGCATGCATGATATTGCACCATTCGGGGTCATTTCCCAGAATATCGGGAATAATCTTGCAGAAAGCCCGCGGATACAAACCCTTGTCGAGGTGGCCAACGGCCTGGTGCACCTCCTCCTTGGAGGCCGAAACGCCACGGGCAGTGTATCTTGAACTTTTTTCCATAAAAGGGTAAACCGCGGCAAAATTAACAATTTCCACGGTATCACATGCCAGGCACCAGGGCCTTATTTCTCCCTGGCCTCGCTTTTCTGATGGTAGAGAAAGCGCTTGATCTTCTGAGTGGGGGTTTTCTCAAAAGGATCCTTCTGGAAAAAGACCTGCTGTAACTTGGAAAACTTGTTGACCTGGGCGTTGACTTTCTCCTGGATATCCCTGAGGATTTCATCCTTGCGTTCGCTGATCTTGTCGGCAAAAAGAGAGGCGTCATTACGCAGGGAGTGGTATTGGCGTTCGATTTCCTCCATGTTAAGGTGAATCAGGGCCACCAGTTTCCCCTTTTTTTCGACCACCAGGGACTCGAGGACATAGCGCATGCGGTTGATGACCGATTCGATCTCCTCGGGGTAGATGTTTTCCCCGCTGGCGCCGACGATGGTATTTTTGATTCTTCCCTTGATGCGCAGGAATCCGTCCTTGTCGAAGGATCCCAGGTCACCAGTCCGGAACCACCCGTCGGGCGTAAAGACCTGTGCTGTCACTTCCGGGTTTTTGTAGTAGCCCATCATGACGTTAGGTCCCTGGGCCTGGATTTCACCTTCACCGGTCACAGGATCTGCATCGGCCAGGCGCAATTTAACGCCCTGGAGGGCAGGCCCTGTGGATCCAATGCGGGGAGTACGCGGACTGGTACCCGCCAACAGGGGACTGGTTTCGGTGAGGCCGTATCCGATGGCATAGGGGAACCGCGCTTCCTTAAGAAACCGCTCCACGGTACCATCCAGCTTGGACCCCCCCACGCCGAAAAAGGTGAGCTCCCCGCCAAAAGTCTTCATCAGCTTCTTTCCGGCTACCCGGTGAAGAATTTTCCTGACCGGCGGAAACCTATATAAGGTTTTCACCACCGGGCTCTTCTGGAACTCAGGATAGACCTTTCCCTTGAAAATCTTTTCAATGACCAGTGGCACCGACAAGAGCTTGGTGGGTTTCACCTGCTGAAGGGCAGGCAGCAAAACCGGGGGTATCGGGGGTTTCCGCAGATACCATACCGACGCCCCAAAAAACAGGGGAAACAGAAGCCCCAGGGTGTTTTCATAGGTATGCGACAGGGGAAGGATGCTGAGAAAACGGTCATCGGGGGTCAGCGGCTCGATGGTCAGCGACTGGAGGGCGGTCCAGGTGATGTTTTTGTGGGTCAGCATGACCCCCTTGGAACTGCCTGTGGTCCCTGAAGTATAAATGATGGTGGCCAGATCTTCCTCGTGCACTTCCGGAACCGTCATACGCACCTGGTCCCCAGCCTCCGCCGGCACCAGTGCCGAAAGGCCACTCACGGGCGTTCCCTGGGGAATCAGCGCCATCCGGTCGATAAGGATCATCCCCCTGAGACCCGGGATATCCTCCTTTTCCACCTTATAATAGAGCTGCTCAGAAACAAAAAGCAATTTGGCTTCGGCATGCCCGGCAATGGTCTTGATTTCATTGGAATGGAAATCAGGCAGGATCGGCACTGCGATGGCTCCCAGCCGAAGGATGGCAAAGAAGGAGATCCCCCAGTTGGGCATGTTGGTGCTCAGAATAGCGACCTTGTCACCCGCCACAATCCCCTGCTCCGCCAGCAACCTGCAAACCTGTTCCACTTTCACCTCCACCTGACCGTAGGTCAGAGGCTCTTCTCCCGCAAATCCCAGGGCAGGACGGTCAGCATACTTCACAAAATTCTCTTCCAGCCGGGACGGCACCGTATAGGTGATCATAAAATTTTCCTCTTTTTTCTCCGGAAACAAACCGGATGTTTAAAATGTTGACAGCAAAATTACGATTTTTTCAAAGGGCCATAAGATGTTGTTTCAGGCCCGCAAGAGATCAGGCATGACGCAACACAGACCCCGGAACCTACAACAAACTTGATACCAAATCCTTACAAGTCCCCACAGAAAAAAATCATGCCTGGAAATGCTCCCCACAGTGGAATATAAAAAAGGTTAAATCAGTATATGGCGGCCTGGTTCGCCGACTATTTGACAGGTTTGGTTAAAAAAATGATGTTTCCGGGGATATAACCATCTGTAAAAACTACCGTACATACACATGTTGAACGAAAACCAACATATTATGACCATTGACCATATAGCCATCTGGACTTACAATCTGGAGGGGATGCGCAATTTTTACATGCATTATTTCGATGCGTCGTCGGGGCATGCCTACTACAACCATTCGCGCGAATTCCGTTCCTATTTTCTCTCTTTTAATAGCGGCACAAGGCTGGAGATTATGGAGATGCCCAATGTACCCCTCAACCGGAACAACACCATGAAACAGTACACGGGGTTGATTCACTTTGCCATCAATCCCGGCAGCCGGCAGAAGGTAAATGAGGTGACGGAGCGGCTGCGGGCCGATGGATTCAGGATCATCGGGGAACCCCGGGTAACGGGTGACAATCTCTATGAGTCCATCATCCTGGATCCCGACGGAAACCGGGTGGAACTGATGGCTTACTGATTCCCCGCCAGTGCAGAAAGGAGAAGAAAAAGGGGCAGCTGAAGCGGCAGGGTCCCATAATCTGTGAAGAGATGAAACCAGTGCTGGCCCCATGAAGGGGTGCATGGTGAGGGATTTTCCCCGGAAAGGGCGAGAAGGAGGAAATTAATGCCCGTACCTGGCCGCGGCTTCCAGGGCCACAAACCACTCTTCCCCGTACCTGCGAATCAGCGGTTCTCTGAGGAACTGCCACAACGGCAGCTTGTTCCGTCTGCCGCAATCCCGGCCGGGGCGGCAAATCTCCAGTTTCTGGTAGTTGACGGCATCAAAATGACGGTATTCCGTGATGCGAACGGGAAAAAGGTGGCAAGAAACTGGTTTCCGGAAGGAGATGAGCCCTTCGGCCCAGGCCCTTTCCACCGCACATTTGAGGATGCCTTCGTCTGTAATATACGTGTAGGCACACTGCCGGTTGCCGACCAGTGGAGTCACCAGGTCCCCATCCTGATCCACCAATGAAAAACCCTCGTTTTCAATCACTTCACGGTGTTCGGTGGGCAGGAATTCGCGGAAGATGGGATAATGTTCCTCCAGAGCGCTGGCCTCTTCACCCGTCAGGGGCGCCCCCGAGTCTCCCTCCACGCAGCAGGCCCCCTTGCATTGCTCCAGATCGCAGAGAAAAAACTCTTCCAGGAGGTCCATGGAGACAACCGTCCGGCCAATTTCGATCATGGTGCCGAAAAAAGACTATTCTTCGATAAGGACTTTCCCGGTCATTTCACGGGGGATCTCCAGGCCCATGAGGGTGAGCAGCGTCGGGGCCACATCGGCCAGGATGCCGTTCCGGAGCCTGACGTTTTGCCGGTCGCCCACGTATATGCAGGGCACAGGATTCAGTGAATGGGCCGTATTGGAGGAACCGTCTTCATTCACGGCATTGTCGGCGTTTCCATGGTCAGCGATGATCAGCACCTCATATCCGTTGGCACGGGCAGCTTCCACCACCTCCCTGACACACGCGTCGACGGCCACCACAGCCTTGTATATGGCTTCATAGATTCCGGTATGGCCCACCATGTCGCCATTGGCAAAATTGAGCACCACAAAATCGGCCGACTGTTTGTTCAGTTCGGCCACAATGGCCTCTTTCACCAGGGGTGCCGACATTTCAGGTTGCAGGTCATAGGTAGGCACCCTGGGCGACTGGATCATAATCCGGCTTTCACCCGGGAACTCGGCTTCGCGGCCCCCACTGAAGAAAAAGGTGACATGGGCGTACTTCTCGGTTTCGGCAATCCTGATCTGCTTCAGTCCGGCCTCCGAAACCAGTTCTCCCATGGTGTGGGTGACATTGTCCTTGTCAAAGATCACCTGTATACCCTGGAAATCGGCCTTATAACTGGTCATGGTGTACCACTGCAGCGGCATGGTATGCATGCCGAATTCGGGCAGATCCTTCTGGGTGAAGGCGATGGTCGTCTGGCGCAACCTGTCGGTGCGGAAGTTGAAGCAGATGACCACGTCGTTTTCGCGGATGAGCCCCAGGGGTTCACCGTCGTCGCCGGTCACCACGATGGGCTGCAGAAACTCATCGGTAGTTCCTTCGTCATAGCTCTCCTGGATGGACTGGAGCAGATTGGTGGTTTTCTTTCCTTTCCCGGAGGTGTAAAGGTCATAGGCCAGTTTCATCCGGTTCCAGTTCTTGTCGCGGTCCATGCCATAATAACGGCCGATAAGAGAGGCGAAGCGGCCATTGGTTCCCTTGAGGTTTTCGAGGTCATCGGCCACAAAACCGAGGCCCGACCGGGGATCGGTATCGCGGCCGTCGGTGAGGCCATGGACGAAAATCTTCTCCACGCCCATGTCGGTGCCGATCTGGCAAAGGGCCACCATGTGGCTGCTCAGGGCATGCACGCCACCGGGGCCGATGAGCCCGATCAGGTGGACCTGTCTGCCATGTTCCCTGGCGTAGGTGAAGGCCTTCACCACCTGGGGATGCTCCCAAAGTTCACGGTCTTCGATCGCCTTGGTGATCCTGACCATATCCTGGTAGATCACCCTCCCGGCGCCAATATTGAGGTGTCCCACCTCAGAATTGCCCATCTGCCCGTCGGGAAGTCCCACATTACGGCCGCAGGTCAGCAATTGCGAATGGGGATGACGGGCGGTCAGCTCATCCATAAACGGGGTCGGCGCCTGGGAGATGATGTCCCGGCTGCTGCCGTCTCCGATGCCCCATCCGTCAAGAATGACCAGTATAGCTTTCTTTGTTTTCTTCATATCCATTGTCTTACAGTTTTCAGAACCACCAGGTTCCGGTTTTACGGGAACTCCTTCCCGTATCGGTCAATAATCGTCATCGTCGCCCTCATCCTCGGGCTCATCCATCATGTCGTCCTCTTCCTCCTCATCGGCGGCGGTCAGCTCCAGGTCGGCATACTTGTCTTCGTATTCTTCCCTGACATGGTCTTTGAGGAAGCCATCGTCATCGTAATCGTCATCATCCTCGATGATGCGTTCGGCTTCACTGAGGGTCATCCTGATCAGATAGTATTTATCTTCGGTCTCAAAGGGAAGGGCACTCACATTCTTGCCATCCTTGTCAAAATAATAGATCAGGTGATCGCTGAAGCCTGTCGGGTAAACCAGCTTGATCTGTTCCTGGATCGCGGGGTCGAGTTTGTCGTAATCTTTAATGACGCGTGGTTTGTTTTGGTTCATCGCTTTCCGTTTTCGCTGTGATCATCCAATAATTTCCTACAGGTAAATGCCCTGTAAAGACGGGGTGAAAATAAAAACTTTTTAATAAAAAACAGGCTCTGCGGGAAATAATGGATTTTTTTTTCGCCAGTGGCTTCAGGGGTTGACCACCAATGGTGCAGAAAGGTGGTGGCGGGAGGTGATCAGGCGGACCAGGTAGGTTCCTGCGGGCCAGCCGGTGAGGGGCAGGAGGGTGGTTCCCGTCAGGGCGTCGGCGGGGGTGAGCGGGCGGTAGACCATCCGCCGTCCTGCCAGGTCAAGAACTTCCAGAATCCCCTCTTCTTCCCTGAAAGGGATCCATCCAATGCGGCATTCGGAGGTGGCGGGATTGGGATAAACGGTCATTCCGGAGTATGCCGCGGAACTTGCGGGAAAGTGTGACGAAGCGGTATAGCCTCCGGGAACCTCCACGGAGGTGACTGAAAGCGGAGGAAGCAGGAGTGAAAACCCCGCTTCGCCTGCCGGAATGGTTCCCGTGATCAGGGCGTTTTTGGCAGCACTCACGAAGGTCTCCGAAGCAGGAAGGCTTTTCAGCTGATGTGTAGTAAGAGAAGCCGCTGAGGGAAGGAAATTCTTCAGTTCCACATTGACCTGCCGCGATGCCGTCAGGGAGCGGTTGAGCAGCACCACGGTCATCGATGCCCCATCTCCGCTGAGGGTGGGATACACAGAGACCATTTCCTCGTCGGAAGAGAGACCTGGTATGTACCACTTCTGGTTGTACCGGGCAAAAAGATGAACCACCTCAAACATACCCACCCTCCAGTCCCATGGTGTGAAGACCTCCACGCCGCGGCGGGCAAACTCGCCCAACATGGAAGCATACCAGAGGGCGTTCACCATCACAGGCAGCTTTTCGTTGACCGACGTCTCCGTCACCGAGAAGGTCACCCCATGACCGGGTCCCATGTATTTGTCGAGCCATTCGCGGCACCTCTCAAAGATATACTCCTTGTTAATGGAAGTGTTCCAGCCCCCTCCTACCCTATGGACCCCATTGTGGCCGGGATAGACATAATTCCGGTCAAAATAGACCCTGTGCAGTTGAAGGACCTGGGCCGGGTCGGTCTCCCCCGGGTAAAAATGAAGATCAAGCACGTCGAGGAGCCTGATACCCGTGGCATTCTGTTCTTCGGCCACCCTCTTGATGAAATATTCCAGCCAGACATACTTTTTCCCTCCGGAACTCACCGCATCGTTTTTCCAGTTATACCATTGCCATTCGTTGGCAGGGATTGGCCCCATGAGTTTAATTTCCGGAAAGAGGGCGCGCGCCTTTTTGGCCGTCTCAAAATAGCGCTGCATGAAAGCCTCTGCGGTGGGTTGCACGGGCATCACGTCATCATGCGTACCGCTCCAGATTTCCGGTTCGTTGTCCATGTTCCAGTACAACAGGCGACTTTTGTCGAGTCCCAGTCCCCCTTCGCCTATCCATTTATGCAGGATCCCCACCACCGAATCGGCGGGCCACTCCGTGAGGTATAACGAAGGATTGCCCTCGCTGAGGGCCTTGCCGCCACCGGCAGGATTGACCGTACCACCACCAGCCAGATTCTGGTGAACCCCATCCCACCATTTCGACTGGTTATAATCCCAGTCCCTGAAATTGTACTGCTTCGTGGAAGCGGCCCACCCTATCAGGGGGAGGGTCCACATTCCCTGCGCCTCCGGAAGCTGATCCTGTAACGACCTGGCGGCATAGTCCCAGTCATGGGCATACACATTGTTATACCAGTCAGGATGACTGGTCAGCTTCTTCCGCCAATTGTACTTCGTCGAATTGTTACCCCCGCTCTCCCTGAACATGGTGATCCCCGCATCACGGTAGCGCTGCCACGTGAGCGCCGTCACCGGAGAAGAAGACTGGTCGGAAAGCGAATTGTTCCGGCCGTATATCCATGGCGATACAGGGACGCGCGTCCCCCTGGCGTCAATGGTCACCTCCACAGCCTCCTGGGCAGTTGCCTCCCCATCCAAAATCCATACAAAAACAAGGAACAGGTACCCCAGCGTCACTCTTGAAAATAGCTTCATCGTCTCGGTTATTTGGAATAACCTCTCAAAGATAACCCAAACTGTATTATACACAACAACGAGAATCATTTTCCAGACAGGGGAAAAGCCTGTTTCCTTATGTTCAACTTTAACAGGGATGTAAAGGCTGGCAGGGGCAGCCTGTGTTCAGGGGGCTGTATTCCGGATGCGGCGGTAGATGCAGGTTTTGTCGTTGCACATGGCGCAGTGGTATCCTTTCCGGCGAAGGCGGGGGCCCAGTGCGATGACGCCGCTGACCGACTTAACGGGGTGCATCAGGGAGGAAGAGGAAAGGGTGACCCCACAGAAGCCGGGGGGAAAAAAGGAAAAGAGTTTTTGTTGTTCGGCCACATCCCAGTTGCAGTAGCCGGGGCTGTAGGATTCGGAGAGGTTCCAGCCCGGCGGGAGGTCTTGTTTTTCAAAGTTCTGGCCCATTTTTTCGAGGGCTTTTTCTGCCACGACCGATCCCAGGGTGTCGAGGAGATAGCTGTACACCGTGTCGCCGGCGGCATTCAGTTCATGGCATCGCCGGGAGATGGCTTCTCCTGCGGTGGCCACAAAAAAGAGGAGGGCGCGGGCATGGCGGATTTGGCTGAAGATGATTTTCCCGGGGTGGAAGAGATGGGTACCGGCGCGGAAATGGCGGTTGGAGGAATCAAAAGCGAAGTCGGTCACCAGGGCATATCCTGCTTCCGGAGCAAAAAGCCGGGGAGCTTCCCGCAGGGCATCGTCCGTCAGCGTGGGGAAAGGTTCCGGGGTGTGGCCGGGGGTAAATCCCAGCAGGGGCTCTACGTCTGCAGGGAGGATACCCAGCTCTTCGAAAGAATAGCTGACATGGTGATAGGGGGGCAGGTGGCTGAGGTCAGGCATGATGTGAATGGATTGCAGCAGGTTCCGGAGTGGGCAGGGCGGAGGTGTTCCAAACCGGGCAGGGTTCAGCGGCCCCAGGGATTCCGCCGATGACAGAGCCCATCATTGGTTCTGGTAGGACCGGCTCATGTAACCCGCCACGGGGAGCAGGTCCCCCGTGAAGTTGAAGAATCCGGCGTTCTCCCAGGAGGATCCCGTGCCCCAGGAGTCCTTCATGCCCGAGGTAATCCAGGCCGGTTCCCAATAGAAAATGCCGCTACACCCTGCCTGGATCATGTCACCGGTGAGCTTCACCATAAAATCGAGCTGCCCCTGGGGGGTGAAGGGGAAGCCTTCAAGGGGAGTCTGGCTGCCGAAAAGATTGGTATAGCCGTCGTTGTTCGATGTCGTCCAGGGGTAGGCTGTTTCCAGGATCATGACCTGTCTGTCAAGACTGTTCCGGAGACGGGTCACCAGGGCAGGCAGGGCCGACAAGGACACGGTGGTATGCCAGAGCGGGTAATAGGAAAATCCGGCGATGTCAAAATCAAGGATTTTCCCCTGGGAAGTGGCCTGGGTAAACCACCACTCCACATTTTTGGGATCGGCCACATGAAGCGCCACCAGCGGCTTAACCACCGCGGTAGCGGAGGCATCCCTGACCGCCTTAATGGCCACGTTAATAATACTGCCCAGCGTGGACCACTGGTTGTTGCAGGCGTTCAGCCCCGGGAATCCTGAAGCAGTCCCGGTCATCATCATCCCGCAGTTGATTTCATTTCCGATTTGTACTATTTCGGGCATCAGTCCCCGGGCATCCAGCTTTTTGAGCACGGAAAAGGTATAATTGTACACCGAATCTCGCAACACATTCAGGGTGGTGATGGCTGCCCAGGCCGCCGGGGGCTCCTGCCTGGCCGGATCGGCCCAGAAATCGGAATAGTGCAGGTCGAGCAAAATCTTCATGCCCTGGTTTTTAGACCGCTGGATGGTGCGCGCCACATCCTCGAAACCACTGTACAGCGTTTTGGAAGGATTACCATAGACGCTCCTCACCCACTGGGGGTTGTGCCACAGACGCACCCGCACATAGGTGGCCCCATTGTTCTTCATGATGGCGTAAGGGTCGGCTTCCACGCCCTTGTCACGGTACACCGCCCCGTGGTCTTCTGCCTGGTTGACATATGAGAGGTCCACCCCCATGGCAAATGCAGGCTCAGTTGCACCGGGATTCACCGGATTGTCGGGATCCTTGCCGTCTCCGCATGAATGCAGGGTCAGACCTGAAAGCAGAAGCAGAAATATAAAGGTAAAGCGTGGTCTCATCATACAGATAGAATAATCAGGGGTTAAAGATACCAAAATTCAGAAATCAGGACGCAGGTTTTCCCATTTGACCTTCCAGCGGCCGTCTTTCGGGAAACCGGGGTTGGACATGGTGCACCCCTCCCATCCGGCGCACATCAGGGCCACGGCTTTGAGTAATCCGCCGTTTCCCGGCAAATAAATGCGCAGTCTTTCATCCTGATAGTTATGGCCGTTGACCAGGCAGGTATTTTTCTGGACGTGCATCAGGAGGGCCTCCAGCGCGATTTCGGGTTCCAGCAAACGGGTAGCGCACATGGCCACCATGGGATAATCCCAGCCCCAGGTGTGTTCCCAGTCCCATTTATCCATGACTGTGTGCAGGGTATTCCGCATGATTTCCGGGTCCACCTTTTCCCAGAGGGGCAGTATGCCCAGGGTTCCCAGGACCATAGGATGATCGCGCATGTTCAGAGGGTTGGAGTAGCTGTCGCGGGCATTTCCGGTGCCCAGGTAAAGGGTGCCGTCGGAGGCCGGAGCCGGAAGGTTTTGGCGGACTTCCTCCCACCGGGGATTGGCAGGGGCGCCCATACGCTCCCGCCACCTCTGTGCGGTGGTAAGGCCCCAGTGCCAGTAAGCCAGCTCAAAGGGAGGATCCAGGGTGGTTTCGCGGGCCCAGTGTTCCTGGGCCGGAATCAGCGGGGGAGCCAGGTGATACTGCCGCGAAGTGCTGTCATAACGGGCAAAGCCGGCCATAAAATCCGCCGTGGCATTCACCAGTGCGCCAAATTTCTCCGCGGTCTCCGCCGAAGGCCTGGCCCGGTATAGCTGCTCCGCCAGATAAATAAGGTGCGGCTGTTGCCAGATCAGGTAGGAGCCCACTGAAGAGGGGCTGTTCTGCCCGTCGGGCCCCACCATCTTGGGCCAGCGCACCCCCTCATACCCCTGCAACCTGGTGAAATCCTGCGACTTCTGAAAAAAGTCGTGGTAACAGCCAAGCTGACCGGCCATCATCTCCTCCCGTTGCCAGTTGTAATAATGGGCGCTGTGCCACCATATCATTTCCAGGTGAAACTTTCCGAACCAACTGTTGAAGGTGAGTCCAGTTTCCTGTGGAGGCAGGGTGCCTGAACCGTTGATTTTCGTCAGGTACTGCGACAAAACGGTTCTTCGTTCGAGTTCAGCGGCCCGAGGATCGGTACACTCCGAAAAATCAACCGCGCCTCCCGTGCTCCAGAAACCTTCCCAATGTGTGGCATTCTCCTTCCGGGCTTCTTCGAACCGCGGAAGATCTTCCGCCACAGGCAGCGGTGAAAAGGCACAACTGAATTCAAGTTCTTTCCCTTTTCCTGCAGGGGTAAGCACAAACCTGTGTTGAGCGGCTTCGGTCAGGGCGGCTTTTCCCTGCCACGCGATGGTGGTGACATAGGATTCCGCATCGAGTGTTCTGCGGATGACCGCCGACGAAGGCCCGTTTTCTGACAGCAGGGAGGTATGTTTTCCGGGGGCACTGAAATCATATCCCGGGTGGGTATGGACCGCACTCCCGTAGGGGAAAAGCCATTCTACGGCCAGCCGTCCCTTTCCGACCAGGGGAGAGACAATACGGGCCGTCACCAGGTCCTGCCGCGGATGCACCAGCACGGTCACCTCCACAGGTTCGCCTTCCAACCGGAATTGGCTGCTGATCTCCCCGCGCCACAAGTCCAGACGGTGCTTTGGATTCTCCACATCGGCGATTTCCATTTCTCCCCCCTTTTCCTTGATGATCAGGAGACGGATCAGCCCCAGATGCAACCTGTGCGGGTTAGCCCGGAAATACTCCACGGCCTTGAGAGCCCTCTCAGGATGCTTGAGCTGATGCGCATAGGGCACCTGCCGTCCTTCCACCTCGTGATAAAGATACGTCTCTTCAATCCGGTAATTCCCGGTATTGGGGAGGGAGTGCCACCCCCAGTCAGACATGGTTCCCAGGGAAACCCCCTGTTCATACTCCCTGTAAAATGTCTGCAGCCCGGTGATATCGGTGGTGAAGGCAAACCGGCCGTTGCCCACTGTAAGGGAAGCCAGGGGATCCATTTTCTCCACCACGATATTGTGGCGGTTGACCAGGGCAAACCGGTCTATTTTACCGCTTTCATGGGTTGGTTGGCAGGCCATGCCCGAAAACAGGAGTACCCCGGCGAGGAGGGAGAGGGCGGTGACCAGAGCGGTGGCGGTCGGATGTGGTTTTTGTATAGATACCATAATTCAGTTCCATTTCCGGGGTTTCACCGGGTATGTTAACGGCTGTATTTCAGGCGGAGGCTGTTGGAGACCACCGACAGGGAACTCAGGGCCATGGCTGCGCCGGCGATCATGGGGCTGAGCATGAATCCGGTCAGCGGGTAGAGGAGACCGGCAGCCACGGGAATGCCGATGAGGTTGTAAAAAAAGGCCCAGAAGAGGTTCTGGCGGATGGTGCGGACGGTTTGGCGGGAGATCAGGATGGCCTGGGCAACGGCTTCGGTTCCGGGGTGAAGGAGGGTCATCTGGGCTACGCCGGCGGCGATGCCCGAACCGGAGCCCATGGCCATGCTCACATCGGCGCGGGCGAGGGCAATCGCATCGTTGATGCCGTCGCCTACCATGGCCACCACCCTGCCCTGTTGTTGCAGGGTACTGATGTATTCGGCTTTCTCTGCAGGAAGAAGGGCTGCCCCGACATGGGTGATTCCGGCAGCCTGGGCTATAGCGTGGGCTGTGGCCGCGTGATCGCCGGTCACGAGATGCACCGTACACCCCAGCTTCCGGAGGCCTGCCACCGTAGCGCGCGCCGAAGGCCGCAGGGTGTCGGCCACCGCCGCTACCCCCAGTAGCTTACCCATGCCGCCGAAACAAACGACCGTCAGGGCCTCCTCCTGCCACCTGCGAAGTTCCTCTGCCGTCTCTTCCGGAATGAAAATCCCATGTTCCTCCATGAGGAGGGGGGTTCCGGCGGCCACACGTTCCTTTCCGAAGCAGGCGGTTACCCCCTTCCCGGGAACCGAAGAGAAATCCTCAGGTACGGCGGCCTCTACACCCTGTGCCTCCAGAAAGGCCGCAATGGCCTCCCCAACGGGGTGCTCCGAACGGCGTTCCAATCCCGCCAGCCATTCCGCCGCCCGGGGATCTTCGCTTTTCCATATCAGGCGGGTCACCTCGGGCGTTCCCCGGGTGAGGGTTCCCGTTTTGTCAAAAACAACGGTATCGGTTTTTCCTGCCAGTTCAAGGCCGTCGGCATGACGGATGAGAATCCCCCGGGAGGCCGCTTTTCCAATACCCACCATGACTGCCGTGGGCGTGGCCAGTCCCAGGGCACACGGACAGGCAATCACGAGTACCGAAACCATGGCCACCACCGCCCGGGAAAGATGGGCGCTACCTCCGGCAACCACCCATATCACAAAGGTAACCAGGGCAATGACCAGTACGGCGGGTACGAAAATCCCTGCAACCTTGTCGGCCAGCTTCTGCACGGGAGGCTTGCTTCCCTGGGCTTCCTTTACCATGGCGATAATTTGTGCCAGAAGGGTCTCACTACCCACCCTGAGGGCGGTCAGCACGAAACTTCCTTTCTGGTTAAGGGTACCCGCGAACACCTTGTCACCTGTTGTCCGGCTCACCGGCAGGGATTCGCCTGTGATGGTACTCTCATCGATCCAGGAGGAGCCCTCCAGGATCTCCCCATCGACTGGAATCCGTTCTCCGGGTTTTATCCTTATTTTCTCTCCTTTTCTGACCTCCCGGAGGGGAACTTCCCTTTCCCGGCCATCTTCGCCGAGCAGGGTCACTTTTGCAGGGCGCAAGGCCATGAGTTCATGTATAGCCGAGGCGGTTCCGGCTTTAGCCCTTTCCTCGAGCCACCTGCCCAGGAGAATAAGGGTGATGATCACCGCCGGGGCCTCGAAATAGATCAGCTGATGGGCGCCTGTTTGTGCAGGATGGCCGGCAAATCCGGGAAAAAGCATGTTGAAGAGGCTGAACAGCCAGGCGATGCCGGTGCTCAGGGCCACCAGGGTGTCCATGGTGGATGTACGGGTCAGCATCTGCCGGAAAGCCCTGACAAAAAATCCCCTGCCGAAGATAAAAAGGACAGGAGTGGAGAGCAGCAGCATCAGGGGCGCCGCAAAAGGGCGGTCCATGAAACCCATGCCCAGGATGACCACCGGCAGGGTCAGCAGGGCGGCCCAAAGGGTCTGACGCCCCAGACGGCGGGTTTCTTCCCTGCGGATCTCTTCCCCGGTTTCCGGGGCCTCCTCTTCCGCGACCAGGTCGTAACCCGCTGAAACAACAGCCTTCCGAA
Source organism: Bacteroidales bacterium (assembly GCA_012729335.1). GTDB lineage: Bacteria > Bacteroidota > Bacteroidia > Bacteroidales > Prolixibacteraceae > UBA1413. Next base: position 231,474 of record JAAYDJ010000007.1, on the reverse strand, counting down.
ACTCCTGCGCCCCATTCAGCCGAGGATCGTAAGCCACCATAAGTTCCCCGGAGGCAAAATTGACAGAGGCCTCCGTCACCCCCTCCAGCTTTCCAATGGTTTTCTCCACTTTCAGGGCACAGGCGGCACACCCCATACCCGTCACCCTGAAATTCCTGTGCATCAGATTCTCAGACATCTGCCAACTCTTTTAAAAGGGAAGCATTTACACCAAGCCAGGGTGTGCCTCCCGGTTCACAAAGGTACAACAATCGGGCATTTCAGAATGTTTACAGGGAACAGAACCTTCAGGTCCTCTGTGCACAAAGGGTGCCCGGAAATCCGGGGCACCCTTTGTGTCAGAACCAAGCACCTGGTGCCTATCAGAACCTAAGGTGCCTGCCAAACGGCTGTTGATCAGTATCCTGGGTTCTGGTAGGCCGCTTTGGAGGAAGGATCGAGGGCATTGCCCTGTTCATCGGTCAGCAGATCCAGGAAGGATTGTGTCCATGGCTTGAAGCTATGGAATTTTTGCAGCTGGCCTTTACCTGATCCCTGGGCACCTGCGGTTCCCGTGTTCACGGAATCGTCTTTAGGAAAGGGGAAAGCAGCGGTTCCCGTGGAGGAGGCGGGGGCCCCCATCATGTCCCTGTCGCGGACACGCTCATACCAGATACCGGCGTTGTGAAGATCCTCCACCGTCAGCAATTCAAAGATCAATTCGCGGGCCCGTTCGTTGTAGATGAAATGGATGAACCGCTGGTCATCGGAAGTGGCTTCGGCGGGGTAATTCTCATGGAGTGCTTTCGGGGATCCCCCCTGCCATTCGGTACCGTCGATTCTGATTTTGGCATAGGCGTCATTGGTGACTTTGAAGGGGGCCAGTTTATCGGCTGCGGGCACCTCGAGGCGGCCGGTCAGGACCCCCGGCTCATACTTCACCAGGATCTCTGAACGCGATTCCCCGGTATGAAAAGCAGCTCTTTTACGCAGCACATTGAGGTCGTCGATGGCGGGCGCATAGCTCCCCTTGCGACCGTAGGCCTCTGCCCTGATCAGGTAGGTCTCGGCAAGCCGCATCAACGGCACATCAATAGCCCCCGGGTTGTTGGGCAGCGTACCCGTACCGCGGTTCACATCGAGCCACTTGCGTGGACTTAAATACCACTGGGCCACCCCTGTGCCCCGGTCGAGCCCGAAAGGCTCCCCGGCATCACCGCTGCGACGGTAGTAAATCTTGCGGTTCTGTGCTTTGTAACCGGGAATCACCGCCGGATTCTCCATGTCGACAGCCCCCGGTTTGAAACCGGTCACACTGCTGCCCTCTTTGGTGACATACCCAGCGTTGCCCGGACTCCCCACCATCCAGCGCACCATCATGATGAATGGCTGGCTGACTACCCACAACGAATCAAGAGGCTCCTCCTTTGAATTCTCAATGTAGACCAGGGCCGTCTTTTTATACTGAATCTTGATCTTCCCGCTGACGGCCGCAGGATCGGAGGGACTCTTCAAAACGTTGTTGTAATAGTAGGCCGTCACCGGATCCCAGGTTTTACCTCCGGTCACTTCGAGGGTAGTGGCATTGTAGGAAGTGTTGTTGGCGAAGTAATCGGTCAGGAAGGTCTTGTAATAACGGGAATCGTTGGCCCTGTCGGTATACATGTCGCACCCCCAGTCGGTGGGACCTGCCGTGGCGTAGGGCCTCCCGTAATCCATCAGGTTCCGGGTCACTCCGCATTTGAGCGTGGTATAATTGCTGTTATAGAGGTGAACCAGGGTATTTCCGTACCGGTCGTTGTAAGTCTGGGTCGGCTCAAATTGGGCCGAAAGCAGGATCTCTTTGCAGTTGTCGCGGTCATAATTACCTGACACGTTCTTCCAAAGCTCGGCAAAATCGGTCTGAAGCCCGCCATATGCGGCGTTGTTTCCTTTCTTCATGTCGATGACCATGGTCGAAAAGTAAATGGCCGAATCAAGGTCACTGGCGACGTTGCCCTTATACAGCATTTTAAGGTGGTTTTCGCTGCTGTTGGCCCATCCGGCGGCCTGGGCCCGGTGCAGGTAGAGCTTGGCCAGGAAATGGGCGGCAGCGGGTTTGGAGATCCTCCCCAGGTCGGCGGCAGCCACATTGTCGGGAAGCAAGGTCACCGCGGTGCGTAAATCACCGATGATCTGCTTGTAGATGGCTTCGAGACTGGCCTTGGGAAAGGCAAAATTCTCAGGCATCCCCGAATAGCTCTGAAGGATAAGAGGAACTGAACCCAGCGTATTGGTGATCAGATAGTAGGCATAACTTCTCAGGAAAAGGATTTCTCCCTTTCGGGGGGCCAGGGTGGCCTGGTCGGCGGCACTCAGGTTGCCATAGTTCTCGAGGAACACATTACACCGGCTGATGGTGGGGAAAGCCCCCTCGGTGCGGGTGCCCCCCTGGGCCCCGATAAGCATGTTCACCTGTGCAGAATAACTCTGCCCTGCGGTGGTGGCAGCCCATCCGCTGGGAGAATAACTTCCCATGTTGATGCGGTCGGTATTGGACCAGCAGTAAGCTTCCACGTCGCTGCCCACACCACAGATATAGTGCCCCTGGTTGTAGTCGGGCTTGAATCGGAGAATCTGGTAAGTCCCCTTCACCAGGATATCCAAACCTTCGGTGGTTTTATAAAAATCCTGCGTAAGGGTGGTCACGGCTTTCTCTTCCAGGAAATCCTCGCTGCAGGATCCGAAAGCCAGCATCAATGCGATTAAAGGAATATATTTCTTCATTGTTTTTGATTTTAAACGGTGATTAAAATCCTACCCTTATGCCAAATACCGTGCTTTTAATGATCATGGTATTGTTGTTGGTACCGCCTGTGAGGTCTCCCACGGAATTGGTGGAGATCCAGCCGTTGGTGTCGTCGGGGTTGATCCCGGCTTTGACCACCTCACCGCCAAAGAGGAACGGATTGAGGAGTTGCGCGTAAAGCTGCAGGTTTTTGATCTGAATCCTGTTGAGCAGGAGCGATGGCACATTATAGGCCAGGGAGATGTTCCGGACCGCGACAAAGGAACCGTCGTTGATCCAGGTGGCTCTGTTGACGGCATCGACCGAGACCTTGGGGGCAGTGGTCGGCTGTGGCCATTTCGCGCTGGTATTGGTGGGGGACCAGAAATCGGAAGGATCGGCACTACGGACATACCCCACGAAATTGCCGCCGGTGATGCCTGCGGGCACCAGGGGTGACAGATAAGACTGGCCGATGCGGGCATACATGAAGAAGGAAAGTTCGAAATTCCGGTAGTTGAAGGTGTTGGTCATCCCGGCCACCCATTTGGGCCTGATGGTTCCACGGATCACCATGTCATCGGTAGTCAGTTTATAATCGGGGGTACCCTGTTCCACGGGTTTGTACTGGCCGGGGGCGAAATTGACCCCGTTGGCGGCCCACTTGGCGATTTCGGCCAGATCCTCCGGGGTGTCCTGCCACAACCCGTCTACCTCATAGTTCCGGAACACCTGCAACGGATGACCTATAAACCAGCCGTTGGAAACCATGTCCTCCTCCCCATTGACCAGCTCGACAATCTCTTCCTTGTTGGTCGACCAGTTCAGATCGGTACTCCAGCGGAAACCCCGGCGGTCAATGTTGACCGAAGAAAGGGAGATCTCGATTCCCTGGTTTTTCATCTTGCCGATGTTGTACCATATGCTCGAATAGCCTATGACCGGGGGAAGATCGCGGGTCATCAGGATGTCACTGGTTTGGGACTGGTAGAGGTCTACCGAACCCGAAAGTCTGTTTTTGAGGAATCCGAAGTCGATCCCGGCATTCCACTGTGCGGTTTTCTCCCAGCCCAGTTCGGGATTGGCCATCATCATGGGGATATACCCAATGGCGGGAGCCGTTCCGAAGACATAGTTATAACGGGTCAGCGGCCCCATGGTCGTATAAGAACCCACGCCGCTGTTTCCGGTGACGCCCCATCCCAGGCGGAGCTTCAGTTCATGGATGGCTTCCACGCCTTTCAGAAAGGGTTCCTCCTGCATTTTCCAGGCCAGGGCAAAGGAGGGAAAGAAATCCCATTTGTTGCCGGGTGCCAGAACCGAGGAGCCGTCCCACCGCCCGGTGGCCGTCACCAAATAGCGGTCCATGAGGTTGTAGTTGAGGCGGGCCATATAGGACTGCAGGGAACTCTCACTGAATCCGGTGCCATAGCTGTCGGGTTTCCCGTTGAGGTTGGCCCCCAGGTTATACCATTTGCTCGAATTGTAAAGAATCTTGGAAGCCCCCAGGTTTGAAGACTCACTGGTATAATATTGTGCCGACTGAAGGAAAGTGGCTCCCAGGTTATGTACGCCGAAGCTTTTATCGAGGAAAATCAGGTTTTCAATCATATACTGCCACGATTCCCCAGATTCATAGGAAGCCGTGGAAGTAGGGGGCGAGGAACGGCGCAGCAGTGTGGACTGAGACCCCTGAAAAGTGGCGTTACGGTAATTTCTCAGTCCGGTGCCGAAGTTCAGGCGGTATCTCGCCCAGGGGGTGAACCTGATCTCCGAATGGAGGTTGGCGTTGAAGTTGGTCGCCTGCCGCTGGTCTTCTGCATGGTCAATGTCGATCAGGGGGTTCCACACGGGAATGGTGGCGTTGTTCCCGGGAAACTCGATGAGTTTGCCCTCGTTGTCATAGGGCTTGGCCATCAGGTACTGGCCAAGCGCGTTCCCATAGGCGTCCTTGGGGTAGGTGGCCGTACCGGTGCGGTTACTGGCCCCATACTCCTGGATGGAGCGCGAAGCACTGATGGAGGCTCCCACGTTCAGCCACTGACGTGGAGTGATGTCTCCGTTCAGCCTGAAAGTGTATCTTTTATAGGACTGGTTTTTCTGGGTGCCGTCGTTTTCAAGATACCCCACCGACATGTAGAGCCGTGACACCGGGGTGCCCGCGGTAAGGGAAAGGAGGTGGTTGTGGGTCTGACTGGGTTTGGTGAGCAGGTCGATCCAGTCGGTGGTGGGGATGTTCCCGGGGTTGTACAGCGGCACCTGATCGGGCCATCCGAGGGCTTTTTCTTCGGCAGTGGCCGCCCGCGTCTTCACCGAGGTGAAACTTCCCGGGTCATTCCAGTCGTATCCCGCTCTGATGGCGGCAATGGTCATCGCATCGTTGTTTCCGAACATCTGGATGTCGGCAAACGGATCAGGGTATTTCAAGGCATTGGCTCCCGACTTGTAGGTTCCCCCGTTGACATGCGCCAGCCGGAAACGATCGATGGCCTCCCCCGACGAAGCCCAGTCGGTCAGCGAATGGACACGGTCAATGGAGAGGGTCGCATCGTAATTGACCGACACGGTCCCCTGCCGGCCCGACTTGGTGGTCACCAGCACCACCCCGTTGGCCCCGCGGGAACCGTAAATGGCCGTCGCCGATGCATCCTTGAGAATCTCTATGCTGGCAATATCATTGGGATTGATATCGTTGATGCTGCCCATCAAAATGATCCCGTCGACCACAAAAAGCGGCGAATTGGAGCCGTTAATGGAGCGGGTACCCCTGATGTTGATGGAAGCCGTCTCCCCTGGCCGTACATTGGAAACGATGTCGACCCCGGCGGCTTTCCCCTGCATGGCCTGAAGGGCATTCTGCACGGGCCGCTCCTTTATGGCCTTCTCCGTCACACTGGTCAGCGCCCCCGTCACATCACTCTTCTTCACGGTGCCATACCCGACCACCACCACCTCATCAAGGCCAATGGTCTCTTCCTCCAGAACAATGTTGAACACCGACTGATTACCCACAGGAATCTCCACGGTTTTCATCCCCACAAAGGATACCGACAAAACGGCACTCCCCGGTGGCACCTGAAACGAAAAATTCCCTTCAGAATCGGTTGTCACACCAACGGTGGTTCCTTTGACCACCACTGACACACCAGGCAGGGGCAGCCCCCCCTTGTCGGTCACCGTTCCCCTGACCGCCCGCTGCTGTTGCCCGGAATCATAGGGGACGGCGGAATCCCCGCCATAGGCCATTTGCGCCTGCAAAGGCCCCCCCACCATTAAGACCAAAAAAAAGACCATCAGAAGAAACACCCCGCTTCTCATGACGGACTTCCCATATGCACCCCCCCCATCGGGAGTGCATAGCATCCGGTTTTCTTTCATAGGTTTTTAATTAAATGGTTATAAGTCGTAAATCCACTTACCGGCACCAGAAATGAGAATTGCCGGCAAACAATTCGTCTATTAAAAATAGTAAAAATTACTCATATAAGGGGCGTTTTTTACTAAAAAAATGGGGTGGGTGACAAGAAAAAAGAAGAGGACTAATCGCTTCAGGATCAGCGGGATTCCGTTTCCCCTTGGACCGGAAGAACAGCACAAATACCTGCACATCACTGACCGGGAGCAGGCGGGAGTAAAGGTTCACGGATAGGAAGCCTGACGGATGCAGGCTGGATTCCGGGTTTAGAGATTTCCAAGGTACTGGTCCATCTGGGCCAGTCGGGTTTCGATCCAGGAGAGCATATAGGTGGTTTCTGTGTCGAGATCGCTGATTTTCTCAGGCCATTTCTGTTTTTCGCGGGTGAATGCCCCGGAGGTATCCAGTAGTTTGCGGTAGGTCTCCACTCTGGCCGTCAGGGCGGTCAGAGAAAGGTCTCCCTGTCTGAGCTCCTGCCAGCGGTTCTTAAGCAGGGTACGGAATCCGCCGGGATTGGTTTCCATCATACGGATGAAGAAGCCGTTTGGACGGCAATAACGGCTATCGGTATGAGGGACGCCGGTCACCCCTATGAACTCCCCAGCCCTCAGGTCGATGCGTGATCCCTCCCATTTCCGCCCCCAGGAAGCGTCAAGATCCCAGGGAGTGATGAAGAATTTCTCCCACCCGTTGCCGGCATAGGAAAAGTAGGTGTTCTTTCCGTTGTTGTCATCGGCCCCGATGACGTTGATAAACAAAAGATAATCCACCAGGTTGGCCATATCGATGCGGGTGGCAATCTGGGCTGAAAAGTCGGCGTTCCCTGACAGGGAGGTATACCTGATGAAGTTGCGCAAGGGTTCCCACTTCACCTGCGGAGAGGAAGCGGCACCGTTTTCGGCCTGGTATTCCAGTTCCCAGCCGTCCCATGTATCTGTATTATTATTGTATGACGCGTCGCCGCTGTAAAACTCCGTGGAGGAACTCCACTGGCTGGCTTTGTAGGAGTACCCTTGTTTTTTATTAAGTTGCAGTTGTTTCCGGTCGACCCGTTCAGTAAGGCAATACAGTCCATGGTAGCTGTTATTGATGAAGAGTTCCACGAACTGACCGCGGGTGCCATTGATGGCTCCAGGTTCTTTGGAGATGTGGGGCACCCGGTTGATGGAGGTCCACAAATCGGTGGAAAGACGGTTACGCATCCGGGCATGGTCGATATACATGGCGTCGAGGATCCAGTCGCCGTCGTCGCGCATCCCCAGGAGTTTGGTTCCCCCCTCTACTTCCTCATCCCCCGTGGGTAATCTGAATTCAAAACTGTACGATTTCTTGGGGAACTGCTGGGCCAATCCTCCCCTGGTTTCGATACCCGCACGATGGGGTGCGAAATAATAAAGGGAGTCGTTGGTTTTTCCCGAAGGATCAAGCAGGGAAATGACACATTCTGTTTTGGGTTTATCGGCGATGGGTCCCCCCACTTCCACATGGACGACGGGAAGGGAGGTCAGAATGAGTCTGACGGGATCCCCCTTCTTTCCTGTTTTTCCGACAGGGGTGATTTCCAGGGCAGCTCCGGGGGCCCACCCCGGCAGGGTTACCGTCGAGTTATTACCGGCAGTGATCCCGGCTGCCGTGAATCCGGAGATGTTCTGACCTATACAGAGCAGGGTTACCGCCGGATTCCCCCCCGCCCGTACCGGATAAAAAAACCGGCCGGTGGCTGCATCGGCCTGGCATGGCACATTGTTGATCCTGATTCCGGTGATGACGGGTATGGCTGCAGGAGTGCTCACTGTGACGGTATAGGTCTGCCTGGCTCCTGAAGGGGCCGTGACCGTATAACTCACGGGCTTCGAGAAGTCTACGGCCGTTCCCGAAGCCGGGAATACCGTTGCCCCCGGGGAAACTTCGATGGTGGGCACCATCGGTCCCGAAGGATCGTCCTCGTCAAAAAAGAGGGCTATGTATAAATTGGGCTTGTCGACAATGCCTGCGTAGTCTTTCGACAGCTGCGGGTTGCCGGCACGGGTGATCCGGAAGGAAAGGATATCGGCCTCTTCGCTCAGCTCCGGAGGATCTTCGCGGCAGGAGGTGAGCAGCAATGCCACCAGGACCAGCGCTCCGGTCAGGAGTGACTTCGTTTGATTCATGTTTATTCTATTTCTGCTTTACGATGTGAACTCGTTTTCACAAGCCTGGCCCCCTCTTTTCCCTTCAGGGATCCGTGTAGGCCAGCCACCCTGCATTGCACTTCCAGTAAGGGTCCCGGTCCCCGGAAAATGGGGAAACCGTGCCCTTATAATTCAGCAGCATTCCGCCACCGCCTGCAGGAAAAGCTCAGGCTGTTCGGCGTGCAGCCAGTGACCCGCATCGGGAATGTCCACTATCCGGGCCTCAGGGTATATGGTCCTGATGACCGGGATGTCATGGTCGGTGATGTAAGGTGAATTAAGACCACGTATAAACACCACCGGATAGGAGGTGATGGGAATCCGGTCGTCGAGCCAGCGGGGGTTCACCCCCGCCACGATCTCTTCCAGGTGATCATAGAGGGCGGGAGCGTTCAACCTCCACTTCAGACGGTGGGTATGCAGATCACGGGCCGTGTTTTTCATCAGAAAGCCGATGATCCGGGGATCCCCGATTTTTTCGGCCAGCCGCTCCTCCACCCTGGCCCGTTCGGTATACTGCGACAGGTCTATTTCCTGGAGGGCCAGCAGGATATTGCGGTGCAGGAAATACTGGCTTTCCTCTTCCAATTCCAGATAGTCGCGGGGGGCAATGTCGGCCACGATGAGTTTTTTCACCATCTGGGGATAATCGGCTGCGAAATACATGGCGACCTTGCCTCCCATACTATGCCCCAGGAGCACGGCGGGTTCCAGCCGGTGTGTCTCAAAAAAGGCGGCCAGGTCATCACGCATGGCTTTATAGGTATGCTCAGGATGATGGGGTGACCTGCCATGGTTGCGCAGATCCACCGCCCAGACCGTATATTTTGACGAAAGCTTCCTGGATACCCCCAGCCAGTTGTCAGAGGAACCATAGAGACCATGGAGGATGACCAGAGGTTCTCCTTCCCCTTCCCGCCGGAAATGCAGTTTTACCATCACGACTTAAATCTTGGGTTATTCAGTAAGGCAAGCCAGGTACCTCCTGATGGTTTCCTCCAGTCCGTAATAAAGGGCGTCGGCCACCAGGGCGTGGCCGATGGAGACCTCTTCGAGGAAGGGGATCGCTGTTTTCAGGAAGCGGAGGTTGACCAGGCTGAGGTCGTGGCCCGCATTGAGGCCAAGGCCGAGATCCCTGGCTTTGAGGGCGGCCACCCGGAAGGGTGCGACGGCCCGTTCCGGGTCTTCGGGGAAACCTGCGGCATAGGGTTCGGTATAGAGTTCGATGCGGTGAGTGCCTGTCATTGCGGCGTATTCCACCATTTCAGGATCGGGGTCCACAAAAAGGGAAGTGCGGATTCCCGCCTCCCTGAGACGGCCCACCACTTCCTGCAGCAGGGAGAGATGACGGCGGGTATCCCAGCCGTGATCGCTGGTGAGCTGCCCGGGAGCATCGGGAACCAGGGTGACCTGATCGGCCTGAACGGCCATAACCAGATCCAGGAAATCAGAAGTGGGATACCCCTCAATATTGAATTCCGTGGTGATCACCGGTTTGAGATCATAGACATCGAGACGGCGGATATGCCGCTCGTCGGGCCGGGGATGCACAGTGATCCCCTGGGCACCAAAACGCTGACAATCCACCGCAACCTGCACTACATCAGGGACCTTCCCCCCCCTGGCATTCCGGAGCGTGGCAATTTTGTTTATATTTACACTAAGTCGCGTCATTTTGCTAATTTTGAAGCTGCAAGTTACAACTTTGACTTCGAATAGAAAAATTTCTGCATTTGGAAGCATTGGCTGAAAACCTCATTGCTGAAAACCTGCCGGCGGTCAGGCCCACCGACACCGGGCAGCAGGTCCTTAACCTGATGGAGGCGTGCAGGGTAACCCAGTTGCCTGTGGTCAAGGAGAAGGAGTATCTGGGACTGATCTCCGACAGGCTGGTGTACGACTTTAACCTGACGGGGGAAAGGATTGAACAGCACACCATGCCCCTGCACACGCCGCATGTGCATGCCGGGCAGCACCTCTTTGAGGTGGCCGCAGTGATGTACAAGCTGAACCTCGAAGTCATCGCCGTGGTCGACAGCAGCCACAACTACCTCGGGGCCATTCTCCTGCGCGATCTCTCGGCCCGGCTGGCCCGGCTCTTCTCGGTCACCGAACCCGGCGGAGTCCTCATCCTGCGCACCACCTGGAACAACTATTCCACCAGCCAGATCAGCCAGATCATCGAAGGCAATGATACCCGAATCCTCAGCCTTTTCGTCAGCCGCACCGAAAAAAGCGACCTGATCGAAGTGACCATCAAACTCGATAAGGTCGACCTTTCAGCCGTCATCCAGACCTTCACCCGATACGACTACGAAATCGCTGCCGTATACATGGACGACTCCATGCTCAACGACATGTACGAAGACCGGCTCGAGCAGTTTCTCAAATATCTGAACATGTAATTTTAAACCGAGTCCATGAAAGTCGCCGTATTCGGAACCCAGGTCCAGGAAGAGTTCCTCCCCGTGTTAAGGCAGTTTTTCCGCCATCTCAACGACAAGGGAGTGGAAATCGACATTTACCGGCCTTTCGATGAATTTCTTGCACGCGAGATGCATTTTACCCCTCATGTCGACGGTTTTTTCAGTTCGCACGAGGACTTCAGCCCGGGCGTCAGTTTTGTGTTCAGCATCGGGGGTGACGGAACCTTTCTCCACTCCTTTCTTACCATCCGGAATTCCCACATTCCCATTGTGGGGGTCAACAGCGGGCGGCTGGGATTTCTGGCCGACATCGGCAGGGATCAGGTCATTGACGGGTTGACAAGCATTCTGGAAGGGCAGTTCACGATGGTGGAGCGAAGCCTCCTGGAGGTCACCCTCCACGGGGCTCCCAATTTTGAGTTCAATTACGCCCTTAATGAGATGACGGTGCTCAAGACCGACAGCTCCTCGATGATCAACATCCAGACCAGCATCAACGGGGAGTTCATGAATTCCATCTGGGCCGACGGATTGATCATTGCCACCCCGACGGGGTCCACAGCCTATTCGCTGAGTGTGGGAGGGCCTATCCTGGCCCCCGACGCCGCGAACTTTGTCATCAATCCCATTGCTCCCCACAACCTGACCGTCAGACCGGTGGTGGTCCCCGACCATTATGAGCTGTTCCTGAGAGTGGAAGGACGTGGGAACCAGTTTCTCACCTCCCTTGATTCCCGTTCGGTGAGCGTCCCCCTCTCCACCACCCTCTCCATACGAAAGGCAGACTTCAGGGTCAGGACCCTGCATCTGCCCGGACAAACCTTTTTTCAGACCCTCCGGAACAAGCTGATGTGGGGCGCCGACAACCGTAATTGATAAATTTTCAGGACTTAACAATTTTTAACCTCACTTAGGGTTTTATAAGAGCGTCCGGATGCGGATATTTTCAAATTATATTACTTTTGTACCACTCTTTTTCATTTATGTTTAAGAGAAAAAGCTTGCAGTTCATTGATTTATTGTAAGTTACAAAGGGCAAACTCAGAAAGGCGTCCCCTACGCAGGGGGTCCGGAACACCGGGCCGGCCAGGGGTAACCATTCCGGTCCGAAGGCTTACGCAACCAGTGAATAAATGACCTATCCATATCCGGCGCAGCAGAGAAAAATGAAATTTCAGATCCGATGAGGAAATTAGTTTTGTTGGCATTGATGCTGATTCCGGCCTGGATGGTTCATTCACAGGTGACGGCCGATATAGGGTTGTGGGGAGGTGGCTCAGGGTACCTTGGAGATATCAGAGGGAATACCCTGATCCCGTCCAATTTTCCGGTTCTGGGAGCCTATTTCAGGTACAATTTTCATCAACGTACCAGTGCACGGCTGATGTTTCTGACCGGCAATGCTGCCGGAGAGGGAACCATTGAAGGGCAATCCTGGGCATTTGACAAGATGGTGCAGGATCTCTCCCTGCAGGTGGAGATCAACTACCTGAAGTACATGCTGGGCAACAAAAAGAGTTCCTTCACCAGTTACCTGACTGCAGGAGTGGGGGTGATGTATTACAATTACGAACCCCGGCCCGATGGAATAGCAGTGGTCAATCCTGCCCATCCCGATGCCGGGTTGGGGAACGCCAGTTCAGTGATCACCCCTACCCTTCCCTTTGGCATGGGATTTAAGTTCAATGTGGGGAAAAAGATGGGCGTGGGTGTGGAGTATCAGATGCGGAAGCTGTTCGATGACCGGCTTGACGACCTGGACGATCCCCTGGGGTATGTGGAGCGCAACGATCCGGCCGATCCCACCCTGGTGACCCGCAGGGTCTCCTTCACAGATCAGATGCATAACAACGACTGGATAGGCTTTCTGGGGATTCACCTGACCTATAAGATCTATATGGGAAGCAAGCCCTGCCCTGCGTACGATTCAAAACATTAACAAGAGTGTCAATAAAAGAAAAACTGAATATCAACAAGATACCCAGGCATGTGGCCATCATTATGGATGGCAACGGCCGGTGGGCCGCACGTCATGGCAACACGCGGACCTTCGGGCACGAACAGGGGATTGAGGCGGTACGTTCGACCGTCGAAGGCGCCGGGGAAATAGGAATTTCCTGGCTGACCCTGTTCGCCTTTTCCACCGAAAACTGGTCACGCCCCAGGGAGGAGGTCGAAGCCCTCATGGGCCTCCTGGTATATGCCATCGAAGCCGAAACCGATAATCTGATGAAGAACAACGTCACCGTCAGGGTCATCGGCGATACCGGCATGCTCCCCGGCCATGTCAAGGAGAAACTCCACAGTTGCATCGACAGACTAAAAAACAATACCGGACTGAAGGTCGTTCTGGCCCTGAGCTACAGTTCCAAGTGGGAAATCACCGAAGCCGTCAGGAAAATCGCCGCCGACGCCTGCGCCAGTAAAATCAGTCCGGCCGACATCAACAGCGAACTATTTGAAAAATACTTGTCCACCGCCGGCATTCCCGATCCGGAACTGCTGATCCGTACCAGCGGGGAATACCGCATCAGCAATTTCCTCCTGTGGCAGATTGCCTATTCGGAACTTTACTTCACGGAAAAACTGTGGCCCGACTTCAGAAAGGAAGACCTCTTCGAAGCCATCGCCGATTTCCAGTGCCGCGAAAGAAGATTCGGAATGACAAGTGAACAAATAGCCGGTTAAACAAATCTGTAAAGAATGCGAAAGAAAGTTTTACCCATACTCTTCCTTTTATTGGTGGGTGTCACCGGAGTGCGGGGACAGGTTGCCGACAGCACCCTGTTTTCAGTCTACTATTCAAGCCCGAAAAAACTGACCATTGCCGGCATTGAAATTTCAGGGATCCGTTACCTCGACCGCGATGTGCTGATCCAGTTGTCGGGACTTGCAATGGGACAGGAGATCGATGTTCCCGGTGAGGAGGTCACCATGGCTATTAAAAAGCTCTGGCAGCAGGGCCTTTTCTCCGACGTGAAAATCACCGCCTCCAGGATTGCGGGCGACAATGTCTGGATCGACATTTACCTGCAGGAAAGGCCCCGGTTGGGCGACGTGAACTACTCGGGAATCACCAAATCGGAAAGAGATGACATTACCGCCAAGGTATTGCTGCTCAAGGGGAGCCAGGTCACCGACAACCAGATTAACAATGCCCAGCGGCTGATCAGGAATATCTTTCTGGAGAAAGGATTTCTCAATACCGAGGTCAACATCATCCAGCGTGACGACACGGCCCAGGCCAACACCATCATTCTCGACATCAATGTCGATAAAAAGGAAAAGGTAAAGGTACAGGACGTGATCATCCACGGCAACGAGGAGGTCAAGGAAGCCCTGCTGGAAAGGGCCATGAAGAAAACCAACGCCAAAAAGCTGACCAACTTTTTCAGAACCAAGAAATACCTGGAGGACAAGTTCAGGGAGGACAAGGTGAATCTGGTCAAGAAATATAACCAGAAAGGGTATCGTGATGCCGTGATCGTCAGGGATTCGGTCTATGCCTCCGGGAAGAAAAACAGGGTTAACGTGGAGATTTGGGTGGAAGAAGGGGACCGTTATTATTTCCGCGATATCCGCTGGGTGGGGAATACGGTCTATCCTGCGGAATATCTGAACACTTTCCTGGGGATCAAGAAGGGGGATGTTTTTGACCAGAAGCTGCTGAACAAGCGGTTGACGGAGGATGAAGACGCCGTGTTGAACATTGCCTACCAGGACAACGGATATCTCTTTTCCGACATTGAGCCTGTGGAAGTGAACATTGAAAAAGACAGCATAGACCTCGAGATGCGGATCTGGGAGGGGAAACAGGCGACCATCAACAAGATCGGGATAGCCGGGAATACCAAGACCCATGAGCATGTGGCCCGCCGTGAGCTGCGGACCTATCCGGGCGATCTATACAGCAAGAACAACATCATCCGTTCGATCCGTGAGCTGGCGCAGCTGGGGCATTTCGATCCCGAGGCCATTGTGCCTGATGTGGTGCCCCATCCTGAGGACGGTACCGTCGACGTGAACTACAAGCTGGAGGAGAAAGCCAACGACCAGATCGAGCTGTCAGGAGGCTGGGGCGCCGGCATGTTCGTGGGATCCGTGGGGTTGAAGTTCGCCAACTTCTCGGCCCGCAACATCTTCAACAGGGAGGCCTGGCGCCCGCTGCCCAGCGGCGACGGCCAGACCCTCAGCGTCCGCTACCAGACCAGCGGCCAGTATTATAAAACCGCCAGCCTCTCCTTCTTCGAACCCTGGCTGGGCGGGAAAAAACCCAACTCCTTCTCCATGTCCTTTTCATGGTCAAAGGTCAACTTCAGCGCCAACAACTACTACCAGAATTATTACAACAATCCCTACGGGTACGGAGGCTACTCCCCTTACGGGTATGGAGGCTATTCCCCCTACGGATACGGCGGATATTCCCCCTATGGGTATGGCGGTTACTCGCCTTATGGCTATGGAGGTTACGGAAGTTACTACGGCGGTTACGGCGGATATTACCCCACCTACCAGTACAATTACGACTCAGAGAATGAGGACGAAACCGATGACGAAATCTGGGAAACCCTGGCTTTGTCAGTCGGATACGGGTACCGCCTCAAATGGCCCGATGACTTTTTCACGATTACCCATGAGGTCTCTTTTGAGCATTACCGCCTTCAGAACATGGCCGCCTATTTTGACTTTCTGGCCGATGAACAGGGAAATGTGAACGGGACCAGCAACAACCTGAGCATCAAGACGGTCATCGGCCGGAACTCGGTCGATAATCCTCTATACTCCAGAAAAGGGTCGGCTTTTTCACTTACCCTGAAGTTCACCCCCCCCTACTCCTGGTTCTCCAAGACCGACTGGAGCGATCCGAACGTCTCCAATGCCGATAAATACCGGTGGATCGAGTACCACAAATGGCTCTTCAAAGGACAATCGTACAATGCCCTCAGCCGCAACACCAATCTGGTGCTCCGTACGGCTTTCGAACTGGGATTCCTGGGATATTTCAATGAAAACCGCCAGTCTCCCTTCGAAGGATTTATCGTGGGGGGATCGGGAATGTCGGGGTACAGCTATTACGGAACCGATTATGTTTCGCTCAGGGGGTACAAAGATTACAGCCTGAGTTACCGGCGTAACGGATCCAAGATGTATTCCAAGTTTACGATGGAGCTCCGCTACCCGGTGACCCTCAAGCCCAGCGCCACCATATACGCATTGACCTTCCTGGAAGCCGGGAATACCAACGACCTCTTCCGTGATTACAATCCCTTCAAGCTTTACAGGTCGGCGGGTGCCGGCGTGCGAATCTACCTTCCGATGTTCGGGCTGATGGGGATCGACTGGGGCTATGGTTTCGACAGGATCCCCTGGTCGGGCGATGCCAGCGGTAGCAATTTCCACTTCGTCATCGGACAGCAGTTCTGATCGTTACAAGTTTGGCGCACTATTTGTAAATGATATTCCGGAATCATAAAAACACAAGACATGAAAAAGACAATTCTGACCCTGGTCATGGTGCTCGTACTGGGCGTGACGGGCTTTGCCCAGAAATTTGCTTTCATCGATTCTGAGTACATCCTGAAGAACATACCGGCTTTCAACGCCGCCCAGGAACAGCTCGACCAGATGTCGAAACAATACCAGAAAGAGCTGGAGACCATGTATGCAAGCATCGAGAAGATGTATCAGGACTTCCAGGCAGAGAGTGTGCTGTTGTCGGAAGACATGAAGCGTAAACGTGAAGATGTGATCATCACGAAGGAAAAAGAGTATAAAGAGTTGCAGCGTGACTATTTCGGTCCCAGCGGAGAGCTTTTCAAGAAACGGCAGAGCCTGGTGAAACCCCTGCAGGATGACATTTTCAGCGCGGTAGAGGAGATCGCCAACGAGGGAGCTTATGCGGTGATTTTTGACAAGGCCGGGGGAACCTCACTTTTTGTCACCAATCCCAAATTTGACCTGAGCGACCAGGTTTTGCAGAAACTGGGCTATAAATGAATTAATTATCTATATTTGTGACCAAAATTTAATTATCCACATTGAACATGAGAAAATCATCCGCACTATTGACGATCGCAGCATTACTGATGTTTGCGGGTTTTGCCGGGGCACAGGAAGCCAAATTCGGCCACATTGATCTTCAGGGGCTCATTCAGGTGATGCCCGAAAGGACGGCAGCCGAGGCGGCCTACAACAAGGAGGCCAAGGGGCTGGAAGACCAGATGGGGACCATGCAGCAGGAGCTGGAAAACAAATACAAGGAGTATGTGACCAAGCGCGATTCCCTGTCTGACATTGTTCGTTCGGCCAAGGAGACTGATATACAGGATCTTCAGCAGCGGATCCAGAATTTCAGCCAGGTAGCCCAGCAGCAGCTCCAGCAGAAACAGGCTGAGATGCTCAGACCCATCTTCGAGAAAGCTCAGAAAGCCGTGGCCGACGTGGCCAAGGAAAAAGGGCTCATCTATGTCTTCGACGTGAGCGGAGAACTGGGAACCGTTCTCTACCGCTCCAACGAGAGCCTTGATTTGCTGCCCCTGGTAAAAACCAAACTGGGCATTAAGTAGTGCATAAATTCTGTGGTACCGCCCATACAGGCGTGCCACCATCACCTTAACCAAAGAGAGGCTGCCGGGGAGTACCCCGGCAGCCTCTCTTTTTGAAGAATGCCGTATAACATATCCTTAATTTTATTCCGGGTTTTTATATACCTTCATTTATAAAAATGATTAGGTTTATAGGGTGAATTTTTCACAAAAAGAAGTGCTCTCCCATCGCCGGAGCGTGATTCCGGCAGGAATTCCGGTGAGAGGGGCTCTGTCATATGCTAACAAATTAATCTAACGATATGCAAAGCGACCATGTAACCAGAGGAACCGAGGAGAACAGTGTATACCAGGGTGTAAAGCTGTTTGAGATCGCGTGGGAAGTGTGCAACCAGGTAGGCGGGATTTATACCGTAATCAGGTCGAAAGTTCCGTCGGTGATTCAGAAGTGTGGTAAGGAGAATTACTTTTTACTGGGTCCCTATTTTGAGAACCAGGCAGCGGCCAACTTCGATCCGTGCAGTGATTATTCGGGGCCGGTAGGCCAGGCGGTGCTGAAAATGCGGGAGATGGGCTACCAGGTGCATTACGGCCAGTGGATCGTATCGGGCCGGCCCAGGGTGGTTCTTTTCGATCCTTTCGCGGTCTATGACCGGCTGGGTGAGATCAAATATTTCATCTGGGACCATCACCACATTACCATTCCCGAGGAGGATCCCCTCCTTAACCAGGTGGCCGCATTCGGTTGGCAGGTCAAGGAGTTTTTCAGGATCATGTGTGAACTGGGGGGGTGCTACGACAAGATCATCGCCCATTTCCACGAATGGATGGCCGGGTTACCCATTCCGGGGATTCGCCGCGACAACCTCAACATCAGAACGGTTTTCACTACCCATGCCACCCTTCTGGGGCGCTACCTGGCCATGAACGACAATGAGTTCTACAACCATCTGGAGTTTTACGACTGGGAAAAAGAAGCCAACTACTTCAATGTGAGGGCCATTGTCGACATCGAACGGGCGGCGGCCCACGGTGCGCACATCTTCACCACGGTCAGCAGCGTTACCGCCCGCGAATGCAAATACCTTCTGGGAAGGGAACCCGAAGTCATCCTTCCCAACGGACTTAACATCACCCGCTTTGAAGTCCTCCACCAGATACAGAACCTGCATGCTGATAACAAAAGCAAGATCAACGATTTCGTGATGGGGCACTTCTTCCAGAGCTACTCCTTTGATTTGGACAAAACCCTGTACTTCTTCACTTCCGGAAGGTACGAATACCACAACAAGGGGTATGACCTGACCCTGGAAGCCCTGGCACGCCTCAACTGGAAAATGCAGTATGCCGGGATAGACCGGACTGTGGTCTGCTTTTTCATCACCAAGCAGCCCTTCCACTCCTTTAATCCGGAAGTGCTGGAAGCCAAGGCACAGATCGAGGATATACGCCGGGCCTGCGAGGAGATCGAACAGCAGCTGGGCGACAAACTCTACCGGAAAATCACCGCTGACAGCGGTCCCTATCAGTTTCCCGACCTGACCGATATGGTCGACGATTACAACAAGCTGAAGCTCCGCCGCTTTGTGCAGAGCTGGAAATCGAAACGGTTGCCCAAGGTGGTCACCCATAACCTCATTGATGACCACAAGGACGACATCCTCAATTTCCTGCGCACAGCCAACCTGGTCAACAACCAGCACGATAAGGTCAAGGTGGTCTACCACCCCGATTTTGTATCGGCCTCCAATCCGCTCTTCAAAATGGACTATGCCCAGTTTGTGAGAGGTTGTCACCTGGGGATCTTCCCCAGCTATTATGAGCCATGGGGATACACCCCCCTGGAGAGCCTGGCCAGCGGAATTCCCTCGGTGACCAGCGATCTGTCGGGTTTCGGGGATTATGTGATGCACAATTTCCCCGACCATGACAAGGCGGGTTTGTTCATCGTGGAACGGAGATACCGTGATTTCAACCAGGCCGCCAGCCAGCTGGCCGACATTCTCTTCCGTTTTGTACAGCAGAACCGCCGTGAGCGCATTGCCATGCGTAACAACTGCGAGGCGGCATCGCCCCATTTCGACTGGAACAACCTGGGCAGGTTCTACGACCAGGCCTACGAACGGGCCCTGAACGCCTGACCGGCATGCCTGCCACTCCTATGCGGTAACCGGCCGGCCAGCCCCTGACAAGGGAAAGTGAATACAGTTTATAGAACAGAAATGAGTGAAATAACTGGCCGGCGGAGGCGCGCGGGTGATGACACAGTCACGCTGTTAACAGATTGGGTATGTCACAGGTAACAGATCATAGCGACCATGCCCCGTTAAGGGGGCCCATCGGGGTCTTTGACAGTGGTTACGGAGGGCTCACGGTGCTCAGGGAGATCCGCAAGGCCCTGCCGGAGCCCGACCTGCTCTACCTGGGCGACAACGCGCGTACGCCTTATGGCACCCGCTCCTTCAGGGTGGTCTATGAGTATACCCTGGAAGCGGTCAGGTACCTCTTCGCACAGGGGTGCCCCCTGGTGATCCTGGCCTGCAATACGGCTTCAGCCAAGGCCCTGCGGAATATCCAGCAACAAGACCTGGAACGCATCGCCCCCGGCAGGCGTGTCCTGGGCGTGATCCGTCCCAGCGTGGAAGAGGTGGCCGAAGTGACCCGCAACGGCCATGTGGGCGTACTGGGAACCCCCGGAACCGTCAGCTCCCTCTCCTATCCCATCGAACTGGAGAAATGGGCCGGAGGCAAAGTCGTTTCTACCGTGCAGGAAGCCTGCCCCATATGGGTTCCCCTGGTCGAGAACAACGAACTCGACTCCCCCGGTACCGACTGGTTCGTGGAGAAAAATATCAGACAGCTGATGGGAAAAGATCCCCTCATTGATACCGTCATTCTGGGCTGTACCCATTATCCCCTGCTGCTGAAAAGTATCCGTAAATTCATGCCTCCGGGTATCACCCTGATCGACCAGGGGCCTGTGGTCGCATCCAGGCTCACCGACTATCTCGATCGCCATCCCGACATCAACAGGCAGATCTCACAAGGGGGAAGCACTCTTTTTCTAACCACGGAAGCGGCAAGCCTCTTCGAATCGATGGCGGCCCTTTTCCTGGGGGAAACGGTCACTGCCCAAACGGTCAGCCTCGACACGCCCCCATCATCGTAAATGGACGCAAAAAATCCCTGTCACACCTCATGATCCGAGGATACCACCCCATCGACCGGGGAGCCTCGTCCCGGGTGATGCAAGCGTCAGCTTCCTGAATGTACCCTGCAGGATATCATTTTCCGGAGTGCTCGTCACCCCTGATAATTCTCAGTCCGAGAGGAATAATAGAGTAAGAAAACGGAGTGTGCCCAAGGGATTCGCCGTCGGTTTCCACGTAAAGTGCCGGTTGGGAAACAATCTGAATATTCCGGGTTTTGAAGGAGATCACCTCGGGCAGCCTGGTATAGGAACCGTCGAGGAGTTTGAGGATATTGCGCATGACCTTGAACTTTCCGATCGGGCGGATGACGGTCAGGTCAAAGAGCCCATCGTCAGCCACCGCATCTGGGGCCTGTTTCATTCCGCCCCCGTTGTACTGGCCGATGGCTACCGACATACTGAAAACCTCAGGATTTATGACCCTGTCGTCAAGGGTAATGGTGGTGCGGGTAGTCCTGAAAGAAAAGAGGCTGGTAAAAATATGCATGAAATAGGAAAGCGTACCCCCTTTTCCCTTTTCCTTGTCCTTGTTTGCTTTTTCCAGCACCATGGCGTCAAAACCCATCCCCGCGATGTTCACGAAATAGCGGACGGCTGTAGTACCGCCATTGACGGCATAGGTGAGCACACCCACATCCTGGATAAAGATCTGTTGGCGTAGGATCATGGCAATGGCCTTCTTGTAGTCGCCGGGGATCCCGAACATGCGGCACCAGTCGTTACCGGTGCCTACAGGAATCATGCCCAGGATGATGGAGGAGGGGTCGGCGTGTTGCTGCGTAAAAATGCCGTTGACCACTTCGTTGAGGGTACCGTCGCCGCCCACCACGATGAACCTGCGGAATCCTGCCTGGATGTACTTGCGGGTCAGCTCAATGGCATGCCCCCTGTGGCGCGTAAAAAAACTCATATACTCCAGACCGGCAGCCGCCAGGAGACCGGTAATCTTTTTCCAGTCCTGCCGGCCTTTCTGCTTTCCCGCGTTGGGATTGACTATGATAAACCACTTTTCGGTTGTACGCGCCATGTCTCCCGTTTAACACCAGCCCCGATGGGGCTTCAGCCAATCACCTGCTGCATGATTTCATAGTTCTCGTCCATCACCTCCAGATAGCGGAACTGGGCCAGGCTTCTGACCTTATTGTGGCCAGGGTAAGCGGTTTTGTAATAAACATCCCCGTTGAGGTAGTCGGCAAGGAAGCGGATGGTCTGCTCCCACACCATGTAGCGGCATCCGAAGGCCAGATGGCTGCGCTCGGCATCCGTGAGAAACCTGGCGCTTTCTAAAAGATATCCTTCGGCGAAGGCCGCGTAGAACTCCCTGTGGAAACCAATTTTCGCAAGGTCGGGTTCGTCTTCCGGAGCGGTGTTGCCAAGGGTTCGGATGGCATCCCCGAAATCAAAAAGCGCCGATCCGGGCATGACCGTATCCAGGTCGATGATGCAAAGGATCTCTCCATTTTCATCGAAAAGGACGTTGTTGATTTTGGTATCGTTGTGGGTGGTGCGCAGCGGAAGGAGACCGGTATCGAGCCACTCCTGAAGACGGGTCATCTCCCCGGCCATTTCCATAAGCCTGTCGATGTATGGTTTCATCTCTTTCACCCGTCGGGCCTTATCCTGGTCCACCGCCTCCCTGAACTGCTGCAGCCTTCCCTTGCCGTTATGAAAACCGGGGATGGTCTCGATCAGCAGCGCCCCCGGAAGATCGGCCAGCTGCCGCTGGAAATGACCGAAAGCCTTGCCGGCACTGAAAGCCTGCCCCCGGCTGGTCACTTCCTCGACACCATGGCTCCCCCTGACAAAGAGGAAAAGGGTCCAGAAGTTGCCCTCGTCATCCTTGATAAAATAGCGGCCATCGGGTGCAGGAATATAATGCATCACCCTGCGGTCGATCTCCGCCTCTCCCGAAGCCATCAGTTTCTTGCGGATATGCCCCGTCACCTTGACAATATTGTCCATCATGCCGGGCACATTCTTAAATACCAGATGATTCTTGCGCTGAAGAATCAGATCGGGCACCCTTTCGGGGGTGACGATCAGGAAGGTGTCGTTGATGTGGCCGTGGCCAAAGGGTTTCCATGAAGTCACCGGCACCTCCATGCCAAACCGGGAAAGCAGATCAAAAATCTTTGTTTCGTTCATACCAATTTGTCAAACCATTGGGGGCCGGGACATCCCATCCCGGTCCCATATATTTTTCTTATTATTCTTCCTGTGCAGATTCGGGATTTCTACGGCTCATTTTTGTCGGCACAAGAGATCCCCCGCCTGAAGGGGCATCTCCGTCACCACAATACGGGGGGATACACGCCCCGGGCCACCAGCTCCCGGATGCTCGCCTCCGCCCCGGGTTTGTCTTCCCGGTAGGTCACCCCGAACCAGGGGGAGTTGCAGGAGAGGACCCGGGTGGAAATCCTATTATTCCGGACATTCTCATTGATCAGCAGGGGGATGAAATATTCCGATTTGGGTTCATGGCCCTTCTCTTTCAGAAATTGGGCGAATCCTTCGCGGAGAAGGCCGAACACGCCGGGTTTGAGCCCCCAGAAATTCATGCTCACCGGAGTTTCTTCCGCCAGGGGGAAACGGCCTTCAGGCTCATAATAATGGATGCCGTCGGCATCGCGCTGGATTTTAGTCCGTTCGACCACCCCGGTGAGATATCCCTGCTCGTCGGTGATGCAGACGCCGCGGCTGACAGAACCGTGTTCGGAAAGGGTATTGCTGACCCGGTAGCCGATCATGGCATATTCGGCATCGTCGCCGGAACTGGTCAGAAAACGGGCCATGACCTCATACGCCTCACGGCCGTAAAAATCGTCGGCATTGATGACCGCCATGGGTTCATGGACCAGTCCTTCAGCCATCATGACGGCGTGGGCGGTCCCCCAGGGCTTCTCACGGGCAGGATTCAGGGTGAATCCCGCAGGAATTTTGTCTAACGACTGGTAGGCGTAGTCAAAGGCGATCCTCCCGGTCAGCCGGGGTTCAAAACGGGCTTTGAACTGCTCCGCAAAATCGGTGCGGATGATGAATACCACCTTTCCAAAGCCGGCACGGATGGCATCATAAAGGGAATAATCGATGATGGCCTCTCCGTTGGGGCCAATTTCGTCGAGCTGTTTGAGCCCGCCGTAGCGGCTGCCCATACCGGCAGCCAGAATGACCAATGTGGGTTGCATTTCTTACCGTTGGTTTATTTTATTTTCTGCATGACGTTTTTTCACCTTGCTTTCCGGGCGAATATAACCTTTTTTTTCAGCGCATTACCCGGGTAATGAAATCTTTTCAAAAGTACCCCTCTACTTTATAAATTAAGGCCGCTTTCACCTCCCGTCATGGATTGAAGGGAGACCGCACCGCCCTTTTCCCCGCCGGAAGACTCAGGAATCCGTGGCGGGATCAGAAGGGTCCTGCCGGTACCAGGAGGCGTATTTTCCATAGGAGGAGGCGATACGTTTCACCTCTCCCTCGAGGAGGGCCGGACTGATATCCTTGACTTTTTTGGCGGGGACGCCGGCCCAGACGGTGCCGCCCGGGATGACGGTGCCCTTGGTCACGACCGCTCCGGCGGCAATGATGGAGTTGCTTTCCACCACCACATCGTCGAGGACCACGGCCCCGATACCCACCATGACATTGTCGTGAAGGGTGCAGCCATGCACTACGGCCTGATGAGCAATGGTTACATTGTTTCCGATATGGGTGGGTGACTTCCGGTAGGTGGCATGGATCACCGCATTGTCCTGGATGTTGGTGTTGTTCCCGATGGTAATGGAATGGACATCGCCGCGGATCACCGCTCCGTACCACACACTGCAGTCGTCGCCCATCACCACCTCGCCGATGATCACGGCCGTTTCGGCCAGAAAACAGTTGCTGCCGATTTGCGGGACCTTTCCCGGAAGAGATCTTACCAGTGCCATAATGATTTCCTGTGGTTATTCCCGGCAAATATACAAAACCCCAAAGAATAACTTAAGTCAGGGTTGTCATTACAAATATTGGTTATTTTTACCCCGTTTTAAATTCCACATTCATGAAGGAAACCAAAGTCGTTGAACTGGATGAAGTGGCCATCCGGTTTTCGGGGGACTCCGGTGACGGGATGCAGCTCACAGGGACCCTTTTCTCAGACGCTTCCGCCCTCCTGGGCAATGACATTGCCACTTTTCCCGACTATCCCGCAGAAATCAGGGCCCCCCAGGGGACGGTAGGGGGTGTGTCGGGTTTTCAGGTGCAGTTCGGGCGCAGGGAAATCAATACCCCCGGGGATTACGCCCATGTGCTGGTGGCCATGAATCCGGCGGCGGTCAAGGCCAATGCCAAATTCATGAAACCTGGGGGGACCATCATCTATGATGAGGACACCTTTAATGAGAAGCACTTTCAGAAGGCGGGCTTCACCACCGGGGATCCCTTCACGGAGCTGAAGCTGTTTGACTACGTCAGGATCGGGGTGCCCATCACGAGCCTGACCCAGGAGAGCCTGAAAGACCTGGGACTGGATAACAAGAGTATCCTGCGCAGCAAGAACATGTTTGCCCTGGGGCTGGTATGCTGGATGTTCAACCGCCCCCTTGACTATATCCAGGAGTACATTACCTCCAAGTTTGGCAAGAAGCCCCTGGTGGTGGAGACCAACCTGCGGGTGCTTCATGCGGGGTACAACTACGGGATGAACCTGCAGCACATGACGCCGCAGTACCTGGTGCATCCTGCGCGCATCGAACCGGGTCTTTACAGGAATATCAACGGGAACCAGGCCACGGCCTGGGGTTTGCTGGCGGCCTCCGAGAAATCGGGGCGGCCGTTGTTTGCGGGCTCCTACCCCATCACTCCCGCCACCGAGATTCTGCAGGTCCTTTCGGAACACAAGGAATTGGGAGCCAAAACCTTTCAGGCTGAAGACGAAATTGCGGGGATCGCCACCTCCCTGGGGGCCTCCTTTGCGGGGCACCTGGCGGTGACCACCACTTCTGGCCCGGGATTCGCGCTGAAGTCGGAAGCCATCGGATTGGCCGTGATGGCCGAGCTCCCGCTGGTGGTGGTGAATGTACAGCGGGGAGGCCCTTCGACCGGCCTGCCTACCAAAACAGAACAGTCTGATCTGCTTCAGGCGCTCTATGGGCGCAACGGGGAAAGTCCCGTCGTGGTCATCGCGGCCAGCACCCCCTCCGACTGTTTCTGGTTTGCCTACCAGGCGGCAAAAATCGCCCTCGAGAGGATGGTGCCGGTGATACTGCTCACCGATGGTTTTTTAGGCAACGGCAGCGAACCCTGGAAGATTCCGGCCATGGCCGACCTGCCGGAGATTCACCCGCGCATCGCTCTTCAGAAAGAGGAATACCAGCCCTACCGCCGCGATGGGGAGACCCTGGCCCGCTGGTGGGCCTGGCCCGGTATGGAGGGATTCGCCCACCGCATCGGCGGCCTTGAGAAGAATATCGCGGGCAATGTGAGCCACGACCCCGATAACCACCAGAAAAACTGCGAAATAAGGGAAGCCAAGGTACAAAAGGTCGTGGATCTTGTTCCCGACCTGGAAGTGTGCGGAGATCCGGAAGGAGAAGTGCTGCTGGTCAGCTGGGGTGGCACCTTCGGGCATTCCATCAGTACGATCAGGGAACTCCGCAAACAAGGGAAAAAGGTGAGCCTGGCCCACTTCAACTACATCAAACCCCTGCCCGCCAACACCGCAGAAGTGTTCAGCAGGTTTAAGAAAATTCTGGTGTGTGAGATCAACCTGGGGCAATTTGTGGCTTACCTGCGCGACAAAATCCCCGGGAATACCTACTATCAGTACAATAAAGTGAAAGGACTGCCCTTTACGGTACAGGAACTGGAGGAAGCGGTCATTAAACATCTGGAGGCATAAAGACATGAGTGAGGTCAAATATACGGTCAAGGATTTCAAGAGCGAGAATGAAGTGCGCTGGTGCCCGGGGTGCGGCGATTACGCCATCATGAACGGCATCCAGCGGGTCATGGCCGATCTGGGCGTGGAGCACAAGGATTACGCGGTGATCTCGGGCATCGGCTGCAGTTCGCGTTTCCCCTATTACATGAGTACTTATGGCTTCCACACCATTCATGGCCGGGCCACGGCCATTGCGTCGGGGGTGAAGTGCGCCAACCCTGCACTCAGTGTATGGGTGATCACCGGCGACGGCGATGCCATGGCCATCGGAGGGAACCATTTCATCCACCTGGTCAGGCGTAACATCGACCTGAATGTGATCGTCTTCAACAACAAGATCTACGGTCTGACCAAGGGACAATACTCCCCCACCACCGACCGGGGATTCAAGACCAAAACCTCCCCCTATGGGACCATTGAAGATGCATTTGTTCCGGGTCAGCTGGTCATTGGCGCCGGAGGCACCTTCTTTGCCCGGTCGATCGACACCAACCTGAAGATGAGCCAGGATGTGTACAATGCCGCTGCGCAGCACCAGGGCACCTCGATCGTGGAGGTGCTTCAGAACTGCGTGATCTTCAACAATGGCGTGCATGAGCAGATCACTGACCCGGCTTATCGCACCGAGAGACAGCTGTTGCTCAGGCACGGGGAGCCCATGCTTTTCGGCGAGGAGAACCGCAAGGGACTGGTTTTTGAAAAAGGGAAACTCAAGGTAGTCACCATTGGCGAAAACGGATATACCACCGGCGACATTCTGGTGCATGATGCCGAAGAGTCCGATCCCTCCCTTCACCTGGCGCTCATCAATATGGGACTCCCCCATTTCCCGGTGGCCTTCGGCGTTATCCGCAGTGTCAAAGCCCCGGTTTATGACCGGGAAATGGAACAACAGGTGGCCGAAGTACGCCGCATAAGCAAGGTGACCTGTATGGACGATCTGCTCAGGTCGGGCAATACGTGGGTAGTGAAGGAAAACGGTTACGAACCCGGTTCCGGAGGATGCCCTGGCCGCAACGGGATCATCTGAGAAGAGCTTTGCCGAAAGCAGATTCCGTTTTCAGGGAAGAGCCTCATTGCCCGGGTAAACCAACCGCCACTGAAATTGCACCCGCCCGGGTCCAAAAAAACCCTGCCCTCCCGGCAGGGTTTTTTTATTTATTGCTATTTTTCACAAAAAATGAGCACATGACAGATCTCGATAAAATCACTTTGTCAGCGGTTTATAAAAACAGAAAGAGTGACCGCGACATTTTTCACGAGCTGATGCCTACCAAGGTCAAGGAGGTGTTGCTGGTGGCCACCCTGTACGACTCCTATAGCATTGTCAGAGAGGGACAGTTCAGTGACAAGATTTTCGGGGAATACCTCCAGCTCAATCTCTATGCGGCTCCGCGCTTCACAAGTGCCAACACGCGGGAGGAAGCCCTCCAGGCCCTGGATACCAGGGAGTTTGACCTGGTCATCGTCATGGCGGGTGTGGACAAGAAAATTCCTGTCCAGACGGCTAAGGAGATCTATGACAAGAAACCCAACATCCCCATATTGCTGCTGGCCAACAACAATGCCGACCTGCGTTATTTCAAGACCGAAGTTCAGAAGATCGACTTCATCGACCGCACCTTTGTCTGGAATGGCAATTCCAATGTGTTTTTGGCGATGATCAAATATGTGGAAGACCGTAAGAACGTGGCTCCCGACACCCAGTTGGGGAACGTGCGGGTGATATTGCTGGTTGAGGACAGCATCCAGTATTATTCGCGGTACCTGCCGACCCTCTATGCCACCATCATGAGCCAGACGCAGAACCTGGTGGAAGACGACTCGAGCGACGAATTGCATATCATCCTGAAGATGAGGGCCCGTCCGAAGGTCATTCTGGTGAGCACATACGAGGAGGCTGTGGAGATCATCAACACCTATAAGGAGTATTTGCTGTGTGTGATTTCCGATGTCAAATTTGAAAAAAACGGTTTCGACGATGAGGAAGCCGGGGTCAAGCTGCTGCAGTATGCCACCAGCGTGATGCGGTTTCCCATACCTCTTCTTCTCCAGTCGCACGACATCGTCAATGCCGAAAAGGCCCGCCAGATCGGCGCCGACTTTATCGACAAGAATTCAGAAAGCCTCTCCCTCGATATCCTCAATTTTCTCTACCGGAGGTTGGGATTTGGCAATTTCGTATTCAAGGATCCCAACGGTACGCCATTGATGGAGGCACGGAACCTCCTGGAGTTTGAAGAGATGTTCCGTATCGTTCCCGACACAGCCCTGGAATACCATGGCAGCCGCAACTCTTTCAGCACCTGGCTGATGGCCCGCGGGGAGATCAACATGGCCGAGCAGCTGAAACCTTATCAGACCGCCGACTTCAAAAGTACCGAGGAGTTACGGCAGTTTTGTCTTGATGTTTTTCACCAGGTGCGCATGAAGAAATTACAGGGTCGGATCATCCGTTTCGAGCCCGACCTGGTAAGTTCAAACCGCTTTGTGATCCGCATCGGCAAAGGATCATTGGGCGGCAAGGGACGCGGAATGGCTTTCATCAGCAATTTCATTGAGAGCATCGACTTCCGGAAGATCATTCCGGGCATCAATATCCGCATTCCCCCCACTGCCGTGATCGGAGTCAGTGAATTCGACCGTTTTCTGGAGGTCAACAATCTCTATGGAGACATCTACAGCAGCAACGATTACGAACACATCAGGAGCCAGTTTCTGGAGGCCCGTTTTGATGACGCCATGAACGAGCAGCTGCTCAGCTACCTGAAGGTGATGACCCGGCCGCTGGCCATCCGTTCCTCGGGGCTTTTCGAGGACTCTTTGCTGCAACCCTTTGCAGGGGTGTACGCTACCTTCCTGATACCGAACAACCACCCCGACCTGGCCGTTCGTTTCGAGCAGCTCGTGACGGCCATCAAGCTGGTGTATGCCAGTATCTTCACCGAGTCGGCACAGATGTATTTCGAGGCCATCAGTTACAAAATCGAGGAGGAGAAGATGGCAGTCATCATTCAGGAGGTGGTGGGGCATGAATACCATGGCAAATTTTATCCCCACATATCAGGGGTGGCCCATTCCTATAACTACTATCCTGTGGCCTATATGCAGCCGGAAGACGGGGTTTCGGTGACGGCGGTCGGACTGGGGATGTACGTGGCCGGCGGGGAGAGTGCCTTTCGGTTCTGCCCAAGGTATCCTTCCATCAACAGTGTTTCCCTGAAAGACCAGATCAGGGAGTCACAGCGGCATTTTTATGCGATCGACATGAGCCGCACCACCTTTGACCTGGCCCGGCAGGGCGAAGATGCCGCCATCCGCCGCTTCCGGGTGAAGGAAGCCGAAGCCGACGGCACCCTCGATCTCTGCGTCTCCACCTATGTAATGGAAAACGACTATCTGGTGCCGGGAATGACTTTTCCGGGGCCCAGGGTGGTCGATTTCAGCAACATACTGAAATACAATGCCATTCCCCTTGCCGACACCCTTAAGGTATTGCTGAAGTTGTTTAGGGAAGCCATGGGCTCCCCCGTGGAAATGGAATATGCCATCGATCTGAAACCGGGCGACGACAAACTTCCCACCTTTTACATCCTGCAGATCAAACCCCTGATCAGGTCGGAAGAACAAATCGACATCGATCCGCTGACACACGACCGCACCAATCTGCTGATGTATGCTGAAAAAGGGATGGGTAACGGGATGATGCGCCATATCACCGACGTGGTTTATGTGGAACCCCACCGTTTCAGTTCAGTCATCACCCAGGAGATCGCCCGGGAGGTAAGCGAGTTTAACAGGTATTTCGAGGAAACCAAAACCGAATATATTTTGGTCGGCCCGGGAAGGTGGGGTACCAACGACCATTTCACAGGAATTCCGGTTTGCTGGGCCGGCATTTCCCGGGCCAGGGTGATTGTCGAAATAGGCATGCATGATTTTCCGCTTGACGGCTCCCTGGGTTCCCATTTCTTCCACAATGTCACCTCCATGAACGTGGGGTATTTTTCGATTCCCCACAATTCGGCCAACTCCTTTATCAGGCTGGATCTTTTGGAAAAACAGGAGGTGGTGCGGTCGGCGGGGTACATCAGGCATGTAAGATTCGAGAAGCCCCTGATGGTGATGATGGACGGCCGGTCACGGCAGGCCCTGATCAAGATGGAGCCTTAGCACCCCGGGCAGTATGTAAATATCCATGGCCTTCACGTGGAAGTCATGGCATGCAGGTGCCCGGGCTGCTCCAGATTTCCCATGCTTTTTCAGCCTGCAGGAGCAGCATCTCATAGCCGTTTTTCACGAGGGCACCCTGTTGGCGGCCGCGTGCCAGAAAGAGGGTTTCCGCGGGGTTGTACACCAGGTCAAAAAGCAAATGGCGGGGGGTGATCCGTTCGTAAGGGATGGGAGGAAAGGTCTCCTCCCTGGGGAAGGTTCCCAGGGGGGTGGTGTTGATGATCAGGGTATACTCCTCCATGATGCGGGGGGTGATTCCTGAATAGGAGATCATGCCCGGGAGGGAGGGTTTGCGGGAGACCAGCAGGGATTTCAGACCCGCTTCTTTGAGGGCAAAGACCACAGCGGCGCTTGCGCCTCCGCTTCCCAGTACCAGGGCCCCGCGATGTTCCGGCCCCAGCAGGGGGGAGAGACTTGCCCAAAATCCGTGTACATCGGTATTGAAACCCTCGAGGAAAGGCCTGCCGCCCCGGCGAACCACCCGCACCGTATTCACCGCCTCCGCTCCGGCAGCGATCCGGTCAAGAAGGTCCATATACGGAATGATCTGCCGCTTATAGGGAATAGTCACGTTAAACCCCGCCAGATCAGGATGCTCCTCCAGCAAGCCGGGCAACCGCCCGATGTCATCGAGCTCAAAATTAAGGTATTGTGCATTCCTTCCTTCCCGCAGGAACTTTTCAGTGAAATAGGGTTTGGAAAATGAGTGCCCCAAGGGAAAACCTATCAGTCCGTAGGTTTGCATGACTCCTATTTCAGGGGAGTGTAGGACTTGATGAGTTTACGGACCGAATCGTTCTGGGCAGCCTTGGGGCAAACCCTGAAGAGGTTGTCATGGCGGTTGAAGTCGAGTTTCAGGGCTGTTTCCAGCAGAAGGGCGGCTTCCTTTTCGTCGTTGGTTTCAAAGAGATACCCTGCCAGGTGGTATTTGATGACCGCATCGGTATTGTTGTGTCTTACGCCCTTCTTCAGGGTACTGATGGCCTCGCTGACCAACCCGTTCTGATGAAGGAACTCGGCGTAGTAAATCCAAATTTCGGCGTTGCCTGGATGGAGGTGGACCGCCTTATTGAAAGCCCTGCGGGCTTCCCTGATCATGCCGGCGTCACCCAGCACCCTGGCGTAGGTAAACCAGTAATCGGGCATTTCCTCTTCCAGGGAGATGGCCTTACGGATAAGCCGCAGGCTTTCCCTGAAGTTCTTCTCCACCCATCTTACGATCCCCAGGGAAAAGAGGGCGATGTCGTTGACGGCATTGATGGAAAGGGCTTTCTGGTAATAACGGCCTGCCATTTTATAGCGCCCCTGGTTGAGGTAACATTCCCCCATATAACACCAGGCGTCGTCATTCTCCGGATCCGACTTCAGGTAATCCCTGTAGGCCGCAATGGCTTCACGGTACCTTTCCAGGTTTGCCAGGGAGTTGGCCTTGTTGAAGATGGCATGGTAAAAGCTCTCGTTCAGGGCCAGGCAATACTCATAGGCTTCCAGGGCCTTCTCAAAACGGCTTGTCCTGTTGTAGGCAATCCCCAGGTTGAACCATACCGCCGGATTGAACGGATCAAGATCCAGATAAAGGTTGTAAAAACGGATGCTTTTTTCGGGATATCCGAGCTGGTCGTAGAAATACCCCAGGTCGTTGAGGACCATTTCATTTTCGGGGTCGACACGGAAGGAGCGTTCAAAATAGAGGATGGCCATCTCCAGATTTCCCACTGAGATCCATGAGGTGCCGATATGATAAAGAATGTCGGCCACCTCCTCACCAGCGAATGCCACGGCTTTACGGAAGGAGGATTCGGCTTTTTCCCTGCTGCCCTCTAAAAGATGGCTGGTTCCCTGCATCAGGAAAATATCAGGGTTTTCGCTGTCGACCTTTTCCAGAAAGGCCAGTTCTTCGAGAGCGTCCTTGGTTTTCCCTTTGTTGATAAGGTATTGGGCATAGCGGATGCGGACCGGGAGTGCGGAGGGGTGAATGGTCATGGCATGTTCGATGGCTACATGGGCATTTTCGTAATCGCCTTCATCCATCAGGTTGTCAATGATCCCCTCAAATTCTACCACGTCGAAATAGCGGAAAGCGCCTTCCCGGAGCGAATCCCTGAACCTGTCATAGGCTGCCTGGGCATCCTGTTCGTCATAATATTCGCGGTCGTCGTCGCTCATTTCTGACCCAATTAAGCTGCAAATGTATAAAAACCTTTTAATTCAGGACAAAAATCTGTTATTGATGCTGTTCCCTCAACAAATCGTTAACTGTTTTCACGGGGTTGAAGGTTTCCACGGGGACTTCCACGAAGAGGGTATTCCAGTCGCTCATGGCGCCATTCCACAGGCCGGGGAGTTCCTGGGCTTTCAGATCCCTGCCGTCTTTTGACTTGTGGGAGATGAATCCGGTCTGTGGATCCCTGAAGGCCATCAGGTCATATTTTTCGCCCTTATAATTCCGGAGGCCGCACACCAGGTCCACGGGGTTGAAATGGGTGGCATTCCGGGCGATAGCGGCCTGTACAGGATGGTGCTGGTCGATCTGGACGCTTTCGGCGATCTGGAGGGAAACCGTGCCATCCTGGTTCATGGCCCAGAAGGGGCCGCCTCCGGGTTCCCCCAGGTTACGGACCATTCCGCAGACCCGCAAAGGGCGGTTCAGCTTCTGCCGCAGATATTCCACCAGCTCTTCCTTCTCGGTATAGTAGTGGTTTCTATCGGGCCGGGTATGGAGGGTGTTCTCCAGGAAACTGGCCACTTCGGCCAGAAAACCGCTCTCAATGGAATGGGAATACTTCTCGTTCAGCTCCTTTTGATAGCGGAAAAGCTGCTCCTGCACCCGCAAGAGCATGCCAGCGAGCACCATCTTCCAGGTAAAGGTAGGTTCCTTAAGGGTGTCGGGCACCACGTTATCGATGTTCTTTATAAAGACAAGGTCGGCATCGAGGTCGTTGAGGTTTTCGAGCAGGGCTCCGTGGCCGCCGGGCCGGAACAGCAGGGAGCCGTCGTTTTCCCGGAAGGGTTCATTGTTCATGTCGACGGCAATGGTATCGGTGGAGGGTTTCTGATGGCTGAAACCCACGTCGAAAGTCACTCCGAATTCAGCTTCATAG
The DNA here is from genome assembly GCA_012729335.1 of Bacteroidales bacterium. Lineage (GTDB taxonomy): Bacteria > Bacteroidota > Bacteroidia > Bacteroidales > Prolixibacteraceae > UBA1413. Next base: position 197,703 of record JAAYDJ010000007.1, on the reverse strand, counting down.
GCCTCCCTGATGCGGGCCAGCAAATCTCTGAAACCCGATTCGTGCTCCGGGGATACGGTAAAATGGAGTTTGACCACGTTTGCGGCATCCCGGGCATAGCGGGCGCCTTCGACCAGGTGTTCTTCAAAGGGGGTGCGGCAGTGACCGGCATAGCGGTGAAAGAGGAGCAGGCCTTTGGGGAGGCTGCCGTAGTTAAGGCCGGCGGAGGTCAGCAGAAATTCCAGGAGGGTGCGCAGGGTTTCAGGTTGGCCGGCGGAAGCCAGGGCCGACTTCAGATCCCCGGCAAAGGCAAAATCACTGATTCTGGAATAAAACTCACGGGCATCCTTGTTACCGGCCAGAACCTCCTCTTCCGTTTTGCCTGATTTCAGGTCGTCAAGGGCGGTGAAAAGCGCCTTGAACATCCTGCTGGCCGCCCCGGAAGCGGGAACAAACTTCATGACGGAAATCCCTGAGGCACACTTCTCAGCGTAAAAACACTTCAGCTGGTCAATTTCATCATGGCCGGGGGTGAATATTCCGTTTCCGGGGGAAGCGGCCTCCACCACGGGCAGAAAGGGAAATCCGCTGCGGAAATAGCCGATCTGCTTCAGAACTTCTTCCGGGTCATTACCCCGGGTGGTCATCTGGGCCTTATCTTGTACAGTGAACATAATCAAAAGGTTTTTCGTTTAAAAATAGGAATTTTCACATTGTTTACATGCGAAGGCGACCCAAAGTGCATGAAAGTTTTCATCCTAGTTTTCAACAGTAGGCATGGGTGAAGAAGGATGCGGGGCCAAAGTTTTTCCCGCAATGCCAATTATCGTATTTTTGGGGTTTCAAACTCATGAAGCATATGCAGGTGTTTGCCTGGGGGCATAGAGGGAGGTATCACAGTTTCGGGCCGCATTTCCGGAAGCTCTTCGGTGGGGAGAAGGTGCAGAAGATCAGCATCGAAGCGGGATTTACCTGTCCGAACCGTGACGGAACGCGGGGTAAGGGGGGGTGTACTTACTGTAATAATGCAGCTTTTTCGCCGGGGATGACAGAGGAAAGGCGGCCGGTAAGCCGGCAGATGGAGGAAGGCATAGCCTTCTTTGCGCACAAGTATGCCGGCATGAAGTACCTGGCTTACTTTCAGTCCTACAGCAACACGTATGCCCCTGTGGAGCGGCTCCGCACCCTTTATAGGGAAGCCCTTGCCTGCCAGGGAGTGGTGGGGCTGGTCATTGCCACCCGTCCCGATTGTCTGGGCGAAGAGACCCTTGATTACCTTGCCGAATTGTCGGAGAAGTATTATATCATGCTGGAACTGGGTGTGGAATCGCATCTCGACCGCACGCTCAGGGAAATCAACAGGGGCCATACCTTCGGGGAATCGGTCATGGCGCTGGAAAAAGCTGCAGCCCGTAAACTCCGCACCACCGCTCACATGATTCTGGGACTTCCGGGGGAGAACCACCGGGAGATCCTGGAGCAGGCCGCCGTGATTTCACAGCTCCCTGTTGATAACCTGAAGCTCCACCAGCTGCAGATCCACAAGGGAACGGCTCTGGCGGCGCAGTACCGGAAAAATCCCTCCCGGTTCCACCTCTTCACGGCTGACGCCTACGCATCACTGGTCGTCGATTATCTGGAGCGGCTGAATCCGGCCATTACAGTGGAACGTTTCACCAGCCAGGCTCCGGCATCCCTGTTGGTCGCCCCCTCCTGGGGGATCAAAAACCATGTCTTTACCCATATGGTCGAAAAACTGCTGGAAGAACGCAACACCTTCCAGGGAGCAAGGTATGGAATCGGGAGTCGGGAATCTGGAATCTTGAATCTTGAATATTGGAATCCTGGGTCTGGAATGAGTCTTGAGTCCGAAATCCAAAATCCGAAATCTTGCGTTTGGAATTTTATATGGTTTATACCAATGCATGAACTGGCCTGACGTTTAGGGCAGATCTTCTGCGGGGAAAGGATCAGAGGACAGCAGTCATACGCTCGAAGGCGAGGTTGGCCGAGATGATGGCCATGGGCAGCCCGGCTCCCGGGATGGTGGAAGCGCCGGCATAAAACAGGTTCTTAAACTCCTCGTCGTAGTTTTTGGGTCTGAAGGCACCGATCTGCATGATCTTGTGAGAGAGCCCGAGTCCGCTTCCCCGGTGGAGGTTGAACTGTTCCTTCCACTCGAGGGGGGTGTAAATGGTTTTGGTAAGGATGTCGGGAACGATATCCTGGCCGATCCGTTTTCCGAAGTCAGAAATGATGCTCATGGCAATCTCCTCGCGGTCCGACCAGTCGGGTTTGTAACGCAGGTCAGGAACAGGACAGACGAAAAAGAGGCTTTCGCACCCTTCCGGGGCACAATGGTCGTTGTACTTGGAGATGACGTTGACGTAGTAATAGGGTTTCTGCAGGGTATCGGGGTTGATTCTGACGTCGCGGGCATAGGCTTCGAAGTTATCGCCCAGAAAATAGTTATGATGGTTGACGTGGGGGAGTTTCCGGCGGATACCCAGGTAAATGGTTAAATAGCCCATGGTCCACTCCATCCGGTCGAGTTTTTCGGGCGAGAAGGCCATGCGGTTCATCACGCTGCCCCGGAAGACCGCTGCATCGCCGTTGGCCAGAAAAAGATCGGCGCTCCATTCCTGGCCGCTGCGGTCGGTAAAGGCCTCCAGACGTCCGTTGGCGCCCCTGAAGCCGGTGATCTCCGTATTGCAGGTGATTTTCACTCCGGCCTTGTCGAGTTCGCGCACCAATCCTTCCACGATGCCATACATCCCCCCCTCCACATTGTAATAGCCGTCGTGCATGAATTCGGTATAGGAGAGCAGGGTGTATACTGCACTGGTATCAAAGGGGGTTCTCCCCAGGAAGAAGGCGACCAGGGAGACCATCCTGCGGGCTTCAGCCGACACAAAATAACGGTTGACCTGCTGGTTGAATTTCCGGAAGAGAATGGGAAGATGAACAGGATTGACCCGCATGAGGGCCAGACCGAAATCAAACAGGGAGTTAAAATTCTGCTTGATAACAATATCGACGGTATCATGGAAGATGCGGCGGCACTTATCGAGGTAACGCCTCATTTTCTCTTCGAAGTCTGGCTCCACTTCTTCAAACTGGGCCGCAAGCTTTTTGATATCCTTATAGAGGTACCACGTTTTGGGACTGTTGCTGAAGTTGACCGTGTAGAGGGGATCGAGTTCGACGTACCTGAAAGGCAGGTCGATGCCGCAATCGCGGGCGAACTGTTTAAACTCGTATGACATGCTGAAAAAACTGGGGCCCGTGTCAAAGGTGAAGCCCTCCTTTTTAAGCTGGTTGAGCCTGCCCCCGGGCTGGCTGTTTTTTTCCACGATGTGCACGCTATAGCCGTTTTTTGCCAGCCGAAGGGCCGCAGCCAGTCCGGCCAGTCCGGCCCCCACCACCAATACACTTTTTCCCATGTTTTATTCTTTTTGACTGTTTATTTTTTCCTCAATAGCGGGGCAGAGGCCGTCGCGTACCCAACTGTAGTCGGGTTCCCTTGTGAGAAGCAGTTTGCAATAGTGTTGCGCCGAGGGCAGATCTCCCAGGGCTTCATACGTCTGAAGGATCAGGGTGAGCAGGCTGAGGTAATTCCAGTTTCCCTGGGTCAGACGGTCGTTTTTCTCCATGAGTTGCCGGGCTTTCAGGAGGTATTCGAGGGCTTCCTTTTTGGAGCCGCCGAAAGCGGGGGGCATGTAGAACTGGATATGGGCTTTCTGCACCAGGGCGAACCAGTTGGCGGCATCGTTGCCCACCGCCAGGCTGGAAGCCCTGAGGCTGCGCAGGCCGTTTAACGGCGCCGATGAAGGATTCAGGCCAATCCGGAAACCATAGAAAGCAGCCCGGTAGGCATGTGTCATGGAGGGTTGGTATTTGGCTTTCTCGAGAAGGGCCAGGTTTTTCTCGGCTTGCGCCAGATAACGGGTGGCCGCCTCTTTCTGTCCCTTACCGATGGCAAATCCGATGTAACCGTACTGGTAGTTGACCAGTTCCAAAAGCCTGGCATGGTCTTCCTTGGAAGAGGCTTCCATCTGATCTATTATGCCCCGCCACGCGTCCATTTTCCCCTCTACATAAGCCTTGTATATCCTTTCCCTGTGAGAGGAAGGCGGGCTAGCCGCTGCACCCGCAATGAAGGGTGTCGTCAAAGTCATTATCACAATGAGAAATACTACTATGAAACCAATCTTCCTTTCCATTCGAATCCCTGCTTCCATTTATTCCGGAGGGCTTTAAATATAAACAATCCCAGCGAGATCTGGTGGATGCTGAGCAAACCCAGGTTCAAAAAAAGAGGTTGACGGCTGGCCAGGGATACGAAGATTCTGGTTCCCAGGGTAAAGGCCAGCCAGAGCATAAGCAGGGAAACGCCAGGATTAGAGGGTAGCGGGAGGAAGGGGAAGAGGGCAGCCGGCTCCAGGGCAGGGTGCAGGAGAGGGGTCAGGAGAGGGGTCAGGAGAGGGGTCAGGACAAGCGGGACGAATCCCAGGGTAGTGAGCAGCCAGAAGAGGAGGGCCAGGAGGAAGGAATTGCCGAAGAAAGCGGTGACGGAACGGGAGAAGCCGTTCACGGCCTCCCGGAAGCCGTAGTACATGCGGCAGGTGATGCGTTCGTCTCCCAGGAGGCAGGCCACCCGTTCGCCTTGTTGTTTCATCATGCGGGCGATGGCGATGTCTTCGACCCTGGTGTTTCTGACCCGGAAATGCGGCTGCAGTTTCTTATAGGCCTCAGCGGTAAAAAACATGAACTGTCCGTTTGCGGCGGCCAGGGAGGGGCGTGACGAGCGCAGGACCAGAGGGAGCGGGAGCAGGGAGACCAGGATGTAATGCATGACAGGGACGGTCCATTTCTCGCCGCGGGTGAGCATGGTCTGCTGCGGGAAGATGGTGATCAGGCCGGTATGGAGGCGACGGGAGGCGGCCACGGCATTTGCAGTGAGGTGGCCTCCGAGGCGTACATCGGCATCGAGGAAAAGGAGGAATTCACCCCGGGCAGTGGCAGCCAGGGTGTGGCATCCGAAGTTCTTGCCCGTCCATCCTTCGGGGAGCCCCGGGGAGGAAATCAGCCTGATGCGTGGATCGGTAGCGGCAGCAACCTGAACCACGGCGGCCGTATCGTCCTCTGACTGGTCGTCAAAAACCAGGATTTCAAGATGTGGCCAGGGTTGCCGTGAGAGGTCAGACAGGAGGTTGCCGATGGTGGAGGCTTCGTTGCGGGCGGGAATAAGCACCGACACCAGGGGTTCGTCGGGGGGGATCTCGCGGGTCAACCAGGGGCGGGAAAGCAGGTTCACCAGGGCCACCAGGCACTGCACCGCGACCAGGACCAGGGCGAAACCCCCTCCAACCACCAGGACCAGGGCGAAACCCCCTCCAACCACCAGGAGCAGTCCGGGCCATACACCCCATTCACCCGCCAGAAACGCAAGCATCCAGAGCGAACACGGGATCATTCGTCCCTCCTTTCAGTCTGCGCCTGAAGCGATTCGGCATAAAAGCGGTTGTAGGCCTCCTCCAGAGTCTCTCCTGAACCGGGAAGGTACTCCCGGAGATAGATGTATAGGCCGGGCTTCACATGCGAGAAATAATCGACCATCGTAGCCATCATCACCACCCGGATCTGCTCCCCCACCCTCCTGACGATGGTATCGGCCCCCTTTTCGAAGGTAAACTCGCGCACATACAGTGATTCCAGCTTCCCCTGCGGAAAGAGAAGGACCAGGTTCCCAGGGTCCCTGAGCAGTTGAAGGGTGTACTGGAAGCTTTCATACGCGTCGCGGCTTCCCTTTCTGACGGAGTAAGCCCCCGTGTATCTGAAAAAGGGATATTTCCGGAGTTGATCCTCCATCATCATAAAATGAAATTTCCGGCCGAAGAGGGTGGTATTCACATAGCTGGCCCAGAGACCGTCCCACCAGCTGTTGTGGTTGGCCACAAGCAGGATGGGTTTGCGGTCGTCACGAATCTCCCCGGAAAGGAGAACCCGGGAGAACCGCTTTTTAATTTTCAGAATAACATAATGTTCGAAGAAGCGGTAAATGAGGATATTTTTCCTGGGTTTGAGCATCATCCTGAGAATTTAAACAGGAGGACCAGCAGCAGGAAGAAGCAGAATTGGCATAGGAGCAGGGTCATGGAGAGGGGATTCCTGAAGGGGATGCGCAGGATGCGGAGGAGTACCTGAAAAACGAGGGCCAGGAGGAACCAGGCAGTGAAATTTTGCAGGGGGATGGTTCCGCCCGCCCATGACCACATATCGAGGTCGGGTGCGGCCTGTTCCAGAACCAGGTCATAGGCCACCATACCGGCGGCCGACACCAAAGGAGCCGTCCACCCCTTCACTCCCGTGCGGTCGGTCAGGTCGGCAAAAAACAGGGTAAGCATCAGCCAGTTGATGCCTATCATCAGGGGGGTACCGTGGATTTTCCACCCCAGACCAGTTCCGTAGGTGTATACCCCGAAGATCTTCCCTGTATGAACGCCGGCCATCTCCACCAGGAAAGAGGCGGCCCACACAAAAAGAAAGAAGAGAAGGGTCGCGGGTTTGCGCAGTGAAGGCTGGAAGGCCATCAGAGTGGCAAAGCTGAGCAACAAAGCCAGGGGGATCAGATTCCTGAAGAGTTCCCGGCTGAGGGGCAGATACAGCCCGGCTACCCCCACACTGTAAAAAAGGACGAAGAAAAGCCGGATTTTCCACAGGCAACGGCCTGAACATTCCTGACAGAGGGCTCCGGAGAGCGGATTGGATGTGGAGAGGTTGCTGGATGATTGATGCACCATAGGATTGGATTTATTCACCCCGGGGTTGAACCTGTTTATCTATTCTCCGGAAGAGCCACTCCGAAAGGAGAAGGTTTCCCAGGATGAGGCTGAAGGCATACCCGGCGTCTTCTGCGGGGATGGTAAAAATGCGGAGGCCCATAAAATGGGCGGGGTCATACCAGACCACCTCCCCGGGGATAAAGCTGCCGGTGAGAATGCCATTGACGACCAGAAAGGGCACCAGAATAACCGGGAAGGTGAGATAGAACCGGCGGATCACCTCCGATCCTGACCAGTGGGCCCATAGCAGGGCGGCTATCAGGAAGAGGCTGTTGAAGAAGGTGTACAGCCTTTCAGGGAAGAGGATCATCAGCAGGAGAGCGCCTCCGGCCAAAAAGAGGGAGATGACTTTAGCGGCACGCCCGGGAAGAATCCACCCTGGTTTCAGGTAGACCACGGTTTCATGGAGGAAGATACTGGCATAGGGGATCACGGCAAAGAAAAGCCACTCTTCGAGCGGGAGTCCGGCCACACGGATCCCGGAGAAGTATTCGGGATTGAATCCCCAAATGCCCAGGCGGGTGAAGAGAATATCCTTCAGGATGAAAGGAAAGGCCACGATCACCAGCGCAAGCAGGACTGCCGGCAGTTTCGGGTAAAACCGCAGTTTCGGGGAGAAGGTCCAGAGGGCCGGTACCAGGATGCTTCCTGCCAGGAGGGAAAAATAGAGCCACCGCATAGATCAGGGTTTAGGGATGGATGGCGCGGGTGTCATGGCAACCTTCAGCTTCCAGTGGATGAGGCCCCGCCACAGGAGAAGTAATTTTCTGCCATTGGAGACTCTGATACGCCGGTCGGCCAGGATTTTTGCGGGTGTGCGGCTGATTTTCCGGAGGAGGTCAAGGTAATAGTACCAGGCAACGAGGACTGCGGCCCCTACATCCTGGGGCAGGCGGCGGATTCCCGCGTAGGCAGAATCAAAATCGGCACGGATGTCCCTGACCAGTTCGTCCCTGTCCTGGTCCGTGAAGTTGTTTTCATCATACCCCGGAAAATAGGAACGCCCCAGTTTAAGGGTATCGCTGCGCAGGTCGCGCAGAAAATTGACCTTTTGGAAAGCGGTGCCCAGGCGCATGGCAGGAACTTCCAATTCCTCGTAGAGGGCCTGGTTCCCGCGGACAAATACCTTGAGGCACATCAGCCCCACCACGTCAGCCGATCCATAGATATACTCCTTCAGTTCGGCGTCAGTGAGGTATTCCTGTTTTACCAGGTCAGCCTTCATACTCTTGAGAAAGGCTCTGATCATGGCATCTTCGATCCCATATCTCTTCACTGTCAGCTGAAAAGCGTGGAGTACAGGATTGAGACTGATCCCCCTCTCACGGGCATCGTCGTAATCTCCTTCAAACTTTTCGAGGAGCAGAGATTTGTCATGTTCATGAAAAGTGTCGACAATTTCATCGGCCAGCCGCACAAAGCCGTAGATACTGAAAATGGCCTCCCGCAGATCCCCTGGCAGCAATCCCACCGCTGAAGAAAAAGAAGTGCTGTACTCCCGCGTGATCAGCCGGCTGATCCCAAACGACACTCTTTCATACAACCTGTCCATTCGCTTTGAGTTTTATTCCGGATTCCAGAGTGAAATCTTTCTAATCCTCTGATAATTTGATCTCCTACTCCTTTTGCTTTAAAAACGTTTCCAGGAACTTTTTGTCCAGCTCTTCTGAATCCCCGTATTGGATGCGCAGCCCGGTCAGTCTCCGGTGGAGTTCGGCCTGGACTTCCGCATAGGCGGGATCGCCATATACATTGTTCATTTCATCAGGGTCTTTCTGAAGGTCATAAAGTTCCCATTCGTCAATGTCGTAATAGAAATGAATCAATTTATAGCGTTCGGTTCTGAGGCCATAATGGCGTTTGACCATATGCTCGGCCGGAAATTCGTAGTAATGGTAATAGGCGGCGTCACGCCACTCCCCTGTTTTTCCTGCGACCAACGGGCGGAACGATTCGCCCTGCAAATCATCAGGGATAGCCACCCCGGCAAAATCGAGGAACGTGGGGGCAAAGTCGAGGTTCATCACCAAATGGTTGTCGACGCTTCCCGGCCGGATCTCCGCCGGATACCGGATCAGCAACGGGGTGCGCAGCGACTGTTCGTACATAAAACGTTTGTCGAACCATCCGTGTTCCCCCAGGTAAAAACCCTGGTCGGAGGTATACACCACAATGGTGTTTTCTGTCAAACCGTTCTTATCGAGATAATCGAGGACCTCCCCCACTCCGTCGTCAACCGATTGGATACAGCGGAGATAATCCTTGATATAGCGGTTAAATTTCCAGAGTGCCAGCTCTTTGTCTTTAAGTCCGGCTTTCAGGAACTCCTGGTTTTCTCCTTCGTAAGCCTCCATCCATTGTGTACGTTGCTGCGCATCCATCCTTTGAAGGTCACGGATAAAGTGGGTGGAGTCGCCATTGGGATCGACAATCAACTTGAAGTCATGTCCCCACTGTCCGTGCCCGGCAATTTCCATCTCTTGTTCATGGGCCGCCCTTCCCCGTCCCGCATAGTCATCGAAGAAATTGGCCGGCGGATCGAAAGTTTTGTCATCGAAGAGGTTGAGATATTTGGGTGCCGGCTGCCAGTTGCGGTGGGGCGCCTTCTGGTGGAACAAAAGACAGAAGGGTTTTTCCTTATCGCGTTTATTTTCCAGCCAGTCGAGGGCAAACTGGGTGGTCAACTCGGTACAATACCCCTGGAATCTCTTTTTCTCTCCCATCTCTATAAAATCGGGATTGTAGTACTGTCCCTGCCCGGGAAGGACATTCCAATAATCGAATCCCTGGGGAGTTCCGTCGAGGTGAATTTTCCCGATAAGGGCTGTTTGGTAACCGGACTGTTGCAGTAGTTTGGCAAAGTTGGGCTGGTCCCAGTCAAAGGGGTTCCTGTTGTCGACCTTGCCGTTGATGTGGTTGTATTTTCCGGTGAGCATGGTAGCCCGGCTGGGGGCGCAAATGGAGTTGGTGACACAGGCGCTGCTGAACATCACTCCTTCCCTGGCCAGCCGGTCAATGTGGGGTGTATGGTTAAGGCCATACCCGTATGCGCTGATGGCCTGATAGGCATGATCATCGCTCATGATAAAAATGATATTGGGCCGCGTCAGGCCATCCGGCTTCTCCTTGTCGCAAGCTGTAAAACCTGCACCAAGCGCCATAAGGGCTATCGATTTAGAAAACAGGGAACTCATAAGATGGTTTTTTCAAAAATACAAATCTTTCCGGTTGAAAGGGCATGCACCTGACTAATTCAGAAAAAAACCTCCCGACAGCCGTTAACCGGCGGTACCACTGAAGCGTTAATGGAAATGACGGAAAGAGGGAAACCTTCGGCAGCCTGAGCGTCCATCTCACACAAAATGGTCAATGCAAGATTACTTTATGTTGCAAAGAAAATATCTTTAACTTAGGGGGAAAGAAACCGGCTATGCAAGTGCTTGTAACAGGGGCAGACGGCATGCTTGGCAGCCAGGTGGTACGTTTACTCATTGCCAGGGGGGTGGAGGTGCATGTTCTCATTCATCCTTCATCGCGGGCCTCCTCCCTCGGGGGATTACCCATCCGGCGGTTTTACGGAGACATTCTGGTACCGGAAAGTCTGGATCGCGCGTTTTCGGGAGCGGATATGGTGGTGCATGCTGCCGCTTCCACGGCCATATGGCCTGCCCGGTCGGAAGTGGTCAGAAAGATCAACGTGGAGGGGACACTGAATGTTATCGGGCAGGTACTGAACCATGGCGTGCGACGCATGGTATATGTAGGCTCTGCGAGTTCTGTAAATACGGCCGGAAGCCCAACAGGAAATCAACGCTTTCCGGGAGCCAGGTTCGGACTCGATTACATCGATTCAAAATATGAGGCGTTAAATCTGGTGTTGGAAGCGGTGAAAAGCCGGGGATTGCCTGCACTGGCTATTCTTCCCACTTTTATGATAGGCCCGTGGGATACAGTGCCCGGTTCCGGAAAGATGATCCTGACCCTGGCTGAAGGCAGGCTGAAATTTTACACCAAAGGGGGGCGCAATTACATCTATGCCGGGGATGTGGCCGCAGCCATCGTCAACAGTTTAGAACAAGGTGAAATCGGAGAGTATTATGTTGCCGGCAACGAAAATCTCACTTACCATGATTTCTTCATGAAAGTGGCGGGAATTGTACACCGCCGTCCCCCCCGTATTTCTGTTCCCTGCTGGATGGTGAAAGCCGCCGGCATGGCGGGAGACCTATACGGCAGGTTAACCGGTAAACCACCTATGATATCCTACCCTATGGCCTTGATTTCCTGCGAAAAACAGTATGTTTCATCAGAGAAAGCTGTCAGGGAACTCTCCATGCCCCAGACCAGCATCGACACGGCCATCAATGAGTGCTACAAATGGTTTATCCAGTCTGGTTACCTAAAAACAAAACAATGAACATAACCTTACAACCTGACCTTTCATGGCAGGAGGGAGATATTACATTGGTATTGCCCCTTTTGTTGGTCACCCTTTGTTTTATCCTTTACTGGTTCACTTTCCGGTCGGAAAAAGTGAAGGCTTACTTTTACCGCCGTTTCCCAGGTGGCTGGGATTCGGCGATGCACATCACCTTCTGCCGGGGTGTAGGATTTCTGGCGTTGGGAGTAATTCCCGCTATCCTCGGAGTGACCCTGATGCCCGGCTATACCCTGCGTGATTTTGGGCTGACTTTCCGGACTGCCACCGCCTTGTATTCGCTGTTCTGGATCCTGGGGCTGGGGACGGTCATGGCAGTAGTCGGCTATATGAATGCCTCCAGGCCTGAGAACCTGGATCAATATCCCCAGATCAGGGCAAAGATATGGACGCCTCAGATAGCCATTGTGAACGCGGCAGGTTGGGTGTTCTATTTGCTGGCCTATGAATTTCTCTTCAGGGGGATCCTCCTGTTCCCCCTTGCCGCTCACCTGGGGGTTTGGCCAGCCATCGCCGTAAACCTGGCTTTGTACGCCACTACCCATATTCCCAAAGGACTAAGGGAAACCCTCGGAGCTCTTCCTCTCGGATTGGTATTATGCCTGCTGACACTGACCTCCGGAACCATCTGGATTGCCTTCTTTGTCCATTTGGCCATGGCCTTGACCAACAGTTTTGCTGCGCTGAAATTTCATCCTGATATGGTTTATGTAAAGTCTGAGCAATGAAAATTCGTCAACTGGAGGGAAAAGTGGCCATAGTCACTGGTTCCAGCCGCGGAATCGGGAAAGCGATCGCGATGGAACTGGCCCGCCAGGGAGCCTCGGTGGTGGTGAACGGCCGTAACCAGGAAAGGCTCTCCCTGGCAGAAGAGGAGATAAAAACCATCCACGACCGCATCAGTGCAGTTTGCTGCGACGTTTCCACCACCGATGGGGGAAAGCTGCTCATCACTGAGGCCCTGAGAAGATTTGGGAAGCTGGATATCCTGGTCAACAATGTGGGGATATCTATGCGCGGCAATATGGCGGACCTTAATCCTGAGGTATTCAAACTTATCTTTGAAAGTAACATCTCAGGGACAGCCAGCCCGACCATAGCCGCCATACCCGGATTGAGGGCCACCAGGGGGAGTATAGTCTTTATTTCCAGCGTGGCGGGTATCAGGGGACTTCCCAATCTATCAGCTTACTGTAGCTCCAAGATGGCGTTAAAAGCCCTGGCAGAATCCCTCCGGATCGAAGAAGCCGGAAATGGGATCCACATTGGACTGGTTTATGTCGGGTACACTGAAAATGATCCTGGGAAGGAGACCATTGCTGCCGATGGGTCAAAGGTTGTTCTTCAGCCCAGAAGCGGAAGCATCTTACAGACAAAAGAAAGGGTGGCCAGGGCGGTGGTCAGGAATATTATCAGAAGAAAATACATCACCGTACTTTCCCTTCCGGGGAAACTGTTGTCTCTGGTCCAGCCCCTTTCCCCCAGGTTGGTAGAGTGGCTGATCCTGCATCACCAGGAGCAATTCCGCAGGAGGAACAATTAAAACTTAATGGATCGATCACTGGACTTTCATATAGCATTATGACGCATGACAAGATGATCAGCCTGTTGACGAGCTGGCATAAGACAACCAAGGACCCGCTGAGGGCGAAAGTGGTTCATGGAGTTGGCCTCCTTCTGGTCAGTGTGGGAACATGCTTTTGCGCTACCGGGCAAGAGTTGACGGCCCGGGAAATCGCCAGGAAGGCCGATGAGAAATTTAACGGGGAGAAATCGGGGTATTCGGTGATGACTATGACGGTCGTCAGGCCAACATGGCAGCGCACCATAGAATTTAAATCCTGGTCACTGGAGGAAGAATTCACCCTCACTCTGATCACGGCGCCTGCCCGTGAAAGGGGGCAGACCTTTCTGAAAAGAGGACCGGAAATGTGGAGTTGGAATCCTACCATCAGCCGGCTCATCAAGCTTCCCCCTTCGATGATGTCGCAGGGGTGGATGGGTTCCGACTACACCAACGATGACCTCCTCAGGGAATCATCGGTGGTCAATGATTACTCCCATTCCCTGCTGGGGGAGGAGAAGATTGAAGGGCGCCCCTGCTTACGAATTGTTATGGAGGCACGGGAGGATGCCGATGTCCTGTGGAGTCGCCAGGTATGGTGGGTGGATAAAAACGAGTATATCGTCATGAAGGCTGAGTTATATGACGAAGACCACATCCTGGTACGAACCGAAAAGGCCTCAGAGCTGAAGATCATGGCCGGCAGGCTGCTGCCCTCACGGATAGAGCTCCTGCCGGCCGACACTCCCGGAAATAAAACTATACTGGAAATCAGGGAAATGAAATTCAACATTCCCCTTCAGGAATCCTTTTTTTCACAACAAAACATGAAAAATGTAAAGTGATACCGGAAGGCGTTTAAATCCGTATTCCGAAATCCGAAATCCGAAATCCCATGAACGACTGGAAACTTGCCTGGAGGAACCTGTGGCGGAACCGGCGCCGGACACTGATCACCGCAGCGTCGGTCTTTTTCGCCGTCTTTTTTGCCTTGGTGATGCGGTCGTTCCAGTTGGGAACCTACCGGCAGATTTTCATGAACGTGGTTGAGTCCTATTCGGGATACCTCCAGTTACAACACCGCGACTATTTCGACGAGCCTGTCACCGACAACAGTTTTGAACTCTCTCCAGCCCTGGAGGAGCAGATCCTTTCCGATCCCAATGCAGACGCCCTGGTTCCCCGTTTTGAAGCCTTTGCCCTGGCTGCCGCGGGCAGTACCACGCAGGGAGTCATGGTGATGGGGGTGGATCCCGAAGGAGAAGACCATATCTCCGGAATAAGAAACCGGCTGGTGCGGTTCAGGCTGACCCCTGAAGCCGTCGAAGGATTAAAGAACGAGCCCCTCCCTTCCCGGACGAAAGGGCTACTTGACCTCTTTTCCGGCGAATCCTGGACGGGGACGGGGCGGCTGTTCGCCGACCTGGACATCGATACCGGGGATTCAGGCACAGTGATGCGTGCATTGCGCCGTCATGCGGTGTTCCCCAACAACTATCTCGATTCCGCGGAATCCCGGGGAGTCCTTATCGGCAACGGCCTCTCGCGGTATCTGAAAGCCAACCAGGGCGACACCCTGGTACTGATTGGCCAGGGTTACCACGGTACTTCCGCAGCCGGAAAGTTTGTGGTAGCCGGAGTGGTTAAGCTGCCGGCGCCCGATATCGACAACCGGATCATCTACATGCCGTTGGAGGCCGCACGTGAACTCTTTGCTGCTCCCGGCATGGCCACTTCCGCGGTGATCATGATCCGCGACAAAGACGACAAGTCCATGCTGGCTACAGCGGAAAGGCTTAACAGGCAGCTGAAGGAACCGCTGACAGTCGTCACCTGGCACAAACTAAATGCCCTGATCATCAATCAGATGGAAGCAGACAACCGCAGTGGCGCCATCATGATCGGGATCCTCTACCTGGTTATTGCCTTTGGGGTTTTCGGCACGGTGCTGATGATGCTGGCGGAGCGGCGCAGGGAATTCGGCATGCTGATCGCCGTCGGGATGCAGAAGGTCAGGCTGGCCAGAATTTTTGCCCTCGAAATGGTTATGACCGGTCTCCTGGGAATCGTGGCGGGGGTATTGGCCTCCCTTCCCGTGGTCATCAGGCTCCATTTCCATCCCATCCGGTTTACCGGCGACTGGGCACGCATGTATGAGGATTATGGCTTTGATCCTGTGATGCCTACCCTGCTGCCCGAAACCTATTACCTGTGGCAGGTGGCAGTGGTACTGCTCATCATCCTGACTGCCCTGGCTTACAGCATCCGCAAAATATTAACTATCAAAGCTATAGCCGCCCTAAGGGCGTAAATAAAACCTTTATGATTGCATCCATCGCCTGGAAGAATGTTTGGCGCAACCGCACCCGGAGCATGACGGTGATCTCCGCCATGGCCGTAGGTGTTTTTGCCGGCGTTTTTACCATCGCCGCCATGAACAGTTCGGTGGTACAGCGCATCGAAGAAGCCGTGGACATTGAACTCTCCCATGTCCACATCAACAGCAGGGATTTCAGGAGTGACCACAGCATAAACAACCTGCTGCCTGCACCCGACTCCCTGAGGAACCGGTTGCATACCTTTCCGGAAGTGGAATGGGTTACCGGAAGGATCATCCTCAACGGCATCGCTTCCACGGCCAACAAAAGCGTGGGCGTGGTGATCAACGGCGTCGACGTGGAAAAAGAAAAGAGGATGTTCAGGCTACACGAAAAGGTGATCCCCGGCACCGGGAGTTATTTTGAAGCAAAAACCCGCTTCAACACCGTGCTGGTTGGTGAAAAGCTGGCCAAAGAGCTCAACATCATCAGGTATATCCTCACCCCGGAACAAATGGATGCGTACGAAAGGGTCAGATTTCCGGTTTCCCTTACCGAAAAAGTGGCCCCTCTTTTTGGAAGGCGGTTTATCACCGACAAGAAGTTTACGGCAGCCCTCGACAGCCTGCTTACTGCGAAGGAGAAACGGAAGTATGGATATCCGCTCAGGGAGGCGGCCTGGTCATTCAGGGAAGGATCGCGGATGGTCCTCTCCTTCCTCGATGCGAATGAGATACAGACCAGTGCGGTCTTCCGGATCAGTGGGGTCTTCCGCACCAACAACGACATGTTTGAAGCCTCGTCGGTGTTTGTGCCCGAAATGGAGTTAAGGCAGCTTACCGGCCTGCCGGTGGAAAGTTACCACCGGTTGATCTGCCGCCTGGAGGAGAACGGACTGACCGATACGGCGGTACCTGCCATCAGGGAGGCGTTTCCTGAAGTGGAGGTGCTCAGCTGGAAGGAGATCCAGCCCGACATGGCCATGCTGGCCGATATGATGCAGCAGATTTATGGGGTTTTCATGGCCCTGATCCTGGCAGCCCTGGCTTTTGGTATCGTCAACACCATGCTCATGGCGGTCCTGGAGCGTACCCGCGAGCTGGGTATGCTGGCCGCTATCGGCATGAACCGCCGGAAGACTTTTTTGATGATCATGCTCGAATCGCTTTACCTCTCTGTGACGGGTGGAGCCATCGGCATGGCCATTTCTGGAATTGTCATTGCCGCTACCTCCCGAAACGGCATCAACCTGGTGAAATATTCGGAAGGTCTGGAGGCCATGGGCTTTTCCGCCCACCTCTTCCCGGTCATCGATACGCCTTTTTTCATAATCACCAGTCTGCTGATCATGCTCACAGGCATCCTCTCAGCCATTTATCCGGCCCGGAAAGCCTTAAAAATGAACCCGCTGGAAGCCCTCAGAACGGATTAAAACGATTGCGGAGGGCGGAAGGCGGATTAAAACGATTACGGAAGGTGGAAGGCGGATCTCGGATTGATATGAAATAAAAAATAGAGCAAAATTTGCGAAATCCGAATTCCTAATTCCGAAATCATAAATCCACCATCATGAATGTCATTGAGATCAGAAATCTTCACAAGATCTATGACGGATCGGAAGTGAAAGTGCATGCCGTGAAAGGGGTGAACCTCACCTTTGAAGAAGGGGAATTTGCGGCTATCGTGGGGCCTTCGGGATCAGGAAAGACGACGCTGCTGAACCTGATCGGGGGATTGGACCAGCCCACTTCCGGGGAGCTACTTGTGGGAGGGACTGACCTGTCGACACTGAAGCCTTCAGCGCTGATTGATTTTCGCCTGAACAACATTGGTTTTGTCTTTCAGTCATACAATCTCATTCCGGTGCTGACGGCTGGTGAGAACATTGAATTCATCATGGCTCTTCAGAAGAAGGCGCGCCGGGAGCGGGATGCCCGCACTTTGGAGTTGCTTGAGGCCATCGGACTGTCTGACCGCATCCACAGCCGCCCGGCGAAACTCTCAGGCGGGCAGCAGCAAAGGGTGGCCGTCGCCCGGGCCCTGGCCTCACGACCTAAATATGTGCTGGCCGACGAACCCACCGCCAACCTCGATGGTAAATCAGCAACCTCCCTGCTGCAAATCATGGAAAAACTGAACCACGAAGAGAAAATTACCTTTATTTTTTCTACCCATGACCCCAGGGTGGTCAAAATGGCCCGAAGGGTGATCACCCTGGAAGACGGCTGCGTGGTGTCGGATGAAACCAGGAACCCTGAAATTCCGGAGAAATGACCCCAGTACGATGGATCCCGGCCTTGGTGTTGCTGCTGATGTCCTTCCGGAGCGGGGCACAGGAAAAAGAGAAAATCCTGACCATCAGCGGATATCTCCATTCCCTGCAAACGGTAATGTTCAGTTCACCCAAAGAGGAATTTGTCCACGAAAACCTCCTGCACAACCGGCTCAACCTGGAACTCACCATCTGCGACCAGGTCAGGTTGACCGCCGGTATCCGGAACCGGTTGTTTACGGGCGACATGGTCAGGGCAGATGCCGGTTATGCGGTCCTGACGGCCAGGGATCCAGGTGGAATGGATCTTTCATGGAACCTGATCACAGAGAAATCCTTTTTCCTGAACACCACCTTTGACCGGTTGTCGCTCGACATTAAGGCCGGCAAAACCGACATCCGTATCGGCCGGCAGCGGATCAACTGGGGGCAGACCATGGTATGGAATCCCAATGACATTTTCAATGCCTACTCCTTTTTTGATGTAGATTACCCCGAAAAGCCCGGAAGCGATGCCGTCAGGATTCAGTACTACCCCTCCTTTTCGTCGGTGGTGGAGATTGCGGCCAGCCTGAACCGTGCCGGAGAGGTGACCGCAGCAGGACTCTGGCGCTTTAACCATGGAGGGTATGATGTACAGTTGCTGGGGGGATACGCCGGAAGCCGGGATGTGGTGGCCGGCACCGGCTGGTCGGGTAACATCGGAACCATTTCGTTCCGTGGGGAGGCCACCCTGTTCGCACCGTTGAAAAAAGAGGCTCCGGAGAAAACCATGCTGCTGGCCACCACGGGGTTTGAAAAAACCATGAAGGACAACTCCCTGGCGATGGTTCAGGTCATGTACTGCACGAATCCACCTGATTTGCAAGAGTTTTCATCCCTGTACAACACTACCCTGTCGGCACGCCACCTCGCATTCTCGGAACTCACTGCCTTCGGGCAGTACACCTGGGCGGCCACGCCACTGTTGAACCTGACCCTCGCAGCCATGTGGTTCCCCGACCTGGAAGGCTATTATGCCGGGCCCTCCCTCAATTTCTCACTGGCCGAAAATGTGGACCTGTCACTCCTCTGGCAGCATTTCAGCGGAGACTTCGGCAGTGGCTCCACCCACCTCAACCTGGCCTTTCTCCGCTTCAGTTACATCTTCTGAATCCTGAAATGATCACTTCTTATAGGTACTATTACGATCGCGTCTTGCCACAAACAAAATGCAATGTAAAGTTTGTATGCAAGAGTATAACTGCTTAAGAATTACTTCATGGCATAAACCGTAATACTGAAGATGCCGAATCCCGACTGTTTGAAAGTTCTCAGTTGTTCCGGAGTGATGTAATCAAGCAGGAGATCATCGGGAAGCAGGTCCTGCCTCGATTTCTGGATGGTCACATTTTTCAGTCCGGCATTCATCAATTAAGTTCTGCTTTAAGTCTTTCCAGGTAGAGTCTCCAGAATCCTTCCCTGATTTCATCCCTGACCCGGTAATATTCACTTTGAATGAATTCGGGAGTTCCTGTGGCGTGGGAAGGATCATCGTAGCCCATATGGAGGCGGTGTTTGACTTTGCCTATAAATACAGGGCAGTTTTCATTCGCTCCGCCGCATACTGTGATCACGTAATCCCATTCCTTCCCCAGGTACTGATCCACCTGGTCAGAGGTATGGTGGCTGATATCCACCCCGGCCTCCTTCATGACCTCCACGGCCTTGGGATTCAGTTTTCCGGAGGCTTCGGTACCTGCCGAGAAGACTTCCAGCCGGGGATCAAAAGACTGCAGAAAGCCGTGGGCCATCTGGCTGCGGCAACTGTTGCCGGTGCATAAAATAAGGATCTTCATTGTATCTATTTTCAGTTTTGTCTACTTTTCTGAAATAGCAATACTCTTGACATTAGCATCACATTGCCCCGAAAATCAATCCTGAAATGGTGGCCATAATGATCACCAGCACCACATAAACCGCGGTTTTTTGGGTGCCGATGATACCGCGGATCACCAGCATGTTGGGCAGGGAGAGGGAGGGGCCGGCCAGCAGCAGGGCCAGGGCCGGGCCTTTTCCCATACCTGAAGCCATGAGTCCCTGAAGGATGGGGACTTCTGTCAGGGTGGCAAAATACATAAAAGCGCCGATCACTGAAGCAAACAGGTTGGAAAACACGGAATTGCCTCCGACCAGGGCTGAGATCCATTCATTAGGGATGACACCCGGAATGGAGATCCCATCATGTGTCGATCCCAGCAGGAAGCCGGCCACCACCACCCCGATGGCCAGCAGAGGCATGATCTGCTTGGCAAAATCCCAGGCCGACAGGGTCCATTCTCTATTTTCGGGTTCGTTCTGGTCACGCAGGGTGATGAGGGCCAGTGCCGCAATGGCCACCAGCATGGGCACTAGCGGAGCCAGCTTGCCATTTTCGATCAGGGAAAAGGCCAGCACCGCAGAGAGTGCCGTAGCCAAAACAGCTCCTAACACCCACTGCCATTTGATTTTCAGGATGTAAATCAGGGAGTATCCCAGGACCAGTCCGAAGAATGCGGTAATATACCATTTGTGGGCCCAGATAAAATGCCAGGCGCCGGTGGTCTCTCCCGAAGAGGGAGCTCCCCAGTTGGCAAAAACCAGGATCAGCACCAGCGTGAAAAAGTGAAGGGAGGTCTGCCACATTGGTCGCTTTTCAGGGGGGGCTTCGAAATTCATCTGCTCCTCTTTTTTGGCTTTCTCCTCTTTCCGGTAGATGATTGACATGATAGAGCCAATGACAATGGCAAACACCACCGCTCCGATGGTCCGGGCCACTCCCATCTCAAAACCCAGGATGCGGGCGGTCAGAATGATGGCCAGAATATTGATGGCCGGTCCGGAATAGAGGAAAGCTATGGCAGGCCCCAAACCTGCACCCCGCTTGTGGATACTGGAGAAAAGCGGCAGGATGGTGCAGGAGCAGACCGCCAGGATAGTTCCTGATACGGAAGCCACCGTATAGGCCAGCCATTTTTTGGCATTGGCCCCGAAATATTTCAGTACGGCACCCTGGCTGACAAAAATGGAGATCACGCCGGCAATGAAAAAGGCCGGCAACAGGCAAAGTACCACATGCTCACGGGCATACCACTTCACCAGATCAAAGGTGGCTGCAATGGCGGTGTTGAAACGGGCACTTTCGATGGGCAGAAAAAAAGCCACCGCGAACACCACAATGATCCAGACCAGTATCTTAAGTTCTTTCTTGTTTTCCATATTCTAACTATCTGCAAATCTGTGACTGAAACTGATTATTGAACATGATCATTGATCATTCAATATTCTTCATCTATGATGTATTATGAGTTGTTCACAATTATCCAAACATACCACACAGCTCACCCTGGCGAAATAGTTACATACACAGGTAAGATGAGATAAGGCTTCCTTCCACTGTTGAATCTAGAAAAACACCTTGATCATGTAATAAATCCCCACTCCGATAAAGAGGATGGCTACGATCCGGCGAAACCAGACTTCAAAGGTTCTCACCTTGTTGTAGACCGAGCCGATTCCCGAAACGGTGTAGGCCAGAATCCATGCAAAAACGATGACAGGAAGGGCCGTGGCAATGGCAAAGATGAGGGGCAGGTACAATCCCGATGCACTGGAAACCGTCAGCGGAATGAGCATTCCGAAGTAAAGCACTCCACTGTAGGGGCAAAAGGCGAGGGCAAAGAGGATACCCAGCAAAACGGCATCCAGAACCCCCCACTGCTTCTTTTCCTGCATTTTGGAAGTCAGAGCGCTGAGACCCGGAAATTTAATTCTGATCACATCGAGCATAAACAAACCGATGAGCAGCAGCAGAGGACCAATGATCAACTCTCCATATTTCTGGAAAGCACCTGAAAATTTGAACTGGTCGACTCCGAAGAATATGATCAGGGCGATGGCCGTGTAGCTGATGGCCCTGCCCAGGGTGTACATTACCCCGTTGAGGAACACCCGGTTGCGGTTCTCGATATCCTTGCTGATATACCCTACAGCAGTGATGTTGGTCGCGAGCGGGCACGGGCTGATGGCCGTCATCAAACCCAAAACCAGCGCAGTTACCCAGGGCAGTGAACTGCTCTCAAGTAGTCCGGTTAAAAACTCCATAATAAGTATATTGCCTATTTACAAAATGCTACTGATTCATTGGCCTCATCTCGGGTTGACCGCAAAAGGGACAACGCAAATCAGTATGCTATTTCAGCAATTCATCCACCTTCTCCTGGATAACCTTTTTATATTTTTCCGGATTGGTCACGGCATATAGAAAAGCTTCGTTGGTGAGGTTGATCTTCTTTTTTCCGTTGGTCAGTAAAAGGGTCTGACCTGAAACCCCCAGTTTTTTAGCCAGCTTCTCCCCTTCCTTTCCATTCAGGTCAGCAGCCTTGAAAGTCAGAGTCCCGTTTTTCCACATTTCAGGATAGAGATCCTGAAGGTTTTCTTTGGCGCGTTCTTCCACCGTACGGCAGGTCATACAACGGGTGGTGTTGTGAAAATAGTAAGCTTCTACCTTTGGGCCGGAAGCCGTGTTTGAACCGGTTTGTGCCGTTACAGAATAAAACGGGACCAGGAGAACAAAAACAACTAATAATCTGAATGTTTTCATTTTTTTATTTTTTGTTATTTAATGATTTGCAGATTAAAGCAGTGGTCATAACCTTGAGGTAAATTTTTGCCGATGGTGTATCCCACCATTGTTCATTTCTGGAACTTACCCTTTTTCACAGGTTTTTCTGTAGGATTTCCCTGATTTCGGCCTGTGAGGGAACTCTTCCGCTCAACACAACCTTTCCGTTGATGACCAATCCGGGGGTGTGCAGGATCCCAAAGGTCATGATTTTCATGATGTCTTCAACCTTCGAGATGTCGGCGTCGATGCCCAGCTCGGCCACCGCGTCGCGGGTGCTCTTTTCCAGCGTCTTGCATTTGGGACATCCCGTCCCAAGAATTTTGATTTCCATGGTGTTAAATTTATAATTTGCAACTATTTAAATCTTCTCTATTATTTCGTATATTTTCGAAATATCTGTTTAAAATTTTTTACCGTTTAAAAAACGCCATAAACAGTGCTTTGGCCTCTTCCCAGTTTTCCCGGTTGATACAGTATTTAATGAAGGGAGGGTTGATCTCGCCCTGGATCAAACCTGCATTTTTCAACACCCTGAGATGCTCGGAAAGGGTTGAACGGGCGATGGGAAGTTCTTCTGCCATATCGCCGCTGTAACAGCACTTATCCATGTTGCTGACCAGAAAATCAAGGATGAAGACCCTGACAGGGTGCGACATGGCTTTGGCATAGCCCGCAAGTCTTTCCTGATCATCAGAGAAATATTTCTTCTTTGGATTCTTCATCCTGATGTTTCGTAAAAATACGAAACAAAGATAATCAATGAAATCAAACTGAAATGTCTCACCCCAAAAAAAGAATCCAGGAGAATAAAAATTCGCGATGGGATTATTGCAGAAAGTGACGCAGAAAAGAAAAAAGAAGTGAAGGATCCAGGTAATTCGTATTCTGTGTGTTAAGAGATGTAGGGAACATCGGGATACCGCTTACAAATACAAACGCCTGATTAGTATATAATCAGGCGTGTACAGGTACCCGGAGGGGGACTTGAACCCCCACAGCCGTTATGGCCAAAGGATTTTAAGTCCTTCGTGTCTACCATTCCACCATCCGGGCGGCGCTGCGATTACGCACATCCCTGAAACAAAGAAAGCGTAAAATCCGGATTTTACGCTTAACAGGGAGCGGGAAACGAGACTCGAACTCGCGACCCCGACCTTGGCAAGGTCGTGCTCTACCAACTGAGCTATTCCCGCGGTGATATCCGGTAATTACCGGTGAAAAAAGAACGTTTTTGTTTTGCGATGCAAATATAAACCATTTTTATTTCCTACCAAACAATCCGGAAAAATTTCCATTTAACAATAGGGGTCACACCCTGGCCTGACCAAACACCAGGTAGAATCCGGGGGAAGCAGGGAATATGCAAACCACATGAAGCATAGATCCAGGAAGATGGACGAAAGAAAGATGGATGGAAAGAAGTGGAAGGAAAGGAAGTGGAAGGAGAGGAAGTGGAAGTGGAAGTGGAAGGAGAGGGATCGAAAATCCGGGGAGGGAAGCTACTTCAGTCCGGTCAGTTTCTTGATATCGTTGAGTTTATTGAGCGCTTCGAGGGGAGTAAGGTTGTTGATGTTCAGATTTTTGATTTCGTCGCGGATTTGCTTGAGGACGGGGTCGTCGAGCTGGAAGAAGCTGAGTTGGATGCCTTCGCGGTTGGTTCCAATGGTTTCCAGGGGTTTGGCCAGTTTTTCGCGGGGTTCTTTTTTCTCAAGCTGGCGGAGGATTTCGCCGGCGCGTTCCACGACGCTGGGGGGCATGCCGGCCATAGCCGCCACATGGATCCCGAAGCTGTGGTTACTGCCCCCTTTGACCAGCTTCCGGAGGAAAACCACTTTGTTGCCAAGTTCCCTGATGGAGACGTTGTAATTCTTCACGCGGCCAAAGGAGGCAGCCATCTCGTTGAGCTCGTGGTAATGGGTGGCGAAAAGAGTTTTGGCGCGAGCCCGGGGGTGTTCATGGAGGTACTCCACAATCGACCAGGCAATGGAAATTCCGTCGTAGGTGGAGGTTCCCCGGCCCAGTTCATCAAAGAGGATAAGGCTCCGGTCGGACACATTGTTGAGGATACTGGCGGCCTCGTTCATCTCGACCATAAAAGTAGACTCTCCCAGTGAAATATTGTCGGAGGCCCCCACCCGTGTGAAGATTTTATCGACCACACCGATGGAGGCAGAGGCAGCGGGCACGAAACATCCCATCTGGGCCATCAGGACGATCAGGGCGGTTTGTCGCAGCAGGGCTGACTTTCCTGCCATATTGGGCCCGGTGATGATCATGATCTGCTGATCTTCCTGGTCGAGGTGGACATCGTTGGCGATGTAGCTCTCTCCTACCGGCAGCTGCCGTTCGATGACCGGGTGACGCCCCTCTTTGATGTCCAGGACCATAGAGTCGTTGATACCGGGTCTGACATAGTTATATTCTTGTGCGCAGGAGGCAAAGGACAGGAGGCAGTCGATGCGGCCCAGGATGGAGGCGTTGAGCTGTATAGGGGAGATATCATCTGCCAGGGCAGTCACCAGTTCGTTGAACAGGCGGGTTTCCAGTTCCAGAATCTTCTCCTCGGCTCCGAGAATTTTCGCCTCATACTCCTTAAGTTCCTCGGTAATATAGCGTTCGGCTCCCACCAGGGTCTGCTTGCGTATCCATTCCGGGGGCACCTTTTCCTTGTGGGTATTCCTCACTTCAATATAATACCCGAAGACATTGTTAAAACTGATCTTCAGGGAGGTGATGCCAGTCTGGTCGCTCAGTTTTTTCTGCATGCGGGCCAGGTAGTCCTTACCGCTGTAGGCCAGTTCGCGCAGTTCGTCGAGCTCTGCAGATACCCCGGGGGCGATCACCTTTCCGCGGTTGAGCAACACAGGCGGGTCGGCGGTGATCTCCCTTTGTATCCGTTCCCTGATGGTATCGCAGGGGTTGAGTTGTTCCGAAAACCGGAGGAGTGTCGGATTATCTGATTGCCGGCAGGCTTCCCTGATGGGAATCAGCGCCAGGAGGGCGAATTTGATTTGCTGCACCTCACGGGGGTTGATCCGCCCCACGGCCACCTTCGACACCAGTCGCTCCAGGTCGCCTATCAATTGCAGATGTTCCCTGATCTTCTCCCGGAGACTTTCATCCCTTAAAAAGGTGTCCACGACATCGAGCCGTTCATTCACCCGGGCGGTATCTTTCAGGGGGAGGGCAATCCAGCGGCGGAGCAGGCGTGATCCCATCGGGGAAATGGTTTTGTCAAGCACGACGTGAAGTGATTTGGCTCCCTCGTACATGGTATGGAACAGCTCCAGGTTCCGGATGGTGAAGCGGTCGAGCCAAACATAATGTTCTTCCTCGATACGGCTGAGCTGGCTGATATGGCTTATCTGCCGGTGCTGGGTGATGTCGAGATACTGCAGGATGGCCCCGGCGGCGATGATCCCCAGGGGAAGGTTGTCAATGCCGAAGCCTTTTAATCCCTTCACCTGGAAGTGCCGGGTGAGCCGGTCAAAGGCGGCATCGGACGTATAAACCCAGTCGTCGAGGTTAAATGTATAGTATTTGGTGCCGAAGATCTCATGGAACTCCTGCGATCTGCCACGCTGATAAAGCACTTCCTTGGGCTGGAAAGAACTCAGCAGCTTGTCGATATATTCAAAGTTGCCCTGGGCGACCAGAAACTCACCGGTAGAGATATCGAGGAAAGCCACACCGGCGGTTTTCCGGTCGAAATGAACCGATGCCAGAAAGTTGTTCTCCTTGTTCTCGAGAATATTGTCATTGATGGAAACTCCGGGGGTGACCAGTTCAGTGATGCCCCTTTTGACGATTTTCTTGGTCAGTTTGGGGTCTTCGAGTTGTTCACAAATGGCTACCCGCTGACCAGCCCTGACCAGTTTGGGGAGATAGGTGTCGAGGGCATGGTAGGGAAAACCGGCCAGTTCCACGAAGCTGGCGGCCCCGTTGGCCCGGCGTGTGAGGGTGATGCCCAGAATTTCCGCCGCCCTGATGGCGTCATCCCCGAAGGTCTCATAGAAATCGCCCACCCTGAAAAGGAGGACTGCATCGGGGTGTTTGGCCTTGATGGCATAATACTGCCGCATCAGCGGCGTCTCCACATATTTGTTCTCACCTGCCATATCTCAGCAAAGATAGCCAAATCAAAAAACCGTCAAAAGGGGGCAGGGCATAAATTACCAGCTGCACATATCAGCCATGCGTGATGGCGGTCACCATAGCGAAAGAGACTCCTGAGTCAGGAAACAGGAGCTGTCTGTCATGGTCATAAGGGATCGGAAATGGACAGAACCAGAATCTATCTCACCGGCAAATGTGGCCGTTCACACACCTGCTCGCCGGCAAATGTGCCCGGTCATTAACCTGCTCACCGGTAAATGAGCCGGCTCATCCGTGCGGGGTCCAGAATCTCATTGGCCACTTCCAGGATTTGTTCGGCGGTGACGGCCTCAATCTTTTTATAGACCACATGAAAAGGATCAACCTGGTTATAAAAGAGATAGGTCTTTCCGATGGTGAGCATGAGATCCTCATGGTTCTCCCCGGCAATGGCCAGCTGGCCCGTCAGCTGCCGCTGGGCCCGGGAGAGCTGCAGGGTTCCCAGCTTTTTCTCCCTCAGAAGCCTGAATTCCCGGTAGATCACCTCCAGGGCTTTGTCATAGTTGTCGTTATCGGTTCCGAAGTAGACGGTAAAGAGGCCCGTGTCGGAAAAAGAGTTGTACGAGGATTCGATGTTATAGGCCATGCCTTCCCGTTCCCTGAGGGCCAGGTTAAGCCGGCTGTTCATTCCCTGTCCGCCCAGCAGATTGTTCAGAAGGATCATCACAATCCGGCGCGGGTGGTTGGAGTCGTAAGCCACATTACCGATCATGCAGTGGGTTTGGAAGGTCTCCTTTTCCACCATCCGTTCTCCGGGCTGGTATCCCGAAAACTGCACCCTGTTGTGTACCCTGGTTTTGGCGGGTTCTTCACCGAAGTGGCGGCCGGCCAGGTGGACCAGCCGCTTAAAGGGAATGTTCCCCACCGAGCTGATGACCATCTGGTCGGTGTGGTAGTTGTTCTCCATAAACCGGAAGATCTCCTCCCTGCCAAATCCCCGGACGCTTTCAAAGGTCCCCAGGATATTCCTGGCGATGGGATGGCCGTCGAACACCAGTTCATCGAAATCGTCGAAAATCAGTTCCGAAGGGGAATCCTTGTAGGAGTTGATCTCTTCGGCGATGACCTCTTTTTCCCTTTTGAGTTCCTTTTCCGGGAAAACGCTCCTGAACAGGATGTCACTGAGCAGGTCGGCTGCCCGGGCATAATCGGCGGAAAGAAAGGTGGCGTAGAGGGCGGTTTCCTCTTTGGTCGTATAGGCGTTGAGTTCGCCCCCCACATCCTCCATGCGGCTAAGCACATGATAGGCCTTACGCCGGCGGGTTCCCTTGAAGATGCAATGCTCAATGAAGTGGGCGATCCCATGCTCGGCGGCGGTTTCATCGCGCGAACCGGTATTGAGGATTACCCCCAGGTGGGCCACCTGGGACCCGTCGGGCTGGTGAATCAGCCTGATGCCGTTGGAAAAGGTATGTGTGAGATATCCGGAATCTACCATGATTTTTGCCAGATCAAGCGCGCAAAGGTAAGAAAAATAGCGGCACAGGGAACAGGACAGAAGGAACACCGCTGAAGGCCGGATCCTTACCGGCAACAGGTTTATTGGCCTTATCTCCCGGAATTCCTTCCGCGCCGGGAAGGTTCACGGATCAGCTTACGGATCAGGTTTTTGCACCTGGCCTGAATTCCCGATTCGGGATACATCTCCATGACCTGGCGGAGGGTTTCCACCACCTCCGGCTTCAGTTCCTGCTGGTCTTCCGAAATGTTAAACAGAATCTGCATGGCATAGGCTTTTACGGCCACCGGTTCGCGGGGATCGAAGAGCATTTGCTGGGAGTGGTCAAAAAGAAATCCGGCCACTTCCGGGTCCACCGGACAACTGGAAATCATGCGCAGGAACTGCCTCTTTTTACCCGTATGGGCCAGGGTTGGGAAGCTTTCCACCAGCATTCCGAGGTAAGGGGAGATCAGATCCGGCTTCCGGGAAGTAAGTTTGTCGGCCACCCAGGCGGCCCTCCAACTCAGGTGGTCACGCCCCTCCAAAGCGATTTCCATGAGCATGGGAAGATCCGGGATAAGATCTACCTGGTTGTTTTTCACCACCCAGAGGTTTTCCCAGGAGCTGAGTAATACCGTCAATTCATCTTTTGTCATGGATAGGTTTGGTGAGCAGGTCACTGAGAGCCAAAGTTAGAAAAATAGTGAGGTCGCGTTTCTGAAAAAAAGCCTATTTTTAGGTGATGATAAAGGAAAGTATACGCAAGGAGGTGGTGTGTGCACTGATCACCGACAAGGGCAGGTTACTGGTTACGCAGCATGGGATGCACGCTGGGCATCCGTGGAAGTGGGAGTTTCCGGGGGGCAAGATCCAGCCGGGGGAAAGCCGGGAGGAGGCTTTGGTCAGGGAGATCAGGGAAGAACTGGAAATAGGGATTGCCGTGGGCTCGCCGCTGGAACCCGTCAGCCATGCCTATGCGGGAAAGGAAATTATCCTTTATCCCTTTTTGTGCCGGTGGACGGAGGGGGAGCTGATCCTGAGGGAACACCATGCGGCCCTGTGGGTCAGTCCCGAGGAGACGGCCGGCATGGACATGCTGGAAGCCGACCGCAAAATGCTCACCACGGGGCAGAACATGGCCCGGTTAAAGCTGTTTGCCTGTTCCTGAAGGCCATCACCGGAATTCAGAACTGATCTAAATTTCGCAGGAAAATGAATTTTGCTTTGCAGTAACCAAAAATTATCTATTTTTGTCGCATCAAAAAATGGGGTGCCATAGCTCAGTAGGTAGAGCAACGGACTGAAAATCCGTGTGTCCCTGGTTCGATTCCCGGTGGCACCACTTGAAAAACAGAGAGTTACGAAAGCAGCTCTCTGTTTTTTTTTTATACAGGAAGATAAATCCCCACCCCGAACAGAGGCAATGATACGGTTCCCTGTTTTTTCCAAGTCCGGCCTCGTGATTTTTGGCTATTTTAGGGCAGATAAAAACGAAACATCTTCCTGTATGCTGAGAACAAAGAGACATTTCCTGCTGGCGAGCCTGCTTCTGATGGTATTGCCCGTGATTTCCGTTAATGGACGACCGGAAGAAGCCGGAGTTTCCCGTAATCCGGAGTTACTGGAGGAATTTGGGGGACCCGGGCAAGGAGAGCCCAGGGAAAGGATTAACCTCAACAGGGGGTGGCGTTTTTTCAAATACGGAGAAGGGGAGGTTCCAGATGGTCTGATTTATGATGAGAGGCCGGCAACCGGTGATTTCAGGGACGGCCAGCCTGCCGACGCCCGGCCAAAGGAAGCCATGGCCCGTGTCACTTCACGGAATGTTCTCAAGCCTTGGATACTACCGACTGCTAATCCTTTCATCGGGGATCGGGCCCGCCATCATGTCAGGCCGGAGGGAGATCCCGGGATGGATTTTCCCTTTACTCAGGTGGAGTTCGATGATAGGTCGTGGGAGATGGTAGATCTTCCGCATGACTGGGCCATCGGAGGCCCCTTTCAGGAGGGAGGGAACAGCGAAGTAGGCGGAGGCATGGGGCGGCTGCCGGTCAACGGCGTGGCCTGGTACCGCAGGAAACTGGATATCCCCGCCTCTGATGCTGGCAAATCGTTTTATCTGGAGATCGATGGGGCGATGTCCTACGCCATGGTCTGGGTCAATGGCCATCTGGCCGGGGGGTGGCCTTATGGTTATGCCTCCTGGCAACTTGACCTGACGCCCTGGCTGGTTCCGGGAGGAGAGAACCAACTGGCCATCCGCCTCGACAATCCCAACCATTCGTCACGCTGGTATCCCGGCGCAGGCCTCTACCGTAATGTGTGGCTCACCAAAACGCAACCCCTCCGTGTTGCCCCATGGGGCGCCTTCATCTCCACGGAGATAGTGTCGGAAACCGCGGTTGCCATTCACCTTGACCTGACCATCGACAACAACTCTCCGTCGGAAAAAAAGGTTCAGCCGGTCACCCGTTTTTACTTCTCCGGAACCGACGCGAACCGGGCGGAAGCACCTGCAGCCCTCCTGACCATGGAGGAGATCAGGGTAGCCCCGGGCCGGCCGGCCCGGATCAGGGGCTCCGTGGTCCTTGAAAATCCCCGGTTATGGGGGCCCCCACCCTCCCAGCTGCCTTGGCTATATGTCGCAGAAACCACCCTGACGGTGGATGGCCAGCCCGTCGACAGGGTGGAAACCCGGTTTGGCATCCGTGAGGTGACCTTTCATCCCGACAGCGGTATTTTCATCAACGGGGAGAAGATCCGGATCAAAGGGGTGAACCTCCATCACGACCTGGGAGCCCTGGGAGGGGCCTTCCACGTACGGGCAGCCGAAAGGCAGCTGGAAATCCTCAGGGAGATGGGGTGTAACGCCATCCGCATGGCCCACAACCCTCCTGCCCCGGAGTTGCTGGCCCTCACCGACAGAATGGGATTCCTGGTCATCGATGAGATCTTTGATTCCTGGGAGCGTAATAAAACTCCGCATGATTTCCACCTCATTTTTCCGGAATGGTCCGAAGCCGATACCCGGGCCTTCATCAGGCGTGACCGGAACTCTCCTTCCGTGATCATCTGGAGTTTCGGGAACGAGGTGGGCGAGCAATACACCGGGGAGGCCGGCGCTGCGGTGGCCCGGCGGCTGCAACAATTTATCAGGGAGGAGGATCCCACGCGCCCCACCATTCTGGCCATGAACTATGCCAAGCCCCATATGGAATTGCCGGAAGTCCCCGATATCATCGGCCTCAACTACCAGGGTGAGGGCATCCGCCAGGAACCGGAATACGAAGGGACCGACCGCATCAGGACTGCCCCCCAGTATGAAGCGTTCCACACCAGGCATCCCGGCAAGGTGATCCTCAGCACCGAAACCGCCTCGGCCTTCAGCAGCAGGGGGGTATTTCTCTTTCCCGTCTCTGACCTGCAAAGTGCCCCGGTAAGGGATGGCCGCGGTGGCGACTCAAGGAGCTGCCATGTGACCTCCTACGAACTCCATGCCGTTGACTTCGGCGCTTCACCTGAAAAGGTATTCGCCTCATTGGAAAAACACCCCTTTGTGGCCGGCGAGTTTGTGTGGACAGGCTGGGACCACCTTGGGGAACCCACCCCCTATTACGATGCGCGCAGTTCTTACAGTGGCATCATCGATCTGGCAGGTTTCAGAAAAGAACGGTTTTATCTCTACCAGTCCCACTGGCGCCCTGACCTGCCCATGGCGCACCTGCTGCCCCACTGGAATTGGCCCGAACGGACCGGAGAAACCACCCCCGTCCACCTCTTCACATCGGGAGACGAAGCCGAATTATTCCTTAACGGAAAGTCGCTCGGAAGGAAGAAAAAAGGTGAATTTGAATACCGGTTACGCTGGGATGAGGTGGTCTTTGAAGCGGGCGAACTGAAAGCCATCGCTTACAGGAAGGGGAAACCCTGGGCTGAGGATGTGCTAAAAACCACAGGTGGAGCAAAAGCCCTGAAAGCATGTGCCGACCGCAGCACCATCATTCCCGACGGAAAGGACCTTTCCTTTATCACCGTCGAAGTCACCGACCGGAAAGGCCGTACCGTTCCCCGCAGCAGCCAGACCATTCATTTCAGTCTCAGGGGCCAGGGAGAGATCGTGGCTACCGACAATGGGGACCCCACCGACATGGATGCTTTCTCCTCCCACAGCCGTAAAGCCTTCAACGGTATGGCCCTTGCCATCGTGCGTTTCAGGGAGGGAGCCCGTAAACCCCTGACCCTGATCGTACAATCGCCAGGCCTCAAAAAAACCAGGGTGCGTATCTCTCCCGGCGCCACCCGGTAACTTTTCAGACACTGATCCCCGCTCAGGGGATTCGAACGGTCAGGCGGGAATGGTGGCGATCAGATCCGCTTTTCTCTCCTGATCGAGGAAACTCCCCGTGAAAGAGTGAACAGCCAACAGGCGGAGGTCACTACGGGAGAGGTTAAGGGCACGGGAGATGGCCAGAAAATTATCGTTGACATAACCTCCGAAATAGGCAGGATCATCAGAGTTGACGGTCACGGGAATGCCCCTGTCGAGCATCTCTTTCAGGGGATGAAGGGTGAGGTCGGGGTAAACCTGGAGGCGCTGGTTCGAAAGGGGGCACATGGTCAGGGGAATTTGTTCCGCGGCGAGTCTTTCCAGCAGATCCGCATCGTCGATGGCGGCATAGCCGTGGTCGATCCGTCTGACCAGGAGCAGGTCGAGCGCTTCCCGCACATAGGCAGCAGGCCCCTCCTCCCCCGCATGGGCCACCGTGAGAAATCCCTCCTCCCGGGCCTTATCGAAGACCCTCCGGAAAAGAGAGGGAGGAAAGCCCCGTTCCGAAGAATCGAGGCCGACAGCCACGATATGGTCCCTGTAGGGAAGAGCCATCTGCAGGGCTTCAAACGCGGATTCTTCTCCCAAGTGACGTAAAAAGCAGAGAATCAGACGACTCGAAATCCCCATTTCCTTCTCCCCGTCGGCCAGGGCGTCAAGAATGCCCCTGACCACGGAGTCAAAGGGAATCCCCCGGGCGGTATGGGTTTGCGGATCGAAAAAGATCTCGGTATGGAGAACCCGGTCGGCGTGGGCCTTCCTCAGGTAGGCCATGGTCAGCTCATAGAAATCCTGTTCGCGGCGCAATGCATCTGCACCTGCATAGTAGATATCGAGGAAATGCTGGAGATTGCCGAAAGCATATGCACGTTTAAGCGCTTCGACCGAGGCGTATTTCAGCCTGACCCGGTTGCGGGCAGCCATCTCAAAAAGCATTTCCGGTTCCAGGGAGCCTTCAATGTGCAGGTGGAGTTCCGCCTTGGGAAGTGCACTGATGTATTCTTCCAGTTCTGTGGAGGTCATGGTCCGACTGTTTTATGCAATAATACAAAACTAAGGCGAAAAATCCCATAAATCCATATTGTTAAAAGTGCAGCGCTCCACATGCCATTGAAGTATATGATGAGACCTCACACACTTACAGGCCGTATAAACTTTTTTTTCAGGAGGAAGCGTTGCCCGAACCGAGGATAGACCGGATCTGATCAAGACCATAGGTGGGGGTTGCGCCGGATTGGGTGGCCACAAAAGCCCCGGTTGCGCAGGCTAAAGCCAGAACCACCGCAAAACCGTAAGGCACAATGATACTGGCATAACTGATAACCGAAGGAACGCTGATGTGGTTCTTCAGATGGGATAATCGAGCTCTGTACCAACGACGAACATGAAAAAGAAAAGCCCGATCTGGCTCCGGAGAGTGAGATTACCCATGGATTAAGCAAGGAACAGGGTGTTGAAGAGTTCCGGGAAAAACAATCCGGTCAGCGAGGGTCCCAGGATCTCTGAATATTTGCTAATTTTGCAATAAAGGTTTTAAAATGAGAATTAAACCGGTCACCTATTTACTTATCCTCCTCTTTTCCTTCCTTGTTTTACAAGGTTTTCCGACCGGAAAATATAAGATTGGCTTTTCCCAATGTACCACCTCCGACCATTGGAGACAAACCCAACTCAGGTTGATGGAGATGGAATTATCCTTTTATCCCGACATGGAGCTGCAGGTGAAGGATGCCGGTGATAATAATGAACTACAGATCAGGCAGATCAATGAGTTTCTTGCAGAGGGCATTGATTTGCTGATTGTTTCGCCCAATGAGTCGGAGCCGGTCACCCCGGTGGTGGAGAAGGTTTTCAACCAGGGAATCCCTGTCATCGTGATCGACCGCACGATCAATACCGACCGCTACACCGCCTATATTGGCGGAAACAATTACGAAATCGGGCTGGAAGCGGGCCGGTATGCCGCAGCGCTTTTAAAGGGTAAAGGAGATATATTGGAAATCAAGGGACTCAGTGGCTCATCGCCTGCCATTGCCCGCCATGCGGGATTCCTGAAAAGTCTGGAGAGCTTCCCCAATATCAGGATCGTCAAATCAGCAGATGGCGAGTGGAATTGGAATATCGCCCGTCAGGTGATGACCAACCTGGTCAATTCCAGGCTGAATTATGATCTGATTTTTGCACACAACGATGTGATGGCCCTGGAAGCCTATAAGGTGCTGCGAGAGTCAGCAAGCCCCCTGCATCCTTATATTCTGGGTATTGACGGGCTTCCGGGGGATAACGGAGGCATTCAGTATGTGCTGGACGGCCGGTTGGATGCCACTTTTCTCTACCCCACCGGCGGAGAGAAAGCCATTCAGACAGCCCACCAGATTCTCACGGGTCTCCCCTATAAGAAGCAGAACATCATGTCGACCATGGTCATCGACTCCACCAACGCCCGGATTCTGAAGATGCAGACCGATGAAACAGAGTTGCTGCAGCAGAAGATCGAAAAACAACGCTCCATCCTGGCCACCCAGTTGCTGAAAAACAAAACACAGCGGTCAGCGCTCATTTCGCTGATAGCCCTTCTGGCGGTCACAGCCGCCTTCATCGTGGTGATTTTCCAGGCATTGAGAACCAGGAAAAGGGCTAACCGGGCACTTGAACAAAAAAACCAGGAAATCGAGAAACAGAAGGAAGCCATCATTACGCAGAGGGACCAACTGGTGGAGGTGAGTCGCCAACTGGAAGAGGCCACACAGGCCAAGTTGCGATTTTATACCAATATCTCCCACGAATTCCGCACTCCCCTGACCCTCATCAAAGGTCCGCTTGAGAACCTCATGGAGTCAGAAGAGTTTTCCCCTGCCCACCGTAACCAGTTCAGTCTGATGCACCGCAATACGGTAAGGCTGTTACGACTGGTCAACCAGCTGATGGATTTCAGAAAACTGGAAAATCAGAAAATGGAACTCGCCGCCTCTGAAAACGACCTTCTGGCGTTTCTGGGCGACATCAGGGAGTCTTTTTCCTCACTGGCCGGAAAAAGAAACATCGACTTACAGGTGATCAGCGGGGAGAAAGAGATCAAAATCTGGTTTGACCGCGACAAAATGGACAAGGTATTTTTCAATATTTTGTCCAATGCCTTCAAGTTTACCTCTGACGGGGGGGAAATTACCGTTTTTGTCACCCTTCCGGAAGTTAAGGAAAGAGAAGCTCCCGCGGAGGAGGTCCTTATCGAGATCAGGGATACGGGAACGGGCATTCCTGCCAGGCATCTTGACAAGATTTTCGACCGTTTTTATCAGGCTGAAAAGTCGCAGGCCTTCCGGGGCACAGGACTGGGATTGAACCTTTCGCGCGAGTTCGTGGAGATGCATCACGGACAACTGACCGCCAGCAGCCACGAGGGAGAAGGCACCTCCTTTTTCATACGGCTGCCTTTAGGAACCCGCCACCTCCAGCCCGATGAATTGGTCCAGGGAACCGTCAACAGCATGGATTTCAAAGATAACCAGATTCTTACAGAAGATTTGGCGGCCGACCTTCCCTTGCCTTCAGGGGAGTTTCCGGGAGAGAAGAAACCGGTGATCCTCATCGTGGAGGATGAACCCGATATCAGGGAGTTCATCAGGCAGAGCCTGGGGGATTCCTACCAGATCATCGAAGCTGGCGATGGCAGGGAGGGATTGACCTCGGCCCTGGAGGAAGAACCTGATCTGATCATCAGTGACGTCATGATGCCCGAAATGAACGGGCTGGAGTTGACCAGGGCCATCAAAACCGATCAAAGGACCTGCCACCTGCCTGTGATCCTGCTGACAGCCAGGGCAGCCCTCGAACATAAACTCGAAGGACTGGAGGAGGGCGCCGACTCTTACATTCCCAAACCCTTTAACAGCCGCCATCTCCAGATCAGGGTCAGAAAACTGCTCGAGAACCGCGCCAAAATCAGGGAACATTACAAACTCTCCACCGACCTGAAGGAAGAAATCTCAGGCATCAGCCGGCTCGACAAAAAATTCCTTTCCGGCCTTGTTCAGATGGTGGAGGAAAACCTGGGCGATGAAAACCTGAGTGTCGACGAAATGGGGACTAAACTCGGCATCTCAAGGGTCCACCTTTACCGGAAAATAAAGAAACTGACCGGACTGTCGGTGAGTGATTTTGTCACCTCCGTTAAACTGAAGAAATCGACAGAGCTTTTACTCAACAGCGGCAAAACCATTTCAGAGATTGCCTATG
This sequence comes from Bacteroidales bacterium, assembly GCA_012729335.1. Taxonomy (GTDB): domain Bacteria; phylum Bacteroidota; class Bacteroidia; order Bacteroidales; family Prolixibacteraceae; genus UBA1413. The sequence goes on along the minus strand of JAAYDJ010000007.1, from coordinate 161,483 downwards.
AGGTGGGATTCACCTCCCCCTCTTATTTTTCAAGGTGTTTCAAGGAGTACTTCAAGATAGCCCCCAGCGAATACGTCGCCAGAATGAAAAACAGGGAGCCCCGGTAACCGGAACCCCCTGTCCACTTCAAATCTAAAACTACCAGATCCGCCGCAAACTGTACAGCTCTGCCTGGTTTAAGGTGACCTCTGCGCCTTTAGCATTTACTTTCAGGGTTTTAAAACCTGTTGACGGAAAAAGGATTTCAGTCATCACCCGCTGACCCCCGTTGACGAAGATTTCGATCGACGCTGCATCAACGAAGAGATGCAACTGCAGTGATTTTTCCGTTTTGAAAGGGGCTGTGGCTGTTCCGGCAAACTGATCAGAGAAGCCTGTCCCACCGGCATTACTGCGGTTGCTGTAAAGGAGGCCTTTCTGCGGGTCATAACCGAAATTATATCTTTCATTCAGCTCATTTTCAAGCGTGATCTCCAGGGTATCGGGAAGGTTCTCCCCGGCTTCGAATTCCAGGATCATTTCGCATTGTGACAGGGTCACCATTCCTGCATCGAGTATTTTCTCTCCGGAAAAGGTCTCCGGGGGGAGTTTTACATGACTGGCGGTATCCCGAAGTGTTTGCAGTTCGGACACAGGCCGGGAGACCAGGAGGAAGCTGTTGTGATCATGAACCAATTTCAACTCCCTGACCAGGGTACAGGCGCTCCGCCAGGTGGAGGTGGGGACTACATTGGCGTACTGCCAGTTGCTCATCCACCCGATCAGGAGTCTTCTTCCGTCGGAAGGAGGAATGTTGGACCAGGTAACTCCCGCGTAATTGTCGCGCCCCCAGTCGACCCAGTTGTTGAATGGGCTGGTTTCGGTAGCTCCTGACTCCAGGGTGGTGAGGAATTCCGGGTCGGGGGTGAAGGTGTGGCCGTCGAAGTCACCCACGAAATACTGGTTTGCGGATCCGCCATTCGGACCGCCGGGATTGATATTCACCAGCAGGACCCATTTCGTCAGGCCGATCTCTTCCACAACCATCGGGAAGAGGTCGGGACACTCCCACACACCGCCATGGGCCCCCAGATCTTTGCCGAAATCGCTTTCAAAGCTCCAGGTCAGCAGATCGGGTGAAGAGTAAAAATGGATTCTGTCCTGGACTGCCAAAGCCATGATCCACTTTTGGGTTTCCTGATGGAGGAAGACCTTGGGATCCCTGAAATCGTTGATGCCCGGGCTTTTAAGAACCGGATTCCCGGGGTATTTGGTCCAGCTTCGGCCCTTGTCTGTACTGTAAGCAATGCCCTGGCTCTGCGGGTTCTGGCCGTTGCGGCCCAGGAGATCGTTGTGGTAGGTGTAGATAGCCACCAGGGGTGGATTTTCCGCGGTGCCCAGGCCAGAGCTGTTCTCCGCGTCCAGGACCGCGCTCCCCGAGAAGATCCATCCCAAAGTATCGGGATAAATCGCGATGGGCATCTGCTGCCAGTGGACCAGATCGGTACTGATGGCATGCCCCCAGTGCATCGGGCCCCACACCGTGCTGTCGGGGTAGTGCTGGTAAAAAAGATGGTACTCCCCGTCATAATAGACCATGCCGTTGGGGTCGTTCATCCAACCTGAGGCAGGTGAAAAATGAAACTGCGGGCGCCAGGGTTCCCGGTAATCTGTGGAACCAGCCCCTTCTCCCATCGGGCGGTTGTTCTTCGGCATGCAGCCGGCCATCGCCAGCACCAATAAAATAAATAGCTTGCTTCTCATATCTTTATATATTAAGTTGTTGTGATTCCTTATAGTATACATTTATTCTATTTATAGTGTTAATCATCGTGAGTGGCACCGTCTTCAAAGAGACGAACTGAATATTTTGATACTCTCCACCACCCTTCCGTCGACAGCCATCCGGGCCAGATACAAGTTGTGCGGACGGAGGTTCAACTGTGAGGTATCAACAGTGTGGTGATGCCGGCCGACTGGAAATGTTCCAGGCGAGATTGCCGCGACTTTTCTTCCTGCAATATCATAAAGGTCAAAAGTAACCATTCCCTTGGTTTCCAGGTGGAAATCAAAATGGAGGAATTCACCAAGGGGCAAAGGATAGACCGTCAGCCGGGTTCCTCCGGAATGGGTCTTCACGGCTACGCCATTGGTGAAGAGCGCGTCGGGAAGGTTTGAGGGAAGGCAAACTTCGTTTCCCATCTCCTCGCCAGCACTTTTCAGATCCCAGGCATCCAGGCTTTCCAGAACCACCCTTCCCTTTTTCACCACCAGGCCGGACTGGCGGCTTTCAGGCAGGGAGGCATAAATCCTTCCCGAGAAGACCACCAAGTGGTCGATAAACACCTCGACGGTGGAATGGTCCAGGAAGATATGCACCCTCAATGGTTTGGTCCGGTTAAAAGGGTATATCGCCTCCTGCACATCCTTCTCTGCTTCCGAAAGGGTGAAGTGCCTCCGGTCAAAGCCGATGCGGGAGCTGTCAATGTCAAAAACCAGCCGGGTGATCTCCGTTTCATCAGGGTTTTTCATCAGGTGGATCTCAAAGAGGGAGGCCTCTTCAATGTCAAGCATGAAGAGGAGTTCTTTCTGGTTGCCGCTGATTTCAGGAAGGGGGGAAACAGTTTCCGGAAGGAGGGTTTTGCCGGAGGCCAGGGTATGTTCGCCCCGGAGCCGGCAAAGGTTGGGATGGGGTATATGCCCCAGGGTCTGCCGGTCGGCCAGCAGCCGCAGTGATCTGACCACGCTGAAGGTATGCCGCCAGCCTGCCTTTTTCTGGTCCGCCACGCTCCTGCTTTCCGGAATAATCGCCGAATAGACAAGATCCCCCTGCTCATCGCGCCCAATGGCCGGAGAGAGGAGATTCCCGTCCATCAGCTCAAAGCTTTTGGGAGCCTCACTGTAAGGAACAAACATTTCATTCCGGAAGGTGCCCGTCCAGTAGATGGCCCTTGCCTTTTTCCCCGGGAGCGGCACCGGAGTGATGCACAGCAGGTAGTCGGTATCATTGAGCCGGGTCATGGAAGGCATTTCCCAGAAAATGCCGGTAGTGGCCACGTCGGATCTTTGAAAAACCGGATCGATGACCTGCCAGCGTAAGAGGTCGGCCGAGCGGAAGCTGAAGAGGAGTCCGCCCCCCTGGTTCTGAAGGCCCGACCCCACGATCATATACCAGTATCCCCCCTCCTTCCAGATGAAGGGATCGCGGAAATCCATATGGTTATAACCCCCGGGAGGCCCCGCCAGCACGGGATTCACCGCTGATTTCTCCCAGAAGGAGAGTTCCGGGTCAGCGGTTTCGGCCTTGCCGATGCCTGCCCGGGCCCCGTCAACACCGGTGTAAAAAATCAACGGCTTATTGATAACATCAGGGATGACTGCTCCCGACCATACGCCGAATTTGTCGAATTCCATGGAGGGGCGCAAAGCCATTTTTTCCTCCTGCCAGTTCACCAGATCAGGAGATGAGAGATGGCCCCAGTGCATGAAATAAAGGGAGGGAAAATTGGGATTTTTCTGGAAGAACATATGGTATTTTCCCTGATGGTAAACGAGTCCGTAGTTTTCGTTGGCCCAGCCTGTCTGAGGCATGGGGTGGTACCGCGGACGCAGGTTGTCGTTCCCGTGCCTGGCTTCCGTATCAATGGTCAGGGCAGGCTTCATTTCAGCGTACTTCTGATAGTGCTCTGAAATTTCTGATTCAGACCATCCTCCGGCATAAAGGAGCAATTCATCGACAGCCCCATTCAGGACGTTAAGGAGGTAGCCATCGAAATATTCCTGCCGGGAGCTGCGGCCGATATAAAAGGAGGTTCCGCTGACATTCAGCTGCTGTGGAGCGGAGAGTTGCTTTTCGGCCCAGAGGGCGCCATTCACGTAGATTTTCGCAGTAAGGTGAGTGAGGTCGGCCATGGCCGCGATGTGGTTCCACTCATAAGGGTCAAGCCGCTTAATTGTGGAGAGTTTCACCTCCTGATGATCGGCAAAAAAGGAAAAGAGGACCTCCCCGACCGGGGAGACAGCCAATTCGAAGCCTGTATTCTGTCCCGATTGGCTGACGATGGCCGCAGCCTGCGGAGAAAAGGCTTCGGTGGCATACCAGACTTCCACGGTCATCTTACCGGAAATGGCATCCAGTGGAATTCCGGGTTCTGAAGCCCAGGTGGAATGGCCGTCGAGTCGCAGGGCATTTCCCCGTATACCGTCGATTCTTTCAGGGTGGCCGTAATGGTTGGATAATGGCAGGGAAATCCCCCGTACCGAATCCACGGTAAACCCCTCCCCACTGGGCTCATCAAAGCAAAATCGGGCCACAGGCTGTCCCACAACCTGGGAAAACAGCAACCACAAAGGAAAGACAAGCAGCAGTCTCATAATATAACTTAACATTTAATGACTTGAGATTCATGATTCAAGATTCCAGACTCCAGACTCCAGACTCCAGATTCCAGACTCCAGATTCCAGACTCCAGACTCCAGACTCCAGACTCAGGATTCCAGATTCCAGACTCAGGATTCCCGCATTCCAGATTCAGGATTCCCACATTCAAGATTCAGGATTCCCGCATTCAAGATTCAAGATTCAAGATTCCCACATTCAAGATTCAAGATTCCAGATTCCATGGCTTAACGGAGGATCACGATTCTTCCTGTCTGACAGGTGTTGCCCTGCCGGGCCACGACAGTGTAGATGCCCGGTCCGGGAAAATCAGTGACTTCCATGTCATACCTGGAGGTATTCAAGGTGATCCCGGTGACCTTTTCGCCTGTGAGCCTGAAGATGGCCAGGTCGATGGCACCGGTGGACCTTCCCTCCCACTGGAAATTAATTTTTCCTTCCCTGACGGGGTTGGGGAAAACCAGCAGGTTTCCTTTCATTCCGGCAGAGATTCGTGTCTCGGAGGTCACCTGGTCGTCGCGTTTCAGTTCGGACACCCCGAAGTATTCGAAATGCACCGATTCCGGGGCAGTCAGCTGGATGCTGGTACTGGTGGAATCGGGAAAAATCTGGTTGCTGATCATCGTCTGGCCCTGGTCGGCAAAAATCTCCACAGAGCAGTTGTCGACCAGGATGTCGAGTTCCACCTGGCGGTTTGTGCTCCGGAGGGGGGCGATCTGGATGTCGCTGAATATCTGGTTTCCGGTGAGGGCCCCGGAGCGGGAGCGGTCGAAGCGGATCTCCTGTCGTTCCGCATCCACGATAATGCTGGTCTCCTGGGTGGTGCCCTTCCTAACCTTAAGGGTGAAACTTCCCAGATGGTCTGCAGCTGTTTTGACCCTGATCCGGTACGTTTTCAGGTCGAGCTTTTCCACCTCGCCCGCCACCTCCGCGGCAGTTTTATTCTGCAGGGAAATCACCTCCCTGGCGATGTCGTCAAGAGTGGGAACAGGAGTTTGCACCAGTTGAACAGCTCCGTCAATGGTCTTGAGTCTGACCTCGCGGGGAGCCGACATGATGCCCCTCCAGGGATAGGTGGGTACGTCTCCGGCATAGCTCCAGTTGTTCATCCATGCCAGCCAGATCCGGCTGTTACCCGGCACATCGGAAAAAGACTGCGAGGCATAGAAGTCCTTTCCAAAATCGACCTTCCCGAAGTTGGCCGTCTGCACCGGCTGGTCGGTCTGGATGATATGGTCGACATTGATATGCCCCCATCCTGTGGAGATGGAGTCCACGATGGCAATGCGGGCCTGCTGCCCCACGAAAGAGGCCACATTCCAGCTTTTCCACTCGAGGAACTCATTATTCCCTCCTGTGGCGGTGGCCACCACCTGGTCATTCACCAACAGTTTGATATAGGTTCCGGCAGGATGGTTTCCCCCGCCGATCAGGAAACTGAGGTAGTTTTTCTGGATGAGAAACGAGGGGGATAAGAGGCGGCCCATGGAACCGTCGCCATTTCTGAAGGAATTGACCAGTTGATAGCCCAGGTACCCTGACACCGCCTGCTGCCCCTGGAGGTTGCCGCTGACCGGCTTATCGCCGAAGGCTGTGCCAATGGCCGTCCAGCCGTTATAATCAGCTTTTTCAAAATCCTCTACGACAATGCCATCCAGATCCGACTTCTGCCAGATGAATGTTCTGCCATCGAAATCCCCGATGAAGTACTGTTCCAGTCCGGGCCCTATGCTGTGGACCAGCACCCATTTGGATTGGGAAGGATCCTCATCGACATTGAGGGGGAAGAGATCGGGGCATTCCCAGACTCCCGAGAGGTTTCCCTCGGGCCCGAAATCCTGTAGGACTTCCCAGTTTTTGAGGTCGGGGGAGGCATAAAATCTGATTTTACGGTATTCGGCCAGGGAGACCACCATGATCCATTTCCGGGTGGGGGCATGCCAGATGACTTTGGGATCTCTGAAATTATTGCTGTAGAGGTCGATGACCGGGTTTTGGGCGTAGGTTTTCCAGGTAAGGCCGCTGTCGGTGCTGAAGGCCAGGCGTTGATCCTGGTAGGTGCCTGCACCGGTATAGACAGCCACCAGGGGAGGCTGGCCATTTATGCCGAAACCGCTGGTATTGTCATGGTCTACCACCACACACCCCGAGAAGGCCATCACCCCGTTCTCGACGGGAATGGCCACCGGAAGATGCTCCCAGTGCACCAGATCTTTGCTTTTGGCATGGCCCCAGCTCATATTGCCCCAATTGATCCCCTGAGGATTGTACTGGAAGAAGAGATGGTATTCGCCGGCAAAGTACACCATCCCATTGGGGTCGTTGATCCAGTTCCGGAGAGGCGAAAAGTGGTACTCGGGCCGGTACAACTCCTTGCCGGTTTGGGCGACGGCAATAAAACCTGTCAATAAAGCAGCGAAAAAAAGCAGTAATTGTCTCATAGTCTTCTGTTTGTGATCAAGTAAACCGGAAAGGAATCAGGAGAAACCCGGGAAAAGGTAAGCAGTAAAAGCTCATGCAAAGAACAAAATTAATGGTAATAAACCTGCACGGGTTCCTTTGTAACAGGCCCCCGTGCAGGTAAAGTGGTCAATTCTGGCTCAGATAATCTATGGCATTGGAGCAGACCTGGACGATATTATCCTGGTAGATGTTAACCCCTGAGGGGTTGATGCCTCCCTGGGCATTCTGGTTCCATTCGAAACCGCCGATACCCATGTAGATGGCTTTTCCCTTCCAGGTGGTATTGGCTTTGAGTTCCAGCACACCGGCCATATAGAAGTCGCGGATGCCGCCCCAGACGCCGAGCCATTCGGCATCGAGTTCCTTGATGAAACTGGCATAGGCCAGAATGGAGTTGTTGGGGTAGCCATATTTACGGGCCACCTCGACCATGACATGGTTATGGTCTTCTTTCCAGCCGGGACCTATCACCGGGAAGGTGTAGAAGCCATCGGCCTGGTCGAAGAGGATGTTCTTGTAAAGGGGATGACCGCGGTGGTCCACCCCTGGCAGGTTCACGCCGATGGTCCAGGTATCGTTGTTCTCGAAGCCCCCGCCATCGCCGATGGCCATGTTGAATTCCGAAGGAATGCGCCCTATGGTCCAGAAATAAAGGACGGCATGACCTGAGAAGTAGAAATTACCCCCATCCTTCAGGTAGCTGGTAAAGAGGGCCACCACGTCGCTGTGGAGGGCTTGCTGAGGCAGCTGGGCGCTCTGGTCGTACTGCCACCAGATCACCTTGTACTGGTAAATGTTGACCGCGCCACCACTCACCTGATCCCATGAGATATAATCAGCATCGGAATATTTCGAGAAGAACCAGTCGGCAGCGGCCTGCTCATCGTCGTCGGGAATGGAATGGCGGTCTCTGGCGGTGCCCAGGAAGGCCTTTTTGGTGCCGATAGCCCCTTTACTCATATCGGGAGCTACCTTCACCACCGTTTTAACTTGATATTGTTTGGTCACGGAACCCGAGGTCAGGGTGTACGTCACCGGGGTGGTGAAATCCTGCTTCACTCCGGAGGCAGGAGAGAGTGAGGCTTCGCCGGTGAGGGTGAAGGCCGGTGCCAGCTCGGTCAGAGCGGTCCCATAGGGCAGGGCAAAAGTGATGGTCTTTCCGGCTTCGTCAATGACGCCCTCATGACTGCCGATGGCGGCAGTTAAGATGGCAGCCTCCTGAACTCTGACCGTCACCGTGTAGGTTTTGTAGACATTTCCGGAGGTCACCGTGTACTTCACTGGGCTGCTGAAATCCTGGGCCACTCCCGGTAGCGGAGTGACCACAGCTCCTGAAGAAACCGTAAAGGTGGGCACCAGGGCTGAGAGACTGGCTGTACCGGCAGGCATGGTGACCACAATTGCCTGGGTAGTGTCGTTGATGATCCCGTTGCGGTTACCAATCTTAAAATCAAGGATGTCAACGGCATTGTTCAGGTCAAGCACTTCTGCCTCCTCCTGACAGCCGGGTAACCAGACCATGCATAATAAAAATGCAAGCGGAATAAAAACAGATCTTATTTTCATTGCTATTTGGTTTTAAGGTATTCAATTGCGTTTTTCGTCATTTTCTCAATCTGGGACTGATAGGGATTGACCCCGTTGTTCTGGTTCCATTCATAAGCTCCCAGGCCGATGGCGATGGCCGAGCCTTTAAAGGATCCGAAGGCGGTGGTTTCGACGATGCCCCCCTGCCAGTAATCTCTTACATGTCCCCATGATCCGAGGTTGATAAAACCATAGGTATTCAGCATGTAGGGTACGAAGGCATCATCATCGTTGGCGAAGCCCTGCATGGCGGGAATACCTCCCCAGTTGCAGTTATGGTCCTCTTTCCAGCCGGCGCCGATCAATGGGATTTCCTTGCCGTTGTTTCCCGTGTTGTTGATGATGAGATCACGGTAGAGAGGATGGGTAGCGTAGTTGAAAGACTTCAGGTTGACACTCACCGCCCATACATCGGGATTGACTCCTCCGGCACCGTCCCCGTAATTGTTGGATTCGGCAAACTTTTCTTTGGGCAGCCTGCCGATGGTCTGCAAATAATAGGTAGCAAAGGTGGTCAGGAAAAGGTTTCCGCCCTGTTTGTGGTAATCGGCCATGGCCTGCACAACAGCAGGATCTTTGGCAATGGCCGGCAGATCTTTGCCTCCCAGCTCATCAGATTGCCACCAGATCACCCTGAACTGTTTCAGATCGACCGACCCGTTTTTCACATCGTTAAAGGAGATAAATGCCGAATTGGAGTAGGTTTTGAAAAACCACTGGGCCGCGGCAATCTCATCATCATCGATAATACTGGAGGCGTTGGGATACTTGCTGAGAAAACCGACCTTGGTGGGTCCCACCCGGAAAGGCTGATAACTGGTGTGAGAGCTTTTCCCCTGGGCATCCTTGGTCACAAAGGCAAACTGGTAGGCCGCCAGGGGCAATCCCACGAGTTTGAGCTGGCTTTCACCTCCGCCCAGGGTTTTGGTCCCATTGGCTACATCTGACTTCCAGCTGATCAGGATATTGCCCAATGCCCCCCCCTGTGGAAGCTTCCAGTTGATGATTACACTGTCCTCTTCCTGCCGGAAGGTGATATCCGAGACATTGTAAGCCCCTTCACGCACGAAGCGGACCGTACTCCCCAGGGAATAGACATTTTCGGCAGTGCTTTTCACCTTGACGGTGTAGACATAATCCTTGTTGGTTTCAATGATACCGAAGTTCGCCGAGTTCTGTGCCCCTCCCAGAACAGTAATCCCATTGGTATGCCGGATGATGGTCGACACTCCGGCAGGCGTGTTGGGATTATTCCAGGAGAGTTTTATGCTGTCATTATTGGCAAAGAACTCATATTTCAGATCACTGACCGGCTTCAGCATCGGATCGGTGATCTCGATCTCTTCATCCTTCTGGCATCCTGTGATGAGAAGAACCGCGGCCATCAGGAGGAATACTATTTTTGTTTTCATTTTTACAGAATTTAAATTTTTCACAAACATCTCTAGTAAATTACGGTACCATTAATTGTAGCCGGCGTTCTGCACATACAATCCTTTTGACCAGTTGATCTGCTGCTGGGGGATGGGGCAGTATTCGTCCCTGTTCTTTGTAAAACGGGCTACCGAATAATAGTCGCGCAGATCTTTTTCTTTCTGGAAGTACTGGTTCAGCACCTGGTCGGCGACGCCCCATCTGACGAGGTCGAAAAAGCGGGCGCCTTCCATGGCCAATTCAAGGCGGCGTTCAAAGCGCAGGGCTTTCGTGGCCTCGGCTTTGGAGGCGAAACTGGCATAAAGCCCCACCTTGTAATTGGAGACAGGTTGTCTTTGGATATCAATGAGCATACTGGTGCTGTTGGCGGCTCTCTCCCTGAGAGCGTTGATCAGCGGCAGAGCTTCATTATACCGGTTGAGTTCGATGAGGGCTTCGGCTTTCATCAGCAATACTTCGGCATAACGGAGGATAATCCGGTTTTTGGAATTTCCGTAAAAGGGATCGATGTTGACGAGGCAGTCGCAGGTGGGAGCCACGTTCTCCTTGAGGGACATATAGACGCCGTAGACGTTTTTATTACGCAGCCAGCTCTCCTCCATGATAAGGTCGGGAACATATTTCCAGGGTTTTCCGGGCATCGCTACGGTATGGTCAAGGCGGGGATCAAAGGTTTGGGTGCCTTTGAATTCGGTGGCATTAACATTGTTAAAATCATCGAGCATGGGGAGGCCGCTGGCGTTGGTTTTATAGGCGTTAACCAGGTTTTGGCTGGGCTGGTGAAATCCGCAGCATCCAAAACCTCCGGCCATGGGAGCACTCAGCACATCGCCCCAGTTCAATCGTCCTTTGGGGGTAATATCCCCAACCGAATACTGCACAGACCAAATGGCTTCGACACCGTTCTCAAAAGTTCCGGGGAGAAAATTGTAGCCGAAATCAGGTTGAAGCTTGTACCCTGAGGCCATCACCTGGTCACATAAAGCGACTACCTGGTTCAGTTTGTCGGCGTTGATGCGCACCACGTTGTTCTGTTCATCCTGTTCGTAGGCCTGAAAAAGCTTTGTTTTGGCCAGGTAGGTCTGAGCAGCCGCTTTGTTTGGACGGCCCACCTCAGGTTGGGTTATGGGCAAATTGCTGACTGCGAAATCAAAGTCATCGGCGATTTTCTGCCACAATTCATCGTTGTTAAGTGCCCGGTTGGAGATGTTGCCATATTCGTTGACCGGGACCGTCTCATCGATGTAAGGGATATATTTCCAGAGAATCTTCAGGGTAAAATAGAAATGGGCCCTGAGGAAGCGCATTTCGCCGATACGGATATTCCGGTTGGGCATTTGATCGTCGGTGAGGCTGTTGAGGGTTCTCAGGGCATTATTGACCCGGGAAACGGCGATATAAAGGCTGAACCACATTTCATCGGGATCACCCCCACCCTCCATGCCGGCCATATCGGGCTGCGTGTAGACAAAGGTTTCGAAGAAATGGACCGCCTGGATGTCGGCCTCATCACGGCCTCCTTTGTAGGCATCGTCGGAGCGGACGTTGCCATAGGACCATAAGCTGTAGGGTGCCGTATAGTGGTCACTTCCCAGTGAGGAGTAGGCCGATATGACAAATCCCTCGGCACTCTTCGGAGAAGTCAGGTTCTCGTCGCTTAAAACCCCTTTGGGCTGCACATCGAGGTAGTTGGTGCAACTAAAGGCTATCAGGGCAAAGATGGCTATTGAAAATATCTTCTTCATGGTATTTAATTTTAATAGGTTAGAAAGTCAAATTAACTCCGAAGGTGAAGTTGGTGGGAATGGGGTAGCCCCATCCGGGGTTTTCAGGATCGAGTCCTGTGAATTTATCGTCGCCCCACCATTTGGAAAGGATCACCAGGTTCTGGCCGCCCGCATATACTCTGGCTTTCGTAACCACAGCATCTTTCAGAGGCAGGGTATAACCGACCTGGAGGTTCCGCAGCTTCAGGTAAGAGCCCGATTCCAGAACGTAAGTTGAGAAGCGGTTTTCATTGTTGGAATCGACCAGGGTCAGTGCCGGGATGTTGGAATCAGGATTCAGCGGTGACCAGGCATCAAGCAGGCGGGTTCCCTTGTTGGAGCCGTTCTCCTTGACACTCCAAAAGTCGGTATGGAATTTAGCATCGTTGACCACGGTGTTTCCAACCACCCCCTGCCAGAAGAATGAGAGGTCAAAGTTCTGGTAGGAAGCGCTGAAGTTCAGCCCGTATGTGAAGTCGGGATGGGGGTTGCCCAGCCAGGCACGGTCATCATCGGTGATGACTCCATTGCCATCCAGATCTTTGTATTTGATACGTCCCAGGGCTTTCCCCACCGATTCGGCAGAATTAGCCACATCGTCGGGATCTTTAAAGATACCGTCGGCCACATATCCATAGTAAGACCACAACGGCCTGCCCAGGATGTTCTGATCCCTGCCGTTGCCGCCGTAGGCATTCCGTACCGCCTCGGGAAGGTCCACTATTTTGTTGCGGTTGGCAGCGATATTCCCGGTGATGTTGTAGGAGAGTTTCTTGCCGAAGGCCGCCCCCCTGTAATCCACGACCAGCTCAACCCCCTTATTGGTCATGGTAGCACCGTTAACGAACTGGTTACCCCCTTCGCCGATGACACCGATGTACCCGGGTTCAAACAACATGTCTTCCGTTTTCTTGGAGTAAAATTCGAGGCTTCCCGAGAGTTTCTGGTCCCAGAAGCCGAAATCAAGGCCGATGTTGGACTGGGTGGTGGTTTCCCATTTGAGGTCATCATTTCCGAGGCGGGTCCGTTTGTATCCTGAGGGAATTCCGGCGCCGCCGGTTCCGGCGATATCGTAGGCGGTGCCCCAGGGGGAGGCCCAGGTGGGATTGCCGCCATTATAGTCGGTGACATATACCGAATAGCGGGCCAGGTTGTTGATGGCCTGGTTCCCCGTCTGGCCCCAGCCAAAACGGAGCTTGAGGTTGGAAATCTTATCCAGATCTTCCATGAACGACTCCTCGTTGATACGCCACCCAATGGAGGCCGCCGGGAACATCCCGAATTTGTTGTTTTTCCCGAAACGGGAAGATCCATCATAACGCAAAGTCATGGAAGCCAGATAACGGTCAGAGAAGTTGTAATCCACCTTCCCGAAATAGGAGAGCAACCGGTATTCGGTTCCCCAGCCCGCGGTGTTCCGCTTTCCCGTCCCTGCATTGATGTACATGTAATCGGGATCTTCCACTTCAAAAGTCTCAATGCCCGCTTCAAACTCCTCGAAATATTCACCATAAGACTCCATCCCCGCCAGGAAGTCAATTTTACTTTTTCCGGCAGCAAGGTTATAAATCAGGGTGTTGGAGAGGGTCTGCTTGATGCTGTGCGACTGCTTGTTGTTAACCCTGTTCAGGTCGTTGTTGAGGTATCCCGACTTGTAGGAATAGACCAGGATTCTTTCAAAGAAGCTGCCATAGTCGATCCCGTAATTGGAGCGGAAGGTGAGGCCTTTCATCAGGTCGAGTTCGCCGTAGACATTTCCGTAGAGCCTAAGGTAATTGTAATGGTTCTGTTTGTTGTCTTCGAGGATGCGGACGGGATTGTGGCGGTCGTTCATGCCGGCCACGGGACCGCCCCAGCCGCCGGTTTCGGTATGCACGGGAATCACCGGCAGAGTCTGAAGGGTCAGGTTCAGCACATCGGTATTGCTTTCGAGGGTTTTGGTCATGGAGAGGTTCTCCCCTACCCTGAATTTCCCGTTGAAGAGCTTGTAATCCGAGTTGATACGGGCCGAGAGGCGGTTAAAGCCGGTGGTCTTGATGATTCCCTGGTTGTCATAGAAACCCAGGGAGAAGAGGGAGGATCCCGCCTGGTTGCCTTTGGAAAAGGTGACGTTATGATTCTGCTCGATCCCCACTCTGGAAATCTCATTGTACCAGTTGGTGTTGGAAGTGAGCATAGTTTTGTTGGCGTCGAGGTATTTCGGCAGGAGGATGTTATCGAGCACCGGAACGCCCTCCTCGTTGGCATGCCACTGGTATTTGTAGAGGAAGTGGCGGTTGGGATCGGCACCGTCGTTGACGGCTGCCTGCCAATAAGCCTGACCGTATTCCATGGTGTTGAGGACCTGAGGTCTGTTGGCATAAAAGGAGGTCCCCACATGGGATTTCACCTCGAGAACGGTTTTGTCGCTTTTTCCCTTTTTGGTGGTGATGATGATCACCCCGTTGGAAGCCCTGGAGCCGTAGATACTGGCGGCTGCAGCATCTTTAAGGACCTGCATCGATTCGATGTCGTTGGGGTTGATTTCGTGCATGCCTGCCGTGGTGGGCACCCCGTCGATGATGTAAAGGGGTGTGGTGGAGGCGTTGATGGAGTTGATCCCCCTGATCTGCACGTTGGCAGCCCCGCTGGGCCGGCCGTCGGAGGTCACGAACATCCCGGCCACCTGGCCCTGGAGCGATTTCATGGCATTGGCGGTCACATTCTTTTCCAGATCTTCAACAGCCACCACTGAAACTGCCCCGGTCAGGTCAGCCTTCCGCTGAGTCTGGTAACCCGTCACCACTACTTCATCCAATCCCCGGGCTTCCTCCATCAGAACCACGTCAAGGGAAGTTTTTCCTTTTACAGGGATCTCCTGAGAGGTGAAACCGATGAAACTGAACACCAGGATGCCGTTTTCATCGACGGTGAGGGAGTAATTGCCGTCCATATCGGTGATCACCCCGTTCATTGTCCCCTTTTCAATGATGTTGACCCCGGGCAGGGACAAGCCTGTGCCACTTTCGGTCACTTTTCCCGAAATGGTTCTTTTCTGGGCAAACGCCTGTGTAGCCAGAAAAGTGCATAGAATGACCAGGATAAAACTGGACATTTTTGAGAAATCAATAATTTTAAACATAACGCTATAGTTTAATTGGATTGTAATATTCGGTTGATTTCATCCCTGTCATAGGCAGGGGTAGCTCCCGGCCGGGAAGCCACGAAGGCTCCGGTGGCACTGGCAAAAGCCAGAGCGTCGGGATAATTCCGGCCTTCCGACAAAGCAGCGATCAGTCCGGCCAGAAAGGCATCCCCGGCCCCGACCGTATCCACGGCATCCACCTTAAAGCCCGGGTGCTCATAGAAATTTCCGTCACAATAAAGCACTGCTCCCTTGTCCCCCCTGGTGACACAAACCATGCTCAGCAGGTACTCTTCGGCGAACCATCTGATCAGGCTTTTCTCATCATGTTTGTGCTTGTTGTGCCACTGGGCAAAGGTGACCAGCTCTTCATCGTTGAGTTTGGCAATGTCGGACTTCCGGAGGAGTTTCTCGACGGTTTCCTGATGGTCATAAGGTTTCCTCAGGTTGACATCGATCAGCTTGAGCGCATCGAATTCCAGCAACCGGAGGATGGTGGCTCTTGAGATGGGATTCCTGGAGGCCAGGGAACCAAAGATAAAGAGGCCCGATTCGGCAGCATTCTTCTCCAGGGCCGGGGTGAGGGTCAGGTTGTCCCAGGCTACAGGATCGCAAATTTCATAGGTAGCGTTGTTGTTCTGGTCGAGGTGAACCAACACCTGACTGGTGGGCAGGGCCTCATCGATTCCGATAAGGTCCGTATCCACACCCGATTGCTGAAGAAAATCAAGCAGTTCCCTTCCCGGATCATCATTCCCCACTTTGCTGGCAATGGTCACCGTCTGGCCAATGTTGTGCAGGTGGAGCGCCACATTCATGGGGGCTCCGCCAGGCTTCTTTCCTGAAGGAAGGTTATCCCACAGGACTTCGCCGATGCAAAGGATTTTTGAGTTGTTGAATTTCATGACGGATAGTTTAAATAGATTAATGATTCTTATTTCCCTTTTTTAGCCCATTCGGCCTGGATTTCCTCGAGGGATTTGCCCTTGGTTTCGGGGAGGATCTTCCATGCAAAGAAGAAGTGGAAGACCATCATGAGGGCGAAGAAGGCAAAAGAGGGGCCGCCACCGATGGCGGGGAGGGCGGCCACCACCGGGAATAACCAGCTGATGCCGGCATTCATGACCCAGTGCGTAAAGCTTCCCAAAGCCTGGCCCTGGGCGCGGACTTTTCCGGGGAAGATTTCAGAGATGACCACCCACAATACAGCGCCCTGGGATATGGCAAAAAAGGCGATGAATCCCATCAGGTAAACCATGACGCCGTAACCTCCCAATTCGCTGAAATTATTGGTAAAGAAAGCCTTGGCCAGCATGGAGAGGAAAAAGACCATCCCCCC
Organism: Bacteroidales bacterium; assembly: GCA_012729335.1. Lineage (GTDB taxonomy): Bacteria > Bacteroidota > Bacteroidia > Bacteroidales > Prolixibacteraceae > UBA1413. The sequence goes on along the minus strand of JAAYDJ010000007.1, from coordinate 145,392 downwards.
GGAACCCACCATCAGCAGTGTTCGCCGCCCATAGCGGTCAATCAGGAAAAGGGCCAGGATGGTAAAAAGCAGGTTGGTCAGACCAATGGAGATGGACTGCAGCATAGAGGCGTTGATGCCAAGGCCGGTCATTTCAAAAATCCGGGGGGCATAATAAATAATGGCGTTGATACCGGCCAGCTGGTTAAAGGCGGCAATGAGGATGGCGATCATCACCGGGAATCGGTTCTCTTTACTAAAAAGCTGACCATGGCCGCTTTTTGCCTGCCCCTGGATGGAATCCATGATGGTTTTCACTTCGGCACCAGGATTTTCAGCACCCAGGCGGGTGAAGACCTTCTCTGCCTCGCCGGCCTGGTTTTTCAGGGCCAGCCAGCGCGGACTCTCAGGAACACGCAGAAGCATCAGGAAAAACAAAGCGGCCGGGACTACCTCGACGCCGATCATCCAGCGCCACGACCCGGAGGCCATGGCCTCCGCCAGCAGGTAGTTGATGACATAGGCGAGAAAAATGGCGGCCACCACATTGAACTGGTTGAGCATGACCAGTCGGCCTCTTTGGCTGGCCGGTGATATCTCAGCAATATACATAGGTGTAATCACCGAAATAGCCCCCAGAAGAATCCCCGTCAGAAATCGGAAGAAAAGAAACACACCCCAGACAGGAGATAAGGCACTGCCGAGCGTAGTAAAGACAAAGAGCCCCGCTAAAAGAATCAGGGATCTGCGCCGGCCATAACGGTCAACAGGCTTGCCCACCACCATAGTACCGATAATGGTACCGATCAGGGCAATGGCCACCGTAAATCCCAGGCCTGATTTGCTCAGGGTGAAAACACTCTCCAACTGGGAGGTGGTTCCTGAAATCATCGCGATGTCGTACCCGAAGAGGAAACCTCCCAGGGCGATCATTAAAGCTGTTGTGAATACCTTTTGCATGTTGTTTGATTTTTCTGCCAAAGGTATGCCGGGGGTATGGTCAGGCCTTTAACGCATGTTGCGTAAATAAGCAGAGATGTTACATTTCTGAAGGATTTTCAGCACACCAGTACTTATGTTACCTGCCTTTCATTAATGTTACCCATTTGTCAGAAATGTTTCCACTCCAAACCACCCCGGATTGATTTTAATATCGCCATCCGGGAAGAATTTTATCATCAGGATTGCGTCAGGAAGGGAGCCACATTTCACTTTGATATCATTGTTGGTTAATGACTCCTGCTTCAATTACTTATAGGGGTGATGCCAGTCGAAGTGCTTCACGCCCGTGGAAGTCGCATGGAGCAAATATTAATCTCCTTTTGTGGTCAGAGCACCATGCAACTTTCATTCATTCCGGTTAACTTTGTATCAGGCTGGTTCCCGATGGTCGGAGAACCCACAAATTCAGGTATGACTGAAAACGACATGAAAGCCCTCACCGGCGATATCATCCGGCACCTGTCGGCAAAAAAACTGAAAGAGGCCTTTACCCTGGTCAAAAAACTGGTCGCTGAGACCTGGTTGGGTGAATTCTCCGACAAGGTCTACGATCTGGAAGAGACCTATTCTTTCATCCGGAAATACACCATTGAAGGGGTGGAAGATCCTGAGCGTGAAAAAATCTACCGGCATCTGGTGCAGTCGCTCATTGGACTCACCTCCAGAATCAGGGAGAACTGGCTGACTACCCATTCGGGATCCCCGTTTTATCTGAGAAAACGCTCGCCCGACCTTCTTCCCCTCCGGAATCCGCGGAAGTTCCTGGAGGATCTCGCGCATTCTCAAAAAGTTGAAAGTCCATGGAATCATGGGGACACAGGTGAAACAGGAGGCACTCAAGACCTCAATGACTTCCGGAAAGAAGCCCCTGCCCCCCATCCGGTTTCTCCAGAATACTGGCAGCAGGTCGAGGCCGTCTTTTATGCCATTCTCCTTACCGATGAACCGGACGAAGAGGCCAGCATATTCATCAATGCCCTCTTCGACGACGACACGGTTCCACAGGAAGGCAAAGCGGTGTGGATCACCGCCCTGACCTTTAGCCTGCTCCGCTATTTCGACGAGGAGAAAATGGCCCTCCACCTTGACCTGTACGAAAAGTTCCGTGGACTTCCGCAGCTCAGCCAGCGGTGCCTCACCGGTTTTCTAACCGCACTCTACCAGTACGCCCCCCTGATGCGCTTCTATCCGCAAACAACCGGCCGCTTTACCATCATGAATGAGGACCCTGCCTTTAACCGTCAGGTGGAACGCATCCTGCTTCAACTCCTGGGGAGCCGCGAAACCGAGAAAATCAAACAGAAAATCCAGGAGGAGATCATCCCGGAGATGATCCGCATTTCCCCGAATATCCGGAACAAATTCAACATCGATCACCTCATGAATCCGGAATCGGACGACGACCGGAATCCTGAGTGGAGTACCCTCTTTGACGATTCTCCCGGACTGATTGACAAGATGGAGGAGATGGCGCAGATGCAAAGTGAGGGGGCCGACGTTTTCCTGGCCTCCTTCGGGATGTTCAAGCGCTTCCCTTTCTTCAATGAACTGGTCAACTGGTTTGTGCCCTTCTTCCCCGGTCACCCCGAGATGCCGCTCAAGGCCACAGAGGACCCTGAAAATACGGTCACCCGCATCACGGAGGCACTTCTGCAGTCGCCCATGCTCTGTAACTCCGACAAATATTCCTTTGCCATGATGCTGCAGACCATTACCCCGGAAGCCCGCTCTATGATGGCCGGGTTCCTGCAGGCAGAGATGGAACAGCTCGAAGAACTGGGCAAGGAGGAAGCCGTGCTCTCTCCCGACCGGAAAGAGACTACCGTTTCAAACCAATATATCCAGGACATGTACCGTTTCTTCCGCCTGTACCCTTCCGAAAAAGGCGTGGAGGATATCTTCAGCTGGAAGTTTGATTACCACAACAGGGCCGTTTTCAGACCGCTTCTGGAGGAACACCCGGCCATGATTAACAAACTGGCTGAATTCTACTTTGAAAAAGGATACTTTGAGGAAGCCCTGGAGATCTTCGGGATGTCGGAGGAACAGAGCGGTGAAGCCCTGCAGAAAGCGGCCTGGTGTCATCAGAAAATGGGGCGATACGAACAAGCCCTGGAGCTCTATAAAAAGGCAGAACTGTACGAGGTGAACAAAATCTGGAATCTGAAGAAAATAGCCCTTTGCTACCGGAACCTGAAGCTTCCGGAGGAGGCGCTTAAAGTATACCAGAACCTTGATGTGCTGCAACCCGACAACCTGGGCACCCTTTATGCCATGGGTTACTGCCAGAGTGAAACCGGCCGCACGCAGGAAGCTCTCAATACCTTTTTCAAAATCGAATATCTCTCACCGGGGAACAAAAAGGTATGGCGCCCTATTGCCTGGTGCTCCTTCCTGACCGACAAAAACACCCAGGCCGAAAGATACTACCACAAACTGCTGGAGGAGCAGTCCGACAAGTACGACCTGATGAACATGGGCCATGTACAGTGGGTGCTGGGTAAAAGGGCAACGGCTCTCGATTATTACCGGTTGTCTATCGTTGCGGGCGGTTTTTCAGAAGCCGAATTCATGACCGTCCTGGAGGAAGACCTTCATTTTCTGCTGGAGCGTGGCATCGATCCCAATGAAGTCCACATCCTTCTCGACCACCTCCGCTACACGCTCGGGCAATAATCGCTGCCGTTGCAATTCCTGGGTTAAAATCACGAACCACCGCTTGTTTCTGACATGACACATGTCTGTCAGATCTGAATTTAATGATGGCTAAGCATCACCTGCCGTCGAAAGTCAATGTAAAGTCTTGATAAATATCTTGTTGCCGCAAAGTGCATTTCATCACTCCCATGGTCTCACCGGGTCAGGGCTATGATTTGTTCGGGAGTCACTTCCGTCGACGGAAGGAACCGGTCGCCCGCCATGTAACGGGTGAGGCTGTAAAGGAGTTGCTGCGCTTCCGGTCTCTTTTCCATCTCTGATCCGAAGTCAATGCCCGATACCAGGAGTTTGCCCTTTCCGACTTTTACCTCGAAGAGCAGGGCCAGCGGCCTGTTGGTAAACCAGTCATCAATGACGCGGACGATGGGTTTGAGTCCGGACGGGAAGCTTCTCAGGTGGATGGCTCCGGAATGGGTCATGGCGTCCCACCATTGCCAGTTGCTGTGGTACTGGGTAGGAAAATCCGCAAATGCCGGGTGGCTCGGATCACACAGGATTCCCAGCGTATGTGGTTTCTGTCCGCCGGTCCACGCGGTATTCCAGAAAATAGAGGAGAATCCGATCCCGACAGCTCCCCCCATCTCCTCCTTCAGACTACCCTTTTCCAGGTGGAACAATACCTTTCCTCCCGCTTCCAGGAATTTCAGGGTGGAGGCATCCAACTGCTGCACCATCCTGATTTCGTCTGGTCCCTGGATTTCAGCCCTGTGGGCGGGATAAACCCAGAAATCCCAGCGGTTACTGAAACCTCCGGCAGAGACCTCCAAAACGAGTTGGGCCGCCTCCATAAACCGGTCGAGCGGAAAGTCAATCTTCCCCAGGGGGAAACCGTTGCCCAGGGGAATGTCGACCGTGGGCAGCGTTCCTTCCTGAATGATCTGGCCGTTCACATCGAGGACTTTCCAGGAAGGGGTGATTCCGGTAAGGGGTGTCCTGCCGTAATGGGCGATTTCTACGGGCGCATAAAGGGTATCGGCATTGGTAAACACATGCCTGGCCATCCTGACCAGCGGAACCGTGGCATTGCAGAACCTTCTGAATTCTTCCGGAGTGATGTATCCCTTCTCCTCCCAGAAAGGATCAAGGATGCCGACCAGGGCAGAGCCCTGACCGGGAAAATCGTGCAGGTCGAGAAGTTGGAAGCCTCCGAAAGGGCGGGTGCGCAGAGCTGCTTCGATGTCGGCTTTATAACAAAGGGCCTGCAGCTTGCCCGAGGCCAGCAGAAAACTGTCGGCCAGGTGCGCCATGCCGTTCTCACCCAGCGATGCACTGAAAATTTCAAAGTTGCGGGGTTTCAGAACACCGTCGTATTTCTCCATTTCCCGGAAGTTCGGATAGACACACCATTGTCCGATTTCATGGCTGACGACTGGTTGGAGGAAGCGGGTGGCATAATCCGACCAGTCGTAGTCACTGCGGGGTGGCTCCCTGTTGATGATGCTGTTGATTCCGGCACCCCAGGCCTGGATGCGCGGTCCCGGATCACTGAGGTAATCGTTGACCTCCAGGTTGGGCCAACCCGCTGCCGACACGTACAACCTCCGTGGATCCTTCTTCTTCCAGAAGGTGACATATTCCGTCAGGAATTCCCTGTGTCTTCGTCCGCCGGGCTCATTGCCATAGGCCATCATCACGAACGACGGATGGTTCCCATAGTGTTGCAGCATGCGCTCTGTCTCCTCATAAAGATACTGGTCAAAGGGCAGGCCGTTGCCCAGACTGGTTGATTGGTTGGCCCAGGAAGAAGCTTCCACCTGGAAATAAAAACCAGCCTCGTCGGCGGCCTCAAAAGCAGCCTCCGGGGGGCACCATGAATGGAACCGCATATGGTTCAACCCGTGATCTTTACATATTCTTATGATCCGTGCCCATGAGGCCTTGTCGGTGGGGGGATAGCCGGTTTTAGGAAAAATCGCACACTCCAGGGTGCCCCTGAGGAAAAGGGGACGGCCGTTAATGAAGAGTTGCTGCTGATCTGTTACGATCCTGCGCATTCCAAAGGAGACCGTTTTGTAGTCCCTGGAATGGGTGCGCTTTTCCTTGAGCAGGAGGTCAAGCGTATAGAGATTGGGGGCAAATTCATCCCATAACGCCACATTGCCGCCCATGGGCACCTCCACTTCCACGAACGTGCCGGAAGAATCCAGGGAGATCTCTTTGGTTACTTTACCCGGATTTCCGGCTCCCGATGCCGCTACCTTAAGTTCCAGAGCAGCCGGTGTATGGGCAGAATTGACCACTTCCACCCTGACCAATACCTTTTTCTGTTCGGTATCAGGAAAAACATCCACCTGGCCAATGTGTACCAGGGGCCTGGTTTCCAGGTAAATCTGACCTACAATGCCGTTCCAGTTGGACTGGGTGTGGTCGGAGATACTGTGGGAGTTAATTCCCGGGTCGATGTTCTTGATCCGGTTGTCAACACAAAGGGTGAGCGTGTTTTTCCCTGGTTTCAGCATACCCGTCAGTTCGTAAATATGGGGAGTGCCGAGGGAATTGCGCATGCCGGCACCTTCACCATTGACCCACAACTGGCTTTCCCAGTGGCATCTTTCAAGAAAAAGCACGATATGCTGTCCCTCCCATCCGGTGGGAAGGACGATCTCTTTCTGGTACCAAGCGGCGCCCCGGTAATGTTTTACCGGCTGAAGCCAGAAAGGGACCTTGAAGTGATCCGGTTCCCGGTACCTGGCATATTCGGGCTTAAGAAAAAAGGAACTGTCTACGATCTGTCCGGTCCAGGGCGTATGAAGATCCACATCTTTGCCTTTCCCATTCGAAGCCATCGAACCGGGCAGATGGATCACCTCAGGGAGCGGCTGGCTGAACCATTTTCCTTCAACACCAATATCTGACGGGTCGGTGGCAAATCTCCATTCCCCCGAAAGGTCTATTTTTTGAGGAACATTGCTCCCGCACGACCAAATCAAGGCCATCGACAGGAAAAGGATGACAAGATTGAATTTCAAATCTGTAAATAGTTGATCCTTGATAATTGCTATAATCTTAATTATCATTAACTTACGTTATTTAAAATGTTGTTTTACTCCCTGGTGAGATAAATTTAGCAGAAATCAACAACAACGATAAAGAAAAATACCGGGAAAGGAGGTACTCTTTCCTGTTAATATCAGAATTACTTACAACAGGGAAAGAAGATACTACGGCGTTGAAGCCAAAAAAGTGCCATTCAGTAAACAACTATATAGCAAGATGGACCTTGAGCAACACAAGAGCTATTATGACTTGGATGGAAAATATTTTTAATGTTTTACCTGAAACACTATATACGACACAACAGAATAAACTAAAAACAACACAACAAAATAAACTAAATATAATACAACATCTTTTACTAAATTTGATCCGGAAAAAGTAAAAGAACATTATCATGGCAAATCCATCTGAAAAGCTTGCACTATCATTGGAGGAACTTAAGAAGTTCCAGAATGACCAAGGCATAGCAGTGATTAAATCATCTGGTCTGTCGCGCACACACAAAGAGCGGCTTATCAAAAACGGATTTTTAAAAGAGGTGCTTAAAGGATGGTATATTTCCAGCAGGCCAGATGAACTACCTGGAGACACCATTTCGTGGTACATGTCTTTTTGGAAATTTGCAGCAGTCTACCTAAATTCCAGGTTCGGAGATGAATGGTGTTTATCTCCTGAACAGTCTCTTTCGATTCATGCGGGCAACTTATCGGTGCCTCGTCAATTGCTGGTGCGTTCCCCCAAAGCCAGTAATAATATCATTCAGCTTTTACATGGCATCTCATTTCTCGATCTGAAACTGGAAATCCCTGATCGACCTTCAATGATAACCATAAACGGGATTCAGGTTTATTCACTTTTTGAGGGTTTAACAGCCATCGGTTCTGACTTTTACAAAAGCAATCCGACCGATGCCCGGACGTGCCTTTCAATGGTTAAAGATGTTTCAGGTTTATTGAATAAGCTTCTGGATGGAGGGAAAAGTATTGTTGCCGGTCGCCTGGCAGGGGCATTCCGGAATATCGGGAACAACAAAATAGCCAATGAAATAATAAATACAATGAAAAGTGCCGGTTATGATGTAAGGGAGGATGATCCGTTTAAAGAAAAACTGATTTGGACATTAGATAAAAAGGTATTATCTCCCTATGTAAACCGGATAACGTTAATGTGGCAACAATATCGCCAGACGGTTATTGAACATTTTCCACCAGTAAAGGAATTGGCATCCGATATTGAAGGATACCTCAAATCGGTGGAAGAAAAATATGCCGAAGACGCCTATCATTCATTATCCATTGAAGGGTACAAGGTGACCACACAACTTATAGAAAGGGTCAGGGCTGGTAATTGGAATCCGGAGGCGAACGAAGAAGATCGCAGAGAAAGAAATGCAATGGCTGCCAGGGGTTATTATCAGGCTTTCCAGGCAGTAAAATCGAGTATCAGGAAAATCCTGGAAGGGGAAAATGCCGGGGAAGTTGTTGACGATGACCTTGGCATCTGGTATAGGGAATTATTTTCGCCAAGTGTGGCAGCAGGATTAATAAAAGCATCTGATCTTGCAGGGTACCGCAACGGTCAGGTTTATATAAAAGGATCAAAACATACACCTTTGAATCCTGAAGCAGTCCGTGATGCCATGCCTGTTTTATTCGATTTACTGAGAGCTGAAACTGAGCCAAGCGTCAGGGCAGTCCTTGGGCATTTCATATTGGTTTATATTCACCCCTATATGGATGGGAATGGCCGGATTGGCCGTCTCCTGTTCAATACGATGTTGGCATCGGGAGGATATTCATGGAAAGTAATTCCGGTAGAAAAAAGGAATGATTACATGGAATCTTTGGAAAAAGCCAGCGTGGAGCAGGATATTACTGATTTCGTTAAATTTCTGGCAAATTTGAAATGAAGGAATGAAGAACGAAGAGCTAATAAATAAATACAACGTGGTAGAACCGGCGACCTTGATCACCCTCCGCCGGATTAAAATGACCACCTTATGCCGAAGTTTATCCTCTGATATATAAACAAATCCTTGATTGTTATTAAAACCGGCTGAATATGGTCAAGCCTTCCGCACGTACTACAAAAAAACCACTCACAAAAACTTGTAAGTGGTTGATCTTCAGTTGTCCTGTCAGGGCTCGAACCTGAACTTTTCTGATCCAGAGTCAGACGTGTTACCAATTACACCACAGGACAATGTATTTCAGAAGCGGGGCCTTTTGTACCAGGCAGCGGGCTTTCCCGTTTTCAGGGCGCAAATATAAACAAACTCCCCGAATACCTGCTTCTCTTGAAAGAACTTTTTTTGCGACCTTTCAGGCTTTCCAAGAGTGTACATACACGCTTTCCGCCCTGAAGTTCAACTTCGTTGACCTGTCAGGGCTCGAACCTGAACTCTTCTGAACCAAAATCAGACGTGTTGCCAATTACACCACAGGTCAATCATTCATGGCTTTTTCATTAAAAGCCGGTGCAAAAGTATAAAATTAATGGGAAAAAATATAACCTCCAGGGAAATCAGAATTTCCCCAACTTAAAGGTAAGTCCGAAATTGAACCCCCTGAGCACATCAGGGGCTTTCCCCAGAAGCTCGACAGGTGAGGTGAAGCGGTAACTTGCGTAGGCCGCCGTGCGGAAGACCCTGGCCAAGTTAAACTCCAGTTCCACGGCAGGTTCGATGACCAGAAAAAAATCCCCTTCCGGCAGTGTGAAATCCCAGGGTTCTTCCCAGGGCTCTTGATATCCCGGGCGATAGGTCCTGAGCAATCCGGCACCTCCCATCCCCAGCAATACAGGAAAAGAGAGATGGACAGGTTTCAGGCCTCCCACTATCGGTTCAATAAAAATACCGCCATATCCCCCGGTGATGGAATAATTCACCATACTTTCAGCAGGCCACTGGTATCCCCCGAGGTTGTTGAAGAAACCGTACCCTGCCAGTCCCACCGCCGTGGAATGGTTGAAAATCATGCCTGCACGTCCACCCGTGATCAGACCGTCTTCATGGTCCATCCGCGTATAGGCCAAAGAATAGGCCCCATAAAAACCAAGGCTTTTCCGGTTCGAAAAAAGGGTCTGTATTTCTTCCCTTTCCTGTATTTCCTGAGCATTCACGGTTACCGCAACCAGGAAAAAAACTAATAACATCGCTAACTTTTGCATGTGTTCGAAATATTATATTATAACAGACAATTTACGGTTATTTATTTTGACGAATAAGTAAAAGACGAAAATGTCTTCCATTTGTTACGTCCCAATTTCATTTAATTGTGATTTTTCGTCAAAAAAAAGAGTCAGGGTGGTGATGGTGGTTTTCAATTTGCCATCTTTGGATCAACGCAACCGGCAGAACCACCTTTAAAAAAATGGCCTATGGCACCTCATTTTTCACTTGACAAAAAACGGATCAGGATCCTTCTGCTCGAAGGGATCCATCCTTCGGCGGTCGCGGCTTTTGAAAAGGCGGGGTATTCCAGTGTCGAATACATCAAAACGGCCCTGGATGCCGAAGCGCTGGAAAAAAAGATCAGGGATGTACACATGATCGGGATCCGTTCGCGCACGCAGCTCACGGCCGCCATACTGGGGAAAGCCCGGAAACTTTTCAGCATCGGTTGTTACAGCATCGGCACCAACCAGGTCGATCGGCATGCGGCCCGGTTACTTGGGATTCCGGTGTTCAACGCTCCCTTTTCCAACACCAGGTCAGTGGCCGAGCTGGTCATCGCCGAGTGCATCATGCTGATGCGGGAGGTGCCCCTGAAGAATGCAGCTGCCCACCGGGGCGAGTGGATCAAGTCGGCCAGCCACTCCTTCGAGGTCCGCAATAAAAACCTCGGTATCGTGGGCTACGGCCATATAGGCAGCCAGGTATCCATTCTGGCGGAAGCGCTGGGCATGAACGTGTACTATTATGATATCGAGAAAAAGCTGAGCCTGGGCAAGGCCGTCCCCTGCCATTCACTGGAGGAGCTATTGCAGGTCAGCGACATGGTCACCCTGCACGTTCCGGAAACACCCCTGACGAAAAAAATGATTTCCGACGGTCAGATCGCCCTCATGAAGGAGGGGGCCCTGCTTATCAACGCCTCACGTGGCAGCGTTGTGGATTACCAGGCATTGGCACAAGCCCTTCGCAGCGGGCATATCGCCGGGGCTGCCGCCGATGTCTTCCCCGTGGAACCCGCCTCCAATGAGGATCCCTTCCGCTCGGAACTGCAGGAATTCGATAATGTGATCCTCACCCCCCATATCGGGGGAAGTACCCGCGAAGCCCAGGAACAAATCGGTTATGAGGTGACCGAGAAACTAATCAAATACAGCGACGACGGATCTACCATTGGCGCCGTTAACTTTCCCCAGATCTCCCTCCAACCCAACGAAAACAAACAGAGATTCCTCCATATTCACAGGAACCTTCCGGGAGTGCTCAAAAGCGTGAATGACGTTTTTACCATGAAGGGGATCAACATCGCTGCAGAATACCTGCAGACCGACCCCGAGATCGGTTACGTGATCATCGATACAGAAAGCGAACTGAGCTCTTCCATCCTTGCGGAGCTGAAAGAAATCCCCCATACCGTCAGGGCCCGGATGCTTTATTAATTGGCCTGATCCTTTACCAAAGACCGGAACACCTGAAGATCAAAAGATTAGAAGATCAGAAGGTCAGGCGGAGACCTCCATGAATTTCCTGCGGAATTCCAGGGGCTTGCTGATGTTCTCGGCCTCCTCACGGGTGCCGCCGGTTCCAATGATGGTGATGGTCCCAAACCCAAAAATCCGGCCCCAGAAAGACTGATCGACATTGACCGTTTCAATCTTATTGAGATTCATCTCGAAGGTATACCTCGAAATCCACCCCTTCTTGATAATCACCCGCATGTTGGTGATCACGAACTCACTCGTTTTACGCAGAACAAGGGGATAGATGAATAGGGTCAGGATTCCGGAGAGCCTGACGAATATTTTCCAGTGCAGATAGGCTTCATATTCCACCTTTTCGCCCCTGAGCAGGTTATTGTTGGCGTAATGTCCCATTGCTTTTTTACGCAAATATAACCGTAATTGAAATGCCATGCCGCATAGCAACGGGGAATACGGTGAATTCAGGGAGCTTACAGGCTTTTTACAGGGGTGCAGTGCGCAATCAGGCTATGACGCCCAGAAGTTCGCGCCGTTTGGTGATCAGATCACTCAGCTCCCTGACCATGTCCCGGTTGACCTCCATGGCCATCGGAACAACATATTGTTCAGTCTCATTGAGGTATTTGAGCATCTTCTCGTCGGAATAAATGTCGCGGTGAAGATCGGTGAGGTTGCTGATACGGTCGGCAACCTTGAGGATCTTGGCCTCATGGGAGCCCCTTTCCAGAATTTTCCGCAGGTAGGCCGCCTTGGTTTCGCAAGGCTTGCGGGTAACCTCCAGCACCAGGTCCACGACCCTGACCGCTTCATGGTCGATGGAACGGAGCTCGTCAAGGTTGGTGGAGGGTACATCCTCAATAAGGTCATGGATGAGCGAAGCCTTGAGCAACACGGAACTGGAAAAATACTTGTAATCCAGAAGAATGCCCAGGGTGGCAAAGGCATGCCTGAACTGGTTGCCACCCACCTTCCTTTCATTGCTGATCAGTGCAGTGGCCTTGATGATATAGGGAGCCAGAACCAGGTGGGCCAACAGGTCAATCTCACTCATGCCGGTTAGTTTAAAGACTGACATAAAGGTAATTCACAATGCAGGGTCACTCAGAAGAGAAAGGATGAGAAATAATATATACTTAACATTGACTCCGGTACAGGAGAATCCCGGGATCAATGAAAGCTGAACCCACAGGCCTAAGAAATGCAACCCTGCCGAAAGCCGGGAGCCGGGAGCCTCACTCTTTTATAGCAGGCCGTTCTGGTTTCTGATCGAGGAGCTCCGGATTCTTGATGATGTATTTAAGATAGCGGAAGAGACGGCCGCCGTGGGAGCCGTCACACACCCTGTGGTCAAGGGCTGCCCCCAGGGTGAGGATCTTCCGGGGTACGATTTCATCGTTGACAACCCATGGTTTTTTATTGACCGCACCCAGGATGAGCACAAAGGAGACGTTTGAAGTGGGCATCAGCGCCGGAAATCCCAGGTCAAGGCCCAGGGTGCCGATGTTGGATACGATGAATGAGCCGAAACTGTGCGGCGTAAGTCCCAGGCTGGGAATCGAAAATCCCCACTTCTGGGTGAAAGTCCTCACCAACTGAAAGATCCAGCTCCGGAATGGCCAGGGGATAACCGCCAGTTTGCCTTTCATTTCCATGGTTTTGTTTTCGTTGCCTCCCCTGGCTTTCTTGATTTCCGCAGCGATGAAAGCCGCCATTTCATCGATGGTGATCTCGTCGGCATGGGGAACTTTGACAGATCCCAATTCGGAACCCTCCAGCAGTACACTTACCATGGCGTCGACCGACGGACGGCTGACAATCTTTCCCCGGCGAAGATACACGTTCAATTCGGGCACCTCATCATGCAAGGCCCGGGCCGCCGCCAGCGTCAGCACCTGTGTTAGGGTCACCTTCACCCCGCTTTTGCGCTTCTGCGCTATGTATGCCTCCAAATCGGTGACATCTACTTCCGACTGGCCCAGGATCTTAGAATCCACAGGTCTTTTATAGATGGCCGAAGCCACCATCCGCCACTCATTGTTCAGATCACTGGTAGTCTTCATTGACAACTCAATATGTGACCGTAAAATTAACCGTTTGATCCGTAATTCCAACCCATTCCATGATTTACCTTCCCCGACATCTCTATATCAATGGTTTATGCTTCACCCATTTTCGAATTACCGACCATCAGAGACAAGTAATATGACCCTTAAACGGATAAAAAAAACCCTGCAGAGGACTGCAGGGTCAGGTACGTCTAATGGGTAAATTTTTAACTTATGCAAGTTTTACGTTTACGGCATTGGGACCTTTCCGGCCTTGTTCAACATCGAATGTTACCACATCGTTGTCGCGGATCCGGTCAACCAGTCCGGTGGAGTGTACGAAAAACTCCTCGGACGTTTCTTCATCTTTAATAAAACCAAAACCTTTGGTGTGATTAAAGAACTTCACTGTTCCTTTTTTCATGATGATGATATAATTAATAACCTGACAAAGGTAATGGAAATCTGAATAAAACACAAACCGGTATTTTCCGATTTTTTTTACCGTGACAGGGAGACATGTTTGTCCATGGGAAATGATTGTCCGCTCCAGGCTTTCACGGAGGTCCATGCTTCAGGCGGGTCGCTCCAGAAGGGATGATCAGCCGGGAGTCCCAGGGGCAGGAACACAACCGAGGTAAGGTATACGCTTCCGTTATTGGTATAAGAGTTGGCCAGATCAGGCTGATGCCCGGCGAAGCCCAGGGTCAGAAATCCCGCTTCATTGAAATTTCCGGGGACTGCAAACATGCGTTGGATAGCTGCTGTCAGGGCGCTGCGCACCTGTCCGTGGCTCATCCCCTGCGGCAATCCGTATTTCCAGGCCGCCAGGGCCAGAGGCTGAAAAGCCCCCATCCGGTAGGTAATCGATCGGCCAAATACCGGAAAACTCCCTTCGGGAGAAATAAGCCTTTCCAGGAATTGGTTATAGCGCTGCATCCTGGCCAGTGCCAGGTCGAAACTTACCGGAGTCGCTACCTTCCTCTCCTTCAGGATTTCCAGCATTTCGACATACATCGGGTGAATGACATAGGCATTATAATAGTCGGCGGCAAATTCCGTCCCGTCGGAATACCAGCCGTCACTGAGATACCATTCGTTCATCTTTCTGATGGTCACGTCGACGGCATAGGCGTCATGCGCTTCCCCTGCCATGATAAAAAAAGCCTCGATCATTCCGCGGAAGAGGATCCAGTTGCTATAGGCAGGCCGGATAGACCGCAGTCCGCGGAAAGCCTCGAGGTATCTTTGTTTGGTCACGTCATCGAGGGGTTCCCAGAAGGTTCCGGGGGCCCGCAGGAAACTCTGTGCCAGGAAGGCGGCATCGACGAGGATCTGCCCTTCACCTTTCCAGAGAAGATAATCAGGGCTTAGAGGATCCACGGCATTCCTGTAGGCCTGCAGAGCCCACTCCCTGAGCTGGGTACGCTGCTTCCCTTCTTCAGTGGAATCGGCGGGGAGGGCCAGCCATGGCGTGATGCCGGCCATCAGCCGGGCAAACGCCTCCATATAGGCCACCCTGATATTGCGATGGTCCCATGTGGGGGCCACCTCGGGATCCATGGCAGCCGTCAGCTCCCCTTTGGCCATACGCTGAAGCACCGGCGCCGCCATCCGGTAGGCCAGCCCGCTCCAGTATGTCCGGTCCCCCGCCTCCAAAATCCTTTTCCTTCGTTCTGACGCTTCTCCACCCGCAGTGGCCTCCGTCCCCTCCCAATTCCCGCATTCTTCACCATACGCCATGTGGGTGGAAGCACACGGGGCAAACTCATAAACCGGAGCTTCCCCCCTGACCTGACAGGCAAACCATACCATCAGCAATGCCCAGACAATGCGTTTCATAACAACTCATTTTTTGATTGACAGGCTTTCTCCTTTGCAGGGGTCTGCCCAAAATGTCCCTAAAAATACAACTTTTAGCAAACCCGTATGGTACGAAATAATACGGATTTCGCGGAATCTCAGGTTCAATGGGCCGGATGGCATGCCGGAAAATGGCTTACGTTTTGTATTTTTACAACCCATTACACTTTCCGGCATGAAACAAAAACACCCACTTAAAATGAATATCCAGGCGCTGCTGGCGCTGATTTTTATGGTACCGTTACTGGCTTCGGGAGAAGATGGTTACCGGCTGTGGCTGAGATACGAGAGACTCTCCGCGGAAAGGGCAGCGGAGTGCAAGACCGCTGTTTCCTCCCTGTGGATCAGGGGGGAATCGCCGCAATTGGCGGCGGCGGCTGCAGAATTCAGGCTTGCCATGGCGGGACTTACCGGGAGTGAACCGGTGACCGTCACCCGGCCTTTCAAAGGAGGGATAGCAGGCGCCCATCCAAGGGGAATTTCGGCCCCCCACAGCACTCCCGGCCTCCTGGTCATGGGAGCAGCCGGCCACCCCGACATCAAACCACTATTGGCCGATGGAGCCACAGCCCTATGTGGTGACGAAGGGTTTCTGATACGCAGCCTCACCCTCCAAAGCCAACCTGTGATACTGGTTACCGCCAACTCCGATGCAGGCGTATTGTATGGGGTGTTTGCCCTGATCAGGCTGATGCAAACGGGCGAGTCCCTCACCCACCTTGACATTCTGGAAAAACCTGCCTACGGGTTGCGCCTTCTCAACCACTGGGACAATCTCAACGGCACGGTGGAGAGGGGTTATGCAGGCCATTCCATCTGGTGGAACCGGAGTGAGAGCCTGGAGGAGCTGGCCGTGCAGTACCGTGATTATGCGCGGGCCAACGCCTCGGTGGGAATCAACGGCACGGTCCTCAACAACGTAAACGCCTCCCCGGAAGTGCTCAAACCTGAAAACATCGCCCGTTTCGCGGCTGTCGCCGACCTCCTTCGTCCATACAATGTCAGAGTATACATGTCAGTGAACTTCAGTTCTCCTGCGGTGATTGGCGGGCTTCCCGACTCTGATCCCCTTAAGCCGGAGGTCGCCGCATGGTGGAGGGAGAAAGCCAGGGAGATCTATGCGGCGATTCCCGATTTCGGGGGGTTCCTGGTGAAGGCCAATTCCGAGGGCCAGCCGGGGCCCCAGAATTACGGGCGCACCCATGCCGACGGGGCCAACATGCTGGCCCAGGCCCTGAAGCCTTACAACGGAGTGGTCATGTGGCGGGCGTTCGTTTACAATCCCACCAGTGAGGACCGGCATCGCCAGGCTTACAATGAATTCATGCCCCTCGACGGGCAATTTGCAGAGAATGTGATCGTTCAGGTCAAAAACGGAGCCATAGACTTTCAGCCCAGGGAGCCTTTCAGTCCCCTTTTTGGCGCCATGCAGAAAACACCCCTCATGGTAGAATTTCAGATCACCCAGGAGTACCTCGGATTCTCCGACCACCTGGTGTACCTGGCTCCCCTGCAGAAGGAGTGTCTTGACAGCGACACCTGGAGCAAGGGTCCGGGCTCCACGGTCGCGCGGATGACAGACGGATCCCTTTTTCCACACCCGCTGACCGCCATCGCCGGGGTAGCCAACATCGGGCGCGACACCAACTGGTGCGGCCATCACTTTGCACAGGCCAACTGGTATGCCTTTGGTCGCCTGGCCTGGAACCACCAGCTCACCTCGCAGCAGATCGGCAGGGAATGGCTGCGGATGACCTTCTCCGGCAGCGAAGCCTTTACGGCACCCGCATTGAATATCATGATGCGCTCCCGGGAGGCCGCCGTAAAATACATGACTCCCCTGGGACTCCACCACCTCATGGGCTGGAGCCACCACTACGGCCCCGAACCCTGGACCGACCTTAAAAACGCCCGGCCCGACTGGCTCCCGAAATACTACCACAACGCCTCCGCCCATGGCATCGGCTTCGACCGCTCCCCTTCCGGCAGTAATGCCGTGGAACAGTACTTTCCACCGCTCCGCCAGATGTACAGCCAGCCCGGAACCTGCCCCGAAAACCTGCTCCTCTGGTTCCACCACCTTCCCTGGGACTATACCCTCGCCTCAGGCGAAAGCCTCTGGAATACCCTCTGCCACAACTATTACGAAGGCGTCGAGGAAGTCCGCCGCTTCCAGATGAGCTGGGACCGGCTCAAAGGGTACATCGATGCGGAAAGATTCGCCCACATCCAGAAAAAACTGAAGACCCAGACCCGGGAAGCCATCTGGTGGAGAGATGCCTGCCTCCTTTACTTCCAGACCTTTTCGAAACAAGAGATCCCAGCCTCACTGGAAAGACCGGTACACGATCTGGAAGAACTGATGAAGCAGAAGTTTGACCTCACGCACCACAACTGATCGCCCGTTTTTTTATTTTTGGGCCATGAGCGCAGGTTTACATCGTCTTGTTCTGGTTCTGGCGTGGCTGGGTCTGGCATTTCCTGCCACCGCACAGCAGTACCCCAACTGGCTGCAGGTCCTCTATAACCACCAAAGCGTCAACCCTGCCTATACCGCCATCGGCGAAAACCTCGGTTTTTTCATCATGAACCGTAGCCAGCTGACCGGCATTCACCCCGCCAACTACGCCCGGCAACTCTCCTTCCATTCCCCTGTTTTCAACCAGTTCAACGGCGCCGGCCTGGATCTGATCAGCGACCGCACCGACAGCATCTCACACCTCACGCTCTTTACCAATTACAGCTATGAGATGCTCATCGATGATGATATCCGCCTGAGACTGGGGGGAACCTTTGGCTTTGCAAGAATCGACAAAACCGGCGAAATGGAGAGAGATCTCATGGGAAATTTCGGCTTTGGGGCCTTTGTGTACAGTTCCAACGGCTTTTTCAGCCTATCCTTCCCCCGCCTGATAAAAAACAATGCAGCCTACGTCAGGCCTGAAGAAAGGATACAGAATGAAAACAGGTTAATCTTGTTCAGTACAGCAGCCATTTTTCCCATTTCGGAAGGAGTCATTCTCAAACCCCAGCTGTTTTACGCCATCCCTTACGGGAGGGCCTCCCGCATGGACCTGAGTTTTCATCTTTTGCTGAAGGAGAAAACTGAATTCGGCGTGCTTTTTAGCCCGGGCAGATCCGTAGGGCTGATGGCCCGCAGCAGTCTCACTCCGGAACTCAGGATGGCTGTCGCCGGCGACCTCGCTATAAAAAATCCCTCCGGAAAGAGATTCTCCCACCTTGACCTCTCCCTGACCTACGATATCGATTTATATGGCCGCGAGAAACGCCAGGTGCTCCATTTCTGAGCCTCAACACCTTATTCAGGGAAGCAGCAGGAAGAGGTTACGGCAGGAGTGGTAAAACCCCTGAATCCGCGGTTTTCGACACCGGAAATGGTGTTAAAATCTCTGAAAAATTTGGTTTCCCCGAATTTTCGGATTACATTTGAAAAACAGAGTTGACGTTCCTTGAAACAAAAAATACTTCCGCATTAGTCCCATCGTTGGTAAACTCAACACTAAACACTGAAACGAGAAAGCTTTCCGGCGTAAAAACAGGCCTGGTAGCCGTGGCTTCGGCCGCGGTGAGTCTTCGGACCGTTGGACGTTTGAACACCGGGGCACTCAAATCCTGTTCACCGGGGTTTTACACAATCGGGATTAGTGCGGATTTTTTTTGTCCCTGGTCAGCCGGTTGACGGCCAGGTGGAGGAGCAACAGCAGGGAGGCAAACACCGCAATGCGGGCGATGTAATCCCCGTTTTTCACATAAAAGGTCATCTTGTCGTTGAAACGGATCTCCCCCGTCAGGGCATCTTCAGTCCACCAGGCACTTTGCTGAAGGACCTCACCCCGCTGGCTGATAAAACCCGAGATCCCCGTATTGGCAGAGCGGGCAATGCTACGGCGGGTTTCTACGGCCCGAAGCCGCGCGAAGGAAAAATGTTGCCGGTAGCCAGGGGTGTTCTTCCACCACCCGTCATTGGTGATCACAAATACCGCTCCGGCTCCCTTCTTCACGAATTCCGTCAAATATCCCCCGAAAACCGATTCATAGCAGATGGCCGGAGCGATCCGGTCACCGCCGGGCCCTGCGAAATTGGCGGGTTCAGCCTGTATACCCAGGCTCCCGGTAGTCCCCCCCAGATTGATGATGTAACGGTTGAGAAATCCCAGGTATCTCCGGAAAGGCATCTTCTCTACCCCTGCCACCAGTATCGATTTGTGATACACCTGATAACCACCGGAAGCATCGGTGTATATCGCGGAATTGTAGACATCATAGACCAATCCGTCGGCCGATCGCCGGGCGGTAGCCGGCACCTG
This sequence comes from Bacteroidales bacterium, assembly GCA_012729335.1. Taxonomy (GTDB): domain Bacteria; phylum Bacteroidota; class Bacteroidia; order Bacteroidales; family Prolixibacteraceae; genus UBA1413. Next base: position 125,807 of record JAAYDJ010000007.1, on the reverse strand, counting down.
GTCATTCTCCCCATAAATCCGGAACGTGGAGGCACCGATGATCAGGGCGCTGCTGTCACCCAGGGAGGTCAGTTCCTGCAACTGACGGAAAGCCTGGTAGTTATGAAGCCGCGATTCATCCCACTGCTGCTCGAAAACCGTCTCCGGCCCGACAATATAATCCAGTCCGGGGGTAACGTGCGTCCTTGTGATCCGCATAAACTTCATCAGTTTGTCGTTGACGGCTCCCTCCTCGTGGGACTCGGTATAGGGATCTATATTGGGTTGAACCAGGAGGACTTTGCGTACCTCCCCCTGCTCCTCAAAATGATGGTAACGCACCAGGGACCAGCCGAAGGGAATCACCAGCAGCAGAATAAGGAGGAGGCTGTTCGCCCGCATTCTCCGGTTGGATTCACCTCCCGCGAGAGATTTCAGAACCACGAAAAGGAGCAGGGAGACCAGCCAGACCCAGAGGGTTCCTCCCAGCACACCGGTATACTCATACCACTGTATCAGTTCCACATTTCCGGCAAAGCCATTTCCCAGGGTCAGCCAGGGCCACTCGATATCCCAGTGGAAATGGGCATATTCAAAGGCTATCCAGAACAGGGGATAAGCCAGGTAACCCGTGCCGCCGCCGGCATTTCTGCGGGCCAGGTGGGCCAGCCAGAACACCATGGACATCAGGAAACTGTTGAGAAAGATGGCCACAAAAGCCCCGGCGGGGGTGGCATGCAGGATCCACCAGGTCGTCAGTCCGTTCCAAACCAGAAAGGACAGAAAAGCATGCCCCCAGAAGGAGACACTGCCGTAATTCTGTTTCTCCCTGATAAAAAAATCGTCAAGGGCAAGCAGCGGCAGAAGAGCAGCAAAAAGCAGCCACCCCGGAAAACCCAGCCAGGGCAAACTCAACATCACCCCCGATAAAACCGATAAAACCAACCGAACGGGCCTTTTCATTTGAATCCTTGGTGTTAATTAACCATATTTGCCTGACTTTATGCATATTACCCGGCAACGTCAGGAAATTTCAGCACCATTTCCCACCTTCCGGCAACGTCTGTTTCTATGAACCGGTCAGGTTATCAACACCTGAGGAGTGAAAGAAAATGGCACTGGAGCGCAAATTTATGAAACCCAAAAACTATTTTGTCAAAAAATGACGTTTTTTATAATATGTTCCATATCCTGACCATACCCATCAGCAACTTCATGAAAGGGTTGATTCATATGAGGGCCCATGTGTGGGGATTAAGTATGAGTCTGTGGCTTGTGGTGGCATGTGTCGTTTCCTTTAACCTGGGAGCCATGTCCCAGACCACGAAAACCTTTAAGATCTTCGGCCCTAAATACCAGCAGGTCACCATTAAGAGCAACACGCTTGCCGGAGCGGTCTACTTTCTCAAATCGGGGCACGGGGGACCCGATCCGGGGGCCATGGGTAAATATGGGGGCCATACCCTGTGTGAGGATGAATATGCCTATGATGTGATTCTCAGGCTGGGGCGGAATCTGATCGAACAGGGGGCCACGGTCTATTTCATCATCAGGGATCCGAACGACGGGATCAGGGACGATCAATACCTGAAAGCCGACAAGGACGAGGTCTGCACACCTGATTTGGCCATTCCCCTGAACCAGGTCCAGCGGCTCAGACAGCGTACCGGCGCAATCAACAAACTCAGCAGAAACCATAAGGGGAAATTCCAGAGAATGATCTCCGTGCATGTCGATGCCCGGTCAAAGAATAAAAACATCGACGTCTTTTTCTACCACGATCACCGGAGTAAAACCGGGCAGAAGACGGCCCGCATCATGAAAGAGACCTTTGAAGAGAAATACCGCAGGCACCAGCCCAACCGGGGATACAAGGGGACGGTTTCAGACCGCAACCTTTATGTGGTTGCCAACAGCCTCCCCGTGTCGGTCTACATTGAACTGGGCAACATCCACCACAGCCGTGACCAGCAGCGCATTGTCAGTGCCGATAACCGCCAGGCCCTGGCCAACTGGATGACCGAAGCCCTGGTCAAAGACTTTAAAACCAACAAATAAACGGTCACCGCCTTATGGCAGGCCAGGCTAAGCAACCCGGCACAGGGAAATCACTGTAAGATTAAAGGAGATCACGAAGTTCCTCAATGGTCAGGAAGCGTTCACGTTCTTCCCGCGCAGGAATCCGGCAGTAACCTCTTCTCCCGAACCATGTGTACCTGTGGACGGCGATCCACCGGTAAAACATGTCACGTATAAAACGGGGTACCATCCGGAAAATCACCGCCAGCGACCAGGGAAAAGGTAACCTTGCGGCGATTCTCAGTGCAGCCTCCGATTCGGTGTACACCACCCCCTTCTCCACCAGAACCACTGAATCCGTTCCGGGAGGAAGAGGCAACCGGTCACGTAGCAACTCCCCGGCTTCCGACTGCAATGCCACATACCTGAAAAGGCGCTTGCGGTCCCTTCTGATCACAAAGCTGACACTCCGGTCGCACAGGTGACAGAATCCGTCAAACAAGATCAGAGGAGATTCTATTCTCAAGTTATAAAATTACCAGGATAAGGTTGTCATCTCATTTATTCCGGGGAAAAGAAGTCCAGCAGATCACGGCGGTCTTTTTTCGTAGGACGGCCTGCACCCGGGTCGCGGGTGATCCACTGGCCAAGCTTGTGCATTTCGAGTTGTGCCAGTTCTTCGGCTGGGGTGACATCGGTGACAAATTTCTCCACCTCTTTGGCACCTACCCGGCTGGGCGGACTGCCCAGGGCTTTGTAACTCCTCCAGATGGGGGCACGCCTGACCTGTACCACATCGCCGGGCTTCACTACCCTCGAAGCCTTCACGGGAAGACCGTCGATCATAATATGCCCCTTATGGCATGCCTCAGCGGCAATCGTCCTGGTTTTAAACAACCTGACCGACCAAAGCCATTTGTCTATGCGTGGTGTTTCCATCCTGTCCCGTTTTGATTCTTTTCAGCTCAGACGTTCCCGTTCTGCACTCCGGAAGCTCCGGATGTTGACTGCCCCCCGGAATCAGGCAAAGCAGGGTCGCCCGATAACGCAGACTTCCCGCCACCCGAAGGGGTTATGTCCTTCTCCGCAAAATTCCCCTTCTCAGACTCCTTGCCCTTCCCGGGGGCCTTCATCGCCCCGGGAACCTTCACCTTCGGGGTGGCTTTAGGGTTCTCCGGGATCTCCTTCTTCCTGGTATTGCATAGGTTCATGGCCCGGTCCACACCGATGGTTCCGAAATTCCTGATCACGGTGATGCTCTCCTCCACAAGAAAGGGCAGTTCCTTCTCCTCTTCGCGGCTCCACTTCCCAAGCACATAATCGACCTGGTATCCCTTGTGAAAATTATCGCCGATGCCGAAGCGCAGGCGCGCATATCCGTCAGTACCCAGTACCTCATTGATGTTCCGGAGGCCGTTGTGTCCACCGTCGCTCCCCCTGGACTTCAACCTGACTGTTCCGAAGGGAAGCGCCAGATCGTCACAGATCACCAGCAAATTCGAAAGGGGAATATCTTCCTTCTTCAGCCAGTAGTTAACCGCCCTTCCGCTCAAATTGACATAAGTCGTGGGGCGCAGCAGGATAAAAGTACGCCCCTTGTATTTGTATTCGGAGACAAATCCATAACGACGATCCTCAAAAACAATATTGGACGCACTTGCCAGCGCGTCCAATATCTCAAAGCCGATGTTATGGCGGGTATGGTTGTATTCCTTTCCGATATTGCCCAACCCGGCAACCAGGTACTTCATTGGTAAAGTTGTTATTTAATGCTTTGTTCTTCAGTTAAATATCGACATAAAGCACATAACGGCTCTTCACGCCCATGGAATTGGCTCCGCGGTGCTCCGCCGAACTTCGTTTCACATGGGGCAAATAACCATGTCCTGATGTGGTCGGAGCACCGTGCGGCTTTCATACGTCATTTTGCCCGTTAATGCATTGAAATTCAATTACCTGGAGAAGCTGTTCGTCATCAGCTCTTCACGCCCATGATACCTGAATGGGGCATTAATTCATGCCCGCTTCACTTATCGGGGTCTGTATTATTTCTTACCGCTTTTCTCAGAAGCGGAGGCGGCAGCCCTCGAGGCCCTGGTCACCGAAACGGTGGCAATCACGCTCGACTTGGAAGCCAGAAACTCCACGCCGTCAATATTCAGTTCGCTCACCTTGATGCTTTGTCCCACGTCGAGGTGCGATACATCCACGACTACCGTGTCGGGAAGGTTCTTCACCAGTCCTTTTACCTTTATTTTGCGGAGGTTCACCTTCAGTTTACCCCCCGTCTTGATCCCCTTGGCCGTACCGGTAATCTCCACGGGCAACTCAATCTTAATGGGTTTCTTTTCGCTGATCTCCAGAAAATCGGCGTGCATCAGCTGCTCTTCCACCGGATGCCATTGCGTATCCTGCAGGATGGTCTGGTAGGTTTTCCCTTCAATATTCAGGTTGACCACAAACACCTCAGGGGTGTACACCAGGCCGCGGAATTCGCTGAAAGGGGCCGTAAAATGAACCGGTGTTTCGCCTCCGTATATCACGCAGGGCACCATTTCCTCGCCTCTCAGTTTCTTCGAATCTTTCTTTCCGGTCACTTCCCGGATCTTTCCGTTAATCTCAAATGATTTCATAATGCGCTTTTAAATAATTAATTATGGTACTCAGTTCTTCCAGCCGCATCAGGGCGACCGGACAAACAGCATGCATAACCGCGATGGCTGCCGTTTTTGAAAAAAGCGGTGCAAAGATAGCACTTACCTGAAAAATAACGAACTTATCGACTGATTTTTATACACTCTTTCAATGGCGTCGGCAAAAGAATCGGCGATAGAGATGTATTTGATCTTGGGGGAATTGTTTTTGCGGGGCAGGGAGTTGGTAAAGTAGACCTCTTCAAGGACTGAATTGTTGATATTTTCGATAGCGGGGCCCGAGAGGACGGCATGAGCTGCAAAGGCTCTGACACTGTTGGCGCCTTTTTCCAGCATCAGCCGGGCGGCCTTGGAAATGGTTCCGGCGGTGTCGATCATATCGTCTACGATGATGACATCCTTGCCGGCGACCTCGCCGATCAGGGTCATACTGTCGACCACGTTGGCTTTGGCACGCGATTTATGGCAGATGACCATGTCAGTTTCCAGAAGGCGGGCATAGGTATTGGCCCGTTTGGTTCCGCCTACGTCGGGCGAAGCAATGGTGATGTCGTGAAGGCCCAGTTCCCTGATGTAGGGAATGAAATTGGCCGAAGCAAAAAGATGGTCAACAGGAACGTTAAAGAATCCCTGGATCTGGTCGGCATGCAGGTCCATGGTAATCACCCTGTCGACGCCGGCGGAGGATAGCAGGTCGGCCACCAGCTTGGCCCCGATCGAGACCCGAGGCTTATCCTTCCGGTCCTGCCGGGCATACCCGAAATAGGGCATTACCGCAATCACCTTATAGGCGCTCGCCCGCTTGGCCGCATCAATCATCAGCAACAGCTCCATCAGATTGTCGGCAGGCGGCGGCGTCGACTGCACAATGAAGACATGCGACCCCCTGATCGTCTCCTCATAGCAGGGCTCATATTCCCCATCCGAAAAAACGGCGCAGGAACTGTTTCCCAGTTCCACACCCAGGCTTTTACAGATCTCTTCGGCCAGGTACCTCGAATTCCGGCAGGAAAAAACCTTGAGAGGGTGATTTTTGGTTCCCATTGTATGCAGTTTATTGACTATCAGAATACGTTGCAAATTTAAAACTTTACCGACACAGTAGCCACGTAGGGGCAGCTATTTACAGGTTTTGTTCACCTGGCCGATGAATCCGAGGATCCCCTCTTTCCCGGAACCAGAGGCGGAAGAGGTCACAAAAACCGGCGGCAGGGGTTCAAAACGCTCCGCAAGGGCCTCCCGGTATTGGGCCACCGCCGGATCCACCTCCACCGGCTTCAGTTTGTCGCTCTTGGTGAACACCACCGCAAAGGGCACCTGGCTCTCCCCCACCCACTCCAGAAACTGAAGGTCAGTTTCGAGCGGAGCATGGCGGATGTCAATCAGGATAAAAAGACAACAGAGATTGGTCCGCCCCAGGATATACTGCCTGAAGGAACTCTCCCACTTGCGCCGCTCCGTCAGGGGAACCTTGGCATAGCCATACCCCGGAAGATCGACAAGATACCACTCCTCATTGATCAGAAAGTGGTTGATGAGCCTGGTCTTTCCCGGCTTCTCGGAGGTTTTGGCCAGCGACTTGCTGTTGGTAAGCATGTTGATCAGGGAACTCTTGCCCACGTTCGACCGCCCGATAAAGGCATATTCGGGTTTGTCGGGGCGCGGGCACCTGACCGGATCTGAATTGCTGACGAGAAACCGGGCTTGCTTGATTTCCATATTGTAATTATAGGTCTGACTACCTAAGGTAATCAGTCGATATACACTTCAAGGCAGAGGGCTTCTCCCGAAACGGGTTCCAGCCGGAAAGCCTCCAGGACCGCGGGCACCAAAACGGTCTCCCCCTGACCTATCCACTCTTTCCCGCCGTCCCAGACCAGCTCCATGTTCCCTCTGATGCCCATGTAAATGACAAAGGTGTCTTTTTGCGAAAAATCACGCTCCACAGGCTGATTCAACTCCAGCAGATTGGTGGTGAACCAGGGACAGTGGGCCAGCCTTACCGGCCGGTTCCAGGTTCTCTCATAAGAGGTTTTGTTTCCCTCCTTCCATGAAAAATCGATGGCATCCAGGGCCAGATCGTTGTGCAGTTCCCGGGGATTCCCGTCTTTGTCGCGTCGGTCAAAATCAAAGATCCTGTAGGTCACGTCAGACGTCTGCTGGATCTCCGCCACCAGAATTCCCTTGCCGATCGCATGCACGCGCCCCGCCGGAATAAAAAAGACATCGCCGGGATGTACCTCCTCCGACAACAGCAAATCCATGATTTCTCCCTTTCCGAGGTACTCCAGGTATTTCTCCCGGTCAACCTCCTGGTTAAACCCGGAGATCAGACGTGCCCCCGGATCGGCATCCACCACATACCACATCTCGGTCTTACCATAAGCTGCATGACGCTCCCGTGAGAGCGCATCGCCAGGATGCACCTGCACCGAGAGATCGTCTTCGGCATCGATAAACTTGATCAAAAGCGGAAACTCGAGCCCGTACTTCTCATAGACCTTCTCCCCGACGAGGTCACCCATATAAATCTCCACAAGTTCCTGCAGGTCATTTCCCTGCAGAAATCCGTTAGACACCTTGGAAATGTGCCCCCCTACCGCCGACAATTCCCAGCTCTCGCCGCATTTTTCCATCGGGCAGGAGGGTTTGTGCAGGACTTTGTGCATCCGGTTGCCGCCCCAGAGGCGCTCCTGGAACATCGGCCTGAATTTCAGGGGATAGAGTGTATTCATGCTGATCTCAGTTTTCTCTATTTCCGGAATGAAAATCGATGGCGGCGCGGGAGGCAGCCACCTGAGCTATCCGCGCTACAACCTCCTGGTGGGCAGGATGGACACGGTAAGTCTCCAGATCTTCTGCCGAACGAAACCGCGAAAACAACATCAGGTCATAATTCTTTTCTTCATGGAGCTCATTGACATGCACGTCGAGCTGAACCACCACGGACACCCTCTCCTTCAGGGCTTCCAGTTTCTGCTTCAACTCCTGCCTTACGGCAGCTCTCTCAGGGAGTGACATCTCATTGAGTTTGAAGAGGACAATGTGAGTGATCATAATTTCTGTTCAAATTTCGGTAAAGCAACTATTTTCGTGCGAAATTAAAACTAATTTAGCTGGATAAACGGGCCGGGTCAGCTTTTACCCGGATTTTAACAAAAGACTTAAGGTTATGCTCATCATCGGAATCGCCGGAGGTACAGGGTCAGGAAAAACGACTGTGGTCAACAAAATTGCGGAATCCTTTACCGAAGGGGAAGTGGCCATCCTATATCAGGATGCCTACTACTACGACAACAGTCATCTGTCCCTGGAAGAGCGTAGGAAAAAGAACTTCGATCACCCCGAGTCGATTGAATTTCCCCTGATGGTCGAACATATCAAGGCCCTGAAGGAAGGGCACTCCATTGAACAACCCACCTATTCGTTTATCTCGTGCACCCGTCAGGCCGAAACCATACGTATTGAACCCCGTCATGTGCTTATCGTCGAGGGGATCCTTTGCCTTGCCGATGAAAGCCTCCGCCGCCTCATGGATGTGAAGGTCTTCGTCGACTGTGCCTCTGATGTGAGGCTCTCCAGGGTCATCCGCCGCGATATCATGGAAAGGGGCCGCAATGTGGAGATGGTCCTCGACCGCTATGAGAAAACCGTGCGCCCCAGCCACATGCAATTCATCGAACCCACCAAAAACTTCGCCGACATCATCGTTCCACAGGGTGGCCTTAACCTGAAAGCCATCGAAATCCTCACCAACTACATCAAACAAATCCTTAAAAAATCCCTTGTTTAATCCATTCTTCCTACGGCCTGTACTTCACGTTCCAGGTCAATGCCGAATTTTTCTTTCACTGAGAAGCGGATTTCCTGCGAGAGGTCGAAGATTTCGCGGCCTGTGGCGTGGCCATGGTTGACCAGGACGAGGGCGTGATGTTCATGGACGCCGGCATCTCCTCTGCGGAAGCCTTTCCATCCACACTGATCGATCAGCCAGCCTGCCGAGAGTTTGGCGTGGCCTTCCACTGCCGGATAGAGGGGCATCTGCGGCCAAAGGCCTTTCATGCGGGCGGCCCATTCCTCCTCCACCACGGGATTTTTGAAGAAACTGCCTGCATTTCCCAACACTGCCGGGTCGGGAAGTTTCTTCCGTCTGACCGCAATCACCGTCTCACGCACTTCTGCCAGGGAGGGCAGGCGGTCATAGCCGGCCAGTGACACCAGCTCGCCGTAAGTGAGTTGCAAGCGGGGATGCTTATCCAGCCGGAACACCACCGAGGTGACCACAAACCGTCCGGCAAGTTCCTGCTTGAAAATGCTGCTCCGGTAACCAAACCAGCACTCCGCACCACTCAGCTCCCAGATTTCGCCCGTGACAAGGTCGACCCCCCGCACCGAATCAATGACCTCTCCGGCTTCACGGCCATAGGCTCCGATATTCTGCACGGGCACCGCCCCTACACAGCCAGGAATCAGGGAAAGGTTCTCCACGCCACCCCAGCCGGCGTTTACAGCATAACTGACAAAATCATCCCAGACCTCCCCGGCCCCGGCACGCACCCACGCATGCTCCCCGTCTTCACGCTCCACCGTCATCCCCTTCATGGCCGGATGAAGCACCAATCCCGGATAATCCGCCGTAAAAAGAAGGTTGCTCCCCCCTCCTACCACCAGGATCTGTCTGTACATTCCCGGGTGCTCCCTGAGAAAGCCGGCAAGTTCCGAATGGCGTGAAAATTCCGCAAACCAACGGGCTTTAGCCTCCGTACCAAACGTATTCCACTCCCTGAGCGAATAATGCTCCCTGACCATCATAGCGCTTCTATCAGATAAAAATGTACATGGCCAGCGAAGGAAACAATTTTTCGCCGCTTTTTTAAATATTCCTAATTTTGAATGAAAATCGCCGTTTATAATTTACATGGCCTTAAAAAAGATAATTGTATCGGTGACCAATGATCTGACCTGCGACCAAAGGGTCGACAGGGTGTGCCGCACACTTTCAGGGATGGGTTTCGGGGTATTGCTTGCCGGGCGGCGCCTCCCGGGATCACTCCCCCCGGGCCATCGCCCCTACGCCACCCTCCGCATGCATCTTTTCTTCCGGAAAGGCCCCCTCTTCTATGCCGAATACAACCTCAGGCTGTTTTTCCTTCTTCTCAACCGCCAGCCTGACCTGCTCCTGGCCAACGATCTCGACACCCTGGCCGCCAACCGCCTGGCAGGAAAGATCCTCCGTATCCCGGTCATCTACGACAGCCATGAATATTTTACGGAAGTTCCCGAGCTGACCCACCGCCCGCGTGTGAAAAAAACCTGGGAATGGCTGGAAAAAAGAGTGGTGCCCGGGGTGGCTGCCGCTTATACGGTATGCCAGTCTATTGCCGACATCTACACCGTAAAATATGGTATCCCCTTCAGGGTTGTCCGCAACCTGCCTGCCCCGGAGATCCCGGCAAACGGCTCTGCCTCCCCCCTTCCGGGAAGCGTGAAGCCCCCTTTCATCATCTACCAGGGAGCCCTGAATGTGGGGCGCGGATTGGAACAGGCCATCAGGGCCATGGCTTTCCTTCCGGAAGTCACCTTACTCATTGCTGGCCGGGGCGACCGCGAAGAGGAACTCCGGCAACAGGCCGCCTCCTCTCCTTCAGCCCGGATTGTGTTTGCCGGCAGGCTATCCCCCGAAGAACTGCAACCCCTCACCCGGCACGCTGCCCTGGGATTCTCCCTCGAGGAAGAGCTGGGGCTCAACTACCGGTATGCACTGCCCAACAAACTCTTCGATTACATCAGGGCACGTATTCCCGTCATCGTTTCCGACCTGCCCGAAATGGCACACATCGTCCATCGCTATGACATCGGGATGATCGCCCCCTCCAGTGAACCACAGATCCTTGCCGACCTCTTCAGAAAAGCCCTCTTTGACCCCGAACTCAGGAAAAAATGGCACCAGAACCTGGAAATCGCCGCCCGGGAACTCACCTGGTCAAAGGAAGAACCTGTCATCCGTGAGATCTTCCTCCCTTTCCTGGAAGATCAGTAGGTCACGCTGTTTAGTTTTCGCGGGCCTCACGGCGGGCACGCCACGCCGAGTCCAGCGCCGCATGGTAGCGGGCGGCATTCCGCTCGTGCTCGGCATGGGTCCGTGCAAAATTGTGGTAGCCCGAAAAATCCTCCCGCGCACAAAAATAGTAGAGATTGTGCGTTTCATAGTTCAGGACGGCATCGATCGACTGGATTTCCGGGAAAGTGATGGGCCCTGGCGGCAGCCCCGGATATAAATAGGTATTGTAGGGGGAGTCGGTATCGAGATGGCGGTGCAGGATCCTTCTGAGGGTAATGTCACCCACGGCGAATTTGACGGTCGGATCGGCCTGAAGAAGCATTCCCTTCCTGAGCCGGTTGAGATATACACCGGCAATCCGTGGTTTCTCACTCTGCTTGTTGGTTTCTTCCTGAAGGATGGAAGCCAGGGTAGCCACCTCCACAGGAGTCATGTTCAGTTCGGCAGCCTTCTTCAGACGCGCTTCATTCCAGAAGGCATCATACTCCTTTTTCATCCGGTCGCCAAACTGCCGTGCCGTGGTGGTCCAGTAAAACTCATAGGTGTTGGGAATGAACATGGCCGGGAAAGTCTCCGGGGTAAAACCATACTCCCCGATCACCTCCCTGTCGAAAAGCCCCATGATAGAGAGGGAGTCGGCCAGAAGGGTGCGGCTGACCACCCCGGCCAGCTGCTCCGGCGTCCTGATGTTGTTGAACGTCAGATTTACCGGCTCCTGCAAACCCGACCTGAGAATATTCACCACCTGATTGGCACTCATCCCCTCCCTGAAATGGTACCTGCCCGCTTTGATATAATCACGGCACTCCTTCCTCCTGGCCACCCATTTGAACGCCTTCATGTTTTTCATGACATGGTGGGTTTCCAAACTGTCCACCACCATGTCAAAACTGGTCTTTTCCGTGATGTAAAGGACATAATTCTTCTGTACATTGGCCTTAAACACATACCCATAAAGCTGCCAGGCCCTCAGTCCCGCCAACACCGACAAAACGGCAATGACAATGATCACGGTTTTACCCGGCCGGGGGAAAACCATCGGTTTACTCTTTTGCTCAAGCATAGATTCCGCACATAACGAAAAAACAAAGATATTCTTTTTCCCTATCACCCTGCTTTGCCATAACTTCCTTTCCCGCCTCTTCGCCGGCACCCCTCTCCACGCCGCCACAAGAACCCCCATGAGCGTTGTGGCAGAAATCATCATGAACGCCGTAGCAGAAATCACCATGAACGCCGCAGCACAAATCACCATGAACGCCGCCACAAGAACCCCCATGAGCGTTGTAGCAGAAATCGACATGAACGCCGCCACAAGAACCCCCATGACAGCCGCAGCACAAAACCCCATGAACGCAGTAGCACTAATCCCTATCCCTGCCGTAAAGAAACCCCTTCCCAGATGGCCTCAGATAGCCTCTTTTTTACTAATTTCGCGGCATAATTATAATCAGACGACACGTATGCTACAGGTCAGGCTCGCCGACGACATCTGGTTCATGGGATTTAACGACCGCAGAACCCACCTCTTTGAAAACATATGGCCGATACCCCATGGGATCAGCTATAACTCCTATCTCCTTATCGATGAGAAGGTCGCCCTGATCGACACTGTTGAACGGCAGTTTATAGACGACTACCTCGACAATGTGGAGTCTCTGCTAAATGGCCGCCAGGTCGACTATCTGGTGATCAACCACATGGAGCCTGACCATTCGGGTGCCCTCAAGGCCCTGATCACCAAATACCCCGGCGTCACCCTGGTGGGAAACAAAAAAACCTTTCAACTGGTTGAAAGCTTTTACATGGAGCCCCGGAATATCCTGGAGGTCTATGATGACGATACCCTGGAACTGGGCCGGCACACGCTTAAATTCAGGTCAATTCCCATGGTTCACTGGCCTGAGACCATGGTGAGCTACGAGATGAACCACCACATTCTTTTTGCAGGTGATGCCTTCGGAAGCTACGGAACCCTCGACGGCGGAATCTTCGACGACGAGATCAACCTGGATTTCTATGAGGTGGAGGTGATGCGTTATTTCACCAACATTGTCGGCAAATATTGCGCCCATACCCAGCGTGCCATCAAAAAGCTGGCCGATCTTGAGATCAGGATGATCGCCGCCACCCATGGTCCTGTATGGCGTACCGACCTCCATTGGGTGCTCAGCCGCTATAACAAGTGGAGTTCCTACGACATGGACAACGGCGTGGTCATTGTCTATGGCTCCATGTACGGAAACACCCAGAAAATGGCCGAGGTGATCGCCCGCCGGCTGGCCGAACGGGGAATCAAAAACATCAGGGTCTACGATGCCTCCAAAACCCACTCCTCCTATATCATCAACGACATCTTCAAATACAAGGGATTTATCGTCGGGAGTTGCGCTTACAACAACGCCCTTTTCCCCAACGTGGAGACCCTGCTCTCCACCATTGAGCACATGGGGGTGAAAAACCATTATCTGGGCATCTTCGGCAACTACTCCTGGAACGGGGGAGGCGTCAAAAACCTGATGGAGTTTGCCGGAAAAGTTAAATGGGAGATGGTTTATAATCCCATCGAGGAAAAAGGAGCCCTGAAAGCCGATACCCGTGAAGAGCTGCTGCTGCTCGCCGACGCCATGGCCGACAAACTTAACCAATAGGCCTTACTTCGCTTCGGCAGGCCGAGGACAAGAAACTTTCGCTCCGCTCCGGCCAGGTCGAGGTTAAGGTTAAGGTTGAGGTTCTGCTTGAGGCTTGAGGCTTGAGGTCGAGGCTTGAGGCTGAGGCTGAGGCTGAAAAAAAAATTATGGGATACTTGCATCGTCAAGAATAAGAACCCAATCATTGCCTTCGGCCTGTTCTCCCGGGGGGTCAAATTCAAGGATCCCATGGTTGTCAAATTCACCCAAAGATGTGAGGGTTCCATCGATAGGTCTGAACCAGGTTGCCTTTACCTTTTGACCACTGATCTTACCCATTTTTACCATAAAATTTCTACCTGTATAGGTGTAGATGAAGGCATAACGGATTCCCCTCGTCGCCGCCAAATAGTCATATTTTAATCCGATGTTGTTCTCCACCAGGGATGCGTCGGGTATTCTTTCGAGATAGGGGCGCGACAACATCAGCTTCTTAAGGTGTTGCATTTGTTCTGAGCCAGGCAAATGAATTGCTTCATCCCAATATTCGCGGGGCCCGTAAGAGGGATTCTTGTCGGAAGGCTTGTAAAACTGCATCACGGCATTGGCACCGTATGTAAAACCAAAGGCACCTGCAAAAACAGACCAATAGGCGTAGCGGCGGATATCATCAGCCGTCCAGCGCGGTTGAAGCGTATCGTGCAGCCCCTGTGGAATCCCTTCATACGATGGTTCACCGTCAAGCGTGGGCTTAATGGGAACCAGCGCGTAGTCATGAAGAACATACTTCCAGTTATCCTGACCAAAACCCCATCTGGTATCATCCTGATCATATCTCCTGTGTCCCGACTGAAACATATTGAAATCAAGCCAATCCTCATCGTGAAACCAAAGCGATGAAGTGGTCCTTCCGAAAGGATGAAAGGTCATCAGATGGACCCTATCTTTCTGTTTAATGGTGGAGCCAATGATCTTCCAAATTTCGAGAGAATCGCTCCCTTTGACATCTCCGCCATTCAGCCAGATGATATTTGACTTATTCCTGAACCGGTCAGCCAGGAAGCCGGCATATCGTGCAGCCTCTTTTTTTTCTACCGCCCCGCTTCTCACGTTACTTCCCCAAACAGGAACCAGTCCCATATAAATACCATACATCGCTGCTTTGTCTATCAGGTATTCCACATGATCCCAATAGTCATATTGCAGGGAATCCCCGAAGATACTCCCCGGGGTGGTCGCCGGGCAGGCTATATTTCTGCCAACAAGGGCGGAATCATGGTAGGCATTAACAACGGACAGGTCGTGCAGCAACATGACCTGTATGACGTTGAATCCCTTTTGGGCCCGGTCAGCCAGATAGGCTTCGGCCTCCCCGCGATCAAGCTTTGAAAAAAGAAGCCACCCGGTATCCCCCAGCCAGAAAAAGGGATCTCCCTTCTCGTCGACCAGGAACCTTTTGTTTTCAGACACTTTCAGCGTCTGAAGCACAGGAACTTCCAACGCTACTTTCCTCTGGCAGCATACCAGGGAAAAAATGAATAAAACCAGGAGTAATTGCCGGAGAGATATCTTCATAGCCGTGTTTTTTAAACCATTCCAGATCCGACGCTCAGAATTACTGCATTCAGGACTCAGGATTCCCTCATTCAAGATTTTAATCTTCTGATATTCACATCAGAAGATTAAAATCCAGCTCTCCGTCGGCCTTGGTCACGTCGGTCACCTTTTTCCCTTCGCAGCTCAGGGTACGTGCCTTGTGTTTCCCGATCAGGGCGTAATCATGGGTAGCCATCACCACGGTTTTCCCCTGATGGTTGAGTTCCTGTAAAAGCCCCAGGATCTGTTCGGAGGTTTCGGGGTCGAGGTTGCCGGTAGGTTCATCGGCCAAAATCAAAGGGGGGTCGTTCAGCATAGCCCGGGCGATCACTACGCGCTGCTGTTCCCCTCCCGACAAACGGTGGGGCATCCTGACCAGCTGATGTTCCATACCCACCAGCTCCAGAACCTGGTGGATCCTCTCCTCAATGGCTTTGGGCTGTTTCCAGCCCGTGGCCTTCAATACAAACTCCAGGTTAGCCTTCACATTCCGGTCACTCAGAAGCCTGAAATCCTGAAACACTACCCCCAGCTTACGCCGGAGCATGGGAACATCCCTGTTTCTCAAGGCATTCAGGTCATAGTCCAGCACCCGCCCCGTCCCGCTGACCAGCGGAATCTCCGCATTCAGGGTCTTGATCAGGCTTGATTTGCCTGTCCCCACCCTACCGATCAGGTAAACAAACTCCCCCTCCTCCACCTTCAGGGTCACATTACGGAGCACCAGCTCCTCACGCTGAAATATGTCGGCATCCGTTAGTTCTATGATCGGTTTTCCGCTCATGATGGCCCAATTTTGCCACGAAGGTAGCCCAAACTTTTTTACCATGCCCCATAATAAACGAAAGTAACTAACAGTTTCTTGTTGAGAAAATAGCGTATAAATGACCGCATGAACCAGCCAAACGGTCTACCTTAGTCGATTAAACTATCGGAGTGAGGAGTTTGCACAGTTTTTGCTTGTCAAGTCGAATAAATTGTACCGGAATGAAGATACTTAAGCCCATCATGCTTATGGCTGGTCTCATGGTCCTGGCCTCCGGGATTCAGGCACAGGAGACCCGTTATTACAATGAGATCCAGAAGGATATCGCCCTTGGAAAGGAGCTGTTTAAAACCGCGAAATACAACGCCGCATACCGGCAGTTTGAAAAGGTGAAGGAGGCCGCCGATCCCCGTTCGGAAACCGCTGCCGAAGCCTATTATTACATGGCCCTGTCTGCCTTGCGCTCAGAACATGTCACAGGCGACAAAATGCTCAACAACTTCACCAAAGCATATGCCGACAGTCCATACAGCAACTATGCCCGGTTCTACCTGGGCGATTTTCAGTTTGACAAAAAACGGTACCAGCTGGCACTGCGCACCCTGGGCGAAGTAGACAGGGAAGGCCTTTCCCTTTCCGACCAGGTGGAAATCGGTTATATGATGGGATACGCTTACCTGATGACCGGAGAAAACGACCTGGCGCTGAACGAATTCCTTCTGATCAAGGACAAAAACCATTTGCTGGCAAAACCCGCACTATACTATTACGCCCATGTCAACTACCTGAAAGGGAACTATGACGAAGCGCTCGACGGATTCCGGAAGTTGCAGAACGACCCCAACTTCAACCGGATTATCCCCATCTATGTCAGCCAGATTTATTACAAGCAGGGGAAACACGCCGAAGTGGTCGAATACATCGTGCCCATTATCAACGACGTGGAGGAACAGTACAAACCCGAGCTGGCCAGGATCATCGGCGACTCCTATTATCATTTGCGCAGGTATGCCGATGCCATCCAATTTCTGGAGTACTATCATGAGACCCCGGGAGCCAAGTCGCGCGAAGACAACTACATCATGGGTTTCTGTCTCTACCATACCGGGGAATATGCCCGGGCGGTCCCTTTTCTGGAGAAGTCCTCCAAGGGGAGTGACATCACCGCACAGAGCAGCTATTACACTCTGGCCGATGCCTATGTGAGAACCAGCCAGAAAGAAAAAGCCCGTATTGCCTTCGAGGCCGCTTCGGAAATGGAGTTCGACCCCGCGATCAGGGAAGATGCCCTCTTCAACTATGCCAAGCTCACCTATGAGCTCTCTTATTCTCCGTTTAACGAGACCATCAAGGCTTTTGACAAATACATCACCCTGTATCCCAATTCTGACCGGAACACCGATGCGTATAAATACCTGGTAGATGTCTTCATGGTCACCCGCAACTACCGTGATGCCATCGCTTCGATTGAAAAGATCAAAGGCAGAAACGCGGAGATCGACCAGGCTTACCAGCGGGTCACCCACTACCGCGGACTGGAGTTGTTCACCAACGGGGCCTATGAACAGGCCATCGCCATGTTTGACAAATCGCTCGGGCACCGCCTTTCGAATCCCATCACCGCAGGCTCCCGGTTCTGGAGGTCGGAAGCGCTATACCGGAGCGGAGACTACAATGCAGCCATCACCGGTTACAACCAGTTTCTGCAATCGCCGGCAGCCTCCACGCTCCCCGAATACAGCGACGCCTGGTATAACCTTGGTTACGCCTACTTTAAACTGGAGGATTACACCCAGGCGGGCAACGCGTTCCGGAAGTACCTTTCCGCCATGGAGGGACGCCGTACAGAGAAAATAGCCGATGTATACAACAGAATCGGCGACACCTACTTTGTGGCCCGTGAATATCCTGAAGCCGTACGCCATTACCAGCAGGCCTTTAATATGAAACTGTACGATGCCGATTATGCCTTGTATCAGCTGGCTTTCTGCAGCGGTCTGCAGCGAAACCAGGCGGGGAAAACCCAGCAGTTGAAGAGCCTGATCTCCTCTTTCCCGCAATCATCCCTTATCGATGACGCCCACTACGAACTGGGGCGCACCTATGAACGGGAGGGCAATTATGCGGAAGCCAAAAAAGAATACCAGGCCATCATCGACAAATTCAGCCAAAGCACATACTATCCCAAGGCACTGTTGCAGATGGGTCTTGTCCATTACAATCTGGGCGACTTCCGCAACTCCCTGAAGTATTACAAGCAGGTGGCAGAGAACTACGGTGGCACACAGGAAGCCCAGGCGGCCCTGATGGGGATCAAAAACTGTTATATCGAGCTTAACGACGTCGACGCCTATTTTGCCTATGCCAACAACCTGGGAACGGGCGCGGTGGTCACCACTTCGGAACAGGACTCCCTCTCCTGGATTCTGGCCGAGCGGCAGTTTATGGCCAACGATCCCAATGCGGTCAATCAGCTCCAGCATTACCTCAGGCAATACCCCAACGGCAGTTTCGTCCTGAACGCCCGTTTCTATCTGGGAGAAGCCCTTTACAACCAGGGCAAGTACTCCGAATCCCTCGACCATTATCTCTATGTGTCGCGCCAGCCCCTGAACGCCTTCAGCGAACAGGCCCTTTCCCGGGCGTCGGAACTCCTCTTCAATGCCAAAAGATATGATGAAGCCGCCGAACTCTACGCCCGCATGGAAACCGTGTCGGGCAACCAGTGGAACAAGGTACGGGCCATGGCCGGACTGATGCGCTGCAACTTCATGCTTCAGAAATACCGCAATGCCATCGATGATGCCGTACGGCTTTCAAAGGCCGACAAGGTAACCCCCGAACTTACCCGTGAAGCCTCCTATATCACCGCCAAATCCTATTATGAACTGGGGAGTTACGACCAGGCTCTGCCCGGACTGCGGGAAGCGGCCGCACAGACCAATACGGTACAGGGCGCAGAAGCCAAATACCTGCTGGCCGATATTTACTTCCGGAAACAAAACCTGGCCGCCGCCGAAAAAGAAATCATGGATTTCATCGATAAAGGCACCTCCCACCAATTCTGGCTGGCGAAAAGTTTCATCCTTCTTTCCGACATTTACGTGGCTAAAAAAGATGATTTTCAAGCCAAACATACCCTGAAAAGCCTCGTCGAAAACTATCCCGTGAAAGATGACGGCATCCTGACAGAAGCCAGCCGCAAACTGGCCGACATTGAGGAAAGGGAAAAAAGGGAAGCCGATGCGGTACAGGGCAACCCCTTACAGATTAAACTGAATTAACCGAAAAGAGAACAACCATGATGATCAGATATTATATTTCCGGTGTTGCCCTTGTGGCCTGCATACTTCTGAACGTTCCCGGAACGGTGGCACAACAAAGGGACACCCTGCGGCAAGAGGTGGAAGTGGTCAAATCCTACACCCCGATGACCATTGACGCCGAGAAAATCAATGAAGCGCCGGTCATCAGGGACGATGCCCGGAAAAAACCCGATTTTACCTACTCCATCGACAGCAAACCGGTTTTTTCTGCCCTCCCTGTAAACAACCTCCAGGCCGCCACCATCGTGGGCAAACCCGAAGAAAAACCGGGGTACGGACTGGTACGTGCCGGAGTGGGGAATTACAACAAACCCTACGGTGAACTCTTCTTCAACAATACGAAGAATAAAAACTCGGTTTTTGGGTTGCACGCAAAACATCTCTCATCGCACGGCAAGCTAAACCTGCGCAATGGTGACCGGGTGAGCGCTCCCTTTTCCGAAAACGAGGCCGAAATGTTTCTCAAGCACATGTTCCGCAAGTCGACCTTGTCGGTTAACCTGGGTATCGACCACGACGGCTTCAGGTATTACGGCTATCCCGGAACCACCCCTGCCGACTCCATCCCCTGGTTTCTGAAAAACGAAAGCCAGACCTACACCTACCAGGGTCATAAACAGGCATTTACGCGGGGAGGAATTGACATCAACTTACAGAATGTATTTGCCACCAAAGAAGATCCTTCGGCAGGCTTTGACTTTAAGTACGCCCGGTTTGGCAACAAAACTGGTCAGCGTGAGGATTTTGCCCGCTTTGACATGAATTTTCACAGGCCACAGCGGGGCTTCGGACTGATGGTCGACGGGGGCGTGGAATATTCACGGACCACCGGCGTCTACCCCGTGGTGCTGGATCTTCTGCCCTTGCCCGTCACCCGCTCCCAAACCTGGATCAGCTTCCGCCCCGGCATATATCTGGGCAATGAGACCATCAACCTGAGGGCAGGATTTAAATCATGGCTGGTGGCCGGGCTCACCGACAAAGCTACCTTCAAGGTCTCTCCCGATATCCGCTTTAACTTCTCCCCGGTAAAGGAAATCATCAACGTCTTTGCCGGCGCCGATGGCCAGTACCATCACAACCACTATTCGGCCATCGCTTATGATAACCCCTTCATCGTCCCCTCCCTCAGCGTGAAAAACCACCACGAGGTGTTCAAAATCTATGGGGGATTCGATGGAAAGATATCCTCCAGGACCAACTTTAAAATCCAGGTCGACCACTCCAAAATCGACGGGCAGCCCCTGTATTACCTCCAGGGTTTCAGGCTTACCACCCTGGAATCAATGACCATGCCCCGCTTCGCCGACAATACCTTCAGGGTGCTCTACCAGGACATGAAAAAAACCCGGTTCAACGGGGAAGTGACCTATTACGCCGGCGACAAACTCAACATTCTGGTGAGCGCCAATATTTACAAGTACACCATGCTGCAGGGCAAGGATTCCTCAGTTCCCAAACAGGAGTACCCCTGGAACCTGCCTTCCTTCGATGCCACCGTGATACTGAATTATGCCGTCAGCGACCGTCTGTCGGTGGCCGCCGATGTCTATGCCATCGGTGCCCGCCGCGGAATGATCTTCCGCACCGACCTCGATCCGGCTGAATACTACACCTGGGAAACCATGCTCTCCCTGTCGTCGGCCTCCCCCGATACCTATAAACTGAATCCGGTGTTTGACATCAACCTCCGCGGTAACTACGCCATCACCCGGAAACTCACCGCCTTCGGCCAGGTGAACAACTTTGGCATGCAGAAATACGAAAAATGGCTGGGCTACCCCGCCCAAACCTTCAACTTCCTGGCCGGCGTCAGCTTTTCCTTCTGAACAGGGATTAAGTTATCAACAATCCCGCACAGGTAACCCGTGAAAAAGGCGTTTTCACGGGTTATTTTGTTATATTTGCCCGATGGTTTAAGGAGAAAACAGGATAGTTACAAACAACTGATTACCAGGAGTTTTCCGGAATCAAAAATCTCCACGGAGCTTTGATTTTGACTCCCGCGGCCATCGGAAAACCAGGAATTAATTTCAAGCGTAAAAAATGAGCGAATTGGAAGAAAACGGTACCGTTCAGGGGAACGGCAATGTCAATACGAACGGGAACGGCTCTGACACCTATGGAGCCGACAGCATACAGGTTCTGGAGGGACTCGAGGCCGTCAGGAAACGGCCTGCCATGTATATCGGTGATGTGAACGACCGGGGGCTTCACCACCTGGTGTACGAAGTGGTTGACAATTCCATCGACGAAGCGTTGGCAGGTTACTGCAGCACCATCGACGTGATCATACACCCCGACGACTCCATCACCGTCAGAGATGACGGGCGTGGCATTCCCACGGAAATACACACCAAGGAAAACCGGTCGGCCCTCGAAGTCGCGCTGACGGTTCTCCATGCCGGAGGAAAATTCTCCAAGGACTCCTATAAGGTTTCCGGAGGGTTACACGGCGTGGGCGTCTCCTGCGTGAACGCCCTCTCGACCTACATGAAAGCCGAAATCCACCGCAACGGGAAAATATACGTCCAGGAGTACCACATCGGGAAACCCCTATATGATGTCAGGGAAACGGGGGTCAGCAACGACACCGGGACCATCATCACGTTCAAACCTGACGATACCATTTTCCTGACCACCACCTACAAATACGAGGTGCTGACCGCCCGCCTCAGGGAGCTCTCCTTCCTGAACAAAGGGATCATGCTGACGATTACCGATGAAAGGGTGGTGGACGACAACGGGGAATACAAGAGTGAAACATTCCTGTCGACGCAGGGGCTGAAGGAATTCGTAGAATACCTTGACGACAGCCGTGTAAGGCTGACCCCCGACATCATCCATGTCTCCACCGAGAAGAACGGGATTCCCGTGGAGATCGCCCTCCAATACAACAACTCGTATTCCGAGAATGTCCATTCTTACGTCAACAACATCAATACGATAGAAGGGGGATCCCATCTGACAGGGTTCCGGCGCGGCCTGACCCGCACCATGAAGAACTATGCCGACCAGTCGGGGATTCTCACCAAGCTGAAGCTGGAGATCAATGGAGATGATTTTCGGGAGGGACTCACCGCGGTGATCTCGGTGAAGGTAGCCGAACCGCAGTTTGAAGGGCAGACCAAGACCAAACTGGGGAATTCCGATGTGGTGGCTTCGGTAGATCAGGCGGTGAGCGAGATGCTGACCTATTATCTGGAGGAGAATCCCCGTGCGGCCCGCATCATCATGGACAAGGTGATCCTGGCGGCTCAGGCGCGTCATGCTGCCCGTAAGGCCCGCGAGATGGTGCAGCGCAAAAACGCCCTGACCGGTGGCGGCCTTCCCGGAAAATTGAGCGACTGCTCCGAAAGGGATCCTGTGAAATGCGAAATCTTCATTGTGGAGGGCGATTCCGCTGGGGGCACCGCCAAACAGGGCCGTGACCGCCGCACGCAGGCCATCCTTCCCCTCCGCGGGAAAATCCTCAACGTCGAAAAGGCCATGCAACATAAAATCCTCGAAAACGAGGAGATCAAAAACATCTATACCGCCCTGGGGGTGACCATCGGCACCGAAGAGGACTCCAAGGAACTCAACCTCGACAAGCTGCGCTACCATAAGATCATCATCATGACCGACGCCGACGTCGATGGCAGCCATATCGACACCCTGATCATGACTTTTTTCTTCCGCTACATGCAGGAGATCATTCGCCGGGGTCATCTTTACCTGGCTACCCCACCCCTTTACCTGGTCAAAAAAGGAAAGAAGGAGTCTTACGCCTGGACGGAACAGCAGCGCCTGCAACTCATTGAGGAGTGGGGCGATGGCAGCGAATCGGGCATCACCATCCAGCGGTACAAAGGTCTGGGAGAAATGAACGCCGAGCAGTTGTGGGATACCACCATGAATCCTGAGAAAAGGACCCTGCAGCAGGTGACCATCGAGAATGCCGCCGAAGCCGACCACATCTTTGCCATGCTCATGGGTGACGATGTACCCCCGCGCCGGAAATTTATCGAAGACCACGCCATTTATGCCAACATCGACGCATAATCCCGATATATGAATATCTGTGTTTTCTGTTCGTCGAGCAATGCGATTGACGAGGTTTATTTCAGGGATGCCCGTTTGCTGGGGGAGCTCATTGGCCGCAGGGGGCATGCCCTGGTCAACGGCGGGGCCAACGTGGGCCTCATGGAGGCGGTGACCATCGCCGCCAAAGCCGCCGGTGCCCGCACCACGGGAATCATCCCCGAAATGATGCAGGGCCGCAACCTCATCTCCCACCACGCCCATGAGGTGGAAATCACCGCCGATATGATGGAACGCAAAGCCCGCATGCGGGAACGCAGCGACGCCTTCGTGGCCCTCCCCGGCGGATTCGGAACCCTCGAGGAAATTCTCGAGGTGATCACCCTCAAACAACTCGACTACCACCGTAAACCCATCGTCTTCATCAATACCTCCCGCTTCTATCACCATCTCTTCGAACAGTTCACCCACGCCTTCGGCGAACACTTCTCCAAACCCGAATACCACCAGCTCTACCATATCACCGATACCCCTGAAGAGGCCCTCACCTACCTCGAGGCATACACCCCGGGAGAAGCTGTCAACAAATGGTACAAAGTGCCGGAAAAATAAACGAATTCCGCAGCGCAAATTCAATTCGTAATTTTTCCTTAAGTTTTATCGTCACTTTTTAATTTATTAGCGGGATATTGGATGTGATTCGTCACTTTTGCGGGCTCTTACTATAATTTCGTACCATGTTGAAAGTAACGAAGGAAGCAGCCCTGTTGTACCATTCCCAGGGCAAACCCGGTAAAATTGAGGTCATTCCCACCAAGCCCCACAGTACCCAGGCCGACCTGTCGCTGGCCTATTCCCCCGGGGTGGCAGAACCCTGTCTGGAAATTGAGAAGAACGGGGAAACCGCTTACGAATACACCGCCAAGGGGAACCTGGTGGCGGTGATTTCCAATGGCACAGCGGTATTGGGGCTGGGCGACATCGGGGCGCTGGCCGGGAAGCCGGTCATGGAGGGCAAGGGTCTGCTTTTCAAAATATACGCGGGCATCGATGTATTTGACATCGAGGTCGATGAGAAAGATCCCGGAAAATTCATTGACGTGGTCAAGGCGATGGCTCCCACTTTCGGTGGCATTAATCTGGAAGACATTAAAGCCCCCGAGTGTTTTGAAATCGAGGAGCGGCTGAAGGCAGAACTGGATATTCCGGTGATGCACGACGATCAGCATGGGACGGCCATCATTTCCGCGGCAGGACTGATCAATGCACTGGAACTGGCGGGGAAGGAGATTTCGCAGGTGCGGATAGTGGTCAACGGAGCCGGGGCCTCGGCCATTTCCTGCACCAAACTCTATGTGGCCCTGGGCGCCAGCCCTGAGAACATCGTCATGCTCGACAGCAAAGGGGTGATTTCTGCCGGCAGGGAAGACCTCAACGCCCAGAAACGGCAGTTTGCGACAAGCCGGACAGGCCTTCGCACGCTGGCCGATGCGGTCAGGGATGCCGACGTATTTGTAGGTCTCTCCAAAGGGAACGTGCTCACGGGCGACATGGTGCGGAGCATGGCTCCTCACCCGGTGGTATTTGCCCTGGCCAATCCGGTTCCCGAGATTTCCTACGAAGAAGCACGGGCTTCCCGCGACGACGTGATCATCGCCACGGGCCGCTCCGACTACCCCAACCAGATCAACAACGTCATCGGTTTTCCCTACATTTTCAGGGGAGCCCTGGACACCCGCGCCAGAACCATCAACGAGGAGATGAAACGGGCTGCCTGCCTGGCCATAGCCGGACTGGCCAAGCAGCCGGTCCCCGACCTGGTAAATACCGCCTATAATGTCAACAGGCTCTGCTTCGGCAGGGATTACATCATTCCCAAGCCGGTGGATCCCCGGCTCATCACGGAAGTGTCGGCAGCCGTGGCCAGGGCCGCCATCGATTCCGGAGTGGCCCGCAAAACCATCTCCAACTGGGAGGCCTATAAAGACCATCTGAAACAGATGATGGGCTACGAGACCAAACTCACCCGCCAGTTCCTGGAGATGGCCCGTCAGAACCCCCGCAGGGTCGTCTTCGCCGAAGGCTCCCACCCCAACATGCTGAAAGCAGCCGCGGAAGCTTGTCAGGAGGGAATCTGCCATCCCATTCTTTTGGGCAACAAACATAAAATCGAGAAGCTCGCCGCGGAGCTCAACCTACAGATCGATGGCTGCCAGATCGTGGAACTCCGCGATGACCGCGAGGCCGAACGGCGCGAAAGATATGCCCGGATACTGACGGCCAAAAGGGCAAGGGAGGGGGCGACCTTCGACGAAGCCATGGACAAACTTTTCGAGCGCAACTACTTCGGCATGATGATGGTCGAAACCGGAGACGCCGACGCTTTCATCACCGGAGTCTACACCAAGTATTCCAATACCATCAAAGTGGCCAGGGAGGTCATCGGCATCAGGGAGGGGTACGACCACTTCGGGACCATGCACATCCTGAATTCGGCAAAGGGTACCTTTTTTCTGTGTGACACCCTGATCAACCGTCATCCCGACACAGCCACCCTGATCGACATCGCCCGGCTGGCCCAGAATACGGTTCGCTTTTTTGCCCGGGAACCCAAAATTGCCATGCTCTCCTATTCCAATTTCGGTTCCGACCCGGTCGGCAGTCCCGCCTCGGTCCATGAGGCCGTCCGCACACTCCAGGAAAGATACCCCGACTTGCTCATCGACGGGGAGATGCAGGTAAATTTCGCCCTCGACAAAAAACTGCGCGACCGCAAGTATCCTTTTTCGCGTCTGGCCCACCAGGATGTCAACACCCTGGTCTTCCCCAATCTCAGCTCGGCCAACGTGGCCTATAAACTGCTCCAGGAGATGAGCACCGGCGAATCGATCGGCCCGATCCAGATGGGTTTGAACAAGCCCATTCATTTCACCGACATCGAGAGTTCGGTGCGGGATATCGTCAACATTACAGCGATAGCGGTCATCGATGCCGTGGTCCAGGAACAGATCGACAAAGCCCGTAAAACGGCCATCTGATCTTCCCGGGCACCCTGACAAGAGGGTTCACCGGAACTTCAGGACAGGGATCCATCCATGTCATCATGCGTGCAGGTTCACGTGTGGCAATGGGGTAAGTTGTGGGACAAAGAAAGGTCAGAACAGGGACCGGGCCCCTGGCTGCGGAAGGGGTGTGCCGCCGATGCCAATCTCATGGGATATCGGTGAAGCCTGATCAGGGTGCAACCAGTTCCCTGGTGCTCTTTTGAAGCCGGGTGGGTACAGTATCCCCGGTCATGGAGAAGGCCAGGGCTTCAGCAATGTCGATGACGGGCACGGGCCGTTTCCCTGCGGCGAAGGTTTTTTTGCACAAGGGACAGGAGGTGACCACAAAATCGGGAGCCTCCGCCGTCAGGTGAGCGTAGGCGGCATCGGTGACCTGCTGCCGTTGCCGCGGGGTGATGGCCAGGTTGGCCAGGCTGCCCCCGCAACAAAGGGCATCCTCCCGTTCCTGTGGCACCGGCACCAGGGTTCCCGTATGACGGAGGATCTTCCGGGGTTCCTCATAAATGCCCGATCCGCGGCCCAGGTCGCACGGGTCGTGGTAGCTCATCCTGAGTGACGAAGAATGGAAAAGAGCTGGTCTTGATGTCACCAGCCGGCTGAAATATCGGGTATGATGCTCCACGGGAATGGGCAGGTGGTACTCCTCCCTGAAAACCCGGTAACAAATGGGACAACTGACCAGCAACAGGGAGGCTCCTGACTGGCGGATGCGCTCACTCAGCCGGGCAATGATTTCCCGGGCCTGGCCCTCCAGTCCCGCCTGCATGGCCGGGCGGCCACAGCAAAGGGTTTCCTGCTCATCCAGAACAGCGAACGAAATGCCGGCCTTCTCAAGTATGGTCCGTGTGGCGGCCATGATCCCCGGGGTCAGATGCGACATACACCCCCCGAAATAAAGAACCTCAACCCCATTCTTCTGGTCACGGGTGGCACCCCCCTTCATGCCCTCCTTCACGTCAACCTTTAAGCCAGCCACACCCTTGCTTTTCATGCCGGAACCGGTTTGGGTGTTCAGGCCGGGGAAGGTGCCCTGGCCATTCACCCCACGGGGAATCCCGGTGACGGGAGCCGCCAGTTCGCCTGCAAACCGGCGCCGGGCAGCCAGCCGCAACTCATCGACACCAATCTCGACCGGGCAGGCACGGCTACAACGGCCACATAAAAAACAGTTCTCCGCCGTATCCCTTTCCAGCAGGCCGTAGCGGGCATCCCGCAGGAAATAGACCGCCTGGGAATGGGTGATTCCCGCATCGGCAGAGAGCTGGCATACGTTGGTGCAGATACCGCACCGCGAACAGGCATTCAGTTCAAAATCACCATATCCGTTGTCCCTTTCGGGGGTTTTCATACCCCAGTGTTTTAATAAAATCATCACCGCTTCGGTGAAGATGTGCATGTATCTTGAAAAAGGCAGGGCAAAGAAAAATCCACCCAGGGCCACAGAATAGGCCCACCATGCCGGCTCCTGCATAAGATCCAGAGGCAGTATCCCCGCGAGGAGTTTTCCTGAACCGAGGGTAAAGAAGCCCCCTGACCCCGCCAACCCGGCTGTGACGCTTTCGGCAAACCACCGGAATGGAAAGATCATCCACAAAAAGGTAAGGGCAATGCGGTCGGGAAGGATATGCCTGGTGGTGCGCGTCATCCCCAGCCGGCGCGATCTGAAACGCTTATAGAAAGCCAGGAACAGGCCACTGAGCACAAAGAGGAGCAGCAGGTCCATCAGGGTCAGGAAAAAATAGCCTTTAAAGGTGTGTGGAATCCCCGAGGGATAGAAGTATTTAAAAAAAACGGGCAGATAAGGGGGGTTAAAACCGTCATGGGTAAAGAGCATGGTTTCTGCTTTCCCCACGACGATGAGCAGGAACCAGCCGAAGGCCAGGGACATATGCATGTAGCCCAGGCGGCGGTTGAACCTGAAGATCCGGCGGTGAAGGAGGCATTCACTGAAGATTTCCTTCACAGCCAGGAGGGTTTTTGAGGAGAAGATGTGGGCGGGCATCACCCGGAACTCCTTCAGCTTTCCTTTCCGGAGCCAGTTGAGGTAGACCAGGGGAAGATATACGAAGATAAAGGCCATTCCGGCGAGGAAGGGCCATACAAAAGGTGGATGGTCACTGAAGTTCATGCAGCGCCAGTTTAAGGTTAAAGACCACCGAGCGGGTATCTACATTCCGGGGGCATACCAGGGTACATTTTCCACAGAGCAGGCAGGGCGCGATCAGGGAGCCCACTTTTTCCATTTCGCCGCGGCAGAGCAGCAAATGAACTACCCTGAAGTTCATCCCCTCCTCACTTGCGGTGCAGGTGGCACTGCAGCCCCCACAGAAAAAGCAGGAAGCCAGGGAGGGGACTTTCAGGCGCAGTTGGCGGTAAAGTGGCGCCACAGGACGGTCAAGAACGATGACGTTTGACTTTTCGGGCTGAAAACCCCATTTATCGCCTTTGGTACTCATCCTTTCCGGTTAAGGTAGGTTATCACCGAAAGCGCCGCCGCCCTGGCCTGGTTCACCGATTCGGGCAGGGAAGCGGGACCGCCGCAAGCTCCGGCCAGAAAGACGCCGTCGGCGCTGCTCTGTCCAGGCTGGAGAAACTTGTCACGGCTGGCCACAAACCCCGCCTGATCGCTCTCCAGCGCCAAGGAGGCCAGCAGTTCCGCAGACAGAGAAGGTTCCATACCCACCAGCAACACCAGCCAGTCGACGGTCACCTTCAGAGGCCGCCCCAGAAGGGTATCCTCGGCTTTCACCTGGATGGCTCCACCCAGGGTTTTCGCCGCCTCCGACACACGTCCCCTGATAAAATTCACCCCATGAACCTCCTGGGCCTCCTGGTACAACTCCTCATACCCCGAACCAAACATCCGCAGATCCATGTAAAAATTGATCACTTCACACCCCGGATACCGTTCCCTGACGGCCATGGCCTGCTTGACCCCGGTGATGCAGCATACCCGCGAACAATACCGGTTTCCCACCTTGGCATCGCGTGACCCCACACAATGCACAAAAGCCACACGCTTTGGGGGCCCCGTTTCCGTGTCCAAACCTGCACCCCCCGGTGAGAGACGCTGTTCCAGTTCGGGAGAGGTGAGGACCCGCGGGTAGATCCCATACCCGTATTCCTCTTTCAGGGCGGCATCAAAAAGGCGGAAACCGGTAGCCAGTAGGACCGCACCGTAATCCCGGGAATCCCCGGCAGCCGTGGTAACCCTGAACCGCCCGCCAGCAGGCCCCTCCGGCTCCCTGACTATGGCTTTGACTTCTGCCGACAGCATCAGGGACAGGGAGTGCTCCCTCAATTGCTGTAAATAGCCTTCCCTGACAAGGGAGGCCTCCTCCCTTCCGGGAAAAAGATGGTGCCACCGGTTGAGATGGCCCCCGGCACGCTCCTCCTTCTCGTAGAGATCCACCTCCACCCCCGCCTGTTTCAGGGTCGAGGCCGCCATGATCCCGGCCACACCTGCCCCGATGACCGCCACCCTGCTGCCCGGGGGTACCTGTTTGTCTGTTGGCATATTCACTCTCTTAATCTAATCTTGAGTCTGGAATCTGGAATCTGGAATCTGGAGTCTTGAGTCTGGAATCTGGAGTCTGGAATCTGGAGTCTGGAATCTGGAGTCTGGAATCTGGAATCTGGAGTCTGGAGTCTGGAATCCAATTTGTTCAGCGCAATCCGAAATCCCGGGCCCTGGTCACAGGCAGCAGTAGTCGGGAACCATGGGCTGGCCCATGTATTTTCCTTTGCTGCTGAGGTATTTCTTTTCTGGGGAATAACGGTACCCCATTTTTTTCAGGACCGGTTCAGCATCGACCTGATGCATCTGTAGTCCCAGATCCCAGGGGTCGTATCCCAGCACCAATCCGGCCAGTTCCTCATAGGTGAGTACCGGAATGCCCCTGCCATCGGGGCCGAAAGTGACTCCTTCCATTTCGCCCAGGGTGTACTGCCATTTATCCATAAACATGGTGCATCCCGGACAATTGGCCACGATCAGGTCGGGCTTGTAAGGCGCCAGGGACTCGAGCTTTTTCCGCGTATTGGCCACCGAATAGCCCCTGTTTTCCCTGATGACATAATGGCGGAAACCAAAACCGCAGCAATGCCGCCGCTCCGGATAATCGACCACCTCTCCTCCCCAGGCTTCTACCATGCCGCTGAGCACCCGCGGAAACTCCGCACCACCTACCCCCTTGTCAGGGAAGATCTTGGCATAATGACACCCCACATGCTCGGCAATGCGCAACGGGGTCTCCCCATTGCGATGGGTTAAGGTATACCTGGCCCGCTCAAAGATCTCCTCCCTGAACTTATATATGGCATCGGAAGTATGCACCAGATTATCCGGAATCTGAAATTCCCTTTTGGTGGCCTTCCAGAGGTGCTCCCTGGTCTGGGCCAGAATTTCAGGATGATGCTCCCACATGTGGAGGATCTCATTGTAGATCCCGAACGAGGTGACGCAGGAAACCAGGAAATTGCGGTACCCGGCTTCAGTCATCAGCGCAAAATGGCGGGCCACCACGGTCATAATGGTCTGCAGGGGAACCACATCACTGTGGTAGGCAATCCCTGTACAGGAGGTATGCCGCGGATCATCGAAAACATCCTTTCCCAGTTCCTGCCTGAGAATCCGCAGAAAAGTCTGTTCAGATCCCGGGAAAAAGGTCTGCCTGATACAGCTTCTGACGAAATAAAAATGGTCGTCGGCAATGCTCTTCTGGTAATTCTGCCAGGATATCTTAGGTGTATGGTGATTCATGTCGTTTCAGGATTAGACGCTTCGCTGTAATATTCGATCAGTTGAAACATTTTTTCTCCTCCGGTTTCCCGGAAGATGCTCCGGAGTTCCTCCATCGATTCTGCGTCGATGTTACGGACGGCTCCCGCCCCTTCGCTGTATAGGTTGGCCCCCACACGGTCATATAGCCCCTGCCGGTTCTCGTAGATCCATTCCCAGACGGTACCCTGTTCGGGATGCTTTTCCGGATCCAGGGTGTCAGGATGGACGCAGTAGCCCAGCTTGAGGATATTGTCGCCCACAGTTCTTTTCACGGTAATCTGCTGACGTCCCATTTCCGAATGGATGAAATTCCCGGTCTCCTGGGAGACTTTCCGGAGGGCCTGGATCACCATACCCGGGGTGTTTTCGCGCGGACAGCGGGTTTTGCAGGACATGCACTGCCCGCAGTACCAGATCGTGTTGCTGCGCAGAAGCGACTCCAGTTCCTCCTCCCTGTGCTTCTGTACAATGATCATCACCTTCCGCGGATCATAATCGAAGAATTCTGCAGCCGGGCAGATGGCAGTACACACCCCGCAGCTGATGCATGCCTTGAGTCCGTCAACGAACCTGACATCCTCCTTCAGCATTTCAAGATAACTCATAGGCTGGAGATAAGTCCAATTTGGTACATCAAATCTAACCTATCGGAGGGTGGCGGGAAACAGTAAAAAAACCTATTTTACGGCTAAGCAATAATACTTACGACTTTACATAATTGTTCCTCATGGCCCAGGCCACCAGGTTGGCGGTATTGCGGCAGCGGGTTTTCTCCAGGATATTTGCCCGGTGTTTTTCTACGGTACGTTTGCTCAGGAAGAGTTTTTCGGCGATCTCACCTGCAGGCAATCCGGCACAGATCAGTTCCACAATCTGGATCTCCCTTTCCGAGAGGATTTCATCCCTGAGGAGTGGCGGTTGGGTCACCAGTGAAAGCAGCATCTCATTTGAGAAACAATTCTCGCCGGCCATCACCCTGAGGATGGTCTGGCTGACCTCATCGATATCCGAGTCTTTTCTGAGGAAGCCTTTGGCCCCGGCCTGGATCATCTTCAGGTAATACTCCTGTTCCCCGTACATGGAAAGGGCCACGATCCGAAGGCTGCCATATAGGGCCAAAGCCCGTGAAGTGGCTTCGATACCGTCCATCCCCGGCATGGAGATGTCCATCAGGACCACATCGGGTACACCGGAATCAAGTTTTTGCAAAAACTCGGTTCCGCTGGAGGCCTCCCACAGAACCCTGAACTGGGGAGTGTTTTTCCGCAGAAGAGAAACCAATCCCTCCCTGAACAACTTGTGGTCATCCACGACAGCTAAAGTGATTTCGTCGGACTTCATCGATCTATTTGGTATGACTGAAACGTTTCGTAAGGCATTCGTTGCTTGTCGGTGACACACCGGAGAGGTCAGGTGCGGGATTCCTTTTCCCCGGAACGGAAAGGCACCGCCGGACAGGTGATGGAAACGGCAAACCCCCGGCTGCCATTATCGGACAGTTCAATTCTGCCGTCGATGGCCTTCAGCCTGGACATGATGTTGCTGAAACCCATGCCCTGGTGGCCTGTCATCCCCCCACCCTGGGGCAATCCCTTGCCGTTGTCGCTGTAATGGATGAAAAGATACCCCCCGGCCAGTGTAAGCCGCATCCTGATCGCAGAAGCCTCACTGTGAATCAGGGTATTGTTGATCAGTTCACACAATACCCGGTAGAGGGCCACCTCCGTCGACGACTGAAATCTTTTCTCCCCGATATTCCCGTCAATGTCCATGGAAATGACCTTGCTCTCGCTGATCTTGCCGGCAAAGGCCTTCACCGCACTCATCAGTCCGAAGTTCTCCAGAACGTGGGGACTCAGGTTATTGGAGATCTCCCTGACGGCAGCAATGGATTCATTGGCCACCTGTTTCATTCCTGTGATCATCTCCTGCTGCCCATGGTCCCCGTTGCAGTCCAGGGCTGAAATCGACATCTTCAGGTTGGAAAGCAAAGGCCCCAGTCCGTCATGTAACTCCTTGGCAATCCTTTTGCGTTCCGACTCCTCGGCCTTGATAATTGCATCCAGCACCTTGCGGTCCATTTCATTCCGGAGGGTGTCGGCATCACGGAGCTTATTGAATATTTTGTTGATGAAGATAATCCCAATCAGCAGACAAAGGGAAATGGCCACCCCCATCCAGCTGATGGCCAGTCCGAACGTACTCTCCACGATGACGCCGTCAACCACCTGCGGAATTTCATAGACCAGTCTGACCGCCATCATCAGCAAGGCCGCCGAAATCAGGATCCACGATATATTGAACCGGGTCCTTTTAATCAGTCCGACAGCCAGCAGGGCGGTGGCCACCTGCATGACCACCGACAGAAGGAGGGCAATTTTAAGGTACATCTCACACTACGAATAAGGTTAAAACCAGACTGATGAGCATCTGTGACGGGACATTCACCAGGTCAGAGGGCAGGAGCATCTGTACGCCCCTCAAAAACAAAAGCCGCAGGTCCTCTCAGCCAGATATCGGTAAATCCCCGGTCTGACTTGCTGAAGGAGACCGCCAGCTGGCCACCCTTGGCGGTCACACTGAAGCGCCCCCTATCAAGGCCTGACCGCAGGGCGGCACTTAACGCGGAGGCGGTGATGCCCGTACCGCAGGCCAGCGTCTCATCTTCCACTCCCCGCTCATAGGTGTACACGGTGAGATGATCACCTTCCTGCTTCACAAAATTGACATTGGTCCCTTTCTCCCGGAAACGGTCGCTATATCGCACGGCCCTTCCCTCATGGTACACATCGAGCCCGTCGAGTGTCTCCACAAAACGGACAAAATGGGGGGAACCCGTGTCGAGAAAAAATTCGTCGCCACCGGCTTCCACATCGGACACATCGGCCATCTTCAGGCTGATGTCGCCGTCCTCCTCAAAAACGGCCTCATGAACCCCATCTACTGCCATAAAGGTGGTTCTTCCCCCGGCAATGCCCAGTCTTCGGGCAAAAGCCGCAATACACCGGCCCCCGTTGCCGCACATGCTGGCCTCCCGGCCATCGGAATTAAAATAGCGCATCTCAAAATCGTACCCCGGGCACTCCTGCAGCAACATCAGCCCATCGGCCCCAATGCCAAAGCGACGGTCACAAAGCCAGGCAATAAGTGAAATATTGTCAGACCTGAATGTCAGATCCCGGTTATCAAGAAGGACAAAATCATTGCCCGCACCATGGTACTTATAAAAAACAATACTCATTATCAGTCCATTTCAAAGTTTACCCGCAAAAATACACAAAATCAGAGGGGAAAATTTAACAATTTACCCGGAACGCTGTTAAAATATGTAAATTCTTGCTGCACGGGAATTAACGCCTGAAACAGTGGCAGAATTTTTGCGTTATCCCTAAGTCCTGAATGATTCCTTCCGACTTTTGATCACACCGGGAAGTTGAACCAGTTGGATCTGATGACTGTTTCAATGGACAGCAAATCAAGAGATGGCAGGGACAGGCAAGGAGGATATAAAACAATGTTTAACGATAAAAAATAGTACCATGAAAAACGCAACAAAATATGGATGGACATTTGTGATGGTGCTGGCAGCCTCATTTCTGGCCGTACTGGTCTATTCGAAGTATTTCGCCAAACCGCAGATAGTGACCGTCAAGGAGACGCCGGCTGTACGTTACACCGGTTTCCCGGGGCAGGAGGGAAACCTTCCTGACCTGACCTTTGCGGCTGAAAACACTGTCAATGCCGTAGTTCATATCATGACCCAAAGTGTAAGAGGTGGGTGGTCGAGCGGGAATCCCTGGCTTGACTTTTTCGGCTACCGTCAGGAACCCCAGGTAGCCCAGGGGTTTGGGTCGGGGGTGATTATTTCCGCCGACGGATATATCGTCACCAATAACCATGTGGTCGATGGAGCCCAGAAGATCAGGGTGGTCCTCAATGACAAGAGGGAATTTGACGCCCGCCTGATCGGGGGTGACCAGACCACCGACCTGGCGGTTCTGAAAATAGACGAGAAAGGCCTGCCCTACCTGAGGTACGGCAATTCTGAAGAACTCAGGATCGGGGAATGGGTATTGGCCGTGGGAAATCCCTTCAACCTGACCTCAACGGTGACCGCCGGAATTGTGAGCGCCAAAGCGCGAAACATCAACATCAGCGGCGACCGGTCGAGCATCGAATCCTTCATTCAGACCGATGCGGCCGTGAACCCGGGCAACAGCGGCGGCGCGCTGGTCAACCAGCGGGGTGAACTGGTGGGAATAAACACCGCGATCGCTTCCCGTACCGGCAGCTATTCAGGTTACTCCTTTGCCATCCCGACCACCATCGTCCACAAAGTAGTCGAAGACCTTAAGAAATACGGAGAGGTCCAGCGGGCCCTACTGGGAGTGGAAATCATCGGGGTCGACGCCCAGGTCGCCGAAGAATATAAACTCGACAAAATCGAAGGCGTCTATGTGGCCAACGTGACCGAAGGCGGAGCTGCCAGGGACGCCGGTCTCAAGTCAGGAGACGTTATCATGAGTATCGCCGGGAAAAAAGTGAACTCCAATGCAGAGCTGCAAGAAGTTGTCAGTCAGTACCGTCCGGGCGATGAAGTAAAAGTTACTGTAAAAAGAGATAAAAGCGAGAAACAATTTACAGTCAGGTTGCGTAACAAACTAGGCGATACGGGCATCGTGAACGATTCCCAGATCGTCTTTGGGGCTGAATTTGAGACCATCAGTGATCGCGAGAAATCGAAACATGGCATCGACCGCGGAATAATGATTAAAAAACTGGGAAGTGGGAAATTCAAATCGGCCGGCGTTCCTGAAGGCTTTATTGTCACCGATGTGAACAAAAGGCCTGTGTATGATGTAAGTGATTTGAAAAGAGTAGTTTCCGGGGCAAGAGGGGGTATTCTGATCGAAGGCATCCGTCCTGATGGCGAATTGGCGTATTTCGTCTTCGGAGCCAACTGACCGGAATAGTTTCTTGTTGTAAAACAAACAATAATTTTTTGAAATAAATCACTAATACTGGTGTTTAGGGAGATCATTCTCCTTAAATGGGTTATATTTGCACGTTTTTTCAGAATAAATTATGAGACAGCTAAAGATCACAAAATCAATTACAAACCGCGAAAGTGCCTCGTTGGACAAGTATCTTCAGGAGATTGGCAAGGAAGAGCTGATCACTGTGGAAGAGGAGGTGGAACTGGCGCAGCGGATCAAGAAGGGGGACCAGGAAGCTTTGGAGAAGCTGACCCGGGCCAATCTTCGGTTTGTGGTTTCGGTTGCCAAGCAATACCAGAATCAGGGGTTGAGTCTCCCTGACCTGATCAACGAAGGAAACCTGGGGCTGATCAAAGCGGCAGAGAAATTTGATGAGACCCGCGGGTTCAAGTTTATCTCCTATGCCGTGTGGTGGATCAGGCAGTCCATTCTGCAGGCCCTGGCCGAGCAGTCGAGGATTGTCCGCCTTCCCCTCAATCAGGTCGGATCGCTTAACAAGATCAACAAGGCTTTTTCAAAGTTCGAGCAGGAACACGAAAGAAAGCCTTCGGCCGAAGAACTGGCCGACAGTCTGGATCTTCCGGCCGACAAGGTCGCCGACACCCTTCGCGTGTCGGGGCGCCATGTTTCGGTCGACGCCCCCTTTGTCGACGGAGAGGACAACAGCCTCCTCGACGTGCTTGTCAACAGCGACTCCCCCAATGCCGACCGCAGTCTGATCCAGGAATCCCTGGCCAAGGAAATTTCCCGGGCCCTGACCACCCTCACCGAAAGAGAAAGCGATATCGTGCGATTGTTCTTCGGCATCGGCTGTCAGGAGATGACCCTCGAAGAGATCGGCGAACGCTTCGGCCTTACCCGAGAAAGGGTCAGGCAAATCAAGGAAAAGGCGATCCGCAGGCTGCGCCATACCTCCCGCAGCAAGCTGTTGAAAACTTACCTGGGGTAAGCTGAAAACTTCCCTGGATAAAATAAGGTAAAATAAAAAGCTCCGGAAATTCCGGAGCTTTTTATTTTGTTTCCGCCGGGAGAAGCGGTCAGACAAAGGGCGTCAGGCCAGGGATTATATCCTCTAGCCGATCAGCTCTACACTGCGCCTCACAAACCGGTCAAGGTCGGCTCCCTTGAGCAGTCCGTTGGCCAGTAAGGCCAGATCCACCAGCTGTTTGGCCAGTTTATTCCCCTTTCCGAACTCCTTCAGGGTGTGGCGCCTTTTCTCCTCGAGATCGGAGAGTTCCTTACGCAGGCCTTCCAGTTTTTCCTTTTCTTCTGAAGGAATCTCCTCGTCCTTTTTGCCCTTACCCTTCTTTTCGAGCTCCTCGATTCCGGCCTTTCTGGCGGCGATATCCTCCCCAACGGCCCTCACGGTTTCTCCGATTTCCGCATCTTTCTGCTCCAGCACCCTTTTCACCAGCGGGTGGGCGGTGTTGACCACCAGGTTGAGGCTCTCGGGCATATCGCCATAGAATCCCATACCCCCCTGGAACTGGCTCATGTCTTTCATGCGGCGCATCCACTCGTTGCGCGTCACCACCATCGGGGCACCGCCTTCTCCCAGATCCTTGAAGTCAATGATATAGCTGACCCCCCCATTTTCGGGCGTCACGCCCTGGAATACCGGTGACAGCTCCTGTTTCTCCTCCCAGGTCATCTCATGCTTTTCCTCTTCCTTGCGGATCAGGTGCTCCACCACATCGGAGTCTACGCGCACAAAACGCTTGCTGCCATATTTTTGCTCCAGCTTGTTCACCATCGGCGTGGTCAGGATGTCATCCAGCACCAGCACGTCATACCCCTTTGTGCGGGCCGCCTCCACAAAGGTGTACTGCTCCTCGGGATGGTTCGTATACAGATAGATCAGGTTCTTGTCCTTGTCGGTCTGCTCCTCTTTAATCAGCTTTTCATACTCCTCAGGAGTGAAATATTTCCCTTCAGTGTTCTTGAAGAGGAAGAAGGTTTCTGCCCTCTCGAAAAATTTCTCATCGGTCAGCATCCCATACTCGATAAAAATCTTCAGGTCATCCCATTTCTTTTCGAACTCCTCACGCTTATCCTTGTAAATCTGCTGCAAACGGTCAGCCACCTTTTTGGTGATATGAGAGCTGATCTTTTTCACATTGGAATCGCTCTGCAGGTAAGAGCGGGAGACATTCAGCGGAATGTCGGGCGAGTCGAGCACCCCGTGCAGTAGGGTCAGAAAGTCGGGAACGATCCCTTCCACCGAATCGGTGACAAACACCTGGTTGCTGTAAAGCTGGATTTTGTTTTTCTGGACTTCCAGGTTGTTCTTGATTTTGGGAAAATAGAGGATCCCCGTCAGGTTGAAAGGATAATCCACGTTGAGGTGGATATTGAAAAGGGGTTCATCGGCCATCGGGTAGAGGCGGCGATAGAAAGCGAGGTAATCCTCGTCGGTAAGGTCTGCGGGCTTGCGTGTCCATGCCGGATTAGTCTCATTGATCTGGTTGTCCTCGTCGGTCTCCACCTCCTTGCCGTCCTTCCAGGTTTTCTTCTTCCCGAAAACCACCGGCACCGGTAAGAATTTACAGTATTTCTCCAGAATTTCAGTGATTTTGCTCTCCTCCAGAAACTCCTCCGATTCGTCGCTGAGGTGCATGACCACATCGGTGCCCACGCTCTCCTTCTTGGTTTCCTCGAGGGTGTACTCAGGTGACCCCTTACAACTCCACTTTACGGGAACAGCACCCTCCTTGTAAGAACGCGTGATGATCTCCACTTTCGACGACACCATAAAGGAGGAATAGAATCCTAACCCGAAGTGGCCGATGATGGCATTCACATCATCCTTATACTTCTCCAGAAATTCATTGGCCCCGGAAAAGGCAATCTGGTTGATGTACTTTTCCACCTCCTGCCCGGTCATTCCGATCCCCTCATCTGAGACGGTGAGGGTCTTCTTCTTTTTGTTGAGGATCACCCTTACCTTCGCTCCCGACATATCTCCGGCATATTCGCCCTTGAAAGCCAGGGTCTTCAGCTTCTGCGTGGCATCGATGGCATTGGATACGATCTCACGAAGGAAAATGTCATGATCGGAATAGAGAAATTTCTTGATGATGGGGAACAGGTTTTCACTGGTAACCCCGATGGTTCCTTTCGACATATCGCTTATCTTTAATGGTTATACATATATTCTGACGGCTTTTCACAGTCAAACCCTGTGCCACACCCAGGTAACTGACGAAATGTCACCAGGGGCCTGCGGCCCGGGATCAGGTTGAGGTTGAGAGGGTCTTCGGCCCGGGATCAGGTTGAGGTTGAGAGGGTCTTCAGCCCGGGTTAAGGTTAAGGTTGAGGTTGAGGATGGACCATGCACTCTAAACATGCAAAGAATTGTAATTAAATCACTTAAGATTTAAGACTTAAGACTTAAGATTTAAGATTATTCTGACCTTCTGGGATTTCAAATTACATTTCCTGCGTTGTATCATAGTGGGTTTCCGTTAAAGTCGCTTAATTTGCAGGAGTAAATCAGGAATTCATGGGTGAACTGGAACGCTGTTTTGAGCCATTTCGGAGAGGAATTGTAGGGGTAGATCAGGTTTTCTCCACCCCTTTCGGGGAAAAAAAGATGGTCTATGCCGACTGGATCGCCAGCGGGAGGCTGTATGCGCCGATCGAGAAGAAGTTGTTGGAGACTTTTGGGCCCTGGGTAGGGAATACGCACTCGGAGACCAGTGAAACCGGCCTGCTCATGACCAGGGCTTATCACTGGTCGCACCAGTTGATCAAGAAGCATTGCAATGCCGGTCCGAACGATGTGATCATCACGGCCGGGTCGGGGATGACCACCGTGATCAACAAATTCCAGCGAATCCTGGGACTGAAATACTGCGGCAAGCTGTCGCGCCGCAACTGCATGGCCGAAAGGGAACGGCCCGTGGTGTTCATCACCCATATGGAACACCATTCGAACCACACCTCCTGGTACGAGACCAACGCCGACGTGGTGATTGTGGAACCGGGTCCTCATCTGGAGGTGGAACCCGAAAACCTCAGAAAGCAGCTGGAACGCTATAAAGAGCGCCCCTTTAAGATTGGCTCCTTTACTTCCTGTTCGAACGTGACAGGTGTAAGGACCCCTTACCACCAGCTGGCGGCCATCATGCATGCGTATGGCGGGGTCTGCTTCATCGATTTTGCCGCCTCTGCCCCCTATGATTCCATCGACATGCACCCCGAGGACCCTCTGGAAAAACTCGACGCCGTCATGTTCTCTCCCCATAAGTTTCTGGGGGGCCCCGGCTCCCCGGGTGTCCTCATCTTTGACTCTTCCATGTACCATAACGATGTCCCCGACCAACCCGGTGGGGGAACCGTGGACTGGACCAATCCCTGGGGCGACTACAAGTATGTCGACAACATCGAGGCACGTGAAGACGGAGGAACCCCGGGCTTTCTCCAATCCATCAAAACAGCCCTTTGCATCGCCCTCAAGGAACAGATGGGAACCTCCCGGATACGCCGCAGGGAGGAAGAACTGCTGCAGCGGGCATTCGCCGGACTGGATACCATTCCCGGGCTGAAAATCCTGGCCGACAATATCCGTGACCGGCTGGGAGTCATCTCCTTTTATATCGAGGGCATCCATTATAACCTGGTCGTGAGGCTGCTCAATGACCTCTACGGCATCCAGGTCCGCGGGGGGTGCGCCTGCGCCGGCACCTACGGACACCTCCTCCTGGAGGTCTCCCACGAAAAATCCCGGGAAATCACCTGGAAAATCAACCATGGCGACCTCTCAGAAAAGCCCGGCTGGGTCCGCTGGTCCCTCCACCCTACCACCACCGACGCGGAAATCGACCTGATGATCAACGGTCTGCGCCACATCACCGCCCATTTCTCCGAACTGGCCCCCCTCTATGCCTACAACCGGCATGAAAACAACTTCCATCATATACACGACGACCCGCAAAGGTATGACCAGCTTATGCACTCCTGGTTTAACCTGGATGATATCCCGTAATTCCGGATTTTCACCTACCTTTATGCCATAAAGACCCCGGATACAGGAAACACGATTCCGGTATCCCGGGATCAGGAATCAGGATTTAAGATCGTCTCAAGAAGCGTTTTGGAGAAAAAACATTCCATAGGATTGGTGCTCAGCGGCGGTGGAGCCAGGGGCTTCGCCCACCTGGGGATTGCCCAGGCGCTATGGGAGAAGGGGATCGTTCCCGATATCATTTCCGGGGTAAGTGCCGGAGCCATAGCGGGTGCCTTCCTGGCAGCGGGGCAGACACCCCGCGATACCTTTGAGATTCTGAAAAAAGGAGGTCTTTTTAAATTCACGAAGCTTCAAATCCCACACAACGGACTCATGCGTCTCGACGGATTGCTGAAGATGATCCGTACCGAAATCCCCTTTGACCGGATCGAAGATCTGCCCATCCCCTTTTATGTGGGTACGGCTAACCTCACCAACGGGGAAATGGAGTACCGCCACAGCGGCCCGCTGGGTAAAACCGTTTTGGCCTCCTCCTCCATTCCCGTCCTTTTTTCTCCAGTGGAACTCGACGGATGCTCCTATGCCGACGGGGGACTGCTCAACAACATCCCCGTGGAACCCCTGGTAGGAAAATGCCGGAAAATCATCGTTTCCAACATCAGCCCCCTGCAGAAACCGGTGCAGATCAGCAGCCTCACCCAGGTGATCATGCGCACCTTTTTGATGAGCATCCACGCCCGTGTCCATACCGCACGCGACCACGCCGACCTTTATATCGAGCCGCCAGAACTCACCTCCTTCGAGATCCTCAGCGTCTCCCATGCCGACGAAATGTATGACATCGGCTACCAAACCGTCATGAATTTAGAGGAATCCCTTTTTACTCCGCTCAAAACAGGAAGGCCCTTAAAGAGACCCGATTCCACCTAAACGCAGCCGGAAACCATTTCAATTATCGGGATGGCCGGTGCAGAAGAAAAAAGGTGCCTTTTTCCCATGCCTCCGGAATGGTGGCACATTTCACCATGAATTTCTGCAGATCACTTGTCGGAGCCGTCAACAGAATATCATCATCTCTCTCCAAAAAGGCTACCTTCAACTTATGCGCTCTGGCATGTTCTTTTATCCATTCGGTTCCCAGCCAGGTCAGTAACAGAGAATCCCCTTTCTGGGTAACCATGGCGAAGGTATGGATGGCCATGGTATGCAAATCAAAGAAATCGGGGTAATTCTCGTCTTTGATTTCGTTGATGAAAAAATCAAGAAAACAATTCCCATCGAGACGTACCACCCTGATTTCCATAGAGGATTTACTCTGTTCCTCCCCTTTTTCCCGGAATGTCAGAATGTACCCTGTGCTGTCGGTCACCGAGGGCTTATCCTTCTCCTGCACAGTAATGTAGTCAAATTTCCAGAGGGTAGAATCACCGTCGAACCATTCCCCTGCAAGCAGGGTATCGGGGTGCAGATCGGCGCTGGTATACAACGGGTAAAAGGATGCCACAAAACACCCTGCCAGTACCAGAGAGAGGAACAACACAAGTGCGAATCTTCCGGTTTTCATAGACAATAGGATTATGTTCTATGTCAAAGTTATGGAAGTTCGGCAGGGTATTTTGAATTTTCAGGTTAATAATGGTTAAAACACACTGAATCCAAGCCGGTTATAAATTGAACAACACGACCATTCATATGATGTATCCAGGGGTGGCTTATCAGCCCCTTTATACGTATTCCGTAATTCACCGGGGAAAGGGACCGGCTGACCTGTGGCAATCAGTACCTTTGCAGCAGGGTCAGGAGTTTCCGGTCGAGTTGATGACCGTGCCATTCTTCATAAGCCACATCTTTCCTGCCCGAATTGAGTATGCCAAATTCACCCCGGAAATTCCAGAGGCCAAAGCCGATACCTGCACTGGTCAGGATATCGAGCACATCACCAAACCATGCCAGGAAGACCTCGTGGGGAGTATTCCGCCAGCAGCCACATTCACCGCAATGCACCCCCACCCCGCTTTGGGCCAGGGCAATCCATGGCTGGTAATAAGCTTCAAGATCCTTCCGGCTGTACTCCCGGTCGCCGATTTTTCCGGGCCAGACCGGCAAAGGACACAATTCCGGATTCTTGTTGGCCCACGGGGCCTGGTAATGTGATATCGCATGGGGATAATAACCCCGGCAACTCTGGGCAATATCCAGGTCGGTAATTTCCGGAATAACCGAGTTACCCACATTGTTGCCGTCGGCAATCACCAGATGGCGGGGATTGGCGCCGCGGATAGCCTGCGAAGCTGCCAGCGCCACCTTGCGGTAGATATCACCCGGAACGGTCGTGCTGGGTGAATGCTGGTCGTTCATGTCCTCCCGCATGGCCGGCTCATTGACCAGGTCAAAACTGATCTTTTCACGTGGCACCTCCTTAAACCGTTTGGCCCAGTATTCCCAGTGCCAGCAGAAAGCCTTAAGCGCCTCCTCATCCTTCCAGAGGTTGTAGGGTTCGTGAAAACCTGCATTAATGCAATAACCCGGGGCCCGGTGGAGGTTGAGACTGACGTGAAGGCCGTACCCGTTTGCCCGGGCCACCAGTTCCTCAATTTTGTCGGCCACCCGTACGTCAACCTGATATACCTCTTCCGGCAGAATGGGCCGGCTTCGGTCAATGTCGAGATAGGAGGGATAGGCCATGGGCAGCCTGACAAAGTCAAAGCCCCAGTCGCGCATCCACTTCAGATCGTCGTCGGTAGTCTTGTCGCGGCTTCCCCCATGACCCGGGGTGAAATAATCCAGGAGGTTAAACCCTCTCCATCGGGGCAGGGGATTCTTGTTTTCTCCGGAAGAAGTGGCCAGGGGCATCCCCGGAATCACGGGCATTCCCGGAACATGACCCCTCACCTGATCCCAGCCCAGGAGGCCGGCCAGCCCCATGGCCACGCCGGCCTTACCAGCCTTACCGATAAAACCCCTGCGACTTAACTGACTCTTTTCCATAACACAATCGTTGTTTTTAAAGTATATTTGCCAATAATTGATGCGGTGCAATGAAAGCTGTTGAAATTCATACAGAAACCGATCAGGAAAATCTTTAATGAAAAGAACTGTTTTTTTGATTATCGGGTAGGGAAAGAATCATTTACTCATCTTTTCATCCACCAGCGCAAGTATTTTCTGTTCTGCTTCTTCGGCTTTACGGGCTAATTCTTCAGCCTGGGCGAGGATTTCGGCCACCCTGGCTTTATCGGCCAGTCCGGCCGCGTTGATTTTCACATTGAGCCAGGCGCCTCTGACGGCCGTCCGG
The DNA here is from genome assembly GCA_012729335.1 of Bacteroidales bacterium. GTDB lineage: Bacteria > Bacteroidota > Bacteroidia > Bacteroidales > Prolixibacteraceae > UBA1413. The sequence continues at coordinate 81,644 of JAAYDJ010000007.1, read as the reverse complement.
GCACAAAGGGCTCCCACTCCGGCATCGGAGACCGAGTTGGGATTTCCGGTTTCAGCCATGGCTTTCATCACCTCCATACTCTCCAGGGAAAGTTCCATCACCTTCAGCGGTACCAGCATGGCGTTCAGGGTAGCCTCCTGTATAGCCATCTTCCGCACGGTTTTCTCTTCTTCGCTGTTTTTGGGCTGGCCGAAGGCATCCATCAGCCGGTTAAAGGCCTGGGTATCCTCCTCCACGCAGCGAAGCAAAGCGTTGTAATACTGTTTTCCCTTTTCGGCCCACGTGGAGAACTCCTCCCAGCGGTCGTCCCAGCCCCGTTTGTGGGAGGAGAGGTTAGCCACCATCGTGCCCAGGGAAGCCCCCAGGGCACCTGCCAGGGCCGACACAGACCCTCCGCCCGGCGCAGGAGACTCGGAAGCGGCCTCCTCCACGAAACCGCGTACGGACATCGCCTCCAGTTTAGCCGGGGCACCATCCTCCAGCATATACTCGATGATCCGCCTTTGGGGATCGAAGGGAGCGAGTTCACTGAGGCCCAGCGATTTCACTGCAATCCTGATCAGTTCCCCATCAGATACCCCTGTCGACCGCTGTTGTTTCCGAAGGAAATAGCGCCCTGCTTCCAGCATGGCTTCCAGAGGAATCAGGCCCACCAGTTCGGAGCCAGTCACCCTGATTCCGCGTTGACGCGCTTTCTCGCACACCTCGTCAAAGGCCACATGCACCGGGGTCACCGTGATGTCAGTGAGGTTCATGGAGATCTGGGCGAGGCCATACTCCTGGATGAACCAGCCGATGGCCCGCACTTTTTTCAGGGAACCGGGAATCCGCACGGGTTCCCCGTCGGGACCGGTCACAATTTTTCCTGTCAGGGGATCTCCTTCACGCAACACGCGCCCCGCCTCCCGCACATCGAAGGCTACGGAATTGGCACGCCGCACCGAGGTCGTGTTCAGGTTGACATTATAAGCCACCAAGAAGTTGCGGGCTCCGATGGCTGTGGCTCCCGTACGGGCCACACGGTCGTTCCATCCTGCCGGACCGTAATCAGGCTTCCACAGCGGCTGTGTCAGCTTTTCACGTAATCCCTCGTATTCACCCGAACGACACCAGGCCAGGCTCCTGCGTTCTTCTGACGAGGCCGCAAATTCATAGCAGTAGACGGGAATCCCCAGCTCTTCTCCTACCCTTTGGGCCAGCTTCTGCGCCCAAACCGCCGTCTCTTCCATCGTAATACCCGAAACCGGCACCAACGGACATACATCGGTCGCCCCGAACCGGGGATGCTCCCCGTGGTGCTGCCGCATGTCAATCAGCTCTGCCGCCTCTCTGATTACCGTGTAAGCCGCTTCCACCACGGCCTGTGGCTCCCCCACAAAGGTGTAGACCGTCCGGTGGGTCGTCTTCCCCGGATCCACATTCAGCAAACGTACCCCTTCTGATGTTCTGATCACTTCGGCCAGCCTGCCAATGACCGCCTCATCACGCCCCTCCGAAAAGTTGGGAACACACTCTATTAACTGACGCATAACAATCTTAAATCTTAAATCTTGAGTCTTGAGTCTGGAATCCTGAGTCTGGAATCTTGAGTCTGATATCCTGAGTCTGGTATCCTGAGTCTGGTATCCTGAGTCTGGAATAATATTCTGATATTCTAATCTTCCTCATTCGGTATGATTTCCCCGTTGAGAATAACTGTATCGACCAGATGGGAGCCATAGCTGTAAAAGAAATAGTCCACATTGGGGATCTTTCTGGTGATAAAAAGGTTGGCGATCTTACCCCTGGCGATGCTTCCCAGGCGGTCGCTGATTCCCATGGCATAGGCGCCGTTGATGGTCATGGCCTGGACGGCTTCCGCGGGCAACAGTTTTTGCCTCAGGCAGGCGATGGACCCCACCAGGGCCATGTTTCCCGAGGGAGAGGAACCCGGGTTGAAGTCGGAAGCCAGGGCAATGGGAAGCCCCTCGTCGATCAACCGGCGGGCCGGCGCATAGGGCATATCCAAAAAGAAGGAGGCCCCGGGAAGAATGGCCGGCATGGTTTCGCTCCCCTTTAACAAGGCAATCTCCTCATCACCCAGGTATTCAAGGTGATCTACACTTAGCGCTCCATATTTGACACCAGCCTGCACTCCTCCCGAAAAGCCCATCTCATTGGCATGGATCTTTGGCTTCAGACCGTACTTCATCCCCGCCATCAGTATTCTTTCAGTATCTTCCGGAGAAAAATACCCCGTTTCACAAAATACATCGATATAATCGGCCAGTTCCTCTGCCGCAACCAGCGGAATCATCTCATTGATGATCTCATCCACATACCTGGAGGTATTCCCGCGGAAGCGTTCAGGTACCGCATGGGCCCCCAGGAAGGTCGCCCTGATGCATGCCGGTGTGGCCTGCCGCAGTTGCCTGATCACCCTGAGCATCTTGAGTTCATCCTCCGTATTCAGGCCGTAACCGCTCTTGATCTCCATGGCTCCTGTGCCATTGCGGATCATCTCCTGCACCCTTGGAAGGCTCTGGCGGAACAACTCCTCCCCGGAAGTCTCATGCAACAATTTGGCTGAATTGAGGATTCCCCCGCCCGCCTCCGCGATCTGCTGGTAAGTAAGCCCTTTGATCCTTCCTGTAAACTCCTGTTCCCTGGACCCGGCATAGACAATATGGGTGTGTGAATCGCACCAGGCCGGAAAAACCAGCCTACCTGAACAATCGATCTCCACCAGGATATCTCCCTCCGGGCAGACACGCGACATCTCCGACATAGGACCAAAATCACGGATGATCTCACCACTGGTCAGCAGAAAAGCATTCTTCACGCTGTTCAGCCTGGCCATCCGGGGCCCGGCACTCCACCTGACCTGCCGCTCTTCCGTCATGACCAGTTCCCCGATATTCTCCAGTAACAACTGCACCATACCCGTTTTTAGGAGATCAAGATACAAAAACCTCCTCATTGAATCATGATCTTTATCACGGAAATAAAGCGCGACTGTCTTCAACGCCCGACTGACCCGGAACGGAAAGGGAATCACCCCGTAAAGCCAGGGAGTTGCTCACAAACTATAAAAACAAGAGGTTGCCCCTTACGGGACAACCTCTTACTATTCAGATGATGATACAGATTATAACGGATTCTGCACCATATTCGGGTTGGCATCGATTTCCTGTTTCGGGATCAGGAAGGTCAGGTTCTTGTCGCCGGCGGGATAGTTGCTGGCGGCATTCCAGAGGGTTTCGGTGTGGCCTTTGCCCCTGCGGTCCATGTCAATGTTCAGGCGTTTGATATCAAAGAAACGCTGTCCTTCGCCCCAGAGTTCGCAACGACGCTGCATCAGGATATGCTGAACAAGATCGTCGCCGGTCAGGGTGGGTTTCACATACTCAGGATCGCGCTTCGACACCAGGGTGTAAATGGTGGTCTGGGCATCGGCTTTCCCCTGGCGGGCCTGGGCTTCTGCTTCGATGAGATACATTTCACCTGCCCTCATATAGAGGTAGTCGTTGGTCCACTCGCCGTACCCGCTGAATTTGATCCCCACGCGCGGTTTCCCGCTGATGGTTACGAAAAGGCTCTTGCGGATGTCGGTATCCGACATGAAATTGTAGATTTCGGTACTGGCCAGTTTGTGGTTACCCAGGGAGGCATATCCTCCAAAGAGAGGATCGATGTGGGAGAAGAAGGAGGCGTAGCTGGTCTGCTGCTCGTCGATCAGGACGGCGCCCCACATCCACTCGGGATCGGTGGAATCTACGAATCCGGCATCATAGCTGGAGGTCAGGGAGAATCCGGTGCGGGCTTCTTTTGCCATGGCTTCGGCGGTGGCCCACTGACCGGTGGTCAGGGCCACACGGGCCTTGATCCCCTTGGCCACATTGATGTTGATCTCCGACTTGTTGACACGGGCGGTAGCACCGGCAGCAAAGGCGGCAATAGCGGCATCAAGGTCCGAATTGATCTGCTCATATACCTTGGCCACCGTGGCACGGGCCTGGCCTTCCTGGGTGGGAGCCGTCGGAATCGGAATCCCCAGGTGGGTATTGGCACCACCAATGTCATAACGGTCGGCATACAGCTGCACCAGCTGGTAGAAACTGAAAGCCCTGTAGGTCAAAGCCTGCCCTTTGATGCTGTTCACCTTGGTGGCGAAAAGCGCCTTGTCGGTCGCATTGTCGATATTGGCAAGAATCGCGTTGGCATTGTCGACGATATCATAGTAATACTCCCACACATACTCCACGTTGGTGGAATTGATGTTGCGGTGGTCGATATACTGGTACCAGCTGACAAACCAGCCGTAGCCACGCTCGGTCTGATAAAAGTCCTCACCAAGAAGGTCAACGGCCAAATCCACAGCCTTCTGACCGAATTTGTCATGTGCACCATAATACTGGTAGGTACTTCTGTGGATTCCGTGAAGAACCGTATACGCACCGTTCACCGTCGAAAAGATGTCAGATTCCGATACGCTGGCGGTGGGAACCCTCTCCAGATATTCTTCCTGACAACCACTGAAGATCAGGAGAGAAATACTCGTTAATATAAATAAGATTTTTTTCATTTTACGATTCTTTTAGAAAGTTACATTAACACCAAAACTGATAATCCTGCTGGGGACATAGGTAAAGTCAGCTGTTCCTCCGAATGACTGCTGAGGATCCATTCCTTTGCGTTTGGCTTTCAGACCGAGGTTGTCACCGGTAGCAAAAACCTTCAGGGCTTTGATGTCAAACCGATTGATCAGAGAAGAGGGAAGGGAGTAACCCAGGGTCACGTTTCTCAGAGACACAAAGGAAGCATCAGTCAGGTAACGGGAAGAGGCAGCCGTTGCAGCGGTATAGTTGTTCTGCAGCCTGGGGACGTTGGTCACATCACCAGCCTTCTGCCAGCGGTCCTTGATGTCGCTCGACCAGTGGGATCCAAACGCACCCGTGTGCATTAAAGAAGCCCAGTTGGAGTCGTACATTTTACCGCCAATCTGATAGGTCACCAATGCCGACAGTTCAATCCCCTTGAAGGAGAAGCTGTTGGTGATACCTCCGTAAACATCCGGAATAGAACTGCCCAGATAATAGTAGCTGGCCGCGTTCTGGTTGTTGGTCGTCGTGCGACCCGTCACATTACCTTCAGCATCCTTCTCATCCATATAATATTGGGCATCACCATTATCGGGATTCACACCGGCCCATTCCCTCAGCCAGAAATCATAAATCGAATGGCCTTCGGAAAGTTTCTTCGTTCCGGAGATGATCTCCTGTGGCTTACCGTCGGGACCAATCGGCATTTTGGTGATTTCATTGGTGAAGTGGGTGGCATTGACATCCAGATTCCAAAGGAAACCGTTGAATTTAAGGACATCAACCGACACCTGGGCTTCCACCCCCTTGTTGTTCATGGTTCCGATGTTGGCCCATTTGGAGGAGAGACCCGTCGATTCGGGCAGCGGCACACTGAAGAGCAGGTTGCTCGACTCCCTGACGAAGTAGTCCACACCACCGCGAATCCGGCCGAAAAGACCAAATTCCAGACCGACGTTGAGGTTGGCATTCTTTTCCCACTGCAGGTCTTTGTTCTCGAGCTGCGAGTGCACGGCGCCGTTGTAGTTGCCATTGTTGCGGTCATCGATGGAATAAAGGCTCTGCCATCCGTAGTAGTTGCCAATGTTGTCGTTACCCTGTTCCCCATAGGAGGCTTTCAGTTTCAGGTTATCAATCCAGGTGATCCCCTTCATGAAAGCCTCTTCACTCACCCTCCAGGAACCTCCCAGTGACCAGAAGGAACCCCAGCGGGAATCCTTATAGAAACGGGAAGAGCCGTCATAGCGGAAAGAACCGGAAAGATAATAACGGTCGGCAAAATCATAATTTCCCTGGAAGAGATACCCTTCGAGGGCATATTCATCGGCTGCGGATGAAGAACCTTCGGCGACTGAGGCTGCTACAAGCTGGGTGGTGGGAATGGTGAACCCGGTACGGGTAGCCCAAACATAGTAGCTCTTATACTGGTAGTTTTCATGACCGGCCAGCAGGTCAAGCCTGTGGTCACCCAATTGTTTGCCCCAGGACAACACCTGGTTGAAGGTATAGGAATGCACATTGTCATACTCCTTTGTCGAACGGCCTTTCACTGCTTCTGCATCGGCATAGAGGTGGTTCTGATAGGTGGTGTAGAAGTAGTTGTTGACATCGGTGTTTCCGGAAAGCCTCAGTTTGAAATCTTTCAGGAAGGTAAATTCCACACCTACGCGGGCTGAAAGGGTATTCAGCTTGGTGGAACGCTCGTCAAGCGGCAGGGTCACCATCAGGTTGGAATTGGCTGCATACGGACGGGTATGTCCAGCCCATTTGTAAGCGGAAGAACCACCACCCAGGTCAAACATGGGATCGCCCTTGCTGTCGAGCACCTTGTTCCCATTTTTGTCATACTGCCAGATCGGATAGATCGGGCCCATCATCCTTCCATAGTAGAAGGGGTTGGTGGTGTAGGTACCTTCTGCAAGGAAGCCATACTGGCTGGAAGAAGCTCCGGAGAGGGTAGCGTCAAACTTAAGCCAGTCGTTGACCTGGCTGGCGGCACCCACCCTGGCGGTCAGACGGTCATAGTTGGACCACTTTACCATACCTTCTTCATCGAGGTATGCCACGGAGGCATAATAGTTGCTCTTTTCGTTGCCACCGCTCAGCGACAGGTTGTAATCCTGACGAAGGCCGGTACGGGCGAGGTTTTCGTTCCAGTCGTCGGCATAGAGCAGGTTTGCAGCGGGATTGAGTTTACCATCGAGGCCCATGAGCTTGTCGTTGGCTACGTCATAGGAGTTATATCCACCCAGTTTGGCCACGATACCATTGGCAGTACCTCCGCTGGCCAGGATAGCGGCGTTCTCGGGAGTCTGCTTGTTGGCAATCACCAGGGCATTCCTCCAACCTTCCCACATCAGTTCATAATATTCGGGAATGGTCACCCTGTCGTACTCGGGAATGGCACGTGAAACGCCTCCCCAGCTCGATTTGAAATTCACAGTGGGAGCGCCCTGGCCTCCCCTTTTGGTGGTGATGATGATCACCCCGTTGGCACCACGGGCACCGTACAGGGCGGCAGAGGTGGCGTCTTTCAGAACGGTAATCGACTCAATATCGTTGGTGTTGATTGAGTTAAGACTTCCGTCAAACGGAGCGCCGTCGACAACATACAACGGGGCGCTGGAAGCATTCACTGATCCGATACCACGGATACGGATGTTCGCACTCGAGCCCGGCTGGCCTGTCCCGCCAGTCACCTGCACACCGGGAGCTGCTCCTTCCAGAGCCTTGGCCACAGATGCAGTCTGGATCTTCTCCAGCTTCTCGGAATCCACCCGCTCGGCCGACCCGGTGAAGGAGGATTTCTTGGCCGTACCATACGCCACAACCATCACCTCATCAACCCCAAAGGTCTCGGTCACCATAGCCACATTCACCACATTACCGGTGATGGCTACCTCCTGGGTCCTCATCCCCACAAAGGAAAAGACCAGGGTATTTGCGGAAGCAGGTACGTCAAGCTGAAAGGCTCCGTCCAGGTTGGTGACGGTCCCCAGCGTGGTCCCTTTGACAACCACTGAAACACCCGGTACCGGAGCGCCATCGGCTGCATCGGTCACAGTCCCGGATACGCGCCGCACCTGAGCGTTCAATGCCTGCGTGCCAATGAAAAAGGCCGCAAGTAACAAAAGCGCAATTTTTCTCATAAAACTAAATTTTTGATTAATAAATTCAAACAGTCTTCATTTTTTGTGTCAACGATGCGAAACTATAAAAAATAAATATAAAAATTAACATGTTTTAAGACTTGATCCTGCATTTCCATGATGATTTTTATCATGCCTTTTAATTCTATGCTCTCATTATCTGTTATTTACATTTCCGGAACCCTTCGGAATCCCGGGACACTTTTCTGCCCCGAAAAACGGAAAAAGCCGGACTTGTGAAAGCCCGGCCTTTGGCAATACCTTATATTATCATACGAGTGATTCCACCACTTTCATGGCGGCTTCATAATCGGGTTCCGTGGCGATTTCGGGTACAAATTCGACATACCTGACCACGTCATTTTTGTCGATAATAACGGTACCCCGGGCCAGAAGACGGAGCTCCTCAATGAGAAAACCGTACTTAAGGCCAAAATCAGTCTCCTTATGGTCGGAGAGGGTGACCACATTTTCCAGTCCTTCAGCGGCGCAGAAACGGGCCTGGGCAAAAGGAAGGTCACACGAGACCGAGAGCACCACCACATCAGAAGAGAGTTGGGTGGCCAGCGCGTTGAACTTGCGGTTCTGGGCGGCACACACCCCGGTATCAATAGAGGGGTAAACGGCGATCACTTTGATCCTGCCTGAATAATCAGCCAGGCTTCGTGGTGCCAGACTTTTGTCAATTAGCTTAAAATCAGGGGCTTTATCCCCAGCGGAAGGAGGTGTTCCCAACAAGGTTACTGCACCTCCCTTGAACGTCACTTTTGTATTATCCTTTCTCATAGTCATTCAATTATTTTGATCATTAAACGCAATTTACCCGATAATGTTCGGGAAAAACGGCAATCGGGGTACTTTTTCACATCCGGAAACGTTTAGCAAGTCCCGGAACCGGCTGCAAAGCCTTCTGCAAGTGTACAGAGGGATTGTCGCCGGCAGAAAAAGCGGTTGGATAAATTTCATTACTTTTGCAGCACAAATCGATTTTTGATCAGTAAACCAATGGCATCACATACACGCAAACCAGTCAGAAACAGCAAAAACGGTACAGCGAAGAAGAGTCTCAGGCAGTATTTCACTGATCAGCGGGTGTGGTTCACGCTGGCCGTGCTGCTCATGATTTTCACCCTCTACCTGGCCATTGCCTTCATCTCCTTTATTTTCTCGGGTGATGCCGATCAGAGCAAACTGGAGATCAAATGGAGCGAGCTGGTATTCAATCCTGAGATCAGGGTTGAAAACAAAGCGGGAAAAACGGGTGCCTGGTTGGCCGATGTGATCATCAACCGCTGGTTTGGCATCCCTTCTTTTCTTCTTCTTTACCTGATGACCATGGTAGGATTCAGGATGGCTGGCTTCAGGATCAGAAACTACCGGAAAACCATCCTGCTGACCATTATCTCCCTTCTGTGGTTGTCGGTGACCCTGGGCCTGCTCTTTGCCAAAAGCGAGGGGGGATCCTTTCTCTATCCCGGGGGAAAATATGGTTTTGTGGTGAGTACCTGGATCAGTGCGATGATCGGCCAGATCGGCACCGGGCTGTTGCTTTTCGGCCTGGCGTTCCTGGTGGCGGGGCTCTCATTCAGGGGACTGGTGCCCTGGCTTATCTACCAGTTCAGGGAGAGGGCCGAAAGGGCCAGGGAGAGAAGGGAAACACGGGCGGCGGAACGGGAAGCACGGAAATCAGAAGAGATTCCGGTACCCCGGAATCGCAGGGGCGTCAGAGAGGTGGAACCCGAACCAGCCATCTCCAAGGTCATTGATGACGAGGACGCCGTCACTGCCATCTTCGACCCCGACGACCAGGAACTTCCCTCCATTCCCCTTACTCCTCCTGCCGATATCCACATGGAAATTGAGGTTTCCCAGGCAGTAGAAACGCACATCGAACCGGTCGCCCCGCCGGCCCCTGCCGACGGGGAACACCTTCCGGAATCCAACGGAGAAGAGGAACTCCCCGCTGATCCCAATCTGCCCCCCTATGACCCTACCCTCGACCTGTCGGGTTACCGCTTCCCCACCCTGGAGCTGCTCGATGAACACAAAATGGGAAACGCCGAAGTGAGCAACGAGGAACTGATCTCCAACAAAAACAAAATCGTTGAAACGCTCAGGCACTATAAAATTGAAATCACCAAGATCAGAGCCACCATCGGGCCCACCATCACCCTATATGAGATTGTTCCGGCGCCCGGCATCCGCATCGTCAAGATCAAAAACCTGGAAGACGACATTGCCCTGAGCCTTGCCGCCCTGGGAATCCGCATCATCGCCCCCATCCCGGGCCGGGGAACCATCGGTATTGAGGTGCCCAACCAGAACCCCGAGGTGGTTTCCATGAAATCGATCCTGAGCTCAAAGAAATTCACCGAATCAACCGCCGAACTGCCGGTAGCCCTGGGGAAGACCATCTCCAACGAAACCTACATGTTCGACCTGACCAAGATGCCGCACATCCTGGTGGCCGGTGCTACCGGGCAAGGAAAATCAGTGGGTCTTAACGTGATCATCGCCTCCCTGCTGTATAAGAAACACCCCACCGAACTCAAGTTTGTCTTCATTGACCCCAAAAAGGTGGAGCTTAACCTATACTCGGTGCTCGAGAAACACTACCTGGCCAAGCTCCCCAACGAGGAGGAACCCATTATCAATGACTTCCAGAAGGTCAAATTTACCCTCAACTCCCTCAACGTGGAGATGGACCAGCGCTATGACCTGCTGAAGAAGGCCCATACCCGGAATGTAAAGGAGTACAACGACAAGTTCATCCAGCGCAGACTCAATCCTGAAAAGGGACATCGTTACCTGCCCTATATTGTGGTGGTCATCGATGAGTTTGCCGACCTGATCATGACGGCCGGCAAGGAGATTGAGCTGCCCATTGCCAGGATCGCGCAGCTGGCCCGTGCCGTGGGGATCCACATGATCATCGCCACCCAGAGGCCGTCGACGAACATCATCACCGGAACCATTAAAGCCAACTTCCCGGCCAGGATCGCCTTCAAAGTGGCCTCCATGATTGACTCCCGCACCATCCTCGACACCCCCGGTGCCAACCAGCTGGTGGGGAAAGGCGACATGCTCATCTCATGGGGAAGCGCCATGACCCGCGTGCAGTGCGCCTTCCTCGACACCCCCGAGGTGGAAAACATCTGTAAATTCATCGGCGACCAGCGCGGATTCCCCACTGCCTTCCTGCTGCCTGAAGTAGAAGGCGATGAAGAGGGAGCCCTGGTCGACGCCGACCTCTCGGGAAAAGACGAACTCTTCGACGACGCCGCCCGCCTGGTGGTCATGAACCAGCTGGGATCCACCTCCATGATCCAGAGAAAACTGGCCATCGGGTACAACCGCGCAGGCCGCATCATGGACCAGCTCGAAAAAGCCGGCATCGTGGGCACCGGCGAAGGCAGCAAACCCCGCCAGGTCTACATCCAGGACGAATACAGTTTGGAACAATTATTGAAGAATATCCAGTAAATCCTTCACTGCGTTCAGGAGAGGTCAAAAGTATCCTCCCACAGTTGAGAAAAGAACAAGGATAAGAATACGAACAAGGATAAGGGTAAGGGTAAGGACAAGGATAAGTATAAGGACAAGGACAAGGGTAAGGGTAAGGACAAGGATAAGGATAAGGATAAGGATAAGGATAAGGATAAGAATTAGGAATAGACCATATAGAAAAGGAATGAATTACGTCTTCATGACAAAGCATTTAAGACTTAAGACTAAAGATTTAAGATTATACAAATGAGGCATTTAATCACACTCTTTCTCGCATTGGCGGTCACCACGGCGGCAGCCCAGAACGATACCCGGGCCAGGGAACTGGTTGAGCAAACCAGCAAAAAAATGCAATCATTCCAGTCCCTGACCGCATCCTTTACCTTCACGATGGAAAACACCAAAATGAAGATCAAGGAGCAGAACAGCGGTTCACTGCTGTTAAAGGGGAGCAAATACCAGGTTAAACTTCCCGACATGGGGATGCAGATTTTCTGTGACGGCAAGACAGTGTGGAACCTCATGGAAGATGCCGGCCAGGTGACCGTAAGTCATGCCGGAGAGGAAGGTCAGGGAGTCATTGATCCCACCTCCATTTTCAACGTTTACCAGGAGGGCTATACCTTCCGGGACGCCGGGGAGAAATCGGAGGGCGGCAAGCAGGTCACCTACATCGAGATGGTACCTCAGGATAAAAACACAGAATTCACTAAACTCACGGTAGGCATCGACAAAGCCAGGCTGCTGGTCCATTCCCTGGTGACGCACGGAAAGGACGGCAATCTTTATGGCATATACGTCAAAGATCTTAAAACCAACCAACCGGTGTCTGACACAGAATTTGTCTTTAACAAATCGCGGTTTCCCGGCATCGAAGTGGTCGATTTCAGGTAATCTGATAAAGACAGTCTGGAAGCTGCTTTTCTGCACCGGAGGATCAATCGGGGCAACTATTCCACTTTAAATTTCTCTACGGGACTGATTTCCATAAAAGTAGCCCCGGCATCTTCACCAAACCGTCCTCCAATGTAAATGATCAGATCTTCTTTTTGGAGGTGGCCGCTTTTGAGCAGGGAGCTGATGGCGGCCTTTTCGATCTTGAATTTATTTTTCTTGATTTCAAGGTAAGAAGGGAAGACTCCGTAAGAAAGGGCCATTTCCCTTACCACGCGCATAGCGTGGCATTTGGCAAAAACCGGTTTATCACCGCGGTAGGCTGCCAGGTAACGGGAAGTACGGCCTGTGGTGGTCGTAGCTACAATGGCCCTGACGGGCAATTCATTGGAAGCCCTGATGGCCGCCTCTGCAAAATAGGCCTGGATTTCATTTTCCACAGGAGGAAGGGTGATGTCGGTCCGCTGGTCCTTCGAAGATTCAATCTCACCCGCAATACGGGTCATCATCCTGATCGCTTCCTCGGGGTACTTCCCATAGGCAGTCTCCCCGCTGAGCATGATGGCGTCGGTCCGCGAAAAAACAGCATGGGCCACATCATTCACCTCGGCACGCGTGGGCCGCGGATGCTCGATCATGCTGTGGAGCATCTGCGTGGCTACGATCACCGGCTTCTTGCGCTCCACCGCCTTGCGGATCAGCATCCGCTGTATGTTGGGCAGCTTCTCGGCCGGAATCTCAATCCCCAGGTCACCACGTGCAATCATAATCCCATAGGCATGATCCAGAATCTCGTCAATGTTCCTGACCCCCTCGGCATTCTCAATCTTGGCGATGATCTTGATCTGGCTCCCCGCTTCGTCCAGCAACTTCTGCACCTCCAGCACATCTTCCCTGTTCCGCACAAACGAATGGGCAATGAAATCGATATCGTTCGCCATGGCAAAACGGATGAATAGCCTGTCTTTCTCCGACACCGACGGAAGCTTGATCGCCACACCCGGCAGGTTGATGCTTTTGTTGTTTTTGATGACCCCGTCGTTCTCCACGCGGCACAACAGGCAATCACCCTTCTCCACCACCGTCAGCTCAATCTCCCCGTCGTCGATGAGGATCCTGTCACCCGGCTCAAGCTTCTCCTGCAAATGGTCGTAATTCACCGCCAGTCTCTGCGCGCCGGAACAGGAAAACCGCCCCGACACCCTGATCATCTCCCCCTGGTGGACCTCCATCACCGGATCCACACCTGAAGTACGGATCTCAGGCCCTTTCGTATCCAACAGGATGGCAATCTTATTCGACACCTTCCTGATATGGCTGATCACCTTCAGGGCCGATTCTTCTGTGATGTGCGCTGTATTCAACCGCGCCACATTCATCCCGGCATCGGCCAGCATCCGTAGAAACTCCACATCACACCTCTGATCCGACACCGTCGCCACAATCTTCGTTAGTCTCATACCACTCCTCCTTATCCTAATGTTTGTTCACGCTTTTCTATCCTTTAACCCATACATCCTTCCCTTTCCAACCAGCTCATTCACGACACCGCATCCCTCATCCGAGGCGCCGGTTCCTGAACCAGGTAAGCGCCAGCTGGTATGATTCGAGGCCAAAACCCATGATACACCCCTGACAAACCGGACCGATCAGGGATGTATGGCGGAAGGATTCTCTTGACAGGGTGTTCGAAATGTGCACCTCCACCACCGGTGCCGGCACAGCTGAAATGGCATCCCTGATGGCCACCGAGGTGTGGGTATACCCTCCCGCATTCAGAATGATCCCGTCACCACTGAAACCAAACATATGTATCCTGTCGATGAGCTCCCCCTCGATATTGGACTGAAAATAAAACAGCTCCATGTCAGGAAACCCCTCTTTTAATATTTGAACATATTCTTCAAATGTCTGGTTTCCGTAAACATTTGGTTCCCTCACTCCTAAAAGATTGAGATTTGGGCCATTTATTAACAAAATTTTCATCTTTATATTGATTTTTTTCTTATATTTAATAGACTTAATTTACTTCCTTTGCGGAATACCTGTTTTGATGAAAATAAACGGCTATTCCGCAGTAAAAGTAAGTTATTCGCAGGGATTTAAATAGCATTCAGGAATTAGAATTATTTAGCCATTGTCCTCAGAGTGTTGAAGTGTGCACGGAAAATTCCGGGCATTTGAAACGTTGACGGTGAAATAGACGTCACGTGCATTGTGGGGCGAATATACGAACAAATTTTTTGTGGAATTGTCAGTAGTACAATACATTTAATAAGTTAAGGTATGAAATGGAGTGACTGCAAGAAAGGGTACGAGGAATTTCTGAGACTGGAAAAATCTCTCTCCCAGAATTCGGTGGCGGCTTATGTGAACGACATCAACAAGTTGATTTTCTTCCTCGAGGAAGAGTTTAAAAAGGTTCCTCCCGAGAAGGTCAGGCTGATGCACCTTAAGAAATTCGTGGAATGGCTCAATCTCAAGGGGGTAAGTCCGCGAACCCAGGCCCGGACCATTTCAGGGATTAAATCCTTCTTTAAATATCTCCTGATCGAGGAAAAGATCCTGAATGATCCTACCACCCTGCTCGAGTCGCCCAAGGTGGGCCGGAAACTTCCCGATGTACTGTCGATGGAGGAGATCGATCTGCTCATCGACTCGGTAGATGTCTCCAAACCCGAGGGACAACGGAACCGGGCCATGCTGGAAACTTTGTACAGTTGCGGTCTCCGGGTTTCCGAACTGGTGAGTCTGAAGGTGAGTAACCTCTATTTTGATCAGGGATTCATCAAGATCGAAGGCAAAGCCGAAAAGGAAAGATTGGTTCCCATCAGCAAGAATGCCATGGATGAGATCACCAAATACATGGAGGGGTATCGCAAAACCCTTCACATCAGCAAGGACTGCACCAATATCCTCTTTCTGAACCGCAGGGGGAAAAATCTCAGCCGGGTGATGGTCTTCACGATTATCAAAGGGCTTGCAGAAAAAATCGGACTGGGGAAAAAGATCAGTCCGCATACCTTCCGGCACTCCTTTGCCACCCACCTGATCAACGGAGGGGCCGACCTCAGGGCTGTCCAGGAAATGCTCGGGCATGAATCCATCCTGACCACTGAGATTTATACCCACATCGATAAGGATTATCTGAAAAGCACCATTCAGCAGTTTCATCCCAGGTCTTGAGCCAGGCAAACCGGCCTTTCACCGCACCCCTGACGGGAGGCGCGTTCCGGGCCTGCCCGGTACAATTACCCTGGCGTGAATACGCGACTGCCAGCCAGGGTAACATCCACCTGAAACCGATTTCTGAATTAATTTTTATTTAACATTCTTCCAGCCACTTTGCCCTTCCGGAAAACCGCCGGCGGAACTGTTGGCCAGCAACGGTTTCGGCAGCCGGCTGCATCTCACGGCCCCTTTTCTGCTTTCCCCGTCATGGCGCTGGGGCCGTTGACGACTGGACCATACCTTCTTCATCCCCCGCCACACCTCCCTTTCAACCCCTTTTCCGGTTATCTTTGCCCCTGTTGAAAAACGAAAGGGAATAATTCATACATAATAACATTTTTAAATTCCGAAGAATGATGACGAATCACAAAAAATTGATGGCCTGGGTACAGGAGTGGGCTGATTGGTGTCAGCCCGACAGTGTGTATTGGTGCGATGGTTCCGAAGAGGAAAACCAGCGTTTGCTTGACGGAATGGTCGCTGCCGGGGCCGCAGTCAAACTGAACGAGGAGAAACGGCCCGGAAGCTACTATTTCCAGAGCGACCCCTCCGATGTGGCCCGTGTGGAAGATCGTACCTTTATCAGCACGACCCGTAAGGAAGATGCCGGTCCAAGCAATAACTGGATGGCCCCTGATGAACTCAAGGCCACCATGCGCGACCTCTATAAGGGCTGCATGAAAGGGCGTACCATGTATGTGATCCCCTTCAGCATGGGTCCCCTGGGATCTGACATCGCCCATATCGGCGTGGAGATTACCGACTCGGCTTATGTGGTAGTCAACATGCGCATAATGACCCGCATGGGTAAGGCTGTTCTCGACATCCTGGGTGAAGATGGCCATTTTGTGCCTTGTATGCACTCCGTGGGAGCACCCCTGGAACCCGGCCAGCAGGATGTGGCCTGGCCCTGTGCCCCCATCGAAAAGAAATTCATTTCCCACTTCCCCGAAACGGGTGAAATCTGGTCGTTCGGATCAGGCTACGGCGGCAACGCCCTGCTGGGCAAGAAATGCTTCGCCCTGCGCATCGCCTCCTACATGGCCAAACAGGAAGGTTGGCTTGCCGAGCACATGCTGATTCTTGGACTCACCAATCCCAAGGGAGAAAAGAAATATGTGGCCGCAGCTTTCCCGAGTGCCTGCGGAAAAACCAACCTGGCCATGCTGATTCCCACCATTCCAGGATGGACCGTGGAAACCGTGGGCGACGACATCGCCTGGATGAAATTCGGAAAAGACGGAAAGCTCTATGCCATCAATCCCGAGGCCGGATTCTTCGGTGTAGCCCCCATGACCTCCATGGATACCAACCCGAACGCCATGTTGAGCATGACCAAAAATTCCATCTTCACCAACGTGGGACTTACCCCCGACGGCGATGTGTGGTGGGAAGGCATCGGCACACCCTGCCCCGCTGGAACCATCAACTGGAAAAACAAGGTGTACGATCCCGCCGGCACCGAGCCCGTAGCCCATCCCAACGCCCGTTTCACGGCTCCTGCCAGCCAGTGCCCCGTGATCGACAAGGAATGGGAAAACCCTGCAGGGGTGCCCATCTCGGCCTTCCTCTTCGGTGGCCGTCGCCCCTCCACCGTGCCTCTGGTCTTCGAATCCTTCAACTGGAACCATGGCGTCTTCCTGGGCTCCATCGTAGGATCTGAAGTGACCGCCGCCGCCATCGGCCTCAAAGCAGGCGTGCGCCGCGATCCCTTCGCCATGCTCCCCTTCTGCGGGTACCATATGGGCGACTACTTCCAGCATTGGATCCACATGGGCGAGAAAGCCCCCGTCAAGGAAAACCTGCCCAAAATATTCAACGTCAACTGGTTCCGCAAAGACGACAACGGCAAATGGCTCTGGCCCGGTTACGGCGACAACATCCGTGTACTCGAATGGATCTTCGACCGCTGTAATGACGCCGTGGAAGGCGTGGAAACGCCCATCGGCTTCGTGCCCCGTAAGGAAGACCTCGACCTCAACGGAATCGACAATGTGGCTGAAAACCTTGACGAACTGCTCAGCGTCGATAAGACCAAATGGCAGCAGGAGTGCGAACTCATCGAAGAGCATTACGCCAAATTCGGAAACCGCCTGCCCGCCGAACTGAAGGAAGAATTTGCCAAACTGAAGGAGCGGCTGAAATAACCCTCCGGAAGGAAGTTTAAATTAACCTCATATGGAAGAGGCCGTATCACCAGGTGATGTAGGCCTCTTCTCTTTTTTACGGGCAACGATCTCCTCCAGAGCCCATTGCAGGGAGGGATAACGGAAGGAGAAGCCTTCGGACATCAGGCGGGCAGGATGGACGGCGGGGCTTTCCAGAACCATGACGGCGGCCGTGCCGTAGAGCAGTCGCATAAAAAAAGCAGGAACGGGCAGCAGCGCCGGGCGGTGGAGGAGAGCCCCGAATTGGCGGGCAAAATCGCGGTTGGTGATCCTTTCCGGCGCCACCAGGTTATATATTCCATGGGCCTGCCTGTTTTCAAGGACCCAGAACATGGCGCGCACCAGATCATTCAGATGGATAAAGGGGAAGGGCTGCTTCCCGGAACCGATGGGACCACCGGCCCCCATCCGGAAAGGCAACCACAACAGGGATATCAGCTTTGAGTGGGCATCCAGAACCAGCCCGATACGGAAAACCACCCGCCGCACATGGATGTCAAGGCCCTCAGAGGCCTTTTCCCAGGCCTGGGTCACCTCCGCGGCAAAATGGGTATCATACTGCAGGCTCTGCTCGTCATGCACCTCCCCGTTCCGGTAAATGCCGATGGCGGAGGCCGATAAAAAGAGGGCAGGCTTCTCCCCCGGAAGCAATGCATTGACGGCTTCCACCAGATGACGGGTGGTGACCGTCCTGCTTTCCATGATCTCTTTCCGCGCCGAGGCTGTCCACCGCTGCAATACCGGCGCTCCCGCCAGATGGA
The DNA here is from genome assembly GCA_012729335.1 of Bacteroidales bacterium. GTDB lineage: Bacteria > Bacteroidota > Bacteroidia > Bacteroidales > Prolixibacteraceae > UBA1413. The sequence goes on along the minus strand of JAAYDJ010000007.1, from coordinate 63,354 downwards.
CCACCGCAGCACACCCCCTCAGGGCAGACCTCAGCAAAACCCCTTTTTCGTCATACAGCGTCTCCCGCGTCAAACCAACCACCTCATGCCCGGATTCCTCCAGCTCCTTTCGCACGACCTGCCCTATCATGCCCCGAAATCCCGATATGGCTACCTTCATCTTTTTTACCACAAACTTAAGGTTTATCCCACAGAAATGTTACTTCCCAGGCTCTTTGGCCTCTTAAGTGGATACCAGCCCCGAATTTTCCTTAATTTAGGGCAAAATTTGCGACATGAACCGTCTTCCTCTCCTGTTCTTTATGTTATTCCTCTTCTCCTGTTCAGTGAAAACCTCAAAAAACCCTGTGATGGATCTTTCAGCAGCCGCTTTTGACACCCTGGTCCACGGAAAGCAGACTTCCCTGTTTACACTGGTCAATGACCAGGATATGCGTGTTTCCCTGACCAATTACGGAGCGAAAATTGTCTCCCTGGTGGTACCAGGGAAAGACGGCACCCCTGCCGATGTGGTATTGGGATTCCGTTCCGTGGCCGACTATATGAAGTACGGGGCCAGCCACGGTGCGACCGTGGGGCCTTTTGCCAACAGGATCGCCGGTGCTTCCTTTACCCTCGGCGACCGGGAATACAAGCTTCCCGAAAACAACGGGCCCAACTGCATCCACTCGGGCCCCGACAGTTTCTACCGCCAGGTGTGGGAGGCTGAACAACAGGAAAACCGCGTGGTGATGACCCTCCACAGTCCCGACGGCGAATGGGGTTTTCCTGGAAACAAAACCGTCAGAACCACCTTTACCCTGACTTCCGGCAATGAACTGCGCATCGATTATGAAGCGATAAGTGACCAGCCCACGCACATCAACCTGACCAATCACAGCTACTTTAACCTGCGCGGGGAAGGAAACGGCGATATTCTGGATCATGTGGCCGTCATCATGGCCCGAGAGGTTACCCCTGTCGACTCCTTCATGATCCCTACAGGAGAAATCAAAGACATCAGGGGGACCAGCCTCGATTTCACCTCCCCCCACACTTTCGGTGAACGCATTGATGCTGAGGACCCTCAGCTGCAGATCGCCAGCGGTTACGACTTCAATTATGTACTGGGGCAGGGCTCTGCTGAGCCGGTTTTTGCCGCCTCGGCCTGGGAACCCGGAAGCGGCCGCTATATGGAGGTCTTCACCACAGAACCCGGGATACAGCTTTACACCGGGAACCACCTCAAAGGTAGCGAGGTGGGTAAGAGCGGTGCGGCTTACGGCAGACGCACGGGCTTCTGCTTCGAGACCCAGCATTTCCCCGACTCTCCCAATAAGCCCCACTTCCCCACCACGCTGCTCCTCCCCGGCGATACCCTCCGCTCCACGACCATCTTCCGTTTCTCTGTAAAATGAAAGTCGCAAGGTGCTCCGACCACATAAGGAGAGGTATAATTGCCCCATGCGAAACGAAGTTCGGCGGAGCACCGCGGAGCCAATTCCATGGGCGTGAAGCACATCAACCGGCTTCACCACGACATATAACTGAAGAGCAAGTCATTAACTGACAATTATGCAAGTAAAATGCATCGTGATCTCCCTCCTGGGAGTATGGCTGATGGCCTTCACTCCGGGGAAAAGCCCGGCGGCAGAACGCTCCCGGGTGCCGGTTCCTGGCCCGGGCCAGGCCCCCCAGGAGAAGAAAGAGCCCCCACCCCTCTTCAAATGGGGAAACGCCACCTATGTCAACCTCGGAATCGGCGAAACCTTTCTCTATGAGGGAACCGAGGTGGAACTTCTTGCCGTGCACCACCGTTTTAACCTGATCAGGGCAGGCAGCGACACTCTGCGAATAGGGGTAAGCTTCCGCACTCCCGCAGTCACCGCCGGCCAGCTGCGGATTTTTGTGGCCGACAACAAAGAGGTGGCGGCCCTCTCCTCCCGGCCCGAAACACACCGGCTCCTGCAAAAAGATGCCCTGGTTGTCCTTTCCCTGGCCGCAGAACCCCTAATAGACCATTGGAGTTTCGGATTTCCCGTCTCTTTTACGGGAGGTTTTCTGTGGAGGAACAATGAGGAAACCCACATGTTCTCCTATGAAGGGTCCGATGCCGCCACCACCGGGGAAGCCGCCTTTTTCCCGGGAGTAGCCATTGACATGGTCAATGCCCGCGGACTGGAAAAGCATGCCGTCCTGGCCATGGAAGCGGGCAAGGTGGTATGGGTGGAAACCCGGTTCCCTGGCACCGCCGAGCCCAAGGCAGCCGTTTGTATCGAGAGCGGCTCCACCCCCGGTCTCTATTACCTCTACCGGAATCTCTACAACCGAAACCTCATGGTCAGCCGTAACCAGGAACTGGAAAAGGGCGATCCGATCGGGACCATCTGGGGCGACGGAAACCGGGAAAACCTGCACCTGGCGGTGGTCAGATCGGAAACCGCCCCCACCCCTGAAACTGCCGACCACAACATCGTCAATTTCTACCCGCAGCTTCTGGAACTCTACTATGGGCGGCAACCCCTGAACAGCCAGCTTTTCACCAAAGGGCAGATTCTCTTCGGGAAGCCTGCAGGACCGCACGGGAACGTCAAAAACGCCTCTGCCTACGAGGATTACCTCGGCATGGGATGGATACTCGGCGAATGGAACACCACAGGCAAGGTGGAATGGATCACAGGCCGCCAGAACGGCAACGTACGCCTCCCGGGGGTACTTTTCCATGACCGGAAAGCCCGCTGTACCAACCCCCATCCCTGGTACGACTACCAGATCAACGTCCAGAACGGGGTGTACCGCATCAGGGCCAGTGTGGGCGACCTGCTCCTCCCCACCCGGCAAAGGGTGGAATTCGAGGGCGTTCCGGCAGGCACCTTCACCACCGCCAAGGGGGAATATACCTGGACCCCCGAAAAAATCGTCAGGATCAGGGATAACACGCTCAACGTAAGGATTTACCTGGATGAGAATGGCCAGATGGCCGGCCTCAGCGAAATTGTCTTCCAGCAGGCCGCCCTCTGAACCAGAGCAGTAAAGAAGAGCTCTGAGGAGTCACTGTTCAGGAGGAATCTGAGGAGTCACCGTTCAGGAGTGCTCTGGCGAGTCACCGTTCAGAAGAGCTCTGAGGAGTCACCATTCAGGAGAACTCTGACATATCACTCTTCGGGAGAATTATGACATATCACTCTTCAGGAGAATTATGGAAGTAACTTTTCAGGTGGACTTTCTGCGAATGTCATACACCATCAGGGCCTCTCCGTGCCGGACCAGGAGCATGCCTCGGCTGATGACCGGGTGGGCCCAGTGTTGCGCGGTGCCCAGGGGGATCCTGAACCTGCTGATCACCCTGAAAGTGTCGGGAGTGGCTTCGGCCAGCGCCATCTCTCCCTCCCGCTCGGTATAGCAATAATAGCGTCCATCGGCATAAATGACCACTCCACCGCCCAGTTCCCGCGAAATATACCTGGTCTTTCCCGTGGCCCTGTCAAGGCAATACCACCTCGGCTGGATATATGCCGACATATAGATGGAGCTGTCGTTGAGGATGGCTCCTCCCGACAGGTTGATCACTTCCCGGTTTCGCCATAGCACCCGCGCCGAGTCCCCGCCGGGGGAAAGCCGCAGCATCACCAGCCCGCTGCTGTCTTTCCGCGAGGTGCTTGACACCAGAAGATCCCCGTTGGAATAAACCGGCGTATTGGCATGGATTTTATTGTCCTGGAACTGGTAAAACCGCCACAATACCTCTCCGGTGCGGGCATCAAGGCCCATGATGGTCGAGGCGGTAAGGTTGGCGATGATGGGCCGGCCATGATGGTGAAACAGCACCGGCGAGGAATAGGTGGCCTGCTCTCCCGACCCCGGGGAGCCCCAGATTTTCTCCCCGGTAAAGCGGTTAAGGGCCACCAGGTTATTGTACTTCCCCCCGGGAGTGCAGTAGAGGCGGTCGCCGTCGACCAGCAACGACTCCGAAAACCCGAACTGAATAGAATCGGCCTGGAAATCGGTGAAGAAATCGACCTTCCAGAGTTGCTCGCCTGTAAGGGCATTGAGGCAATAGACCTGGCCGTTGCCGCTTTCAAGGTAAAGACGGTCACCGGCTACCGTAGGGGTGGAACGTGCCCCAGCAAACAATGCCGTAAAATCGGTCCCATAATCCTTTGTCCAGAGCGGCTTTCCTTCCAGGGTGAAGGCAAAGAGCCTGCCCATGCCTCTGAGGGTGTCGGGAATACCGGTAACGTAGATCATGTCATTGGCCACCACGGGACTTCCCATGCCTGCCCCCAGTCCTTCAAAAGACCACAGCATGCGGGGCCCCTCAGCAGGCCACTCCTCTAAAAGAGCCGTCTCAGGGTATTTGCCGTCACGCCCCGGCCCTCGCCACTGCGCCACCTGCTGGTCATCGTCCCGGACCACCTCCTGGGCATTTAAATAAGAAAACCCCGTCCACAGGGTCAACAGAAGTAAAAGGATTTTGCTCATCGGTATAGATTTTACTTTATTCTGGTCCACCGCCGGGTAAAAGGGCTTTTCCATGTGACATCATGGCCGTCAGGCGACTCTTCACACAAGGTGATGAACCGGACGCTTCCCGGGTGGGTGATCCCTCTTTGGTATGGGTCGGCGCAAGGCAGGCCGGCATTACACCCCCGCCCGGAAAATTGCTTACCGACATGCTGTTTCCGGCTTCCCCCCTGAAAACGACAAAGCTTTCTCCTCTTCGCGGGGTCTCCTCAACCCTTTTTCCGGGTGAGGTCCAGCAGACCATTGATGACCGTCAGAGGATGGGGCGGGTTGCCCGCGATATAGAGGTCGGGAGCATAACGTTCCGTGAAATTCCTGTTCAGGGCGGGGGATCCCGCATAAATGCCGCCGCTGATGGCGTCGGTTCCGGCAAGTACCACAATTTTAGGTTCCGGAACGGCCTCATAGCAGATCTGCAGCGGTTCGGCCATGTTTTCTGAAATAGGGCCAGTGATGACCACCCCGTCGGCGTGACGCGGGGAGGCTACGAATTCGATGCCGAAGCGGCTCATGTCGAACTGGACGTTGTTGGCTGCGTTAAGTTCCCATTCGGCGCTGTTGTCGCCGGCCGCAGAAACCTGTCTCAGCTTCAGGGAGCGCCCCAGAAGCCGGTGCACCTCCCTGCGTACCTGTGTCGGATCCACCTCTACAGGCCGATCCTCCCCCTCCCTGATCACCAGCCGCTCCCGCACATTGGTCGACAGGTGGTAGTCTTTTGTGAACCGCACCTTCTCCGGGAACCTATGGGCGCACTCCCCACAGAAGGTGCATTTGCCCAGGTCGATGGTCACGGGTGAAGCAGTAAGGGCTCCCGTAGGACAAAGGGCAGCCAGCTGCTCCCCGTCGACCGGCTCACGGCTGATGACCGGCCTGCCGCGAAAAATACCCGGTACCTCCACCGTGGTCACATCGGGAATGTATTGCTTTCCCTGGTGAAACAGAATTTTCAGATTATCAAAGATCATGGCCGCAGTAGGAAAGGTTAAAACTCTTGTTGCATATCGGGAAGTCGGAGATTTCGTTGTTGCGCACAGCCAGGGCCAGGGCCATCCAATTATGAAAGGAGGGGTCCTTGACCTTGTAATGGCGCAGTTCGCCATGGGGCCCGGTGAGTGCGCAGTGGCAGATTTCGCCCCGCCACCCCTCCACAAGGGAGAGCGCCAGCCGCCCGGGCGCCATTATCTCCGGAAGGATTCGGCTCTCCACCGTATCGGGGATCTGTTCCAACAGCTGCCTGACATGGTGCATCGACTGCCTGATCTCGTCACGGCGGATCTGTACGCGGGAATAGACATCGCCATGATGCTTGACCACCGGTTGGTGGGCCAGGGAGGGATACCACAGGGAGGGATGGCTGCTGCGGATATCCCGGGTGAGGCCTCCCATACGTGCGGCCATGCCTACCGCCCCGATCGACAGCAGATCTTCACGGCTGACCACCCCCGTCCGCTCAAACCGCGACAAGGCACTGGGAAGGTTGAAAAGCATGGCACTCATCTCTTCAAAATCGCGTTCGTAAGCATCGAGAATCGCCGAGAGGCGGGTGCCCAGCTGCGGGGTGAAAGGAAACTGGTTTCTGCCGGGTCTGATCAATCCCTTACCGAGGCGGTTGCCGCCCCACTCCTGGAAGAAATTGACCAGGGGAGTCCTGAGCCTCCCGAAAACGGCGCTTCCCAGCTGATAGGCCACATCGGTGCACAAGGCCGCCATGTCGCCGGTATGGATGGCCATCCGTTCCAGCTCCAGGGCCATCGTCCGGCTGAAGGCTGCCCCTTCCCCGGCGTCTACCCCGGCAAGGGCCTCCCGCACCATACTATGGGCTGTGGTATGCCCTGCTACGGTATCACCGGCAATTCCCTCAGCCAGCATCACCTGCTGCAACACTCCCTGTTGCCGCAGGAAAAGCGCCTCCACACCACGATGCTGAAACCCCAGCTGGATCTCCAGATGAAGAATCTGCTCCCCGTTACAGATAAACCGGAAATGGCCCGGTTCGATCACCCCTGCATGGATGGGTCCTACCCCTACCTCATGAAGTTCATCGCTTTCCATGCTGTAAAAAGGATAGCTGGCGATCTCCTGTGACCGGTCGGCCCGGTCAAACGGATACCGTACTGGTTTCAGCCAGGGATGCCCCGTATAGGAAATCCCAAAATTCTCATGAATCTCCCTTTCAAACCGTTCGCAGGCAGGAACCTCCCCCGCCATGGACCGGAGCACCTGGTCGCGGGAGACCACACTCGTTGAGAGATGGATCTCTCCTGTGGCATCGTCGGCGATGGCGCAAAGCAGCCTGACCCTCTCCTTTTCAGGGATGCCGTGAAGAGTGGCGCAGTGCCGCCCCGGATCGCCCCTCATCAGGCTGGTGTTCACCTCAAAAAAGGTGTGGTAGTCCAGTTCCGGAACGGAGGCCAGCGGCAGGGCGCTGTTGTTTTTTATTGAGATAAAATCCATGGATTTCTGGTCTTTAAGTGGAGAGTCCGCCGGTCAGGGCATCAGGGCACCACTGGCCGGCAGGGGAATCAGAACCTCCGGGGGAGTGACGGGAAGCAAGGCTACACTTTCCCGGATCAGTTCCACGAAACCCTCGGGGGGAAAGAAACCCAGGGCTACGGCCAGGGCCAGGAGAAAGAACTGGGAATAGCTTTCCCAAGCCGGGGCAGGCTTCGCCGGGGGAGCTTCAAATCCTGCCGGAGGCAGGAACAGAATCCTGAAGACATTTCTGCCGAAAGCCCAGAGGATCATCGTCAGCAGAAGGGCCACCGCTACCAGCGGTAGGAGCAGCCGGGCCTCCAGCAGGGAACGGAAGATCATCAGCTCGCTGACAAATAACCCGGAGGGGGGCATGGCGGCGGCGCTCAGAAATCCCAGCAGGAGCACCATTGCCCCCGTAGGATGAAGACGGAAATAGCCTCCCATATAGGAGAGGCTTTTACTCTGGAAGACGCGGTAAAGCTGGTTATACTGAAAGAAAAGGGAGGATTTGACGAAAGCGTGGAGGATGATATGGAGGATGGCAGCATAATAGCCTACTCCCCCGGCCACCACACCCAGCATGACCAGTCCCATATGCTCCACACCGGAATAGGCGAACATCCGCTTCACGTTCCTGACCCTGATCATATAAGCGGCGGCCACAAAAACCGACAGAAAGGCGGCGGATCCCGTCACCACGTTGACCCACCCATGGATGGAGGTGTGGGCGACCACGGTGTAAAGGCGGAATACCCCCACGAATCCCAGGTTCATCAGTACACTGGCCAGCAGGGCCCCGGCAGGCCCGGGTGCTGTATCCTTGGCATCGATGCCCGCAGTGAACATGGGCACCAGCCCCAGTTTCACCGTGAATCCCGTAAAAATGAAGAGCCAGGCCAGCTTCAGCCAGAAAGGATTTAACTGCGAACTGCCGGCCAGCAGGTTAGCCCACGAAAGCTCAGTGGACCCGGCATGCCGCAGCGACAAACTCAAAAAGAGAATGCCGATGAAAACAAAAGAAATGCTCAGCGCGCAAATAAATACATACTTCCAGGTGCCCTCCAGGGCCAGCTTGTTGCGGTGATGATAGATCAGGGCCGAGGCACTCAGCGTGGTGATTTCGGTAAAGATCCAGACTACAGCGATATGATTGGCCAGGTAGCCTGCCCCGATGGCCGTGATCAGCAACACCAGGGATCCCAGGTAAATACCCCTTGACGCCGGGGTCTCCTCATGCCGCTCAATATAGAGGGCGCTGTGAAAGGCCGCGGGCACGGCCACCACACCCAGTGTCGCCAGCAAGAGAAATCCCAGCGCATCAAAGGTAAAATAGAGACTGTCGGTGCTTCGCAGGTGCATCCCCGCATACACCGTGAAAACCAGTTGCAGCAGCAGGAAAAGCCCCGTCAGGAAATAAGCGGCTTTCCGGTTCCTGTTCAGAAAGAGGCCGGCCGATAACAAAAATGCCAAAATAAGATATCCAATGGTCATGTGTGCCCCTCCGTCAATAATCTTTCAGGTTACTCAACTGGTCGACATCCACATCCCTGAAGACATCGCCGATCTTGTTCAGGAAAATCCCCAGGATCAACACACTGGCAAAGATGTCGAGCATGATGCCCAGGTTGACCAGCATAGGCATTTCATTGCCCACGGCCAGGGAGAGAACGAAAACCCCGTTTTCCACCACCATGTATCCCATCACGTGGGTGATGATCTTCCGGCGGGTAGCGATCAGGTAAAGCCCTGTGAACAGGGTGGAGAGGGCTACCACGAAAAAGAGCTTGTCGAGGATGGTGTCGCTGATATAGTTCGAAAGGAGGAAGGTGACCACCACGATGGCGGTCACAATCAACAGGGAGACGAAGTTGGGCAGGAAAGGTTCTGCCTCGCGGGTGATCTGGTTGCGGCGAAGGAGATAGGCCAGAAAGGCCGGGACCGCCACCGACTTAAAGATGATGGTCTCCAGCAGAATCAACACCAGGTTGAGCAGGTTGATTTCACTGAGCTGGATGAAGGCCACAAAGAAGAGAAGCACCCCCTGGAGGGCGAGCACCTTGACATAGGTCATCAGACGGTTGGCGATGGCCATGTAGAACAGGGTGATCAGAAAGGTGATGAGCAAAACGTCAGCCATGGCTATTAATTTTCAGAGGAACCGGCCTGAGATGAGCAGTACGCCAAAAAAGACCAGCAGGGCCACCGAGGTGAGGACGGTGATAAACTGGGGGTTGTGGCTCATGCGGAAACGGGCCATAAAAGATTCGATGAGTCCGACGGCCACCGCCATGCCTCCCTGGATCAGGAAGAAAAGGGGGATGGCGTAGCCGGTAGGGACCATACCGATAAAGAGGTTGACAATCAGGGCGCCGAAGATGGCGAACTTGAGATATCCGGCGGTAAGGATCAATCCAAGGTCGAAACCACTGTGGTCCAGGACCATCACTTCATGGACCATGGTGAGTTCCAGGTGGGTTTTGGGATCATCGACAGGCATGCGGCTGTTTTCGATCATGGCAATCATCACCAGCACGAAAGTAGCCAGAGTAGCCAGGGCATAGCTGACCCAGGAGCCAAGGTGGAGTGCATTAAAAATTTCATGGAAGGAGGTGTGACCGGTGAGGAGGGCCAGGGAACCCATCAGCACGAAAAAAGCGGGTTCTGCGAGCATGCCGTAAAGGGCTTCGCGGCTGGCTCCCATTCCCTCGAAGCTGCTGCCTGTATCGAGGGCGGCCACGATGCTCAGAAACCTGCCCAGGGCCAACACATAGGCAAAAAAAACAAAATCGCCGCTGAAACTCAGGAGTCCCTTCTCGCGGCCGAAGGGAACCACCAGCAGGGCCATGAAAATGGAAGCCAGACAGATGGTGGGCGCCACCCTGAAAAGAATCCCCGCGGTAGCCGGGTAAACACTGCCTTTACGGAAGAGCCGCCACACATCAAAAAGGGGCTGCAGCACCCCGGGGCCTTTGCGGCCCGAAGCCATACTCTTGGTCCGGTTAATGATTCCCGTGAAAAAGAGGGCTGCAATCAGGATCAGAAGAGCGCTCAGCATATTATAACTGTTTCAGGAATTGAAGCAAATCACCCAGCCAGCCGGTGAATACGGGTATCAGAATAACCGCCGCCATGAAAAGGATTCCGTAGAGGATATAAACCTGAAGTTTTCCGTTCTGGAGGAAAAGCAGCCGGCTCATCAGCCATTGGAAGCCGTTGACCGGCTTGTCGACGAACCATTTCTCCATCTTGTCGTCGGCATGAGACTCATAATGGCCTCCCGCGGGGAAGATGGCGTCGACGCCCCTTTCTCTCCGCGAGAAGGTAAGTACCGCCCTGAAGAGCTTGGTATAGCTTCTGGCAAAGGAGCCTGCCGTATACTGCAGTTTCGGTGTGGGGGCCACATAGCCACAGCTCCAGGTGGGTGAGGTTTCCTGGGATTTGGTACGGATCACGAGGCTGCGCAGTGCCCACAGGAGGAGGCTGACCAGGATCACACCCCAGGCGGCCGCGGCTACGGGCGTCACCATGCCGTTCACCACTCCGGAAAGGGGCACCGGTTCCAACCCTGAGGTTCCCATCTCCACGGCAGCCCCGGCATGAGGAACCATGGCTGTGAACTGGGCAACCGGCCGGGCCAGGAACCCTGTAAACACCTGGGGGAAGGTGCCGATGAGAAGGATCAGCAGGGCCAGAACCCACAGGGGTGCCAGCTGACCCCGCGACACCTCGGCCCCCGCATGCCCCCTCCGGGCATTCCCCAGAAAAACAATCCCGAATGCCTTGGTGAAACAAAGCAATGCCAGTCCGCCGATGAGCACCAACCCCATGATGGTGAAGATGATGACCACCAGGGTGACCAGGGAAGCCTCCTGCATCCATTGGTACAATCCGGCATAGACCAGAAACTCCGAGACAAACCCGTTGAAAGGGGGAATGCCGCAGATGGCAATGGCGGCCACCAGAAACAGCAGGGATGTCAGAGGCATTTTTCTCATGACTCCCCCAAGGTGTTCAATGTGAAGGGTGTGTGTGGCCTGGTAGACATTACCGGCGGTATAAAAAAGAAGGGATTTAAAAAGGGCATGGTTGAGGATATGGAGCAGGGCACCGCCAAATCCCAGGGCTGCCAGCAGAGGGTGCCCGCCACCCAGGCCAATGCACCCCAGGCCGATCCCCAGGCCAATAATCCCGATATTCTCGATGCTGTGGTAGGCCAGCAATTTCTTCAGATTATGTTGAACGATAGCCAGCATGACCCCGTAAACACCCGACACCAGGGATACGGCCAGCAACAGATAGCCCACGGTGGTGAAATCAACGGAAAGAATCAGGAGCATGCGAAGGATCCCGAAGAGCCCGATTTTAATGATCACCCCCGACATGATCCCGGAGATATGGGCCGGGGCGGCCGGATGGGCATAAGGCAGCCAGGTGTGGAAAGGGACAAATCCGGCCTTGATGCCAAAACCGGCAATGAAAAGCAGCATGAGTGCGGTGGCGGTCCCCCTTCCGCCGGGAAGCCCCGCAAACGCCGCCAGATCGTAACTGCCCGTATGGATGGCCCCGTAAAGAAAACCCACCATGAGTAACAGCAGGGAGATGTGCGACTGGATCAAAAAGTTGATCCCTGCCTTGACGGTCACCCATTTCTCGTGTTCAAAGATCACTGCCACAAAGGCTGCAAGGGTCATCACCTCCCACATTACCAGAAATACCAGGCTGTTCTGGATCACGCAAAGTGAAAGGAGCGCCAGGTGCAGCAACAGAAATGAGAGGTAATGGAGGGTGAGGGTATTCCTGTGCGCCTGATAATGACGCAGGTAGGAAAGACCGTAAACGGCCCCGGTGAGAAAAACCAGGTTAATGATCAGGATGAACCAGGCCGAGAGGCCATCAAGCCGCAGGGGGATCTCTCCGATGACCCCATTGCCGGGAAGGAGCCACTCCCGGGTCGCCCCTGTGAGCACCTGCCATGCCGGAACCGAGGTCACCACAGCCATCAGCAAAACTCCCCCCAGTAACCAAATCCTCTGATACGCTCCCCTTAGAAATGGAAGAAGCACCAGGAAAAGAGCCGCCACCAGTAAAAATAAGTTGACCGGATTCATTCCGTTTAGTTTAACTGATGCATACCGGAATGGTTAATCCTTTCCGGTATGCCTTTAATCCGGGGCAAATGAAAGGAAATTATCCGGCACCGCCCCGCAGGCCCGGTTCCATTCTCACCAAATGTACAGTAAAATTAATAAAAAGTATAAGAGCCGCACAGCGTATGGTGAAGAGGTGCGAAGGGTAAGCGTGGAGCAGCAGTGGGGATATACGCTGCGGCACTTCCCGTGGCAATCAGGGGAGAATTCTGATGGAGGTGTGCCGGTTCTGTGCACGTCCCTGCTCTGTATTGTTAGGGGCTATGGGCTGGCTCATGCCATACCCCCGAGAGGTAAGCCTTTCCTGTGCGATTCCCCTTTTCACGAGGTAGTCGCGCACCGAGGCGGCCCTTTGCTCCGAAAGCCGGAGGTTCCACGCCTCACTTCCCGTATGATCGGTATGGCCTCCGATTTCGATCCGCAAGGTGGGATTTTTCTGCAGGAAGTCCAACAATACCAGAAGCTCCGGCTCCGAAGGGGGAAGGATCTCATACTGGTCGGTGGCGAAAAAGATCTGGTAGAGACTGATGGAAATGCCTGGGCTGGCAGGCCGAAGCCTGATCTCCCGTTCCACGGGTTCGGGGGCACCGGCCCCCTCCCTGAAGCAGAACCCCTCCGAATAGAAGAGAAAACCGGGGTGCCCGACACTGAAAAGCAGCTCTTCCCCCAGGGGCAGAGCCACCAGAAAAGTGCCGTCATGCCCGGCTTCCAGGGAGGTTCCGGGAAAATGGCTTTCCGGAGGCCCGCTGATAGAGACACGCGCAGCAACCGGTAATCCCGTGGAGTCGTTGACGATCTTTCCCCGTATAAAGGTGACCGGTGAGGGCCTGTCCGCCTCATTGAGCTGAAAGGAGACGATATCCATATGTCCGCCGGGGGTCCGTCCCGTGGCCATCCAGGCCATAACCCCCGTCCGGTCTGTCACCAGACCCTGCTCGTTACCTGGGGTATTCACCGGATATCCCAGGTTGAAAGGAGCACTCCACTCCCCCCCGGGAAGAAGCACCGACCGGAAAAGATCATAGCCTCCCATGCCCGGCCAACGGTCAGAGGCAAAAAAGAGATCCCTGCCCCCGGGATGTAGAAAGGGGGAAATCTCATCACCCGGGGTGTTGAGACTGTCACCGCCATTCATCACGCCACCCCAGACTGGAGAACCATCGGCCCTCCAACCTGTGAGTGTCACCTTCCAGAGATCTTTTTTCCCTTTTCCACCGGGCCGCTCCGAAGAGAAAACGAGAAGATCCCCGAATGCAGAGAGCGAGGGCTGTCCTTCCCATCCCGGGGTGTTGACAGGTTCTCCGGCATTGCGGGGTGAAGACCAGTGGCCGTTTTCCCACCGTGCATACCAGATGTCGCAACTGCCGAGGCCCCCGGGATGATTACAGAGGGTGAAAAAGAGCAGTTTTCCGTCGGCCGATAGTGTGGGAGCCCCCTCGTTGGCAGGGGTGTTCAGATCGGTCAGGGGAACCGCGGGGCTCCACTCCCCCGAATCAGGATGGCTTATGAAGAAATCTTCCTGCAGGGCATTCCCGGCCCCCCCCTGTATGGGAACCCGGCGGGTGAAGAGCAGGGTGTTTCCGTCGACGCTAAGGACCGGCCAGTATTCATCGCCGGGGGTGTTGACGCCCTCTCCCGGGTCTACAGGATCAAAAGGTACCGGATTTCTGACAGCAGTGGCGGCAAAGGAGGCGTGATCGCGCAAAATGACTGCCCTGGCCAGGAGGTTTCCTCCGGGGCGGGTGTCCAGGAAGCGGAGCAGGGCTTCCAGGGCTTCCCCGTAGTTGCCAGTCAGGTAAAGGGCCTCCCCAAGCCTGAAATCAAGGAGGGTGCCCCCGGCGCCAGCCGCAGCAGCCCTGCGAAGCCACACCACCTCCTCGCTACGCAAGCCCTGATCGCGTGAGAGATCGGCCATCAGCAACAACGCCTCCCCATGCGAAGCATCCACCCTGAGCACCTTCCCCGCGGCGTCAGCCGCCGTCCGGAAATCACGCCGCTCCCATGCCTCACGGGCCTCACGCATGGATCGGGTCACCATACGGCTCCCTTGCCCCATGCCCACCTGCGGAAACATCCACAACCCTATAAACAGTATTGAAAATACCTTGTACATCCCTTCCTTCGCTGAAAATGGGTAAAAATATTTCTTAAACCTGAGAACGAACAGTTTGGTATAAGAATTGTTTTTATATTTGGACAGGTTAATCAATATCCTGTAAGTGAGAAGTTAAAAGAATCTGATTTGTTAATTTAAGACGCATTTTTGTTTTAAAGTGATGAAAAAAAACTTTTCCAAGTCAAGCCACCGGGAAAAAATCGACAAAGTAGAAAGAAGAGCCTCAGTACCAGGCGTTTCCGTGAAAGAAAAAAATTCCAAGAGAAGACTTTCCATTTATGACGACTTTGAGGAAGACGAACTGGACCACTTTGATTCCCGGAGTTTAAAGCCCGTCAAACCCAAAAGGTAAATCACATCTCCTTCCGGCAGGGCCTGCGGGGACTGCTTTCCGTCAAAAGCCAGGCAATTCATCTCCGTCAGGAGTCAGGCGCTGAATTACCATCCGGAGCCAGGCAATTCATCTCCGTCAGGAGTCAGGCGCTGAGTTACCATCCGGAGTCAGGCAATTCATCTCCGTCAGGAGTCAGCATGATGAGTTTCCATCCGGAGTCAGGTGATTAGTTTCCACCCAGGATCAGGGGTAGTCCATCCTTACCGCTGCCCACCACCACCACTTTTGAATTGGCTGATTTGGCCAGGTCCAGTGTGGCATCGATTCCTTTCTGCTTCAGGATGTTGTCAGTCAAACTCGAGCTGATGATCCGGTTGTAGTCGGCGATTCCCTGCGCTTCTATCCGTTTGCGTTCGGCTTCTGATTCCTCCCTGTTAAGCCTGAATTCATAGGCCAGGGCTTCCTGCTCCTGGGTGAGTTTGCTTTCGATGGCCGTTTTGATCTGCGTGGGCAGATCAATGGAGCGGATCAGCAACGCCCGCATGTCAATGAAGTTGGCCCCGAGGGTTTTCTTGGTCTCCTCAATAATTTCGCTTTCCACCTGTTGCCGCATGGTCGAGTAAATCTCCTCGGCGGTGTACCGGCCGGCGACCTGTCGTACAGAGGAGCGTACCTCCGGAATCACCAGCACATTGACATATTCCACGCCGAACCGCTCATGCAGAAAGGGAATCGTATTGAAAAGCGGATTAAACCGCACTGTGACATCCACATTGATGTAGAGCCCGCTCTTGTCCAGCACATCCATGGTCTCCTCCCGCTGCTGCTCCCGCACATTATACACGTACATCCTGTTCCAGGGCGCCACCACATGAAATCCCTCCCCGAAGATATTCTCCCGGTCAAGTCCCGATGTGTATGGTCTGAAGATCACTCCTCTTTCCCCGGCATCAATGATGAGAAACATGCGGTTTCCAAAAACCAGTACCAGTAAGATCACGACCACTCCTGCGACCAGCCAGGAGGTTTTCAGGTTTAACTTTTTGATATCCATATCAGACAGTTTAATCTCCCCAAAGGTAGCATTTATGCGGAAAATTAAGGTTATCAACGCGTTTAAGCCCGGCAATAAATTTAACTGTTGATAAAAAACGGGCTAACGTGTTGGTACAAAAGAGTTTTTTTAAATAGTTTTGACTGATTTGTCATCTCATACATTATGATAGGAGAATCGGAACTCATTGTAAACGATGACGGGAGCATTTTTCATCTTCATCTGAAACCGGGGCAGTTGGCTGATACGGTTCTGCTGGTGGGGGATCCCGGGCGGGTGGCCATGATTGGCTCCAGGTTAGATTCCACGGAGCTGCAGGTGGCCAACCGGGAATTCGTCACGGTAACGGGGCGTTACCATGGCCGGCGCATTTCGGTAGTATCTACGGGTATCGGCACCGACAACATCGACATTGTCGTCAATGAGCTGGATGCCCTGGTCAACATTGATCTCGAAAAGCGGGAGATCCTCCCTGGGCACAGGTCCCTGAACCTGGTCAGGATCGGCACATCGGGGGGTCTGCAGCGTGATTTGCCTGTCGGGTCGTGGATTGTGAGTCACAAATCGGTGGGATTCGACGGTATGCTCTCCTTTTACGAAGGCAGAGACGCGGTCAGCGACCTCCCTTTTGAGGCGGCCTTCAGGAAGTTTACGGAGTGGCCGGCCTCCTTCCCCTCACCCTATGTGGTCGACGCCTCCCCCCTGTTGCTTGGAAAATTCAGCAGCCCCGAATTTATTCCCGGGGTGAACATTTCGGCACCCGGTTTTTATGGTCCCCAGGGAAGGACCCTGCGCATCGGGTTGGCACTTCCCCACCTCAACGAAAAACTTGGAGCGTTTTCCTTCGGGGATTACAGGATAACCAACTATGAAATGGAGAGTTCGGCCATCTATGGGCTGTCGCGGATGCTGGGCCATGAAGCCCTGACAATATGTCTGCTCATCGCCAACAGGATGACCCGCGGCGCCAATGAGAGCTACCACACCCAGATGGAACGCCTCGTCGAGGCCGTACTTAACCGACTTACCAGCTGACACACCATGACAGCAGGAAAAAAAGAACGGCTCAAAGCACTTGTCCGGCTCATGGATGACCCGGAACCTTTGATCTTTGAAGCAGTCGAAAAGGAACTGCTCAAGGAAAACAGCTCCGTGATTCCTGCTCTGGAAACCGTTTGGGAAACCACACCCCATGAAATCTGCCAGATCCGCATCGAATACCTGATCCAGAGAATCCTCTTCAGGGAAAATTACAACAAGCTGCGACAGTGGTCGCGCCAACCCTCCCCCGACCTTCTCGAGGGGTTTATTCTGGCCAGCCGTTACCACTACCCCGACCTCAATGAACCCGAAGTCCGCCGCCATATCGAAGAGATCCGGAAAAAGGTGTGGGTGGAAATCAACAATTCCCTCACCTCTATCGAAAAGATCACGGTGCTGAACCATGTTTTCTTTCATGATTTCAGGCTGAAGGTCGCGGGTGACGAAAACATGTCGCCCCAGCACTGTTTTATAAACCGGGTTCTGGAGACGGGCACGGGAAATGCCGTTTCACTGGCACTGCTCTATACGATCGTGGCCCAGAAGCTCGAACTCCCTGTCAGGTATGTCGACCTGCCACGGCATCCGTTGCTCGCCTATGTCGACCGCAGGATTGCCGCCAGGGTGCACCCCCCCGGTATCGAAACCGACGTCCTTTTCTATATCAATCCCGCCAACAACGGCTCTATCACCGGAAGAAAAGAACTCGAATACATGCTGAAGAAGCTGGATTATGACCTGACCCACGCGTGTCTGGAAGCCAGCTCTCCCAAGGTCTTTCTGCTGAGACTTCTTGAAATCACCGAAAGAAGCTATGAGATGAGCGGGCAGACCGAGCGGACTGCTGACATATTGAGGATGATGAGCATATTCTCAGGGAAAAAATAACCTTTTCAGGAACGATCAATCAGGACGCTTTTTCCAATAACCACAAAGCCGCTCCTCATATGAGGAACGGCTTTTATTTTTTCCTGCCTGGGCACAGGCCTGGCCAGAGCTTTGACCTGCCCTGGAAATGGACCGGCTGCCCTGCCGGGTGTGGTAGTTACTTGGCGTAGTTGACCGCGCGGGTCTCCCTGATCACGGTGATCTTGATCTGCCCCGGATAGGTCATTTCATCCTGAATCCTGCGCGCGATATCGTATGAGAGTTGCTCTGATTCCTGGTCGTTGATCTTATCGGAACCCACGATCACGCGCAGTTCCCTTCCGGCCTGGATGGCATAGGTTTTCATCACCCCGGGATAGCTGAGCGCAAGATCCTCAAGGTCTTTCAGCCTCTTGATGTAAGATTCCACCACTTCGCGGCGGGCACCGGGGCGGGCACCGGAGATGGCGTCGCACACCTGGACGATGGGAGCCAGCAGGGTCTGCATCTCCACCTCATCGTGGTGTGATCCGATGGCGTTGCAGATCTCGGGTTTTTCCTTGTATTTTTCGGCCAGTTTCATCCCCAGCACGGCGTGCGGTAATTCAGGCTCGTCATCGGGGACTTTGCCGATGTCATGCAGCAACCCCGCTCTTTTGGCTTTCTTGGGGTTCAGGCCCAGCTCGGCGGCCATGATGGCGCAAAGATTGGCCACCTCCCGCGAATGCTGCAGAAGATTCTGACCATAGGAGGAACGGTACTTCATCTTGCCGATCAGTCTGATGAGCTCGGGGTGCAGACCATGAATTCCCAAATCGATGGTGGTTCTTTTCCCGGTTTCGATGACCTCTTCTTCGACCTGTTTCTGGACTTTCTGGACCACCTCCTCGATACGGGCCGGATGAATACGGCCGTCGGTCACCAGCTGGTGCAGAGCCAGGCGGGCCACTTCACGCCTTACGGGATCAAAAGCCGAAAGAACGATCGCCTCGGGTGTGTCATCCACAATGATCTCCACCCCCGTGGCCGCTTCCAGTGCCCTGATATTCCGGCCTTCACGCCCGATGATCCGCCCCTTCATTTCGTCACTCTCAATATGGAAGATGGTCACTGCATTCTCAATGGCCGTTTCCGTGGCTACCCGCTGAATGGTCTTGACCACCACCTTCTTGGCTTCCTTGGAGGCCGTCAGCTTGGCCTCCTCCATGATCTCATTCACATACGACATCGCCTCGGTTTTGGCTTCCTCCTTGAGCGATTCCACCATCTGGGCCCTGGCCTCTTCGGCCGACATCCCAGAAATCTGCTCCAGCTTCTCTACCTGCTGGCGATGCAACCGCTCCAGATCTTCCTGTTTCTGTTCCACCACCTGCATCTGCGCTGCAAGCAACTCGCGCTGCTGCTCTACTTCCTGCTTCTCCGTCTCAAAATTGCGGATGTCGCGCATCAGGTCATTCCGCTGCTGATTGGCCGCCGTCTCCCGCTGCTTCAGCTTGTTCTCCAGGGCTACTACCTTCTGGTTCCGCTCATTGACCTGCTTCTCATGTTCCGATTTCAACTGCAGATACTTCTCCTTGGCCTGAAGCATCTTTTCCTTTTTGATCACTTCCCCCTCGGCCTCAGCCTCGGTGATGATCTTCACCTTTTTCGCCTTCAGGGCCTTGTCCCACATGAAGTAGGAAATCGTCCCCCCTCCGGCTAAACCGGCAATCACGCCTATTATTGTTCCTAACATATACCTTAAAATTAGTTGGTTAATAAAAAACCCGCTCATTACCGTCTCTCCCCGGAAGGGAAACGGTAAAACAGCGGGCATGATCAAATATCCTTTGTTCAGGACGGATTCACTTCCCTCTCGCCGAGAAAGTCGTTCACATCATCCCTGAGGTCTTTCAATTCACCAATCAGAGGAGTCTGGTCGGCCTTTTCCTGCATCACCAGGCTGCTGTACACCACCTGGAAAGCGGTCATGGCCAGAACATCCTGCGAATCCTTGTCAGGATAATCCTTCCTGAAGGAGTGCGTCAGTTCGTTCACCCGTTTTGCAGCATTCCGGAACCTCTCCTCATCCTTGCGACTGACTTCCAGGGGGTAAACCCTGTTGTCAATTTTGATATGTATTGAAAGTGTGTCGTTCATCCTGTATTACTCATTCAGCAATGCCACACATTTGTCAATCTCCCGCATTAATTTTCCAATCTTCTGTCTGACCTCCCGGCTGTCGCCGTACCCCGATTCCATACTTTTGGCCAGCTTCAGATTTTCGTATCTTGTAACCAGGTCGGCCTTCTCCTTTTCAAGGACTTCGATTTGGATGTTCAGGGCAGTGATGGTCTCCTGCAACGCCCTGTTCATCCCCTCCAGGTTCTCGAAGGCACCAAAAAGATGGTGAATTCTTCCCTTAAGTTCCCTTACAAGCAAAAGGCTTTCCTCTGTCATTTTTGCTGCAATACAGTGACAAAATTAATATTTTTAGACAATTCCGACCGGGAATGGCATCCAATTTGTAAAAATTATCACTCCGCACACTTATATTTGCCTGCCATCAACCCAATAGAGAGACAGCATGCCACGATATAACATTTTATTACTCCTTTTTGTTTTGCTGGGTCAGCCTGTGGCGGCGCAGTTGAAGTATTACGCCACGCCGGTCAGGATACCGGTATCATTCAGTGGCAATTTCGGGGAGCTGCGGCCCGATCATTTTCACATGGGATTGGATTTCAGGACTGAGCGGAGGACGGGATTGCCCATCCATGCCAGCGCCGAAGGGTATGTAGCCCGGGTGGTGGTCAGCCCCACCGGCTACGGCAGGGCGCTTTATGTGAATCATCCCAACCAGACCACCACCGTCTATGGCCATTTGTTGCAATTCCGCAGTGATATTGAGGCCTGGGTGAAAGAGGAACAATACCGGAGGAAGAGTTTTGCGGTCGACCTGGAAGTTCCGGCAGGGAAGTTCACCGTCGCGCGCGATGAACGTATTGCCCTGAGCGGCAACACGGGCAGTTCGGGGGGGCCCCACCTTCACTTTGAAATCAGGGACACCCCCACACAGGATGCCCTTAATCCCCTCACCATTGATCCGTTTGGGGTGAAGGATCTCACGCCGCCCCGGTTGTTGGCGGTGCGGTTTTACCCCCTTGACCACCAGTCGCATGTCGAATTCAGAAACACCCCCACCCCATACACTCCGGTGGCCCAGGGCCCTGCATACCGTCTCCATCCTGCGCGGGCCATCAACGCCTGGGGCAAAATCGGCCTGGCCGTCAAAGTCAACGACTTCTTCGACAACAACACCAGCCCCTGCGGAATACGTACGGCCCGGCTCCTGCTCAACGGAACCGAAATACACCGCTTCACCCTCGACAGAATCCCCTTCAGCCAGAACCGTTACCTCAACAGTCACATCGATTACGGTCTGTTTGTCCAGAACCGGGAGCGCTACCATAAACTATGGCTCGACCCGGGCAACGGACTTTCAGTCTATACCACCGGGGAGGCCCGGGGCATGATGACCATCGACAGTGGGAAGGTCTATCAGGGGGAGGTTATTCTGGCCGATGTCGCCGGCAATGAAACCCGGTTTGCCTTTACCCTGGCAGGTGTGGCCTGGCCCCTGCCTGAAACCCGCGCCGACGGCACTACCCCCTTCTCCTGGAACAGTGAAAACAGCTATGCCACCCCTGACTTTGAAATCACCACCCCCGCAAAGGCCTTCTATGACGATTTCGTCTTTTACCACCAAAGTACCCCCTCTGCACACTTTTATTCGGAGGTACACCAGGTCCATTTCCAGACAACCCCCATCCATCTTCCCCTCCGGATCAGGATCAAAGCCACCTCACTCCCCCATTCCCTGGCGCCCAAAGCCTTCATCGCCCTCATTGACGACATGGGGATTCCCCGATATGCCGGGGGCACCCTGGCCGAGGGGTGGATGGAAACCACCATCAGGGAATTCGGGAATTACACCATCGCCACAGACACCCTGCCACCGGTCATCACCCCCCTGAGTATCAAAAATAACGCCCTGACCGAAACCGCCTCAATCAGGTTCACCATCCGCGACGACTTCTCCGGAATCAGGAGTTACAACGGATACATCAACGGGGAATGGGCCCTCTTTGAATATGACCCTAAAAATAACCGTCTGGTGTACCGGATCGATACCTCCCGGACAGGCAGCGGCAAAAGGCATACCCTCGACCTGAGCGTCACAGACCGCGCCGGAAACAGCGCCGTCTACACGGCGACTTTCTGGAAATAAGATAAGTCATGCGTCTAAACAGACAAAAAAGTTATATTTGCCCGACAGCGAATTAATCATAAACATTATATCATGATCTTCAAAAGAATAACCGCTTTTCTTTTTGTGGCCTTTTTCCTGATGGGGCAGGCGCCGGGTGCCTTCAGCTGCACCAATTTTCTGGTAACCAAAGGGGCTTCGGCCGACGGATCGGTGATGATCACCTATGCCGCCGATTCCCATACGCTTTATGGAGAGTTGTATTTCTGGCCGGCGCAGGACTGGCCTGCCGGGTCGATGCTTGACGTCACTGAATGGGATACCGGTAAGTACCTCGGAAAGATCAAACAGGTTCCCCACACCTATAGCGTGGTAGGCAACATGAACGAGCACCAGGTATCGATTGGGGAAACCACCTTTGGGGGCCGGGAGGAGCTGTCATCACAGCCGGGGGCCATCGTCGATTACGGAAGCCTGATGTACATTGCCCTGCAGCGTGCAAGGACAGCCCGCGAAGCCATCGCGGTGATGACCTCCCTGGTCGGGGAATACGGCTATGCCAGCTCAGGAGAGTCCTTTTCAATTGCAGATCCCGATGAGGCCTGGATCATGGAGATGATCGGAAAGGGGCAGGGAGAGAAAGGAGCCGTATGGGTAGCCCTGAGGATCCCCGACGGCTACGTCAGCGGCCATGCCAACCAGGCCAGAATCACCACCTTCCCGCTTGATGATCCCAAAAACTGTCTCTATTCGAGGGATGTGATCTCCTTTGCGCGTGAAAAGGGATGGTTCTCGGGAAAAAACAAGGATTTCAGTTTTTCCGATGTCTACGCCCCTGTCGATTTCAGTGCCGCACGTTTCTCGGAGGCCCGCGTTTGGTCCGGCTTTAACAAAATCGCCTCGGGCATGGGGCAGTATGCCGGTTATGCCAGTGGCAAGATTGAAAAAGGGGGAGAGAACCAGTTCGCCCTGAACAGGATGCCCCTGTGGATCAAACCCGACAAATCCCTCACCGTGCAGGATGTGATGGGAATGATGCGCGACCATTACACGGGGACGCCCCTCGACATGACCAAGGATCCCGGGGCGGGGCCCTTTGGGTTGCCTTACCGCTGGAGAGGCCTCACCTGGAAAGTCGATGACCAGTCCTACCTGAACGAAAGGGCCATCTCCACCCAGCAAACCGGGTTTTCCTTTGTAGCCCAGAGCCGCCGCTGGCTCCCCGACCCCGTGGGCGGAATCCTCTGGTTCAGCGTCGACGACAGCTACAGCACCGTCTATGTTCCCATGTACTGCGGAATCACCCAGGTCCCTGAGGCCTACCGCACCGGCAACGGCGACCTGCTGACCTACAGCGAAACCTCTGCCTTCTGGGCGTTTAACCAGGTGGCCAATTTCGCATACCTCCGCTATGCCGACATCATCACCGACGTGCAGAAAGTCCAGAAAGAACTCGAAGACAAGTTCGTGAGCTACGTACCCCATATCGACAAGGCAGCCGCCTCCCTCCTGGAAAGCGGAAACCGCGAACTGGCACTTGATTTCCTGACCCACTTCTCGGTCAGCGAGGCCGACGGAACCGTCAAACGGTGGAAGGAGCTCTACCGCTACCTCCTGGTCAAATATATCGACGGCAACGTCAAAAAAGAGGAGAACGGCACCTTCAAGCGGAATGAGTACGGACAGCCGGCCATGCCCCATTTCCCGGGATACCCCGAGTGGTGGCTCCGGCTTATCGTAAATGCCACCGGCGACCACCTGAAGGTTCCCGCCGCGGCCACCCATTGACCGCGGATGGGCAACTGCCACAAGGCACACGGACCGGATACTGCCACACGGCACAAGGACCGGGTACTGCCGCACAGCACACGGAACGGCTACTGCCGCACGGCACAAGGACCGGGTACTGCCACACGGCACACAGACCGGGTA
Organism: Bacteroidales bacterium; assembly: GCA_012729335.1. Lineage (GTDB taxonomy): Bacteria > Bacteroidota > Bacteroidia > Bacteroidales > Prolixibacteraceae > UBA1413. The sequence continues at coordinate 39,636 of JAAYDJ010000007.1, read as the reverse complement.
CTGCCATAAGGCATACAGACCGGGTACTGCCGCACGGCACACGGACGGGTCAATGCCACACGGCACACGGACCGGGTACTGCCGCAAGGCACACGGAACGGCTACTGCTACACGGCACACGGAACGGCTACTGCCCCTGACCGTGGGCCTGAATCGCGCTGACCACCGGCAGGACCACCCGCTGCCCTGACCAGGTTCCCCGACAGCTCCGGAAAGTACCTCCCGATAGCTCCGGTACGTACCACCCGACAGCTTCAGTACGTACCACCCGACAGTTCTGGCCGCCCCTGGCCGCCCCTGGCCGGTCACGACGCTGACCATCACATCGGCTCAGGATACAACACGACTGAAAAGGGTATGGCTCACGTATATAAATTTGACAGCCCTGTTGCGTGAAATAAATAAATTACTAATTTTGCGCCACATTTCAGCAATCTCTTACGCCGCATGTGCGGGTAACATTGCCAACCAGTTTAAAAAAAAGAACGATGGACTTAATTAAGATTGCGCGGAGCGCATTTGAGACAGAGAAGAAAGAACTGCCGGCCTTCGGTGCCGGTGATACCGTTACCGTCAACTACAAAATCCGTGAGGGTAACAAGGAGAGGATCCAGAGCTACCGCGGGGTGGTTATCCAGATTAAAGGCAAAGGCGGCACCAAGACCTTCACCGTCAGGAAAATTTCCGGGAATGTTGGCGTGGAACGTATTTTCCCCATGGAATCGCCGTTTATCGACGGTGTGGAAATCAACAAAAAAGGAAGCGTACGCCGCAAAAGGCTGTATTACCTGCGCAGCCTGACCGGAAAGAAAGCCCGTATCAAGGAAAAAAGAGTTTGAAAGCACCTACTATCGCATACAAGGCTTCCGCAAGGAGGCCTTTTTTGTTTAATTTCGCTGCCTGAACCAAACCTGTGACTATGCGCAATTGGACGATCATTCTGGTGTTATCGGCGGGGCTGTTGGCCTGCCGGAACAGTGAGCCTCCCGGGTTGGTCACCGACCCGGTTGACCAGGTAAATCCGCTGATGGGAACGCTTTCCGACTTTAGTCTCAGCACCGGGAACACCTATCCGGCCATTGCCCGCCCCTGGGGCATGAACTTTTGGGCTCCCCAGACCGGGAAAATGGGTGACGGCTGGATGTACACCTATTCTGCCCATCGGCTGAGGGGTTTTAAACAAACCCACCAGCCCAGCCCCTGGATCAACGATTATGGTCAGTTTTCCCTTTTTGCCACCACGGGCAGGGTAGCCCCCGGCGAGGAGGAACGCGCCAGCTGGTTCTCCCACAAAGCCGAAACGGTACACCCCCACTATTACCGGGTATACCTCGCCGACCATGACGTGACCGCCGAATTCACCCCTACCGACAGGGCAGCCCTCTTCCGCTTCATCTTCCCCGAAAACGACACCTCCTGTGTGGTGGTCGATGCCTTCGATAACGGCTCCATGGTGCAGGTTCTCCCCGGGGAGCGGAGAATCATCGGCTACACCACCAAAAACAGCGGCGGCGTACCTGCCAATTTCAGGAACTGGTTTGTAGTGGAATTCGACCGGGAGTTTGACGGTTTCTACACCTGGGAGGAGGGGCGGCTTATGCCCGGCCAGACCAGGGCCGAAGGATTCCATACCATGGCGGTGGCCCGCTTCTCAACCCGCCGGGGCGAGCCCATTCTGGTCAGGGTAGCCTCCTCCTTCATCAGCGCCGAACAAGCCCTCCTGAACCTGGAACGGGAAACCGGCGGCAAGAGTTTTGAAGCCATCAAAACGGAAGGCAGGGAGATCTGGAACCGCGAACTCGGGCGCATCAGAGTCTCCACAGAAAATCCCGCACAGGTCAGAACCTTTTACAGCTGCCTATACAGGATGCTTCTTTTCCCCAGGATGTTCCATGAATATGATGCCCAAAACCGGCAGCTTCACTACAGTCCGTACAACGGAGAGGTCCTTCCCGGGCCTATGTACACCGACAATGGTTTCTGGGACACCTTCAGGGCGGTCTTCCCCTTTTTCACCTGGATGTACCCCACCTTTGACGCACAGGTCATGGAAGGGCTTGCCAACGCTTACCTCGAGAGCGGATGGCTCCCGGAATGGGCCAGTCCGGGTCACCGCAACTGCATGATCGGTTCCAACTCGGCCTCCCTGATTGCCGATGCCTGGATCAAAGGGATCCGCGGATTCAACATCGACACCCTATACGCCGCCATCCTGAAAAACACCACCGCCCACGGTCCCGTCCATTCGGTGGGCCGCTATGGCGCAGAAGCGTACAATGAACTGGGGTATGTGCCGTACGATGCGGGGATTCCCGAGAACACGGCCCGCACCCTTGAATATGCCTATGCCGACTTCTGTATCAGCGAACTGGCTGCCTCTCTGGGGCGCCCAGCCGAAGAGATCGCTCTTTTCCGCGAAAGAGCCGGCAACTACAGGAAGGTCTTCGACCCTTCCACCCTGCTCATGAGAGGCCGCAACCGCGACGGCTCCTTCCAGGAACCCTTCAGCCCCTACAAATGGGGCGACGCCTTCACCGAAGGCAACAGCTGGCATTATACCTGGAGCGTCTTCCATGACGTGGAAGGCCTCATCACCCTGATGGGCGGCCCTGATCGCTTCACCGCCATGCTCGACTCGGTCTTTGTGGTCCCCCCCCTTTACGACTGCTCCTATTACGGATTTCCCATCCATGAAATCAGAGAAATGCAGGTGATGAACATGGGCAATTACGCCCACGGCAACCAGCCCATCCAGCATATGATCTATCTTTACAACTATGCCGGGCAACCCTGGAAAGCCCAGGCCCGGTTACGGGAAGTCCTCACACGCCTCTACACCCCCACCCCCGACGGCTATTGCGGCGATGAAGACAACGGACAGACCTCGGCATGGTATGTCTTCTCGGCCCTGGGATTTTACCCCGTGTGCCCCGGAACCCCCCAGTATGTCATAGGTTCACCGCTCTTTGAGCGGGCCGAGATTACCCTCGAAAACGGAGAAATCTTCACCATCAGCGCCCCCGGAGCCTCACGCCATCCCTACATCAGGTCGGCCATCCTCCACGGCACCCCCCTCAACCGCGCCTGGCTGTCCCATGAGGAGATCTCCCGGCGGGGAGAACTGAGATTCACCCTCTCAGATGAACCCCACCTTGGGCTGTGGACCTCCCCCGAAAGCTTCCCCTGGTCCATGACCTCCCCGGCTCCCTGACCTCTCTGCGGCTGTCAGGGAGGACCCTCCCGCCGGAATGCCAAGACCGGAAAATATGAACCTATAACCATTCAGCAACCAGAAACCAGTCCCATCATCCATGAGCTTCATTCCCAAAGTTAAACTCTTCAGCAGGCAGTGGTTTTACGACTATACCCTGATACTGATCGGCTCCTTCATCCTTGCCGGAGGATTTGTTTACTTCATCACCCCCCATAAGATCGTTCCCGGCGGGGTATACGGCATTGCCATCGTGGTCCATTACCTGACACAGGGGGTCTTTTCCTTCTGGCCTGAAGGGGTACCCATCGGCCTCTTCGGGCTGGTTCTGAACATACCTCTGACCTGGGCGGGGATCAGGATCCTGGGGCCCAAATTCGGGGTGAAGACCATCACCGGATTCGTGCTCACCTCTATTTTCATCGACGGAATCACGATGCTCCGTGCGGATGGCGACGCCGCCCTGGTCAGTGATGTCCTCCTCTCCTGTGTATTCGGGGGTGTGCTCATCGGCTTCGGGCTGGGGCTTATCTTCAAGTCAAGGGCCACCTCGGGAGGCTCCGACATCATCGCCATGATCCTGGCCAAATACACCCGTCTGCCTCTGGGGCGGCTGATGATCTATGTCGATTCGGCCATTGTCCTGATTGCCCTGGTCTCCTTCGGCGACTGGGCCATCCCCCTCTATTCCTGGATCGTGATTTATATCACCGGCAGAGCCATCGACATGACCATCGAAGGGGCCGACTACAATAAGGCGCTTTTTATCATCTCCGACAAGCACGAGGCCATCCGCGACAAAATCATCCACGACCTGGAACGGGGAGGCACCTACCTCCGGGGGCGCGGCATGTACACCAACGAGGAAAAGGAGATGATCTTCGCCATCGTGAGCCGCAGGGAGCTGGCCATCCTCGAGGAATTCATCAGCGACATCGACCCGGGCGCTTTCATCACCATCATGGATACCAAGGAGATCCTGGGGGAGGGTTTCCGTTCCCTGGAAGCCAAAACCCGGGGAAACTGATTCTACGGTTATGTTTGATTTTACTAATTTTGTATAACCGGTACTGAGCCGGTTGTGATATGAAAAGAGTATTATTATATAGCCTGGTGACCATCCTCAGTATGCAAGCGCATTCCCAGAAAGTGGGGTTGGTACTGAGTGGCGGCGGTGCCAAGGGACTGGCCCACATCGGCATCATCAAAGTCCTGGAAGCCAACAACATCCCTATTGATTACATTACCGGGACCTCCATGGGGGCCATCGTGGGCGGACTATATGCCGCCGGATATACCACCCAGGAGATGGAAGAACTCTTCCGCTCCGATGAGTTTTATTTCTGGTCGACAGGAAAAATCCAGGAAGAATACCGCTACTATTTCAAGCAACCCGAGGACAATCCCTCCTGGATTGACATCAGGCTGGAGCGTAAAGACGACAAAGTGAGGATACTTCCGCCCACCAACATTATTCCGCAGTGGCAGATGGATTTCACCTTCATGGAACTGATGGCGCCCACAACCGCCGTTTCAGGGGGTGATTTTGATCGTCTTTTTGTGCCCTTCCGGTGTGTGGCTACCGAAGTACACCGCAACAAACAGGTGGTGCTGGGGAGCGGTGACCTGGGTGAAGCCATCAGGGCTTCCATGACCTTTCCCCTCTTTTTCAAACCCATTAAGATCAACGGGGAGCTTCTCTTTGACGGGGGAATCGTGAACAATTTCCCTCACGACGTGATGAAGGAGGTGTTCAAGCCTGATATCATCATTGGGCATAAGGTGGTTCCTGACCCCCAGGATGCCGAAGCCGACGACATCATCCGCCAGGTGACCAATATGGTGCAGCGCCCCACCGATTACGATATTTCTGCGGAAGACGGGATCCTTCTGGAGACTGATGTCAACCAGGCGGGACTCATGGATTTTCATAAGCTGGACTACATTGTGGAGGCCGGGGCCAAAACGGCCTATGCCATGATCGACAGCATCAACCGCCGGATCAGCCGCCGTGCCGACCCCGATGAACTGGAACGCCGCCGGGAAGCGTTCCATGCCCGCAAACCCGCGCTTCTCTTCCAGAATATCCAGGTGGAAGGCATCGAAGACCCCCTCCAGCGGAGATACATCATCAACTCCATCAAACACAATAAAAACGTCTTTACCGCCGAAGTCTTTAAAAGGGAGTACTTCAAACTCATCGCCGACGAACAGATCAAATCGATCAGACCGGTGGCCATTTTCAACCGTGAATCGAGTTACTTCGATGTGCACCTTATTGTGGAGCCTGAAAAATCCACAGAGATCAATGTCGGAGGCAACATCTCCACAAAACCCATCAACCAGGGATATGTCAGCTTTGAACACCGGATTTTCAGGAACCGCTCATACAAACTCAACAGCAACCTTTATTTCGGAAGGTTCTACAGCTCTTTCAAGGTGGGCGGCAGGGTGGATTTTCCCATGCTACGTCCTTTTTACCTGGCCACTTATCTGACCTATAACCGGTGGGATTTCTTCTCTTCGAGTAACGAGCTCTTCTTTGAGGATGTCAGGCCACCCTATATCATCCAGAACGAGAGCAACATCAGGGGGGAACTGGGTTTTCCCCTGAAAAGGCACGACAAGATCACCCTGGGCCTTGCCGGTGCGGGATCACGCGATGTCTATTACCAGTTTGGGAAGATCAGCCAAGCCGACGAACCCGACAAGACCGATTTCAATGCCTTTGTGATCCATGCCGACTACGAAAAAAATTCACTGAACCACAAACAGTACGCCACCGATGGGGTTTTCCGGGGTCTTTATGGCCGTTACATCACCGGAACTGAAAAACTGATTCCCGGAACGACCGCGGTAAGCCAGCCCGCCTCCCGGGAGAACCACGACTATATCCTGTTCCGGGGTACCTTTGAGAATTACTGGCCCCTGGGCCGCAAACTGGCCGCCGGCACCCGCTTTGACGGCGTCCTCAGCAATAAAAGGAATTTCAGTAATTACACCTCCACACTTCTGGCCGCCCCGGGTTTTTATCCCACGCCCCACAGCAAGGCCCTGTTCATCGAAAACTTCCACGCCAACAATTTTGTGGCGGGGGGAGGCAGGGCCATATGGCGTCTTAATGGGGATGCCCATCTCAGGCTCGAGGGTTATGCCTTCGCACCACTGCACGAAATCAGCAGGGGGGAAGATTACCGGGCCATCCGCAGTGACCGCTTCATGAAGAATGTTTACTTCCAGGGACTGGCAGCGATGGTTTACCAGACCGGCATCGGCCCGGCCAGCATCGGCCTGAACTACTACGACAAACCAGGAACCCGCTGGTTCCTGATGTTTAACTTCGGGTACACCCTATTCAACAAACGGGGCTTTTAACACACCCTGTGACAGATTTCATGCGCCCCGCGAAGTCAGGGTCCTGTACAGCCCCTCCTGCGCGCTCTGCCTGAACCTTTCATGGACTACATGCGTGTTCCACCTGAACCTTCATGGACTACATGCGTGTTCTGCCTGAACCTTTCATGGACGACATGCGTGTTCTGCCTGAACCCTTCATGGACTACATGCGCGTTCTGCCTGAACCTTTCATGGACTACATGCGTGTTCTGCCTGAACCTTTCATGGACGACATGCGTGTTCTGCCTGAACCTTTCATGGACGACATGCGTGTTCTGCCTGAACCCTTCATGGACGACATGCGTGTTCCACCTGAACCCTTCACGGACGACCTGCTCCCTCAGCCGGGGAATCTCCAGGGGAGAGGAGCATCATCCGTTTTTCTTCCCGTAACACCTGACCCAGCCTACCTCGAAGTTCACCGGCAGCCTTGACCCGGGGATCTCGCCCACCACCAGGGAAAGCATATTGAAATGGACCGGGCCATCAGGCTTGCTCAGGCGGGTTTCAAAAACCGGGCAGTCGTTGATTTTCCAGGTGAAGTGTGATCCTTCCCATTCCAGCCTGAAAATGTAGAATTTATCCCGTTTCAGGTGCTTCAGGTCTACCCCCTCGAACCGGGGTTTTTCGTTTCCTGAGAAAACCAGCACGCCCAGTCTGGGTTGAGGGCCTGTTTCCACCAGGGTAAGCTGGTGACCGGGTTCTTCGCCGAGGAGGTGACAGGAGCTGACCACTTCTGGCAGCGGCGAGAATTTCACCTTGACCTCGAAGATCCCCTCCTTCTGGGCAAAGCGCCCAGCTGTCGAGAGCAGATCGGAACTGTAGGCAAAATCGGTGGGAACAAAGCCCGCCCCGGGTTGCCACCGTTTTCCGGCCACCTTCTCCCTGCGGACCTGGATCGCCAGTCTCCCCTCTTTAAAAAGGGTGTTCCGGCCACCACTGTACCCTTGAAGATCCGCTGGCTGCGAAAAGGGCGTCCCCGGGAAACGCTCCCCCCACAGGGTGTTGAAAATCCATTTCCCGTCACTCCCCTGGCCATCAAACCGGTCGCTGAAAGTCACCTGCCACTCTTGCAGAAATCTAAAATGATCCCCCTCCTTGTATTGGTTGTACAGGGCTACCTTCGGATGCTTTTTCAGCCGCAGAAACTCCTGGAGCTGGGCATACTCTTCGCTTTTCTCCCACTTCCTGGCATCTTCAAGCCAGGTCTTCTTCTCCCTGAAAGCCGCGGAGGCCGTCAAGGCCTTCAGTTCACGGTACCTCCCCAATTGAAAGGAGTCCTTCATATCCAGGTAATTGCGGTAGAGCGGAGATTTCTTGAATTTCCTGAAGAATACCACGTCATCACTGGTTCCCAACTCCTTATATCTGCGGAACTTCTTCCAGGCATCGCTTTTCTCCAGCTTCCTGGGGTCTTTCAGGTAGGTGACCTTCTGGCGGAACTCTTCCGTACCCGTTTCCCTGGTCAGTTCCTCAAACCGGGCAATCACATGTCGCCCCTCCATTTTATGGTATAGTTTCAGGTCTGACGATTTCTCCATCCTGAAGAAATCCCTGATTTCGGGGTCGTTCTTCAGGGCATTCCATTCGCTGCGGGCCTCCTTTTCACGGGGAGGATTGCTTTTGAAGGCCAGAAACCGCTGCAATTTGGGGTTATTCCTGAATTCCTGGTGTTTCTTCAGCGCCGCGGAGTCCTTCAGTCTGAAATAAGCCTTTAATCCCTTGTTTTTCTTCAGTTTGGCCAGCTCCTTCAGGAGCCGTTCCTCAGGGGAGCCCACAAATTTACGGGAATTGATTTCACGCATTTCACGCTGGAATTCCCCTTCGGCATAATCCTTCAGTTCCCAGTAGTTTTTGAGTTTCTCCGAATCTTCCAGCTTCAGGAAGCGAGCCAGGTCAGCCGAACCCTCCATTTTAAGGAAATCCCTGATTTTCCGGTTGGCGGCCAGGGTGTGGAATTCCTTCTCCTGGTGGAATTCAGGGCTTCCCTTAAACACCTCCTTTTGCAGGGCCAGGCGACGCTGTTCCGGGGTTCCCGACGCCACCCACCCATCGAGTTCAGTATAACGCTGAAATTCAGGTGATTTCCCGGCTTCCAGGAACGCACGGTAAGTCTCTTCCAGTTGATGCCTGGTTTGTTCAATCCTGGCGGCATCCCCCATTTTTCCGGTGAGTTGCAGCGTAAAAATCTTTAATGACATTTCCGCAGAGTTTGGTTTAATGAGCAAATTTAATCAAAGTAAGCCAAACATCTCTGTATATTTGAGACCAAAAGAAAACCCATGCAAAAATTTGTCCTGACCATGATAATAGCCTCCCTGCCGTTTGCGGCCATGAGTCGTGATTATTTCCGGCACCCTTTCCCAAAGGATGTTCCCCATGTGCTCCTGGCCAACCCCACCGTCGCCAACCTGGAGACCGTCAGGTTCCTCACGGAGCAGGGTATTTTCAGGGTGACAGAAGAGACCCGGTTCGTGGGAGTTTTTCATGCCGGCCAGGCCTATGATTTTGGGAAAAGCGAGGTGTATCTGAGGGAGCATCCTGAGTTGGGATTTTATTTACATGAGGTCAGGGGAGCCCTTGACGATTCGTCGGTATTCGGGGAAAACGGCTGCTCTGCAGAGTTCAGGACGCTCTTTGAGCATTCGGCAGGGATTCTCTTCTTCGGAGGCCCCGATATTCAACCCAGACTATACGGGGAGGAGAACCAGGGATCGGTGGTGACGGATCCGGGGCGCCACACCTTTGAAGTTTCTTTGCTTTTTCATCTGGTGGGGAGTTCCCGTCAGCCTGACTGGCGGCCCTTTCTGGAGGAGAAGCCCGGGTATCTGGTGACCGGTTTCTGCCTGGGTATGCAAACCATGAATGTGGCTGCAGGGGGAACCCTCTGGCAGGACATTCCCCGCCAGGTATATGGAAAGGAGGGACCGCGGCAGACCCTGGAGACCAGCCGTGAAAACCTGCACCGCAACTATTGGCAGGAAATCAGCGACGACCCCCGTCTGATGGGCATCAACCTTCATTCGCTCCGTTTCACCGGGCACCCCTTTTTTCCGAAGCAGGTGAAAGTCCGCCGGCAAAGCAGGCCTCTCATTTACAGCAGTCACCACCAATCGCCCCGTGATGTGGGCCAGGGGTACATGATTACAGCCCTCTCTCCCGACGGTCAGATCATCGAAGGGCTGGCCCACCGTGAATACCCCCATGTTTTCGGGGTGCAGTTTCACCCTGAGGTGCCCGCCCTGTATGAAAACCGGGAATTGTGGAAATTTGCCCCCGAAGATACCCCCCGCAGCTACCACCTTCTCATCGGGTCGCGAAGCGTCAGGTTTCACCGCAAATACTGGGATTACATCTCGGAATGCCTTGAAAAATCGATCCATATGCACAATAGATAAATCCCGGGCGTCTGCTTTTGCTTTCGGCCTGAGGGAACATGGATTCAGTCGGGAAATGTTTATTTTTGCCCCCCAAAACGAAAAAGAATGTATATTACCGAAGAGATCAAACGGCGCAGGACCTTTGGCATTGTCAGCCATCCCGATGCGGGGAAGACCACCCTGACCGAGAAACTGCTGTTGTTCGGGGGGGCCATCCGGGTGGCCGGGGCGGTCAAGAGCAACAAGATCAGAAAAGCTGCAGTGTCTGACTTCATGGAAATTGAACGGCAGAGGGGGATTTCCGTGGCCACCTCGGTGATGGGATTTGAATACAAGGGATACAAAATCAATATTCTGGACACCCCGGGGCACCAGGATTTCCAGGAAGACACCTTCAGGACGCTGACGGCCGTCGACAGCGTGATCATCGTCATCGATGCGGCCAAGGGGGTGGAACCTCAAACCGAGAAACTGATGAATGTCTGCCGGTTGCGGCATACACCGGTGATTCTCTTCATCAACAAGCTTGACCGCCCGGCCAGGGATTCCTTCAGCCTGCTCGACGAAGTGGAGGAAACCCTCCGCATCAAGGTGCGGCCGCTGAGCTGGCCCATCAGCAGCGGCGACAGCTTCAAGGGGGTCTACAACATTTTTGACCACAGCCTGCTGCTTTTCAACCCCAGCATTCAGGAGATTCAGCCTGCGGTCAGGTTTGGCGATGTGCACGATCCCAGGCTCGACAGCCACATTGGCAGGGATGCGGCGGTGCTCAGGGAGGAACTTGAACTGGTTGAAGGGGTTTATCCCGCTTTTGACCACGGGAGTTATCTGGCCGGACACCTGGCTCCCGTTTTTTTCGGAAGTGCCCTCTATAATTTCGGGGTGCAGGAGCTGCTTGACACGTTCGTGAAAATAGCCCCCTCCCCCCGCCCCGCTCATACCGAGGAGCGCGAGGTCCATCCTGAAGAGGGGAACTTCACGGGGTTCGTATTCAAGATCCACGCCAACATCGATCCCAACCACCGGAGCCGCATCGCCTTTGTCAAGGTATGCTCGGGTCATTTCCAGCGCAACAACGTCTATACCCATGTCAGACTGGGCAAAACGCTGCGCATCTCGAGTCCCACGGCCTTCATGGCCGACCAGAAAGAGACCATAGAAGAGGCCTTTCCGGGCGATATCATTGGTGTTCCCGACACCGGGAATTTCATCATCGGGGATACCCTCACCGAAGGAGAAATGATCCGTTTCAGGGGGCTTCCCAGTTTTTCGCCGGAACTTTTCCGCTACGTGGAAAATGCCGATCCCATGAAATCGAAACAGCTCCACAAGGGGATCGACCAGCTGATGGACGAAGGGGTTGCACAGCTCTTCATCAGCCAGTTTAATGGCCGGAAAATCATAGGTACCGTGGGACAACTTCAGTTCGAGGTGATCCAGTACCGCCTCGAACACGAATACGGCGCCAGATGCCGGTTCGAGGCCATCTCCATGTACAAGGCCTGCTGGATTGAAAGTGATGACGCCAAAAAACTGGAGGAGTTCAAAAAAAGGAAATACCAGAAAATGTGTCTCGACAAACGGGGGCGTGATGTTTTCATGGCCGACTCCCCCTTCATCCTGCAAATGGCCCAGGAGGAATTCAAGGAGATAAAATTCCATTTCACCTCTGAGTTTTGAAAAAAAAAGTACATTTGTTAATCACTTAAAAACGAACAACTCATGAAGTTCAAGGGCAGGAGACAAAGCACAAATGTCGAAGACATGCGTGGCAGCAGCAGTGGACGTTCCATCGGTTTGAAGGGAGGTTTGATCGGGACCCTGGCGATAGCCCTGGTGGTTTATCTGTTAGGGGGGAACCCCCTTGATGTGCTGCGGATGTCTAACCAGGGGCAGACCGAAACGGCCGGAGAGGCTGTCCTTACGGAACAGGAGCAGGAGATGACCGAATTTGTCAGTGTGGTACTGGCCGATACGGAAGATGTATGGAACAAGATTTTCAGGGAATATGGGGCGACCTACCGGGAGCCGAAGCTGGTATTGTTCAGGAGTGCTGTGAGTTCAGCCTGCGGATATGCCCAGGCGGCCACGGGCCCCTTTTATTGCCCGGGCGACGAGAAGGTATACCTTGACCTGGACTACCTGGAAGCGCTGCAGCGCAAGCTGGGAGCTACGGGCGACTTTGCCGTGGCCTATATCATTGCCCATGAGGTGGGTCACCACGTCCAGCTCCTGATGGGAACCATGCAGGAAGTCCAGAACGCCCAGCGGTCGGCACGCAGCCAGGACCAAGCCAATGAACTGACCGTCAGGCTCGAACTGCAAGCCGACTTCTTTGCCGGGGTTTGGATTCACCACGGCCAGAAAATGCACAACTTTCTGGAGGAAGGCGACCTCCAGGAAGCCCTTAACGCCGCTTCCGCGGTGGGCGACGACCGCATCCAGATGAAAACCCAGGGCTATGTGGTGCCCGACAGCTTCACCCACGGCACCAGTGAACAAAGAAAAAACTGGCTGGCCAAAGGCATTCAGACCGGCGACATCAGGCAGGGGGATACCTTCAGCAGGAATGTCGTGCTCTGATTCTCAAATAGCGTATTAACGGAACCCGACCCATGTACCGGAGATCCTTTCCGGGGGCTCTGCGCCATGACCGAAACCGCGCACCCTACCCAGAAAGGAACCTTTCCGGAATTTATGGCATTCACCACGAAAAACAATTGACATGACAGAGCTGCAGGCCTTTTACGACAGCGGCCTTTTTACCTATCTGATCCTTCCGTTGCTCATTTTCCTGGCACGTATCTGTGACGTGACCATTGGTACCATGCGTATCGTCATGGTCGCCAAGGGACAGAAATTCTGGGCGCCCGTGATGGGGTTCTTTGAAGTGCTCATCTGGATCATCACCATGAGCAAGGTCGTGCAAAACCTCGACAACTGGCTTTGCTATGTGGGTTATGCCGGGGGATTTGCCACCGGGAACCTGGTAGGGCTGCTGCTTGAGGAGAAGCTGGCCATGGGCATCGTAAAGATCCAGATCATCACCCGCAAGGAAGCCTCCCAACTCATCGAAGCCCTCAGGGAAGCCGGCTACGGCATCACCCACCACCCGGCCAAGGGCGGCACCGAGAATGTGAGCATCATCCACAGCATCGTAAAAAGGTCGGAAATCGCCAAAGTGGAGGAGATCATCCGCAATTACAACCCCAAAGCCTTTTACTCTATCGAAGACGTCAAATTTGTCAGCCAGGGCATCTTCCCCATCAAGGATAAAAGCCACCGCTGGCGCCTGGGGAAATAAAAATCCCCCATCACCCTACGTTAAAACCCCACAATTCGGATTGCGGATTGCGGATTGCGCGGATCAAATTGGATTCCAGATTCCGGACTCAAGACTCCTCATTCCAGACTCAAGATTCCAGACTCAAGATTCCCGACTCCTGATTCCTGATTCCAGACTCAAGACTCAAGACTCAAGATTCCCGACTCCTGATTCCAGATTCCAGATTCCCTCATTCAAGATTCCAATATTCCAAAAAGGTCATGGGTGTCGGCGCCGGTCATTCTGACCCTGACGAAGTCCCCCGGGGAGAGTTCCCTTTCAGAGGTGACATAGACTTCACCGTCGACTTCCGGGGAGTCGAAGCGGGTGCGGCCCACATAATAATCTCCTTCCCTGCGGTCGATGATCACGTGGAGTTTCAGGCCGACTTTGTCTTCATTAAGTTCGGCAGAGATCTGCTCCTGGCGTTCCATGATCAGGGAAGCCCTTTGTTGTTTGATCTCTTCGGGGACCTCATCGGAATACTGGTTGAAGGCGTAGGTGCCCTCTTCATGGGAATAGGTAAAGACCCCCAGGCGGTCGAAACGCTGGTCCTCCACAAACTGCAGCAGTTCCCTGAAATCCTCCTCGGTTTCACCGGGGTATCCCACCAGCAGAGTCGTCCGCAGAGCCACCCCAGGCACTTCTGCCCTGACGGTTTGCAGAAGCTGTTCGGTTTCCCGGCGGGTGGTATGACGGCGCATCCTTTTCAGCATGTGATCGGAGATATGCTGCAGCGGCAGGTCAAGATAGGGAACCACCTTTTTTTTCTCCCGCATGATCCGGAGGATATCATAAGGAAAGTCAGAAGGGTAGAAATAGTGAAGTCTTATCCATTCGATGCCTTCAATTTCAGTGATAGCTTCCACCAGTTCAGGGAGGCGGCTGTGGCCGTAAAGATCGCGTCCATAGGAGGAGAGTTCCTGGGCGATCAGCAGGAGTTCCTTCACCCCACGGGAAGCCAGGTAGCGGGTTTCCTTCACGAGATCCTCCACCGGCCGGGAAGTAAACCTGCCGGTCATCATGGGAATGGCACAGAAGCCGCAGAAACGGTTACACCCCTCTGAAATCTTCAGGTAGGCATAATGCGAAGGCGTGGTAATCTTTCGCTGGTATATGGTTTCAGGCTGCAAAGCCACCTTCAGTTCCGTGGTAATGGCTTTCAGGTCAAATTTCCCGAAATAGCGGTCCACCTCGGGAATCTCCTTTTCGAGTTCGGTGCGGTAGCGCTCTGAAAGGCATCCCATCACATAAAGCTTGCCGATATCGCCCCGGGCTTTGGCATCAGCGTAATCCAGAATCATGTCGATAGATTCCTGTTTGGCATCGTGGATGAACCCGCAGGTGTTAATGATCACCGCATCATAATCCGCTCCGGAACCGTCGTGGCTCACCTCCCAGCTGCCCTGTTCCAACTGGCTGAGCAATACCTCGGAATCGACCAGGTTCTTGGAACATCCCATGGTTATGATGTTGACCCTCTTTATTTTTCTGTTCATTATCCTAATCTTAATTTTGGACCAAAATTATAAAAGTTGACCGACCTGAGGGGCTGCCACGGGAGAAATAAGCCCTACCTTTAAGCTTGTCAACGGCAGGAAACCACCTTTCACCGGAGAAAAAGGGGCCATTCACCGATTCCTGTTCCGGAAAAAAGAGCTGACGCCGTAAATTCGTTCAGAAATTGATCCATTAAGCCATGAGAACAGTCATTCTTTTTTCCTCGGTCTTTTACCTTTTGGGGCTCAAACTGGGCCACACGGTCGATCTCCTTAAGCGGGCAGCCATTCCGGTCAGGTCAGTCATCTCCGCGCCTGCTCTCCGGGAAGATAAACCCGACAGGGCTTACTTCTTCAAAAAGGAGGGAGATGAGCGAAAAAAAACAGAAACAGAAAAGAAAGTGGTCAGCGACCGTGTCAGGGATGCTGGCACCTCTGCAGGCAAAGGAAATCAGGTGCAGTCGCGGTAAGGACCGTCCGGGAAAACCCGGGACAGACCTTCAAAGCAAAAACGCCGGTGGAGCTTTCTTCCACCGGCGTTTTGCGTGAATTCTGAAGGGAAACAGATCGTGGGTTTCCTCTCCGGGAATAGGGCTGGAGTGGTTGTCAGCCGTTTTTTCTCATTTTGGCAGCGATGATTTCAGCGGCCTTAATCAGGGGATAAGCGGCAGGGGAGGCCGTCAGACAGGGATGGGTCCCGATTTGGGAGGCCAGCAGGGAGTTGACGGTCATTTTGTTCTCGATAGCGAGTCCGATGACGTTGGTCAGTTCGCCGGCGCTCTCACCGCCGAT
Source organism: Bacteroidales bacterium (assembly GCA_012729335.1). Classification (GTDB taxonomy): domain Bacteria; phylum Bacteroidota; class Bacteroidia; order Bacteroidales; family Prolixibacteraceae; genus UBA1413. The sequence goes on along the minus strand of JAAYDJ010000007.1, from coordinate 24,033 downwards.
AACTTCTCCGCCGATGATCACGCCCGAATATTTGGCGCTAATGAGCTTCACCAGCTGTTTGTGGGTTCCGGGAAGGTTTCCGGGGTGACGGTCGATCCCTTCAAAGAGACCGGTATGGGTGGCGATCCCTTCCATTTCAGCCCGGGCTTCGGTGATTCCGGCGGTGCCGAATCCCACATCATCAATGGCAGTGGAATAGATGGCGATCGTACCGTTGAAGTGTTTAACGACATGGATATTGAAAAGGTTCATCCCAGCGATGCGGGCTTCGGCGCATGCTGTGGAGGCCAGCATTGTGGGTACCCTGCGGCGGGTGATGAAATCCCGCTTCTGGGCGCAATCGCCGGCAGCAAACACATCGGGAGTGGGCGTTCGCATGAACTCATCGACCACGATAAATCCGCTGTCATCGATCATGATTCCGGCTTCGCGGGCCAGTTTCGTTTGGGGTTTGTATCCCATGGAAAGAATGACCGCATCGGCTTCCAGTTCCTCCCCGTTTTCCAGTCTGACACCCGTCACTTTATTTTCGCCCAGGACTTCGCTGATCCCGTTGCCGGTGACCAGGTGAACTCCCCGCTTCGTAAGCAGTTCCTCTATTCTGACCGAGAGTTCCACATCAAAGGCCAGGGACAGGATGTTGGGCAGCTTCTCCACCAATGTGACCGCATGACCCCGCTTGTTGAGTTCGTCGGAAAACTCTACACCAATAAAACCGGCACCGATGACCACCACCCTTTTACAACCCTTCAGTTTAGAAGCCATTTCATCGAGATAAACCTTGTCCTTGGGAATCACAAAGACATTTTCCTTGTCACTGCCCTTGAGCCATTTGGCCTTATAGGGCGTAGAGCCAGTAGCGATGACCAGCTTATCGTAACCAATGACATCTCCACCGGCGGTAGTCACCCTTTTGGTTTCCTTGTCGATGGAGATCACCTCATCCACCAGGGAAGTGATCCCGCTTTTTTCCATCATGGCGTCAACCGGCATGATGTTTTGGTTGGAACTTTCCAGTGTTCCGAAAATGTAAGGAATCCCGCAGGGAACCATCATTTCCTTTTGCTTTTTGATCAAAGTGAAGCTTTTTTCAGGCCAGTTGGCTTTGCCCGTAAGGGCGGCGACCATGCCTGCGGCACTTCCGCCAATAATCAATACATCTGTGCTTTTCATTTTATAAAAATTTATAACTGAATAATTAAAATTGGGTTATTTCATTTCCAATAAGCAGGAAGAAATCAGCCATTTAAAAATGGAGCGCAGTTGGGTAGAGACTTCATGGTCAGGAGCCCACTCGGGGATCGATTTTTGGTGGACCATTGCCTCTACGACCACTTCTGAAAAGGGGATTTGGCCGGCCATAGCCACGCCGGCATGACGGCACCACGCTGCGATCTCATTGCTCAGGGCAGGATGAAGGTCCCACTTATTGATAATGACGGAAACCTTCCTTTCCATTTTCAGGGCTACAGCCACAGCGCGCTGAAGATCATGCAATCCCGAGAGTGAAGGTTCTGTGACGATGACCACATGATCCACTCCCGTGATGGTGGAGATGACCGGGCATCCGATGCCGGGGGGACCATCAAGGAGGATTAAAGGGGGTTGACCGGGAGATGTGAGGGCGGCAGCCATGGCAGAGGCCTTTTCCCTGACCATATTGACCAGTTTTCCCGAGTTCTCCTCACCCGGGGCAAGGCGGCCATACACCATTTTCCCGAAGCGGAAGCTCCCGGCCACCATCCGGCTCTGGTCACTGTTGACCATGGCAATCGCCTTTTCAGGACACACCCTGGCACAGAGATGGCAACCGTCGCAGGAGGTTTCCAGGATTTCCACCCGCCCTTCCTTTTCAGTAATGGCATCAAACCGGCAATAATCGATGCAGATTCCACAGGAGGTACACACCGCGTAGTCGATGACCGCTTTCTGGCCCGAGATATAGATTTGTTCCTCTTCGTGGGCAGGATTAAAGAGCAGATAAAGGTTGGCGGCATCCACATCGCAGTCGGCGAGGACCACCTGACGCCCCAGGGCAGCAAAAGCCGCCGTGATGCTTGACTTTCCGGTTCCCCCCTTACCACTGATAATGGCTATTTCCATAATGCGTCAGGATATTGTTCAACAATTGGGTGAATTGCTCCCTCCAGGAAAGGTCTACGGATGCAGCCACCATTCCCCGGGCATAAAGGGCTGCCAGTTCCCGGTCAAAGGGAATCTCCATCAACAGGGGAATCTGTTCTGCAGTCAGATAATCATACACCTCCCGGTTGCCCAGTCCGGCCCTGTTGACCACCACTCCGCAGGGCTTGCCAATGGTTTTCAGGGTTTCCACCGACTGCCGCAGATCGCTGAGTCCAAAAGGGGTGGGCTCAGTTACGAGGACCACATAATCGGCCCTGCTGACCGTCTGGATAAAAGGACAGGAGGTTCCCGGAGGGGCATCCAGAAGGGTGATCCCCGTGTGACCGGCCTCCCTGATGGCTGCCTTGATCACCGGCACAGGGGAATAAACCCCTTCATTCATGCGGGCCTCCGTAAGCCGATGAAATGCGTCCACCGCCAGGTGGCTTACCCTACCCAGGGAGACCTCCTTTTCGGTGATGGCCCCCTCCTGGCAGGCCACAGTACAGGCTCCGCAGCCATGACAAAGCTCTTCCATGACCCTGATCATGGGCACCGAAGGGAGGATAAAAATGGCGTTGTAATGGCAATCATCACGGCATCGGCCACAATAGGTGCAACGATCGGTGTCGATGACCGGCACCATTTGGGTCACCTCAAAGGAACCAGCCGCCTCACCCTTGAAAAACAAAAAATCATTGGGCGCTTCCGCATCACAATCCACCAGCGATCCCTGATGCTCAGCAACGAGGAGGGTGGAAAACAGGTTGGTGGAGACCAGGGTTTTACCCGTCCCGCCCTTTCCACTGGCCACGGCAATCTTAAGAGAGATTCCGGCTGACACCGCCTCCCCGGGCGAAACACGTTCCATCAATGGGCATGGCTGTGACCATGATGATGATCGCCATGGTCATGGTTACAATAATTGGCACTCAGAGAAAGCTTCCCGGCCAGAAACGCTTCGGCCAACTCCCGGGGTCCCTGGGTGGGCGCCCCGACAAAAGCATTGATATTTTGCTGATTAAAAAGATCAATGGCCTTCTGGCCCATGCCTCCGGCAATCACATCGGTCACCCCAAAAGTGGCCACCCAACGGGGATACAACCCCGGCACATGCTCAGGCGGCGTGACTTCCCTCATACCGGTCACCTGGCCGTCGGCCACATCCACAATGGCAAAAGTCTCACAGTGGCCAAAATGGGCACACAATACCCCGTTCTCCAGGGGAATGGCAATACACTTCTTCATATTTTCAATATTAATCCTTTTTTAGTCTGTTGTTTTTCCCAGATACCATACCATTATGACCTCATCATTGGGGCAGGTGCCACCTGATGATATAATATCCGACAAATGGCTGATGTGCCTGAATGATCGGCTAAGGTTCTGCTGCAGATCACTGTTTCCTGAGCAACCCGATGATTTCAGCCACGCTTTGCTCCTGGTTGGGCACTGAAATCAACTGGATCTGCAGCTGGTCAAACAGGCTCTTCACTTTGGCCCCGAACTCCCCTGAGACCACCTTTTTCACTCCCCTTTCAGCCACCAGGCCGACCGCGGCAACCCCCGCTCCTTCCAGATGGTCGGTATGAGGATTGGCAAGGATTTCGGTTTCTCCCGTTTCCGTATCAAAAAAGACGAAATAGTTGCAGCGGCCGAAGCGACGGTCAACCAATGCGGAGAGTTGGTCTCCCGATGAAGTAATAGCGACTTTCATAAATCAGTATTTAATGTATAAATGAACAGCAATTCAGTTAAGAAACGGTTCTTTCAGGCAGGTTGGGCCGAACCAAGCCGGCAGCTCCGTGTCATTCTGAGGATTTGGGGGCAGCAGGGTTCATAAGTGCGCCACACTTCACACACACCTGCTGGTGACAGGGAACTCCTGCGGGCATCTGAGTTTCGTAGCCGCACTGCGGGCAACGGCACAAATGCCCTGAGAGGGCCCCGGCACCCTGGCGATGGCGTCTGCCATGACCTGTTCCGCGGCCTGACCTATGGCCGGCACCCCGGCCCATACCCCATCCACCCGCAAAACCGGGAACACCGGGACCTGAAGAAGGGGGCACATCGGATTCCGGCGTCTCACGGCCAGTGAAAGTGGCTTTGCCTGAACCAGGGGAACCACCAGAACCATCATCATCTTGTGGCAGTTGCCCTTGGGCCACAGTTCCGGATAGAGAACCCGCCCTTTCTTCCTGCGTGGCATGAACCAACGCATGAACATCGGCCGATCCGCATAATCCGCACTGCACCCCAAGGTCGGTTTTATCGATCCTGTTAAAACGGCAACGACACCTTCTGCATTCAAACCAGTCGCTGTCATAATAGACCCGCCCTCCCTGGAAAAGAAGCGGTGAGCCCGCCACAAAAGCCAGGGCCACCTTGCGTCGTGCCTCTTCATATATACGTGCGAAGGTGGGCCGGCTGATCTGCATGATCCGCGCAGCCTCCGAATGATGATACCCTTCATAATCACACAGCCTGATGGCTTCGTATTCCTCAAATCCCAACAGAACCGGACGGCCGGGATTCTCCAAACCCAAGGGCATGAATCCCTTGAAGGAGGGAGGAGTGACAATCTTCCTTAATATCTTCCTGCGTGGCATTTTGTATGCATTAACACGGACAAATATAATGAGAATATTCTTATTATTTCAAGTTCATGGTCCAAGAGAAGCAAAAATTCTCTATTTTATTTTGTATTCCGTTTCATGATGTCTAATTTTGTTTGAAAACGTGAGTTGAAGCTTCTGAAGGAGAGCCGGGAACCTGTTCCTGAGGTTGAGATGGGGTTTCAATGAGAAAATTAAAAGAAGATGAGAACACTATTTTCGATATTTTTTCTGATGGTTCTTGCCGGTTTTTCGCTTTCTGCGCAGCCGCAGGTCACGACAGCCAAGGAGGGGACAGAGGCCAAACCGGCGATAGAGTTTCCAGTGAGGATGCATGATTTTGGCAAGGTGAAGAGCGGAGACCAGGCCTTTTATTATTTTGTATTCACGAACTCAGGGGAAGCGCCACTGGTAATAAGCAATGTCAGGTCATCCTGTGGCTGCACGGTTCCCCAGTGGCCCAGGGTACCCATTCTCGGGGGCCAGAGCGATTCCATCAGGGTGGAATACAACACCCGGATCAAAGGTTCCTTCAACAAGACCATCACTGTTTTTTCCAATGCGACCGGCTCAGGGGTCGGTTTGGTCATTAAGGGGAATGTGACCGACTGACCAATGAGGCAAGGCCGGATTTTCCCGGCGGAGAGAGGGGTATCCCCGCAGGCCGGCGGGCATCCTGGTCCTGAAATAATAACCGATGAAGAGTTGGTTTTTAGTTCTGTTTTGGCTGCTACCTGCAGTCACCCTGGCCCAACGGGTGCTTTACCTGGATGTGGCGCAACCTCCCGAACTGGGTTTTGTTATGGGATGCCAGGATACTACCATTAGCCTGGGCAGTCAGGTCACCCTGGGAGGTGACCTGGTCATTTCAGGCGGAACCGGAGAGTATACTTTTCTCTGGTCTCCGGCCTCCTCCCTTGATAATCCGTTAACGCTCCATCCGGTGGCGAACCCCACCGATACCACCACTTATCTGCTCACAGTCACTGACCAACAAGGGTGCAGCTTTCAGCTCACCTATACGGTCCACGTCAAACCACCCCTCGTGGGCCACCCCGACCATCCGGCACGCCCACGGCTGCAGGCGGTCGTCTATCCTCATCCCGGCGACGGCCTTTTCAAAATCCGGCTCAGCGGAAATCCTGCCCCGATGGTCACGCTGTCCATCAGTGACCACACGGGAAAAGTGATAAACAAAAGACACATCGGCAATTTCCCGGGATATCAGGAAGAAGAGCTCCGGCTCAGACTGCCTGCCGGATTCTACATACTGTCGGTGGACAATGGCACTGAACAGATCAGCAGACCGCTGATCATCAGATAAACAGGGCAGGACCCCGGCCTGAACACCTCATCGCCTGAGCCGGCTCTGAAAAACCATACAGATTAAACAAGGTGGAAGGATCATGATGGTCCACTTTCTTAAACATAGCATGAAAAGGAAATTCCATTGGGAGTTCCTGATTTTCATCTCTTCTCTGATGCTTTTAGGAACGGTTCAGGGGAGAGGCCAGGCGGTGGTGCTCAGGGGCGATACCCTGATGATGGACGGAGACTCCCTGGTTCATCTTGTGGTACCTTCTTACCGGGGAGTCCTTCACTGGCAGGAATCCGAACAGGGCGTCACCTGGCAGGATCTGGAAGAGGAAAAGGGAGACACGCTGACCATCAGGGCAGACCGTGAAGCCCTGTACCGGGGAGTCGTGAGCGAAGGGAGCTGTGAACCGCTATTCACCAATACTGCCAGGGTAATCCATTTCCCACCGGAAGTGATGACAGATAAGGTATCCGATGTCGGCAGGGAGGAAGCCACCGTAGCCGGGGAGGTGACCGCCGACGGCGGGAAACCGGTGACTGAAAGGGGAATCTGCTACAGCCTCTCCCACTCGCCCATCCTCTTCGACCACAAAGTGACTGCCGGCAGCGGCACCGGAACCTTCACAGCCACCCTCACCGGTCTCACCCCCGACACCATCTGGCATGCACGGGCGTATGCCATCAACGTGAAGGGCACCGCCTACGGTGCGGAGATCTCCTTCAGGACCCTGCCCGAGGCCACTCCCCCGGTGGTGGTCACCGGTAAGGTGTCGGAAGTGGGCAGGGAGGAAGCCTCCATAGCCGGGGAGGTGACCGCCGACGGTGGGGAGCCGGTGACCGAAAGGGGAATCTGCTACAGCCTCTCCCACTCCCCCATCCTCTTCGACCATAAAGAGGCCGCCGGCAGCGGCACCGGAACCTTCACAGCCACCCTCACCGGTCTCACCCCCGACACCGTCTGGTATGCCCGGGCGTATGCCATCAACGTGAAGGGTACCGCCTACGGTGCGGAGATCTCCTTCAGGACCCTGCCCGAGGCTGACCCTGAGACCGTCACCGACATCGACGGCAATACCTACCCCGTGGTGAGGGTTGGCAACCAGCTCTGGATGGCAGAGAATCTGCGGGTCACCAGGGCACCCGATGGCCAGCCGGTCATCAGCTATGCCTATGTCGGCGACCCGGAAAGAGAAGCCTTATACGGCCGCTATTACAGCTGGGATGCGGCCATGAACGGCTCCCGCAAGGAATCGGCGCAGGGCATCTGTCCCGATGGGTGGCACCTTCCCTCTGACGAAGAGGTTAAACAAATGGAAATCGCCCTGGGCATGAGCCGCTCTGAAGCCGACATCAAAAATGCCTGGAGGGGGTACGGAACCGGCACCAAAATTAAGATGGGCGGCAGTTCGGGACTAGAGATCCCCATGGCCGGCATGCGCCATGTGAACGGCAGCATAATTTACAACAACGACTGGGCATTTCTATATACCTCCAGCGAATCGGGGAGTTATGCCTGGCGACGCTGCTTCAGGGAAGCCTCCACAGGTGTTGGTCGCTTCGACACCTATCCCAAAACCTACGGATTCTCGGTCCGTTGCATTAAAGACCACTGATCATGATACATCCATGCGACTCAGACACCTTCCGGAATGATTCACCTTCATGGATAAGTCATCTGTTTCACTCAATGAACCAATAAAACCCGGAAATGAAAAAGAGACTTTTATTCCTCATCCCATTTCTCCTTTTTCTGTTTGCAGCCTGTGAAAAAGGGGACGATGATGAAGGCGGAGGTACGGGCGAGTCCCTGGTCTTCACGTCCCTCCTGGCCGACAACGATTCGGTGGCCCTGGGCCAGAAGATCGGCTTGAAAGCAGTCGCCTCAGGATATAAACTCACTTATCTCTGGAAGGCTTCCCTTGGTGATATCTTTGCCAACGGAAACAGTGCCGAGTACTCCCCCACCCCTTGCAGTCTGGGGAAAGTAACCGTCACCTGCACCGTGACCGATGGAAACAAACGGGAACAAACCAAAAATATCACTCTTGTCGTCTATTAAAACCACAGTGCTCTTATGGATCCTTCTCTCCGGGGGGATCATCAGTGCTGAAGGCCAGTGCCTCTCGGCCATCAACCCCATCGGTGGCTCCCAAAACCTGCTGGTGCTGGAAAAGAACACCCTGCGGGTGATAACCTTTTACCGGTACCATTACGGGAACCGCTATTTCAGCGGAGATTCACCTGCCAGTTTTAAAAACATCAGGTATGCCGGATACAATTATGCCGGAACCATTGTGGGCTATGGCTTGTCGGGAAAGGTGACCCTGGAGGGAGAATGGGGCTATTTCATCAACAAGACCCAGATCTACCGGGGTGAGCCGGAACGGAAAATGAAAGGATCCGGGTTCCCCCCTTTGGTGGTTTCGCTGAAAGGGAGTTTGCTTAAAGACGATATCAACCGACTTTTCATTTCTGCCAGTGGAGGGGCCAAGGTACCCCTGCGCCGGGAACTTCAGGTTCGTGATGGTGCCCTCCTGCCTATGGAGGTGCAGCCCTCATCAGGAGCCTGGGGAGCCGTGGCCCAGTTCTTTGTGGTGAAAGAAAAACCCGTGTCAGGTTCACGGTATTTCTTTACCGCCCGAATGGAAAGCAATGCCCGCAACAGGGAAGACTACAGGTTAGGAAACGCCCTGTACACCTCGCTGTTTTATTCAAAACATCTCATGTTCCCGTGGCTGAAGGGGGATTGGACGGCCATCGTCCAGCTTAGGAACGAATTACGCGGTCGCGACACATTGGCCTCAGGCACCAAGGAATCGTCAGGAGGGCAGATTCTATATCTCTCCCCCCAAATCAACACCACCCTCGCCGAAAAATGGAACCTTTCCCTCACGATGGACTTGCCGCTCTACCAGCATTTTCATGGCACCCAGATGTCCTCAAGGTGCGGATTCGCATTTAACCTCGCCCGTGATTTCCCGTTGTAAACGGCTACGCCTTCCCAAACCGTTCCGACGCCAGGGGAGGCCACTCCAGTTGCATGGACCTGAGTGCTTTCAATAAATGCACAGCCGCCACCCAGGTTTTCTGCCAGTTGGTATCCGAGGGGAGGACCTCCCAGGGTACCCGGTTACACCTTTCAAATATCTTCTGATAAACAGCCAGATACTGCTCACGCTTCCGGAGGGTATCCCAGTCCCCGTCGTTGTGTTTCCAATGTTTTTCGGGATTGGTGATCCGTTCGTTAAGGCGCTCTGTCTGCTTTTCAGGCGACACACACATGTAGAACTTCAGGATATGGGTTCCGTTCTGCATCACCAATTCTTCAAACTGGTTGATCAGTTCGTACCGGCGCTCGATCACGTCGGCCGGAATATACCCCTCTACCGAAGGAACCAGAATATCTTCATAATGGGAGCGGACAAACACCTGGAGCATCCCCCTGGCAGGGACCTGCTGATGAACCCTCCACAGGAAATCCCGGGCATATTCTGCTGGCGTGGGCTTCTTAAAACTGTATACTGACAACCCCACCGGATTGCAATACTCCAGAAGATCGCGGCACAAACCGTCTTTTCCCGAGGCATCAAGCCCCTGCAGTATTATCAGGATACTGTGTTTCCTCTCTGCATACATCTGGTACTGAAGTTCCCCGATCTCTTTCAGAATTTTCTTGGTCTCTTTTTTAATGCTTTCTTTATCAAGGTTTTCCAATTTTGAGACACTTTCGATCATAGGATTAGTTTTTAAGATTTCCGAACAGTTAAAATACCCAAATTTTTACAATAATCATCACTTGTTATTTTGAAACCGGTAAGAAAAAGGCATACCCTATTAACAAACTTTTAACATTGAACCACTTATGATAGGTGAAATCAAAAAAACTGTTTTACTTTGCAGAAAAATCGGCGGGCCACCGTTTCTGACAACGACGCCCACGATGAAACTTAAAAAAAAAGATCATGAGCATCAAAAAGCAATTCTTGAAAACGAAACCGGTTTGCAAAGTAAGCTTCAAATTATCGAATGAACAGGTCAGTGGGGCCTCCAAAGTGAATATCGCAGGTGATTTCAACAACTGGAATGAAACTTCCGATGAAATGAACACTTTGAAGGATGGTTCCTTTTCTCTGACCCTCGATCTGGAGACAGGCCGTGAATATCAATTCCGTTATCTTCTTGACGGGTCGACCTGGATCAACGACGAAGCTGCAGACAACTATTGCCCCAGTGGTTTCGGGGATTCCCAGAACTCGGTGATCGTTCTCTGATCATCCAGCCCTCAGAAAAAGCCACCCCGGTGAAAAACCGGGGTGGCTTTTTTATGTCTTTTATTCAAACAGCAGGTCGTAAGTTCCGGCCAGGGCCACGAAGCTGCCGTTGTCGCCGGGCGTGATGCCGGGTATGCTTCCCTGGTCTGCTCTTTTCCCTTTTTCGGTAAGCACGGCGCCGGCCTTCAGGGAGGGAGGAGTGATCACCGCGCTTGTGTTGGGGGGTACGGTCAGCGAAATCCTGAGTCCCTGCCCTTCCCTTTTCCAGTTGATGGCCAGCCTTCCGTAATTGGTTTCGTAGGTAGCCTTCACCCAATCCAAATCGCCTGCCGGCTGGGGTTGAATGAGAACCTTTTTAAAGCCGGGCTCCTGATCACATAAGTTGATTCCGGCCAGGGTATTCCACATCCATTCCCCGACACAACCCAGAGCAAAGTGATTGCGGGAATTCATCCCTTCGGGCCGTTCGGTATCGGAATTCCAGAGTTCCCAGATGGAGGTGGCTCCTTTCTCCACCATATATCCCCACGAAGGATAACTGGTTTGGGTGATCATGCGCCAGGCCAGGTCATGGTGGCCGCTGGCCGATAGCACCGGAAGAATGTAACCTGTTCCCAGAAATCCGGTGGTGGGGTGGTAATCCCTGGCTTTGACATTCTCCACCAGGTTGGTGATCACCTGTGTCCTGAGTTCGGGAGGGGTAATCCCGAAAGCCAGGGGAAGCAGGCTGGAGGTTTGGGTTCCCCCGGGATAACGCAGCGAATCGCGGTCCCAGTATTTGGCATGGTACGCGGCAGCTACCCGGGCGGAGAGGTCCGCATAATGAAGAGAGTCGGCTGAATTTCCAAGGATTCCTGCCATTCTGGCCAGCAATGAAGCCGAATAGGCGAAATAGGCCGTGCCGATGGGCTCTGAGGGGGTAGGTTCCACGGCAATCCAGTCGCCATATCCATTCCATCCTCCCTTTTCACCCCAGATGTAAATCAGCTCTTCACTCTGGCCATGCATATAATCCACCCATTTTTTCATGACAGGGTAAAACTCTTCGAGGATACGGGAGTCGCCGTAATATCGCCAGGTCATCCAGGGAATGATGACGCAGGCGTCGCCCCAGCCAGGTTTGGAGGGGCCACCCACGACCACGGCGGGACTCACATCGTGTACCCAGCCAGCGGAGTCCTGGCCATCGGCAATGTCGGTCATCCATTTTGACCAGAAACGGTTGAGCTGCATGTTGAAGTTGGCTGTCGGGGCAAAAATCTGGGCATCGCCCATCCACCCCAGCCGTTCGTCGCGCTGCGGACAGTCGGTGGGCACAGTGAAGAAATTGCCCCGCTGCCCCCAGGTGATGTTTTTATAGATGGCATTCACCAGCTTGTCCGACGTCTCAAAACTTCCGACAAAGGGTTCCGAGGTGTGGATGACCTTGCCGATCAGGGCAGTCAGTTCCGGTTTCCCGCTGAGTCCCGACACCTGGACATAGCGGAATCCGTGGTAGGTGAAGCGGGGTTCCCACACGAAGGGATTCCCATTGGAAATGATCCGGTCAGTAGCTTTGGCCGTGCGCAGGTTTTCCTGTGCCACGGTACCGTCGTCATGCAGGAGTTCCGCAAAACGGAGGGTAATGGTGTCTCCCTTTGGGACCTGGGCCATCAGCCGGGCCCATCCCACGATGTTCTGGCCCAGGTCAAACACATACTCCCCAGGAAGGGGTTCCGTCAGGGCTATGGGATTGACTTCCATCTGTTCGCGGAGGGCCGGAAAGCGGGGACCCACCACAAGACCTTCATAAACGGCCGGCAGGACAGCCTGCCACCCTGTGTCGTCAAACCCGGACTGGTTCCACCCCGGCATTTCCAGATTGAAATCGTAGGTCTCCCCATGGTAAATATGGTCATAGATCACAGGAGAATCGTGCCATTTCCAGGTGGAATCGGTGACAAAGCGGGTGACGGAGCCATCGGCGAGGGTGACTTCCAATTGAGCCAGCAGCTTCAACGGACCTTCACTATAGCGCGTTCCTCCCTGCCAGCCCAGGCCTCCCGACCACCACATGCTCCCCAGTTCAGCTCCCAAGACATTCACCCCCGCTTCGAGGAACTCCTCCACATCATACACCTGGTACTCCACCCGTTTGGTGAAATCGGTCCACCCGGGTGTCAGCAGATCATTTCCCACCCTGGCTCCGTTGATGTAAAAGAGATAACTTCCCAAACCGGTCACAAAAAGACGGGCTTTGGTGATCTCCTGGTCTCCGAGGGAGAACTCCTGCCGCATGCAGGCCGACCGGGCAGGGGCATCCCCGCCGCGGGCAATCCAGGTTCCCTTCCAATCCCCCTGATCCAACAGGCCCGTTTCCCAGGAAGCCGTTTCACTCCAAGCCGAAGGTTGCCCCTCCTGGTCCCAGACCCGCACCTTCCAGAAGAGTTGCTGACCCGATGCGGGTGGAGTTCCCTGGTACCTGATATGTACCGACTGCGAAGAAGTCACCTTTCCGCTGTCCCAGAGATCCGCCTGGTCCCCCGACAACAACCCGGGCGACGTAGCCACCATGATCTGCCAGGCGGTTTGTGCCGCCCCCCTCCTCGTATCCTGGATTTTCCATTGCAGGGAAGGCTGCAGACGATCTATTCCCAGGGGATTCTCCTGCCCCTCACACTCCAGGTCATATACCCTGACAGGAGATTGCCCGGAATCGCATGACGGCAGCGACAGATTGACGACAGCCGCCAGAATCAACATTAACCTCTTCATATTTTTCAGATTTAGTTTCGCAGGGACTGGATTTCGGTTTCATATTTCTGGATATCGGCAATCAGATCACCGGCCACGGGGACGCCGCTGAGGAGACAGTAATAATTCCAGACCGCCCCGAAAGGTTTGGTTTTCATCAATTCGAGATAGGCGAGCCGTTCGAAGTTTTTGCCGGCTTCTTCCCAACGGCGGATCATAGAGGTGGGTTCGAGGAGCGCAAAAAGAAAGGCCTGTTGGGCAGCCCGGGCTCCCACCACGTAAGCCCCGATGCGGTTAAGGCTTCCATCGAAATAGTCAAGACCCACGTTTACCCGTTTCAGGGCGTTGGCCCTGACAATTTCCTGGGTAATCAGCAGGCTCTCGTCATTAAGGGTCAGCACATGGTCGCTGTCCCACCGCACCCCGCGGGTCATGTGCAGCAGCAACTCAGGCACGAACTGCAGGATGGCCGAGATTTTGTCGCCCACCTGTTCCGTAGGATGGAAATGGCCATTATCGAGGGTGATCAGCTTTTTGTTCTGTGCAGCATAACAAAGGTAAAAATCATGGGATCCCACCACCATGGCTTCGGAACCGATGCCGAAGAGCTTGCTTTCCACGGCATCCTTCAGCTGTTCCGTGGGGAACTCCTCGGCAAAAATCTCATCGAGGGCCTCCTTAAGAAGCGCCCGGTAACCGTACCGGTCGACAGGAAGATCCTTGGAGCCGTCAGGAATCCAGAGGTTATGGATGCAGGGGGTTCCAAGCTGCCGGCCCATTTCGGCACCAATGCGGCGGCAGCGTTTCACGTGCTCTATCCAGAATCGGCGATAGGTTTCATTCTTGGAGGAGAGGGTAAACCCATCGTCGGCCCAGGGGTGCGAAAAACAGGTGCAGTTGAAATCCAGCCCGATGCCCCGGGCTTTGGCCCAGTCGATCCAACCCTGGAAATGCTTCAGCTCAATCTGGTCACGGTCGACCGTTTCTCCGCCGAAATCACCATAAATGGCATGCAAACTCAACCGTTGTTTCCCCGGAAGCAGGGAAAACACCTTGTCCATGTCGGCTTTCATCTCCTCCATGGTACGGGCCTTCCCCGGATAATTCCCCGTCACCTGAAGCCCGCCTCCCAGCTCGGAACCGGCCTTCTCAAATCCCCCCACATCATCGGTCTGCCAGCAGTGCAGACTGATCACCAGCTCATCCAGCTTTTTGAGCACTTCATCTGTATTCACTCCCATTTCGGCATACTCCTGCCTTGCCAGCTCATACGCCTTTTCAATAAATTCCTTTTTCATTTTATGTTTATTATAAATTTACTCTGATATTCTGCCATTCCCGACTCCCGATTCCAGATTTCTGATTCCATCATTCCAGACTCAAGACTCCCGATTCCAGACTCAAGATTCCAGATTCCAGATTCCAGACTCCCGATTCCAGACTCCTCATTCCAGACTCAAGACTCAAGATTCCGGATTCTTTCATTCCAGATAAAAAACCTCTTCAAGAGGTATGGTCACCGGCGAATGGTCGGGATTGGTTTCCATAAGGTCTTTCATGTAGTCCCACCATCTTGCCACCACAGGGTGAATGCCCATTTCCTGTGAAGATTGTGCACCGCTCACCTTTTGTACCCCAAAGAGAATGTTGGTTTCCGCATCGAGGAAGATAGAGTAATCGGAGACGCCTCCCTTTTTGATGAGTTCAGCCAGTTCGGGCCAAATGGCCTGGTGGCGCCTGATGTATTCCTCGCGGCATCCGGGTTTGAGTTTCATTTTAAATCCAAAACGTGTCATAACGGCATGCGATTTAGAAGTTGATCATAAAAGTCGAAAAAATGAGAATGGCCAGGCCCACGATGAGAACCGTCCGGGTGGTTTTACTCACTCCTTTCCACTCTTTGAGGAGGATGCCCCAGACATTGCTGAAGACCACGTTGAGCGACATGAGGATGCTCCAGGAGAAGATCATGATGACACTTTCTTCCGCGAAGAAGCTTTTTCCCACCGAGAGGCCGAAGAACTGGGAGTACCAGAGGATTCCGGCGAGACCACAGAAGAGGAGGTTATTTGTAAGAACCTTCCGTTCGACGGTATGGTAATCGCCGAAGGTTTTGTTTTTGAAATTCTGGAAGAGGCAGTAGGCGGCATTGGTAAAGAAACCCCCGAGGGTGACCATGAATGTGGCGGGCAGTGAGATGAAGAGTTTGGGGGCGCCCATAGCGGCTGCGGCATCGGCGATGGGTTTTCCGGCTTCGAGGCCCAGGCTGAAGCAGGCGCTCATGACCCCTGCCAGGAGGGCGACCAGCAGCCCTTTTCCCAGGGCAAAGTCTTTGATGGCAGCTCTTTTCTGTTCTTCGGTCATATTTTTGGCGCGCAGACTTCCGGCGTAGCCGATGGTGGCGATACCTGCCAGGGCGACGCACACCGAGACCAGCAGGAGCAGGCCTTTGCCATGAAACAGGTCAGTGCCCGCCATGACGGCCGGAATCAGCGTTCCGAAGGCAGAGCAGGTCCCCAGGGCCACCGACTGCCCCATGGCAATCCCCAGATAACGCATGCTCAACCCGAAGGTAAGCCCCCCGATGCCCCACAGCACACCGAATCCCATGGCCTTCATGGCGGCCGAACCACTGCCCGTGAGCAGTTCCCCCAGGGTGTGCCCCGCCGGTACCGCCAGCAACGCTCCCAGTACCGGAAAAACCAACCACGCAAAAACCCCCTGCGTGAGCCAAAAACTCTCCCACGACCAGTTTTTTACCTTGTTAATAGGAACATAAGAACTCGACTGCCCGAAGCTGCCGATGGCGATAACCAGTATCCCCAACAAAGAATTCACCATATCAGTTTTACAGGTTTAGATAATATTCTTCAAATTTATAATTTCATCCTCTCGATTCCTTGAAAAAGAAACGTTTTTATTTTACGGTACGACAATTCTTAAAAACATAATCTATGGATCCGGCCCTGGTTTTTGAACTTACTCATCTGATGCACAGCGATATGCCTGTCTATCCCGGAAAGGGGAAGCCCCGGATCAGTGCGGCGGCCTCTTTGGATACCGACGGATACCGGGAATTACGGATCGAACTGGACGGCCATACGGGGACCCATATGGACGCTCCGGCCCACATGCTGCAGGGCGGAATGACCCTCGACAAATACCCGGCCTCCCATTTCACCGGAGAAGCCCTCCTGATGGATATCCCGGAAGGGACATGTGAAATATCGCTTTCCTTTCTTCAAAAAAGAGAAGAGAACATGGCCGGGCTGGACTATCTCCTTTTCCGTACGGGATGGAGCAGCCTATGGGAACATGAAGAATATCTCAGGAATTTCCCGGTACTGTCGGTAGAGGCTGCCGGGTGGTTGGCCGGAAAATCCCTCAAGGGGATTGGTCTTGACGCCATCTCGGTCGACCCGGTGGAATCCGATACCTGGCCCGTCCACCACATCCTCTTTAGTGCAGGAATGGTCCTGGTCGAAAACCTGCTCTTTCCGCCCGGAATGAAGGAAGGACGTTATTTTTTCTGTGCACTTCCGCTGCGTTTGCTTTCAGCCGACGGCTCACCAGTCAGAGCCATCGCCATGACGCTCCCCCCTGGAGTGGACTGAAACGGTCACTTCCGGGGGTCACAGGGCAGGACATGAAGCTGATTCCCGGCATATCTGATCAGGAAAATCCCTGTCAGGCCGGGAGAAGGTCTCCTCACCCGCTGAAAGGGAGAGGAGGTCAGAGCCGTTCCCAGATCCAGTCGCGGGCGTTAACGAACGCCTGCATCCAGGGGGTGATTTCGTCCATTTTCCGGTCACGGGGATACCAGGCCCAGTGGTAAGGCCTGAAGGCGCGTTCGAGGTGGGGCATCATGGCCAGGTGGCGGCCGTCGGGAGAACAGAGGGCAGCCGCATCATAGGCCGAACCGTTGGGATTGGCGGGATAGAAACTGCGGCTGTACTTCATGGGGATGAGATACTCCTCTTCACTTCCGCCGAGGATGAATTTCCCTTCGCCATGAGCGACCCACACCCCCAGACGGAGGCCCGCCATATTGCCCAGCATGACCGAAGGATTGGGAAGCAGGTCGACATTGAGGAATGCCGACTCGAACTTATGGGAGTCGTTGTGGGCCATCGCAGGCCGGGGGGCCCTGCCTGCCGGTATAAGGCCCAGCTCAATCATCAGCTGACAGCCGTTACAGACCCCCAGGCTGAGGGTGTCATTTCTCTGGTAGAAATTCTCGAGGGCAATCCGTGCCTTTTCATTGTAACGGAAGGCGCCGGCCCATCCTTTGGCCGACCCCAGCACGTCGGAATTGGAGAAACCACCCACAAAAACAATCAGATGGATTTCTTCCAGGGTTTCCCTGCCGCTGATCAGGTCGGTCATGTGGACATCTTTCACGTCAAAGCCGGCAAGGTAAAGCATCCAGGCCATCTCACGGTCCCCGTTGACGCCTTTTTCGCGGATGATGGCCGCCCTGATCCCCGTGGGTTCGCGACGTGCAGGGTCAATCCCGTAATCAGCATATTTCCCCGTGAAACTCCCGAACTGGTAGTGAAGTTCGTTTTCACGGTAGTGACGGTAGCGCTCCAGAGCTTTGGCCTCGCCACTCTGTTTACGGTCGAGGAGCCAGGAACTCTTGAACCACAGGTCCCGAAGTGAATCAATATCAAATTCTGTTTCGGTGCCATGGTTGCGGATGCGCACCACCCGCCCCGGAGCCGGTCGTCCTATCTCGGTGAAGGCCACACCGCGGGCGACCAGAACCTCCCTGACGGCTTCCGCATCGCCACACTGAACGACCACTCCCGGATTCTCCGAAAACAGCAGCTTCACCGTGTCGGGTTCCCCGATCCCCGACAGATCGAGGTCTAAGCCGGAAACATTGTCGCTAAAACACATCTCCAGGAGTGTGGTGATCAACCCTCCGGAAGAGAGGTCATGGCCGGCGACAATCAGCTGCCGGTCGACCAGTTCCTGCACCGCATCAAAGGCGGCTGAGAATTTCCCCGGATCGGCCACCGCAGGGGCCTGGCTGCCCAGCCGGTTGAGGAGCTGTGCCAGGGCGCTTCCACCGGCGCATCGCGGCATAAAGGAGAAGTCGATGAAGAGGAGTGGCATGGAGGGGTCATTGCACAAGACCGGTTCGATAACCTTGTGGACATCGGTCACTTCCGCGGAGGCGGAGATGATGACCGTTCCGGGGGCATAAACCACATCGCCGGGGTATTTCTGGGTCATGGACATAGAGTCTTTGCCTGTAGGGATATTCACCCCGATCTGGCAGGCGAAGTCGCTGGCGGCTTTGACGGCCGCATAAAGGCGTGCGTTTTCGCCCGGGTTTCTGGCAGGCCACATCCAGTTGGCGCTCAGCGACACCGAGCGGATGCCATCGGGAAGCGGAGCCCATAGGATGTTGGTGAGGGCTTCGGCTATGGAAAGCACCGACCCGGCAGGGGCATCCACCATTCCGGCAACGGGAGCGTGCCCCACCGAAGTGGCGATTCCCGCCCTCCCCTGGTAATCGAGCGTGACCACCCCCACATTGTTAAGCGGCAGATGGAGCGGCCCGGCACCCTGCTGCTTGGCGATACGCCCTGTGACCGACCGGTCCACCTTGTTGGTAAGCCAGTCCTTGCAAGCCACCGACTCCAGTTGCAGCACCATCTCGGTATACGCCTGTAGCTTTTCCTGTGACCAGGCCATCTCTCTGAACCTCATCTTCACCGTGGTATCTTCCAGAACGGTTTTCGGAGGTTTCCCGAACATGTAGCCCAGCTGCCAGTCGATGGGTTTCTCACCGGTCACACTGTTTTCGAAGGTGAACTGCATATCACCGGTCGCTTCGCCGATCACATAAAGCGGAGCCCTCTCCCTTTGGGCAATCCTCGTGAGCAGGGGAACGTCCTTCTCATGAAGAACCAACCCCATGCGTTCCTGCGACTCGTTGCCAATGATCTCCTTCTGCGACAACGTGGGATCCCCAACGGGAAGCCGCGCCGTGTCTATTTTTCCCCCGGTGCTTTCCACCAGTTCCGAGAGACAGTTGAGGTGGCCCCCGGCCCCATGGTCATGAATGGAAATCACAGGATTTACCTCCATCTCGGTAAGTGCCCTGATGGCGTTGAAAACCCGTTTCTGCATTTCGGGATTGGCGCGCTGGACGGCATTCAGCTCAATGGCATTTCCGAATTCGCCTGTGGCCACCGACGATACGGCACCGCCCCCCATCCCGATACGGTAATTGTCACCCCCCAGCAAAACAATCTTGTCGCCCGGAACCGGCTCCCCCTTGAGACTCTCCTTTTTCTTGCCGAATCCGATACCCCCCGCCAGCATGATCACCTTGTCGTAACCGTACTTTTTGTGATGCTCGAAATGCTCGAAGGTGAGTACCGACCCGGCAATGATCGGCTGTCCGAATTTGTTGCCGAAATCGCTGGCTCCGTTGGAAGCCTTGATGAGGATCTCCTCCGGAGTCTGATAGAGCCAGGGGCGTGGTGTTGTAGCCTCTTCCCAGGGGCGTGCCGCTTCGGTGCGCGGATAGGCCGTCATATAGACGGCCGTACCGGCCACGGGAATGCTGCCCCGGCCCCCGGCCATCCTGTCGCGGATCTCCCCGCCGGTGCCCGTGGAGGCCCCGTTGAAAGGTTCCACGGTCGTCGGAAAATTGTGGGTCTCCGCTTTCAGGGAAAGCACCGTCTCCATATCGGTAACCCGGAACCAACCCGGCTGGTCCTGCACCTCTGGAGCAAACTGCTCCGCCATGGGCCCCTCCACAAAGGAACAGTTGTCACGGTATGCCGAAACGATCTTATTGGGATTGACCTGCGAAGTTTTTTTTATGAGCTGAAAAAGGGTCTCCTCCTGCTCCTTTCCGTCGATGACGAAGGTCCCGTTAAAGATTTTATGACGGCAGTGTTCCGAGTTAACCTGCGAAAAACCAAACACTTCGCTATCGGTGAGGGGACGCCCCAGGGCTTCGGCTACCGATTGCAGGTATTCCACCTCTTCCTGACTCAGGGCAAGCCCCTCCTGCTCATTGCAGGCCGCAATGTCGGTGATCTCCCTCACCGGTTCAGGTTGGTGGTGAATCGTAAAAATCTCCTGGCCGGGATTGTGGTATAAGGCCTGCAGCATATGGTCAAAGGGGACTCCGGGCCCCGCCACGGGAACCAGCTCCTCCATCCTGACAATCCCTTCGACACCCATGTTCTGGGTGATTTCCACGGCATTGGTACTCCAGGGGGTGAGCATCTCCTTCCGGGGACCGGCATACCACCCCTTCAGCACGGGGACTTCTGACACCCGGGCTTCCCCCAGCAACCAACTGAGTTTGGAGATCTCCTCACCGGATAGGTCACGGGAGGTTTCAATGGCAACAACACTTTTCTCGCGGGTGGTGAAAAACAGGACCATGCGTAGGACGTTTTAATTGATTCAACCTGAAAAGAGGAGCAAAGATAAGAAATTGACGGGTGCCCAGGTTCTCCTGCACAGAAAGCTTCAGAACTGCCGGAAATATTTCTGCCTGCCGGTCGCAGGAATGGAGGTGGATCCGCGGCAAATGATGCATTTTTACTATATTTACCCCAAAAACTTTACCACATACTAAAAAATAGCACATCATGAGTTCAAATCAATCCAGAAGGGATTTTATCCGTTTGTCTGCCGCAGGAGCATTGGGAGCCGTAGTACTTTCACAACTATCCTGCAAGCCCAAGGCCAAACCAGTCGCCGAAGCCCCTGATCCGAAGAGTTTCGGCATCGGTTTGCAGTTGTACACCATCCGTGATGCCATGGCCACCGACGTGCCCGGGTCGCTGAAAAGGGTCTCTGACATGGGGTATAAATATGTGGAGTTGGCGGGTTATGCCGACGGGAAATTCTATGGTTACGCACCTGCCGATTTCCGGAAACTGGTTGAAGACCTGGGCATGGAGATCCTGAGCAGCCACACCCAGGTGGAAGCCGCCGGCATCACCCTGGAAAACGCGAAGAAGATGGCCGACGACCATGCCCTGCTGGGGGTGAAATACTGCGTGCAGCCGTGGGTCGTCCCCGAAGCACGGACTACCGTCGCCAGCTACCAGAAAATGGCCGCCGACTGGAACCAGGTGGGCCAGATCATGAAAGACACCGGCCTCCTTTTCGGTTACCACAACCACAATTTCGAATTCGACAACGTGGAAGGGAAAATCCCCTATTACGACATTTTCCTGGCAGAACTCGATCCTCAGCTGGTCACCATGGAAATTGACCTCTTCTGGACCACCAAAGCCGGCCAGAATCCCGTGGAAATCTTCAACAAATACCCGGGCAGGTTCGAGCTTTTCCACATGAAAGACATGTTCACCCATGAAGAGCCCTTCTTCTTTACCGATGGTGTGGAAGATTTCGCACCCGTGGGTGAAGGAGTTATTAACTTCAAGGAAATCCTGGCCGCCAAAGATGTGGCCGGCATGAAGTATATGATCGTGGAACAGGACCGCACCAAAGACGGACTTCCCTTTGAAGCCATCCAGAAGAGCATCACCAACCTGACCACCAAAATCCTGGTCTGACGACCATTTTCCACGCACTGGCTTGAATTTATCAGGTGATTATAAAGCTGGCATAGGGCAGGGCCCCGTGCCAGCTTTTACTTTT
Organism: Bacteroidales bacterium; assembly: GCA_012729335.1. GTDB lineage: Bacteria > Bacteroidota > Bacteroidia > Bacteroidales > Prolixibacteraceae > UBA1413. Next base: position 2,324 of record JAAYDJ010000007.1, on the reverse strand, counting down.
CTACCCCTGATCCACTTTGGAGTCCGTTTTTTTTGAAGGCTGACCAGATTAACCTAAATTTGCAGGAGGTCACCAATGGCCCCTCATCGTGTAAAAAAATTAACACTTAAGATTATGGCGATATATTTTGAGGAAAGGTTCAACTACCATCCTGAGGACTTCAGGGGTTACGGAACCGACCGGATCAGGAAGGAGTTCCTGGTGGAGAAAGTGATGGACCCCGGCCATATCAGGCTGGTCTACTCCCATATTGAGCGTTACATAACGGGAGGAGCCATGCCTCTGGAGGAAGAGCTGGTGCTGGAAACCGTGGATGCCCTGAAGGCCACTCATTTTCTTGACCGGCGTGAACTGGGGGTGATCAACACCGGGGGAACGGGATCGGTCCTGGTCGATGAGATGGAATATGTTCTCCGGAAAAAGGAGGCCCTCTATGTGGGCAAAGGGAGCAAAAAGGTGGTTTTCAGGTCGGAGGATCCGCAAAATCCGGCCAAATTCTATCTGAATTCTGCACCAGCCCATAAGGAATATCCCACGGCCCACATCACCTTTGACAAGGCCAGGGTAATCCACACGGGCGCCCTGGAAACCTCCAACGAGCGACAGATCAACCAGCTGATCATCAACCAGCTGGTACCCACCTGCCAGCTGCAGATGGGGCTCACCGAACTCAGACCCGGTTCGGTCTGGAACACCATGCCTCCCCACACCCACTCCCGCAGGAACGAGGTCTATTATTACTTCGACCTTCCTGAAGGCCAGGCTGTCTGCCACTTCATGGGACAACCCACCGAAACGCGCCACATCTGGATGAAAAGTGAACAGGCCGTTCTCTCACCCAGCTGGTCCATCCACTCGGCCGCAGGTACCGCCAACTACTCCTTCATCTGGGGCATGGCCGGCGAAAACCTCGACTATGCCGATATGGACGGCATCAAACCCGATGAACTCAGATAAACGAACTGGAATAGGAATCTTGAATCTGGAATCTTGAATCTGGAATGAGGAATCTGGAGTCTGGAGTCTTGAATATTGGAATCGGGAATCTGGAGTCTGGAGTCTGGAATCTTGAGTCTGGAATGAGGAATCGGGAATAAAAATACAAAATAAAAAAAACTGAATATGAATGATTTATTTGATCTGACGGGGAAGGTGGCCCTGATCACCGGAGGGACACACGGCATTGGGATGGCCATTGGGAAGACCCTGGGGCAGGCAGGGGCCCGGATCTGTGTCAACGACCTGAGTCCCGAACGGCTTGAAGCAGCCAAAATAGAGTATGCCAAAGCCGGAGTGGATGCTTTCACACTGGTTTTTGATGTGACCGACGAACAGCAGGTCGATGAAGGCATCTCCGTGATCGAGAGGGAAGTAGGACCGGTCGACATTCTGGTCAACAATGCAGGGATCATCAAAAGGATTCCGATACTCGACATGCCCGTAAAGGATTTCAGGCAGGTGATGGAGGTGGATCTGGTGGCCCCCCTGATTGTGAGCAAGCGGGTGGCTCCCCACATGATCAAAAAGCGGGCGGGGAAAATCATCAACATGTGTTCTATGATGAGTGTTTATGGCCGGAACACGGTTTCGGCCTATGCCTCAGCCAAGGGAGGCCTTAAACTGCTTACGGCCAACATGTGCTGCGAGTGGGCCAAATACAACCTCCAGATCAACGGTATCGGTCCCGGTTATATCGCCACGGCCCAAACAGCCCCTATCCGTGAAGGAAACCACCCCTTCAACGACCTGGTGATGATGCGCACACCCGCCGGACGGTGGGGAGAACCCGAAGACGTGGGCAACGCCGCCCTTTTTCTGGCCTCCAAAGCCTCCGATTTTGTGAACGGCCACATCCTCTATGTCGACGGCGGCATCCTGGCCAACTTCGGCTATGTCAAAGGAGAGAACGAACTGGAAAACTGACCATCAGGTGAAAGTCGCATGGTGCTTCGACCACATAAGGACATGTATATTTGCTCCATGCGACTTCCATGGGCGTGAAGCACCTTAACCGGCCTCACTGCCATATATAACTGAAGAACAAGTTATTAACTAACAAAAAGACAAGTGAAAGTCACACGGTGCTCCGACCACCTTAGGAGATGACTATTAGCCCCGTGTGACTTCCATGGGCGTGAAGCACAATAACCGGCTTCACCACGGTATATGACTGAAGAGCAAATTATTAACAATCAACTATACTAATGAAAGCCTCACCACCGTTGAGTTTTTATTTTAGTGGAGCAGAGACAAAAGGACATGGATATATAGAAAAGCCATCTAGCTTTGAGTTGTCAAACCAAAAATTGCTAGATGGCTATGAA
>JAAYDJ010000006.1 GCA_012729335.1 Bacteroidales bacterium | reverse complement strand
TTGAAATCGACGATGAAAAAGTGATGGATACCCTGATCAACCGGAGTGAAACCTTTAAACATATTGTTAACATTGAAAATATTGAATTCAAGCAAGTGGGGTAAAATCACTTGCGAAACTTAAATAATAAATAAAGCGCAAAGTAAAAAGATGAGAGAAACAGGTTTACTACTGGCCATGGCCGCCTTGCTGGCGGTATCCTGCGGGAGCAGCACGGCCAAATCGGGAGATGGGCAAACAGAAACTGTCGGGGCCGCTATAGCTTCGGTGGCGGAAGAAAAGGTCGCAGAAGTTGTTCACCCTGAGGGGGCTACCCCTCGTTCTGCTGCGCACGTGGAAGCTTCCGGAGGGGAAAGCGGTGCCGTGGAAGGTACAGATCAGCCCGCTGCGACGGAAGGAGAACCTTCAGCATCGCAGGGTTCTGAACAGGGAGGCACCAAACTGCTGACCAAGGCCGAATTCCTCCAATCGGTTTGGAATTATGAAAAGAATCCGCAGGAATGGGTCTTCCTGGGCAATAAACCCGCCATCATTGATTTCTACGCCGATTGGTGCGGGCCATGTAAGATCGCTTCCCCCATTCTGGAGGAGGTCTCCCATGAGTTTGCCGGAAAAATCGACGTTTACAAAATCGATACCCAGAAGGAACAGGAACTGGCAGCCGTCTTTGGCGTGCGGAGCATTCCCGCTTTCCTGTACATTCCCCGGAACGGCAAACCGACCATGATACCCGGGATCGCACGAACCAAGGAAGATACCAAAAAAATGTTCGTAGACAACATCAACCAGATACTGCTTCAGGGCAAATAATACCCCGGAACAGCCCCGGGAAACGTCCCGGGAACCTATCGGATGAACCTCCGGAATACCGGTCTTTACCGGTATTTTTTTTGTAATTTAGCCCCCTTAAAACCAAGGCAACCCATGCGAAATAAGTGTTACACGCTGTTTCTGGCGGCGGGAATCGTGGCCGCATTCCTGGCAGGATGCCGGCAGGCAGACCGCCCTGATTTTTCCCCTGTGACGTGGGTGGATCCCCGGATTGGCACCGCCGCCCACGGCCATGTCTTTCTGGGAGCGAATGTACCGTTTGGTGCGGTTCAGGCAGGCCCCAACAATTTCGTCAAGGGATGGGACTGGTGTTCGGGATACCACCACTCTGACTCCATCCTCACGGGATTTTCACACACCCACCTGAGCGGGACCGGCATCGGCGACCTGGGTGATCTGCACCTCATGCCTTACACCGGTAGTATCAGGCTCCTGCCCGGCTCCCAGGAGGATATTTCCCAGGGATATGCTTCCCTTTACGCTCATCAGGGGGAGACTATCCGTCCGGGCTACTATTCCGCAGATCTGAAAAGCTGGGGAGTCACCGCCGAACTCACCGCTACCGAAAGGGTGGGGTTTCACCGCTATACCTTTCCGGAGCAGGATACCGCCAGAATCATCATTGACCTGAAGATGGGGATTGGCTGGGACCAGGCGATGGCCACCGACCTCCGGAAATGCGGAGAGGCCACCTGGAGCGGATACCGCCATTCCCGCGGATGGGCCCCCGATCAGCGCTTTTTCTTTGGCCTTCAGCTTTCAGAAGAACCCGACGAATGGAAACATTACGACCGCAACCTGCAGGAAATAAAAGGGACCGACACTGCCCGGACCCTCAAGGCGGTGCTCACCTTCTATCCTCCCGTCAGCAAGCAGATTCTCCTTAAAGCCGGAATCTCCCCTGTCTCCGAGGAGAACGCACTGGCCAACATCACCGCGGAGGTCCCCCACTGGGATTTTGACCGTACCGCCCGGGAAGCCCATGCGAAATGGGACCGGGAACTCTCGGCCATCACCGTCAAGAGCAGCGATACTTCCGACCTGCGTACTTTCTACACCGCCTTTTACCACCTGATGATCCATCCCTCCCTGTTCAATGATGCCCACGGCGACTACCGTGGCACCGACAAACAGGTCTATTCCCGCCCGGGGTTCCAGAACTATTCCATCTTCAGCCTTTGGGATACCTACCGCGCGGCACACCCCTTCTTTACCCTGACCCACCCCGGCAGGGTCAGCGACATGGTCAATTCCATGCTGGCCGTTTTCGAACAGCAGGGAAGCCTTCCGGTATGGCACCTGATGGGCAACGAGACCGGCACCATGGTGGGAAACCACGCCATTCCGGTCATCGCCGACGCCTACCTGAAGGGTATCACCGGCTTTGACGCCGAAAATGCCTTCCAGGCCATGAAAACCACAGCGCTTTCCGATGATGGCGACGGTCTGAAATTCCTCATCGAAAAAGGGTGGGTGGCCGCCGACTCCACGCGCGAGTCGGTCTCCAAGGGCCTCGAATATGCCGTCGACGACTGGGCCATCGCCGCCATGGCCAAGGCCATGGGAAAGAGCGATGATTATGCGTATTTCGCAGAAAGGGCCCGCAATTACCTCCTCTATTATGACCCGGAGGTGGGATTCTTCCGGGGTAAAAACTACGACGGCACCTGGAGCCAACCCTTTCACCCCGTATACACCCTGCATGAACAGGGGAACTATACCGAGGGAAATGCCTGGCAATACCTTTGGATGGTTCCCCACGATCCCGAAGGCCTGATCACCTTGCTGGGAGGAGATGAACCTTTTACCCGCCGCCTTGACTCCCTTTTTCTGGTGAGCAGCGAACTTAACGAAGGTGCTTCTCCCGATATCTCCGGACTGATTGGCCAGTACGCCCACGGCAACGAACCCAGCCACCATACCGCCTACCTCTATGCTTTCGCAGGAGAACAGTGGAAAACCGCCGAAAAAGTAAGGTTCATCCTCGACCATCTCTACCATGACGGTCCCGACGGGCTCTGCGGCAATGAAGACTGCGGCCAGATGTCGGCCTGGTACCTCTTTTCCTCGCTGGGGTTCTACCCCGTTAATCCCTCCAACGGGGTTTATGTCCTGGGAAGTCCCCTCCACGAGGAAGCCACCCTCCACCTCCCCAACGGCAAGGATTTCACCGTCAAAGCCCATGGCAATTCCCCCCGGAATATCTACATCCAGTCGGCCCGGCTCAATGGCCAGCCCTACAAAAAGAGCTACATTACCCACAGGGATATCCTCAGCGGCGGCCTGCTGGAACTGGAGATGGGAAGCACCCCGGAGAAAAGCTTCGGAAAGGCCCCCGGGGAGAGACCCCGTACCGATCCCCAATGAACCAACCGTTTTATTATATCTTACCGGCCATTCTCCTGGCCGGGTTTGTAGCCGACCGGTGGCTCGAATTCCTGAACCATCAAAGTGCCCGCAGACCCCTCCCGGAAAAGCTCCGTACCCTCTTTGATGCCAAGGCGTATGCATGGCAACAGGAGTACCAGCACGCCAATTACCGGTTCGAAGCCCTGACCGCAAAAATCACCTTCCTGGTGATGATGTCCATGCTCCTCTTCCACGGCTTCGCCCTGGTCAATGACCTGGCCGCCACCCTGACAAGTCATCCCCTCTTCCTCCCCCTGGTTTTCACCGGAATCCTCACCCTGGGCTCCGCCCTCCTCCACCTTCCCTTTACCATGTACGACACCTTTGTGATCGAAGAGAGATTCGGCTTCAACAGAACCACTCCGAAAACCTTCGTGACCGACCAGCTCAAATCCCTGCTGCTCACGCTTATCCTGGGTGGGGGACTGCTGGCACTGATCATCGCCATCTACCTGGAGACAGGCCGCTGGTTCTGGCTTCTGGCCTGGGGTACCATGGGCATGGTCAGCCTCCTGGGGTCGCTGCTCTACAGCAGCCTGATCGTTCCCCTTTTCAATAAACAGACCCCCCTGCCTGAGGGAGAGCTCCGTACGGCCATCGAATCCTTCACCGCCAGGGCCGGCTTCAGGCTCAGCCAAATCTTCCTGATCGACGGATCCAAACGGTCGTCGAAAGCCAACGCCTACTTCACCGGCTGGGGACCCCGCAAACGCATCGTGCTTTATGACACCCTCCTCGATGAAATGACCACCCCGGAAATCGTGGCCATCCTGGCCCATGAAACCGGCCACTATAAAAAGAGACATCTCCTCACCGGCCTGATCGCAGGGCTCCTGCAGAGCGGCGTAATGCTCTTCCTCTTTTCGAGGGTAGTGGAAAGCCGCGCCCTCAGCCAAGGCCTCGGCATAGACCATCCCGCCTTTCACACCGGACTGATCACCTTTGGTATCCTTTTTTCCCCCCTCAGCCTCCTCACCGGCATGGCCACCCATTATCTCTCCCGGAAACACGAATTTGAAGCCGACAACTTTGCGGCTGACCACGGAATGGCCCTCCCACTGATGTCAGCCCTGAAAAAACTGGCGGTCAAAAACCTCACCAACATGACCCCCCACCCCCTCTATGTCTTTGTGAACTATTCCCACCCACCCCTCCCGAGGAGACTCGACAACCTTGAAAAAAGAATATGACAGCTGAAATTCTGACGATCGGCGATGAGATCCTTATCGGGCAGATCGTCAACACCAACGCCGCCTGGATCGGGCAGCAACTCACTCTTGCCGGAGTGGAGGTTATACGCCACACGGCAGTGGGCGACGGGCATGCAGCCATCCTGGAAGCCCTGGTCATGGCCCAATCCCGGGCCGGTCTGGTGCTGATCACCGGAGGACTGGGCCCCACTCGCGACGATATCACCAAAAAAGCGCTGTGTGACCATTTCGGCACCGGACTGGTATTTCATCAGCCCACCTTCGACCAGATCAGCGAAAGGTTCCTCAAAAGAGGCATCCCCCTGAACCGTCTGAACCGTGACCAGGCCCTGGTCCCCGCTTCCTGCACCGTCCTGGCAAACGCTTTGGGCACAGCACCCGGCATGTGGTTCGAAAAAGAGGGAGTCGTATTCGTTTCCCTGCCGGGGGTTCCCTTTGAAATGGAAGGACTCATGATCCGGGAGGTTCTGCCCCGCCTGGCCACCACGGGAATGACCGGAGCCATCTGGCACCGCACAGTCCTGACCCAGGGCATTCCCGAATCGGTGCTGGCCGAAAAACTGGAAGCATGGGAAATCGCGCTTCCCTCCCATATCAGCCTGGCCTACCTCCCCAGTCCGATGGCCGTCAGGCTCCGGCTGACCGCCAGGGGAAACGACCGGGAGCTCCTCCGACAGGAGGTAGACAACCAGATTGCCTCCCTCAAGCCCCTGATCGGGGAGAGTATATACGGCTACGACGGGGATACCATGGCCGGGGCCATCGGCAGGCTGCTCCTCCCGGGAGGCCACACCCTGGCCGTCGCTGAGAGCTGCACCGGGGGGTATGTGAGCCACCTGATCACCCTTACCCCGGGGTGCTCAGCATGGTACCGCGGAGGGGTGACCGCCTACTCCAATGAACTGAAAACCGCCCTGCTGGGCGTCAGCCCCAACACATTGGAACACCATGGGGCCGTAAGCCGCGAAACCGCTTTGGAAATGGCCCGCGGCGCCAGAAAGCATACCGGCGCCGACTTCACCCTGGCCACCACAGGCATCGCCGGCCCCGACGGAGGCTCCCCGGAAAAACCCGTGGGCACCGTCTGGATCGCCGCCACCGGCCCTGCAAAATTTTTCTGCGAAAAATACGTTTTCGGTAATGACAGGGAAAGGAATATCCTCAGGGCCTCCCAAACCTCCCTGCAACTTCTGCGTAAACTGATTCTGGAAGAAAAAAACGGATAACCATGGTTAAAAAAGGGTTGATCATTGCGGGAATCTCCTTTGCGGTCTTATTGGGTACCCTTGTGCTGGTCCCGGTGCTGTTCCGCGATGCCCTGCTCGAAAAAACAAAAAGCACCATCAGCAGCAACCTGAATGTTCAGGTCGGGTTCGACGGATTCAGCCTCTCCCTGCTCCGGAATTTTCCCCGGGCCAGCCTCTCGGTTACCGATGTGCTGGTCACCGGAAAGGGATCCTTCGAAGGCGACACCCTCCTGAGGATTCCTGCCCTGACCACCCGATTCGGGCTTTTTGACCTGCTCACCCCCGGGAACCTCACCATCCAGGAACTCATCCTGGAACGCCCTGAGCTCCGTCTCCGGGTCAACCCCGCCGAAAAAGCCAACTGGGACATCCTCCCTGAAGAAAGCCCTGGAACCACTCCCGATGAAAAAGAGCATGAAAGCACATTCGGACTCGAATTGAGCAAAATTGAGATCAACAAGGGGTATATCAGTTATACCGACCAGGCTGCCCCCCTCTTTCTTGACCTGACAGACCTCGAACTCCGGCTGAAAGGCAACCTTTATGGCAGCCAAACCCGGTTGAAAGCCGAAGGGTCTGCGGCAGCCTTCAACCTCACTTACGACTCCGCCACCTATATCTCGAAAGTGAGGCTGGATCTCGAATCCCTCCTCGATATCCATTTCGACACCTGGCTTTTCACCTTTGGCGAAAGCGAGCTCCTGGTCAACGACCTCCCTGTTGACCTCCGCGGATCCTTCTCCATGCCGGGAGACTCCCTTCTTTTTGACCTTGGCTTCAACGCCAAAGCCTCCTCCTTCTCCGACTATCTCACCCTGGTTCCTCCAGACTACCAGCAATACCTGGAAGCACTGAAAGCCGAAGGCCGGGCCGAACTCAAAGGAAGTTTCAAGGGGATCTATTATGAGGAGGAGTATCCCGCTTTCGACCTCGGATTCCGCGTTTCGGAAGGTCAGATCCGCTATGCCGGACTTCCGGAGGAGATCCGGAACATAAGTGGCCACATCTCCATCCTCAAACCCCAGGGCGGCATGGACCTGACCGCCATTGACATTTCAGGGGTGCACGCCGAGGTCAGAAACAATCCCCTGAACCTCTCCCTGCGCCTCGACAACCTCTTCGGAAACATCCGTTTTGCAGGCAACCTCACCGGCAGGGTGAACTTCGACCATCTGCGCGACGCCATTCCCATGGACAGCGTGCTGATCTCAGGGCTTCTCGATGCCAACATCGACCTGGCAGGCAACATGGCAGCCATCGAAAACAAACAGTATGAACAGATTAAAACCGATGGCACGGTGGAACTTTCCGGCTTTTCCTTTGAAAGCAACCAACTCTCCCGGCCTGTCACGGTTTCCACAGGCAGAATGGATTTCGCTCCCGAAAAAGTCAACCTACAGCACATGGATCTGAAAATAGGCCAGAGCCAGCTCTCTGTGGCAGGGTTTGTCACCGACTACTATCCCTATCTTTTTGCCAGGGAGACCCTCCATGGCAACATCACCCTCGATGCCGACTACCTCAACCTGAATGAGCTGATGGCGCTCACCATGGATCCCGGAACGTCACACTCACCCAAGGAGACCAAAACACGGACTGCTGCCCATGATACGCTTAAAGCCGCCCCTGAACCCTTTGAAGTGCCTGAACGGGTCAACCTCTCACTGATGACCGATATCCGAAAGGCCCTCTATGACAAGCTCACCATCAGTAACATCAAAGGGCAGGTGATCGTCTCCGATGGTCAGCTCGACCTCCGCGGCGTCACCATGAACCTCTTCGACGGGGAGATGAAACTCGCCGGAACCTACAAAAATACTCCCCTCAAAAAGCCGGAAGTCAACGTGGCCGTGGACCTGGTCAGCTTCGACATCCCCACCGCCTTCCAGTCCCTGAAACTGGTCAGAAATTATCTGCCGATCGCTGCCCAGAGCAAGGGCAAATTCAGCACCAGCCTGCGCCTGAACGGCCAGCTCGATGAAGAAATGGGCCTGGTGATGGAGAGCCTTAACGGCTCCGGACTCTTTAACTCTATGAATGTGCAGGTCCTCAACTCCCCTGTTTTCAACAAGGTGAAAAGCGTCCTGAACGAAGAACGTCTCCGTGACCTGAAAATCGACGACTTTGCGGCCAGCTTCACCATCGAGAACGGGAACCTGCTCCTGAAACCTTTCAAAACGAAGATTTCAGGACAGGAAGCCACCTTTTCGGGAAAACTGAATGCCAGCAACCTGATCGACATGGACATCAATTTTCTGGTCAGCCGCGATGCCCTGAGCAAGAACATTGAGAACACCCTGGGTGTCCTGCCAGGACAGAAAAACATCCAGATCATCCCCGTCGGGGTGAGCATCAGCGGACCAGTGAAAAACCCGGATGTAAAAGTGGACCTTTCCGATGCCCGGAAAATGATCCAGAAGGAGGTGGGTAACGCCACCAAAGAGGAGATCCGGCAGTCGGTCAACAAAATCGGAGAGGGACTCAAGAAACTCTTCAAATAGTCTTTTTCCCTCCTGCAAGCCGCCTTATTTTAATGTTGAAGAGGGCAAAAAGGATGGACATGACCGGACTGATCAGGTTAAAGAAGCAATAGGGAAGGTAGTCGAGGGTGGCCACCCCGAGAACCCGTGACTGGGTGGCTCCGCAGGTATTCCAGGGAATAAGCACCGAGGTCATGGTTCCCGAGTCCTCGAGGGTACGGCTGAGTACCTCCGGTTTGAGTCCCATCTGTTCATAGGCTTTACGGTACATCCTCCCCGGAATGACGATGGAGATGTACTGGTCTGAAGCCGTGAAGTTGAAGAAGATACAGGTTCCTACCGTGGATGCCACCAGGGAGGCGGTTTTGTTGGCATAACGGATGACAGGGGCAGTGATTCTCCGCAGGAAACCGGCAGCTTCCATAGCCCCACCGAAGATCATGGCCGATAGGATCAGCCAGATGGTATCGAGCATCCCCCGCATGCCTGAAGTGCTTAACAGCTCATTGACACTCTCGTCAGGAGTGGTCAGCGATACCTGGCCAAACATCGCCTGCATGGTGGCGCTGTAGCATGCCCCGGCAAAACTGCCAGCCTTCCCTCCCACCTCGGTGATGATCTGGGGTTGAAAAATGACGGCAAACAATGCCCCCGCCAATGCCCCCGCCAAAAGGGCCGGCAACGGCGGAACCTTCAGCATGATGATCGTCAGCAGAAATGCCGGAACCAGAAACAACCACAGATTGATGTGGAAGGTCCCCCTGATGGTGGCCTGTACATTCTCCACATCGACCGAAGCCCCGCTGAAATCATAGCTGAATCCGATAAACAGGAAAATGATCAGCGTCAGGACCATGGAGGGTGTGGTGGTATAGGCCATGTACCGCACATGGGTAAAGACGTCGGTCCCCGCCATGGCCGGTGCAAGATTGGTGGTATCGCTCAGAGGCGACATCTTGTCACCGAAATACGCTCCGCTGATAATGGCTCCGGCAACCACCGCCTCACTGAGGCCGATGGCCTTCCCTATACCCAGCAAGGCCACCCCGATGGTGGCCACCGTCGACCAGCTGCTCCCCGTGGCTACACTGACTATGGCCCCCACTACCACCGCCGTAAAAAGAAACAGCTTCGGTGATATGATCTCCAGCCCATAGTATATCATGGCCGGCACCACACCGCTGATCATCCAGGTCCCCGCAAGTGCTCCTATAATCAGGAGAATCAGCATCGCCGGCATGGCCGAATGGATCGTTCCCGTCATTTTCTTCAGAAGCCGCCTCCAGCTCACACCCGACCGGTAGGCCAATATGGATGCCACGGCCGCAGCCAGCACCAGGGCCATCTGGTTCGACCCCGCCAAGGTATCCTCAAACAAAAATACATTGGCCGCCAGTAACCCTATCAGAAAGACCAGGGGTACAACAGCCTCAAACAGCGTGATTCTCCGCTCTTTTTCTTCCTTTTTCATGCTCCGGGAACCTTTTACATTTCAAACTAACACAAATATTCCGAGATTTATCCTCACCCCTGCGACAAATTGAAAGGGAGGAACGTTAAAAAAAACATCGGGATAATTATTTCTGTTACTTTGCGTTTCTTCAAAACACAACAATGCATATGAAGAGATTTTACCGGATGTTCACCTGTTTTGTGCTGGTTTTGCTTTTCGGGCCGTTTCCGGCCACGGGGCAGCAGGAACCCGGTGGCCTTTACCTCACCGGAAAGATCACCACGGAACAGGGCAGCGTGAACGGAGCCACCATCCGCATGACCCGCAACGGCCAGCCCATGAAGGATTATCAGGTGCTGCCCGATGGAAAATTTGACCTCAGATTTGAATTCAACAACGACTATGTCCTTGTCTTTCAGAGAAGTGATAACTTCCCCCAAAAAATAGTCATCACCACCCATGTCCCCGCAGAGGTCTTACGCCGCGACCGGAAATTCCCCCCCTTTCCCGTTGACGTCAACCTCTTTACGGAAATAAAAGGAGTTGACCGGACGTTCGCCGACAACGCCATCATGAAAATCTATTACTCCCCATCGGTCGACAATTTCATACCTGAACTCTATTACAACAATGCCCAGATAAAAAGGCTGATTGACCAGGCCATCTGGCAAAGCCAGAATGTGAGGAGGGAAGCCGACCTGCTCAAAAAATTGTCGGCGGCCGAACTGGCCGAACTTAAAAAGGAGTACGACGAACTGCTCAAGAAGGCGGGCACCGAATTCGACCGCGGGGAATATATTGCCTCCCTGGGCGACTACAAGTCGGCCAGCAGAATTTTCCCGACGGAACAATATCCGAAGGACCGGATCGCAGAAATCAACGACCTCATTGCCATTTTGGGTCTGCAGGCTGAACTGGATAAACAGAATGCAGAAAAATACAACGGATATATCAGGGAAGCAGACCGCCAGTTTGGTTTGAAGAGCTGGCCCGGGGCCAGGGAAAACTACCTCCAGGCGCTCTTTGTAAAGCCCGGTGACAGCTATGCCACAGGTCGCCTTACAGAAATAGAACAAGCGGTTGCGCTCGAAGAGAAAGCCCTCCAGGACGAAGAAAACGCCAGGCGGGAAGCAGAACGACAGGCTCAGATGCTGGCCGACCTGGAAAAACAATACGGGGAGGCCCTCTCGCTGGCTGACCAGGCCTTCACACGGCAGGAATACCCCCAGGCCATCACCGGCTACAGAAACGCCCTGAGGATCAAACCGGGAGAATCCTACCCCACCTCCAGGATCACGGAAGCGGAAACCATCATGGCCGAACTTGCCGCAGCACGCAAAGCCTATGATAACGCCATATCCGAAGGGGATAAAGCCTTCAGGCAACAGAACTACCGCCAGGCACGCAAAGCCTTTGAGGAGGCCCAGAAGGCCATGAGCAATGAACCTTATCCTGCCCGGATGCTGGAGAAAATCGACGCGATAGATGAGGAGTTGCTCCGCCTGGCCGAAGAGAAATCCAAGGAAGAAGCCCGGAAAGCCGCCGAAGAACTGGCCGCCCGCATGGCTGCGGAAGCTGAGAAATTAAGGCTGGCCGAAGAACAGACCCGCAGGGAACAGGAAGAACAAGCCCGGCTGCTGGCCGAACAGGCACTCCGGGACCAACAGTATGAATCTACCATCAGGGACGCCGACCGTTTGGCCACGGAAAACCTTCTGGTGGAAGCCGTAGGAAAATTCAGGGCCGCCCTTGAAATAAAACCCAGGGAATCTTACCCTATCCAAAGAATCGAGGAAATAAGGGGGATCATCGCCCGCCAGAATGAAACCAGAAAAGCCTTCGAGGCAGCCGTTGCCTTAGGTGACCAGGAGTTTAAAAAACAAAATTACGGTCCGGCCAGAAAGGCATTCCAGGAGGCCCTGAACCATCTCCCCGGAGAGACATATCCGGAAGAAATGATCTCCAGGATCACCTCCCTGGAAGCAGAGCAAATGGCTGCCGAGGCCGAGAAAGCACGTCTGGCTGCTGAAAAGGCCGCACGTGAGGAGGCCGCGCGCCTGGCCGCTGAAGCCGAAAAGCAGCGCATCGCCGAAGAGCAGGCCCGCGTGGAAGCCGAACGCCTCGCCAGGCTGGAGGCCGAACGTCAGGCTGCCGAGGCCGAGAAAGCACGCCTGGCTGCTGAAAAGGCCGCACGCGAAGAGGCGGCGCGCCTGGCCGCTGAAGCCGAGAAACAGCGCATTGCCGAAGAGCAGGCCCGCGTGGAAGCCGAACGCCTCGCCAGGCTGGAGGCCGAACGTCAGGCTGCCGAGGCCGAGAAAGCACGTCTGGCTGCTGAAAAGGCCGCACGCGAGGAGGCCGCGCGCCTGGCCGCTGAAGCCGAATTGGAAAAAC